>CADECM010000039.1:12363-21491 GCA_902825845.1 uncultured beta proteobacterium
TACCCCGCACGCCCGATTCGGCTAATCGTACCGTTTCCGCCGGGTGGCAACATCGACATCACTGCGCGCACCATCGCGCCGGGCTTGACGTCACTGCTCGGGCAATCGATTGTGGTCGACAATCGTGGCGGCGCGGGCGGCATTATCGGCACCGACCTCGTGGCGAAATCGGCCCCCGACGGCTACAGTCTGGTGGTTGCCTCCAGCGGCACGCTGACGGTGCTGCCCGCGCTGCAGGCCAGAATGCCGTACGATCCGGTGAAGGACCTGGCGCCGATCACGCTGCTGTCGTACGTGCCGATTGTGCTGGTGGTGAATCCCGGCAACCCGGCGAAGTCGGTCAAGGACTTCATCGGCGCGGCCAAATCCCGTCCCGGCAAAATGACCATGGCGTCTGCAGGTAACGGTACCACCAACCAGCTTGCCGGCGAACTGTTTCAGCTGGAAACCGGCGTCAAGTTCGTGCACGTGCCATATAAGGGTGCCGGGCCGGCGCTGGTCGATCTGATGGGCGGGCAGGTCGACATGCTGTTCGACCAGCTCAGCGCCTCCAGCAGTTACATCAAGAGCGGCAAATTGCGCGCGCTGGTGGTTGCGGGCGATAAACGTAACGCGATCATACCGGATGTGCCTACCATGACTGAAAGCGGCCTGAAAAATTGCGAGGCAGGTACCTTCACCGCGCTGGCAGGTCCGGCGGGATTGTCACGCGACATCATCGCCAAACTCAACGCCGCCGGCAACAAGACGCTGGCGATGCCCAGTACGCGTGAACGCTTTGCGGCGGTGGGTGCCGACATCCTCGGCGGCACGCCGTCGAATCTCGAAACGCATATGCGGCAGGAACTGGCGAAGTGGAAACGCGTGGCCAAGGCTGCGAATATCCGCTTGGAGAACTGAACATCGCGCCGGAGTGAATCAATCGCCGGAATTTCGCGCCATGCATGGCCTCGACAGCAAAATTTTCCGGATTGGCGTGTTGCTGAACCGCACCAATCCCAGCGCGGAAACCGAATCCCTGCGCGAAGGTTTGACGCAACTCGGCTATGTCGAAGGGGCCAATGTCGTCTACGACATACGTGCGGCGGAAGGGCAGCTCGACCGCCTGCCGGGCTTCGCGGCTGAACTGGTCGGCAAAGGCGCGGACATCCTGGTCACCTACGGTGGACCGCCAACCAATGCGGCACGCCATGCGACCAGCGCCATCCCTATCGTGTTTGCGCTGGTTGCCGATCCGGTGGGCATAGGCGTCGCAGCGACGCTCGAACGGCCCGGGGGAAATCTCACGGGCGTCACCAATCACGATCCCGAACTTCCCGTGCGGCAGATGGCATTGCTCAAGCAAGTAATGCCGAAGCTGGCGCGGGTCGCGATTCTCGCCGACGCGGACACGCCCGGTGCCGACGCCAGCGGTTTCAACCCGGGCCAGCGTGCCAACGCGGCGGCCGCGCGCGCGGTTGGCCTCACGCCGCAAATCGTGAAAGTGCGCGGCCCGAAGCCTGATTTCGACGCCGCGTTCAACGCCATGGTGCGTGAACGTGCCGAGGCACTGGTGGTGATGGAAGTCCCGGCCGTATTCGCCATTGCCAAAATGGTTGCGGCAATGGCCACGGCAAGGGGCCTGCCGACGATGTTGTGGGGCGGACAGGACGACGCGGGCGGGCTGATGGCCTACGGCACCAGTTACACAGGCACCTATCCGCGCGTGCCGCTCTACGTCGATCGCATATTCAAGGGCGCTAAACCCGCGGATATGGCGATCGAGTCTTACGCGAAGCACCAGCTCGTGATCAACTTGAGGACCGCCCATGAACTCGGGATGGTCATTCCAGCCGGGGTGTTGGAACACGCCGACCGCGTCATCGAGTGAACGCAAAAGCGGTAATTCGGTATGCCGAGAAGGTAACACGGTCATCGACTTCCACTACCGCGCCTGCGCAACGCTGGCAGGTTACAGTCGGGCGCGGGGGTCGTGACGGGCGACGCGGGACAGCAGGTAGTCGACTTCGGCACGCGCGGTGGCGGTGAGCGCCGATCCGGGGTTGCGCTGCGCGTCGGACGCGATGACGCCGCGCTTTTGCAGCAGGTACTTGCGCACGGCGAGTCCCACGCCGGGCTGCTGCTCGTAGCGGATCAGCGGCAGGTGTGCGTCGAACAGATCATGCGCCTTGTCGCGCTGCCCGGATTTCGACAGCGTTACCAGATCCACCAGCATGTCGGGAAAGGCATAGCCGGTCATCGCGCCATCCGAGCCACGTTCGAACTCGAAATCGAGAAACATGCCGCCGTTGCCGGTGAGGATGGATATGCGGCGCATGCGGCCGTCGGCCTCGAGTTTGCGCACGGCACTGATTTTTTCCAGCCCCGGCCAGTCTTCGAGCTTTAGCATTTTGCACGACGGATTGTCGGTGACAATGCGCCGTAAAATCTCCGCTGTCATCACCACGCTGAAGGCGAGCGGATAGTCCTGCAGGGCGAACGGCACGTCGCTGCCGATGGCTTCGCTGGCCTGCCGGTAGTAGGCCACCACCTGATCGTCGCTGCGCAAGGTGTGCGGCGGCGCAATCATCACACCCGCGGCACCGGCATCCATTGCCTCGCGTGCGAGCGTGCGCATGGGGGCGAAGCCGGGCGCGGTGACACCGACAATCACCGGGGTCGCGCCTGCGCGTTTGACCACCTGCCGTACCAGGGCGATGGATTCCTGTGCGTCCAGCTTAGGCGCTTCGCCCATCACGCCCAGCACGGTGAGGCCGGTGACGCCACTTTGCAAATAGAAATCCGTGGAACGGTCGAGCGACGCCGCGTCGACGCGGCCATCGGGATGAAACGGCGTGACGGTGATGGCGTAGACGCCGGCAGCCTGTTCGCTAAATGCCATGCGCGAAATCGCTCACGCCAGCTCGCCGCGACGCACCGGAAATGATTGAGTGAGCGGCGCGGTCAAAGGACAACGGTGCAAGCCTTACTCCAGCGGATCGAACGCGCTTGGCCCCATGCCATAAAAATAAAGGATGGCGCCTTCGTCTTTGGTCAGTCCGAAATGGCCCTGATTGGCAGGCTCGGTGAACCAGGTGCCCGCGGGATGACGATGCAGTTTCGCATCGTCGTATTTTTCGCCGTAGCCGATGAAGTGCACGCCTTGCAGCACCATTGCGTAGCGCGCATCCGGGTGCTTGTGCGCCAACGCCTTGCTGTGGGGCGGCCACTTCGTGGCGTAGATATAGGGCCCCGGCTTGTTGGGGTGGCCGTACAAGTAGGCGTTCTCGCGGCCCGACTGGCTGGGCACCCACTTCATTTCCGACAAATGCTTCAGTTCGACGCCGGGCGGCAGACCCGGTTGGGGCGTGGCGTTCTGATCCATGATGCGTCTCCTAAAATAACGGCAATGGTTTCGGCAATGGGCGATTCGACATCCGGCGCTGAACTTTGCGCGACCTTTGGCAGCCAAGGATACCGCGCTACCCGCAAAGGTCAAGCCGGAGCCGGGACAAACCGTTACTGCGGTGGGATACCGGCCGCCTTGGCGATCTTGCGATAGCGCTCGATCTCCGTGGGCAGCAGAGAGGCAAGTTGCTGCGGCGTAGCGATCCAGGGTTCGGCACTCTCATTGTGAAGAAATTGCTTCATCTTCTCGCTGGCCAGTGCTTTATTCACCGACTGGTTAACGAAGTTAAGACGCTCGGCGGGAATGCCGGCCGGTGCGAAGATGCCCCACCACAATTCGTAGTGGTAGCCCGGTACGCCGGATTCGGCGATTGCCGGCAGGCCGGCCATCAACGGCGAAGGCTTGGCGCCGCTCATGCCAAGCGCGCGCACGCGCCCCGCGCGCATCTGCGGATTCACCGCGGCGGCGCTCGCGATCACCACTTCAACCTCGCCGGAGGCCACGGCGGTCATTGCGAGGGAAATGCCCTTGTAGGGGACGTGCGTCATTTGCGTCCCGGCGGCCATATCGAATAGCGCGCCGGAAAAATGATTGTTGCCGCCGATGCCCGACGAGCCGTAATTGAGTTTGTTGGGATTCTTCTTTGCCAGTGCGACGAACTCGCGCACGGTTTTTGCCGGCACTGAGGGATGCACCACCATGATCAGCGCTGAGCGGCCGATCCCAGCCACGGGCACAATCGCACGCGCCGGATCAAACGGCAGTTTGGCACGCACGGCGGCGGTGCCAGTGTAGGAGGAGGTATGGCCCAGCAGCACGTGCCCGTCTGGATCGGCCTTGGTGACCTGTTCGGTGCCGATCATGCCGGAAGCGCCGGGCCGGTTGTCGACCACGACATTGCGGCCCCAGATTTCGGTCAGTCTGGCCGCCACCGTGCGCGACATGATGTCGATGGAACCGCCCGCGGCATAGGGCACAATCATTTGCACCGTGCGCGCAGGGTATTGCTGGGCATCGGCACCGGCGCAAATGAATCCGCCGGCCAGTACGATTGATGATATATAAGTATTTGTTTTCATTGAAAATAATGGTTAATGAATTGGCGTCGCCGACACCGTGAAGGTGTCTGCGAGGGCGGCTATTGTGCCACCAACCAACAGTAGCGCAAGGCGTGCGGCCTGTCATAGGCACTTTGTCCCGGGGGCGTGTCGCTTGCTCGACGCGTTCACCGGTGCGGAGTACACTGCCCCCGCTTTTTCCCGATCTGTATCCCGATAACTCTGGTTCCCTATATCCCATGCTGAAACCCAAATGCCATTGTGCGGCACTGCTGCCGTTTATCCTGCTGACTGTGTTGCCGGCGAGTGCCCTTGCACAACGCGACGCGTGGCCGGCGCGGACGGTGCGCTGGGTGGTGCCGTTCCCGGCCGGCGGCTCGACCGACATCATTGCGCGGTCGCTCAGCGCAAAACTGTCGGAGAGTTTCGGCCAGCAGGTGATTGTCGACAACCGCAGCGGCGCATCCGGCAATATCGGCAGCGAACTGGTGGCGCGGTCCGCGCCCGATGGCTATACCGTTTTGTCGAACACCATGCCGTTCGTGGTCAACCCCGCGCTGGTGGCCAAGCCCCTGTATCAGGTGTTGCGTGATTTCGATGCGGTGATGCTGATGGCGAATCAGGCCTCCTTCCTCGGCCTGCATCCGTCGGTGCCCGTGCGCACGGTGAAAGAACTCATCGCGCTGGCCCGCGCCAAACCCGGTTCGCTGTTCTACGGCACGGCTGGCATCGGCAGCAATCCACACATCGCGGGCGAACTGCTGAATCTCATGGCTAAAGTGAACCTGGCGCCGGTGCACTTCAAGGGCGGCGCGCCGGCGCTGGTCGCAGTGCTCAGCGGCGAGGTCAGCATCGTGTTCAACTCCACCGCGGGCGCCGTGTCCCACATCCGCTCCGGCCGCATACGCGCCATTGCGGTAACCGGCACAACGCGCGCCGGCTCGCTGCCGGAAGTGCCCACCATCGCGGAAGCAGGTGTGCCGGGCTATGCGTTCCAGGCTTGGCACGTGATAGCCGCGCCCAAAGGTACGCCGCCACAGATCATCGGCAAACTGAATGACCGGCTCAAGGCAGCGCTGAAGTCGCCCGACGTCGCCAAGCGCTTCGCGCAGGACGACTTCGAAATCATTGCCGCGTCCGCGACCGAGACCGACAAATTCCTCGCCGCCGAAGTGAAGAAATGGAGCGCGGTGGTCAAGGAACGCGGCATGAAGGCGGAGTAGGCGCGCGCGCCAGCTCGACCGCTTCGATTGCGGCGTGGCGAAAGCGGGGACAGCGGGTTCCTTGCGGGATCACCAGCGGACTTGGCAGCCACCTCGGACGGAATCAAAAGCCCATGCACGCCAAACGAATGTGCCGCGTTAGTGTGCTGCGCCCGCGTCCTCGAGCACCATGTCGGCGCCTTTTTCCGCAATCATGATGGTCGCGGCATTGGTGTTGCCCGATACCAAAGATGGCATCACCGATGCATCGATCACGCGCAGGCCGGCGAAGCCGCGCACGCGCAGGCGTTCGTCCACCACCGCGCGTGCATCCTGGCCCATACGGCAGGTGCTGACCGGGTGATACACGGTCGAACCGCGGCGGCGGATGTAATCGAGCAGTTCGTCGTCGCTGTCGCAGGCTGGCCCGGGCTCGACCTCTGCCGCGATGTGGCGGGCCATCGCCGGTGCCTGCAGGATGCGGCGCAGGGCACGCACGCCGGCGACCAGGGTGGCGCAGTCTTTTTCGGAAGCGAGGTAATTCGGGTTGATCGCCGGCGCCTGGCGCGGATCGGCGGACTTGATGCGGACATGGCCGCGGCTTTCCGGGCGCAGCAGGCAACATACCGCGGTCACGCCGGAGAACGGGTGCAGGGCTTCGCCGATGTTCTGCACCGAGTACAGGCCGAGCGAGGCCTGGATGTCCGGTGTCGCGGCGGTGGGTTGCGCGCGCAGAAAACAACCGGCCGAAAGCGCGGGTATCGCGAAGTAACCGCGGCGCGAGACGGCATAGCGCAGCGCCGCGGCCGCACCGCGAGGCCAGTGATGCACGGCATCGTTGAGTGACAGTGGTTCCTTGCAGCGCAGAATGAGGCGGGCGAAGAAGTGGTCGTTGAGGTCACTGCCGACGCCGGGCAAATCCGCCACCACCGGAATGCCGTGGGCGCGCAACAGATCCGCCGGGCCGAGCCCCGACAGTTGCAGCAATTGCGGCGAGTTGAACGCGCCCGCGGCGACGATGACCTCGTGGCTCGCGGTGGCCGTATGCGTCGCGCCGCCGGCCTGATACTCGACGCCCGTGGCACGCTTGCCGTCGAACAGGATGCGCGTTGTCAGCGCCTCTGAGACCACACGCAAATTGGCCCGCTTGCGCACCGGCGCGAGATACGCCGCGGCGGTCGACGAACGCACGCCGCCGCGCATGGTCGTCTGATAAAAGCCCGCGCCCTCCTGCGTGGCGCCATTAAAATCGGCATTCAGCGGGTGGCCGCTTTGCTGAGCCGCTTCGACATACGCTTCGGCCAGCGGATGGCGGTCGCGCAGATCGGATACGCCAAGCGGCCCGCCCGCGCCGTGCCAATCGTCGGCGCCGCGTTCATTGTCCTCGGCCTTGCGAAAATAGGGCAGCACATCGTCCGCGCCCCAGCCGGTGTTGCCCAGCTGCCGCCAGTGATCGAAGTCCTGCGTCTGGCCGCGAATGTAGATCAGTCCATTGATCGAACTTGACCCGCCCAGCACCTTGCCGCGCGGCGCGACGATATTGCGGCCATCACAACCCGGTTGCGGCTCGGTCTGGTAGCACCAATTGAAGCGCCGGTCGCTGAACAGCTTGCCATAGCCGAGTGGAATGCGCAGCCACGGATGACGGCTGTCCGGTCCCGCTTCCAGCAGCAGCACCTGGTGACGCCCCGAAGCGGTCAGCCGATTGGCCAGCACGCAGCCCGCACTGCCAGCGCCGACGATGATGTAATCGTAGGTGTCGGCTTGCATCAGTCCACCGGCGCAATCTTCGCCCGCGCGACGATGTCCTTCCACATCTGGATTTCGCGCCGGTACCATTGGGTGAGTTCGCTCACGCTGCTGGGTCCGGCATTGCCGCCCTGTCTGCGCAATTGATCTTTGACCGCGGGCAGCGCGATCACCGTGTTGATTGCGCCATTGAGGGTTTGCACGATGGCCGGTGGCGTTTTGCCGGTGACATAGACGGCCGCAGTCGCGCCAGCCTTGAACCCAGGCAGGCCGGCTTCGGCCGTGGTGGGAATGTCGGGCAGATTGGGCAGCCGCTGTTCGTTGGCCACCGCCAGCACCCGCACCCGTCCGGAACTGAAGAAGGGCTGGTAGGGCGAGCTGTCCATGATCGCCAGCTGCGTTTCGCCAGTGGCCACCGACAGCGCGGCGGCACCCGAGCCGCTATACGTGATCACCTCGATGCCGATGTTGTGGCGAATGCGGAACAATTCCACCGACAGGCGCGTGCCGATGCCGCCGGCGGCCGCGTTGAGCTGGCCGGGATTTTTTTGCGCGAGACGGATCAGCTCGCGCACGCTCTTCACTGGCAGCGACGCGCTGACCATGATGGCGTAGGGATACTCGGCAATGGCGGCGACTGGCTGGATGTCGGTGAGCGGATCGAAGCGCAGCTTGCGGAACAGCGCCGGATTCTGGGTCGACGCTGTCGCGCTGAACAGGATGGTGTAACCGTCAGGCGCGGATTTCGCCACGGCTTCGATGCCGATATTGCCGGCGGCACCGGGGCGGTTTTCGACCACGACCTGCTGGCCCAGCACTTTGGCCAGATGCGGCGAAATCAGGCGCGCGGTAAGGTCATTGGTGCCGCCGGTGGAAAACGGCACGATGGCGCGGATCAACCGCTCCGGGTACTCGGCGCGGGCGGTGGCAACAATGGCGAACCCGGCCGCGATCATGGCCAGTGCGACAGGCGGTGTGATGAAGCGATTGCGCATGAGTTGCTGGATGTTCAAGCAGAAAAACCGTGGCGTGGACTTATGCTACCACTTACCTCCGGCACCAGTGTTTCGAGGGTGGCCGTCAACCATGTGCGTGACGGCTGCGTTCTACGCTCACACCGCCCCGGTGATGCCATTCATGTCAAAAAGGAGTGCCAAGATGAACCGAATTCTTTCCGCCCTGATCGCCGCGGCCTTCGCCGCGACCACCTTCGCCGCTGCAGCGCAGGCACCGCAGACACCCCAGGCGCCACTGGCGCCGGCGCAGCCCGCCGCGCCGGATCAGGCCGGGGCCAAGGCAGATGCGCCCAAGGCCGCCAAGAAAGCCGCCAAGAAGTCGACCAAGAAAGCCACCAAGAAGTCGACCAGGAAAGCCACCAAGAAAAGCACCCAAACCAAGAAGGCCGCGGCGAAAGACACCAGCGCGGAAAAAGACGCCGCCAAGTAATCACATCACTTCCCGTCGCGGGCCGCCCCGCTGTGCTGCATGGTTGCGGCATGGCCGGGCGGCCCGATTACCGTGTGTTTCCGGGCGCCTTTGCCGCCATCCCTTGTTGTAGCGCGAACCGGCACTTGTTAGACTGCCGCTACATACATCAGGGATGGTTAAAAAATTGTTTAAAATCATATACTTGCTGTTTGTTGCTGATACGTTTCAGGCATTTGCTGCAGGCGCCGCCCAAACCTTTCGAGCACACCCGATACTGTTTCTCGTGCCGTGGACATGAGGTGC
>CADECM010000039.1:21501-40942 GCA_902825845.1 uncultured beta proteobacterium
CCGATATCGTCACCCGCATCGTCGCGCAAAAAATGAGCGAGGCATTCGGCCAGCAGGTGGTCGTCGATAACCGGCCCGGCGGCGTGATGACCATCGCCACCGATCTGGTGGCGAAAGCGCCGCCCGACGGCTACACCATCGCCACGTTGCTGACGCCCACGGCGGTTAACCCGTACGTGCTGAAGAATCTGCCCTACAACACCGAGCGCGACCTGCAGGCGGTGAGCCAGATGGTCGCGGTGCCCGGCGTGATGACCATGAACCCCGGCGTGCCGGCGCGGAACCTGAAGGAAGTCATTGCGCTCGCGAAAGCCAAACCCGGTTCTCTGAACTACGGCTCGCCGGGGCAGCTGACCTCGGGCCACCTGTCGATGGAATTGCTGAAGCTGAACGCCGGCATCAACATCCAGCACGTTCCGTACAAGGGCGGTGCGCCGGCGATTGCCGACCTGATCGGCGGGCAGATTCAGTTTCTGATCAGTGGCCCGCCGGGCGTGCTGCCGCACATCAAATCCGGACGCCTGAAGGCCATCGCGACCACTGCTGCCCGGCGCTCGCCCGGCTTGCCGGATACGCCGACCTTCAGCGAATCCGGTGTACCGAATTTCGATACCGCCGAATGGTATGGCGTGTTTGCCCCGGCGCAGGTGCCGAAAGCGGTGCTCGACAAACTGTCGGGCGAAATTGCGCGCATCGTCAAACTGCCCGATGTGGCGCCAAAACTTTCCGCGCAGGGCGCAATTCCGGTGGGCAGCGATGCGGCCACGTTCACGCGTTTTGTCAAAGCGGAAATGAATCTTTGGGGTAACGTGGCGCGCAAAATCGGTATGAAGCCGGATTAATTCCGCCGTGAATCTCATTTCCAGGTTGTCGCTGCGGCAAATGCTCACAGTACCCTACGTGGTGCTGGTGGTGCTGGCTGCGGCGGTGATCGGGTTGTTGTCCTACAATGCGGGCCGCGATGCCGTGGACACGCTGGCGGATCACGTGCTGAAGGAGACGGTCAACCGCATCGCGCAGGCCGTTGATAAACATATCTCGGGTTCGGAGGCCGTGTTGGAAACGGCCTTTCCCGCGGATGTGCCGGCGCCGGCCTCGCTGACCGACGAACTGGACACGTTGCGCACCCGTCTATGGCTCGCCACGTCGGTTCACCGAGACCCGAACAACTATGCGTACTACGGCAACCGTCTGGGCCAGTTCGTGGGCCTGTGGCGGTTTTCAGAGAGCGAAGCTGAATTGCGCGTGCGTACGGACGCCGGCAAGCCGCGCACGATCTACCGGTTTACCGGCATACGCGGCGAACTGGGGGACCCTGTAGACGAAGAACGGCTATTCGACCCGCGTGAGCGGCCCTGGTACAAGGCAGGGCAGGGCGCCGATACCCAGACCTGGACCGCTATCTATATCGACTTCAAGACCTTGCAGCTCGTCGGCACGCGCGCCCGGCGTGTCAACAACGCGGCGGGCGAATTCGAAGGCGTGGTGGCCACCGATTTGTCGCTGCAGCACTTGAATGAGTTTCTCCGGCGGATCAATCTCAGTCCCAACGGCCTCGCCTTCATTGTTGAACCGGATGGCAATCTGATCGCCACCTCGCGTGGCCCGCACCTGCGCAAAGGGCCCAGCAATGACAATACGCGGCTGAATGCCGCGGCCAGCGATGATCCCTTGATTGCAGCCACCTACAAGGCGGTCAAATCATTGACCGATGCGGGTGACACGTCGGCGGCGTCGCGCACCACCTCGTTCGAGGGCCCGGGCAGCGCCGTGATGCAGGCCGGCTATGCCCGGCTGCGCGACAAAGCCGGCCTGGACTGGACTGTCGCGGTCGCGGTCCCACGCAGCGATTTCATGCAAAAAGTCACCGACAACGTGCACCGCACGGCCGGCATGGCGCTGCTCGCGTGCCTGTTGATCGCCGCCGTTGGTCTCGCCGTGCTCAATGTGATCGCGAGGGACCTGGGACGTCTGGCCAGTGCGGCGAGCAATATGGGGGACGGCATAATCGACAGCACGATACCGGTGAACCGCGCCGATGAAATTGGCGAACTGGCGCGATCGTTCTCCAGCATGCAACACCGTTTGCTTACCGATCGCCTGACGGGTATAGCGAATCGCGAAGCCATTGTGCGCCGCATCGAAGACCGCATCCTTCGGCAACGGCGGCAGAGCGACAGCCGTCCGTTCGCCGTGCTGTTCGTGGACCTGAACAAATTCAAGGTGATCAACGACCGCTTCGGGCATGACGTGGGCGATCATGTGTTGATCGAAATCGGACACAAGCTCGCGGCCAGCGTGCGCGAAGCGGACCTGGCGGCCCGATTTGGCGGGGATGAGTTTATTGTGTTGATCGACAATGTCGCCAATCGCAGCGACGCAGCCGGGGTGCGTGAAAAACTCGAAAGCGTACTGGCGTCGCCATTGCAGGCACTGAAGGACGTTGCGCCCGATCTGGCAACCTTTGCCGCGGGCGCTGCCATCGGCATGGCGCTGTGCCCTGAAGAGGGCAACGACATGGAAACCCTGTTGAAACGCGCGGATGAAGACATGTACGCGCGCAAGCAGGCGCGGGAGACCGGATCATCCGCATCGCCGGTGTAGCGGGCGGCAGCGGGATCAGGCCGTGTCGTTCACGTCCCGGCAGGCCAGCATGTGCAGCAGGCGCTGCTCTTTGTCACCATCGAAGCCGCAGGTATGCACCCAGTGCCGCGGGTTTTCATAGGTGCCGAACAGCATGTCCCACCACGTGATATCCCCATAATTATTCTTATGACGGCCGTACTGGTGGTGAATGCGATGCATTTCCGGACGCTGAAATACATAGCCGACCCAGCGCGGTGTTTTGACGTTGGTGTGATAGAAAAATTCGCCCAGCGCCGTGCATAGCGTGTATACCGCACCCGCTTCCGGCGAAAGACCCAGCGTGGCGTAGACCAGCAGGCTGCCAATGATCGAGTTGGCGATCATCTCGCCCGGGTGTTTGTAAAACGACGTGATCACTTCAAGCCGCTGCGCGCTGTGATGAATCTGGTGAAAGCCGCGCCACAGCCAGTCGTGTTCGTGGCGCCAGCGATGCCACCAGTAAAAAACAAAGGTCGCGATAAAGTAGGCGCCAAGCCCGCCGGCGACCGGGCCAAGGTGGGCGGATAGATGGAACAGGGATGCCGATGACAGCCAGCGTTCCCAGGTGATCCCGGCAAGCAATACCACGCCCAGCTGCACGCCGTTGATCAGCAACACGCGTGTCGGCCACGTGCGAACGGCGGGCAACGGCCAGCCGGGAACCATGCGTTCGAGTATGAAGCACGCGGCAAACACCGCAAACAGGGTGGTCAACATGTTGGCTTTTCGTGATCGGCGCTGTGGTTACAGCCCCGATGGCCCTTTGTCGCGCTCCCACGGATTGTCGCGGCGCGCGTCAAACGGGTAATCGCCCAGTTCCGCCCGCACGGGTGCGGCAAACAGATACCGGCGCAGCGCCCGCCCGGCCGCCACTGCGAACAGCGCGGCGCTGGTCAACAGCTTCGGCGCGGGTTGCGGAATCAGCGCCAGTGCCGCGATGCCACCGGTCATGGCGGCGAGCCATCCTGCATTCGTTGTTACTCGCTTTAACGTAGTCATGGTGTGTGCCTTTGCGTCGGTTAGTTGATACGCGGCGCAGTGTGGCGAATCGGCGTTGAAGTATCAATAAGTTGTTCTCTTGTCGCATATTCATGCGTAAAAGTATTGAATTTCAATACGTCATGCCGATTTTTGCTTTCAGGCGAGGGGCTATCGGCGCCACGGGGCCCGCTGCACGGCCGGCAGGCGCATGACCCTTCGTGCACAATGCGTCTGCGTGCCGATCACGAAAACCGTGGAGAAGAACCATGAGCGAAAGTGCAGAGGTGGTGTTTCGCGAGCGTCCGCTCGCCGACGTAAAAGCCGAAATCACCCGCCGCGCGGGCCATCTCAATCCACTCGACGGCATACGTCCCGCGGATGCCGAGCAGGTCAAGAACGCGCTCACCAGTCTCTCTCGCGACGAGTGGGCGGGTCTGTGGTCGACGTTCGGCGCGCAATACGAAGCCGAGGGCGGCGCGCTGGAAAAATCCGGCGGCGATCCGGCCGCGATTCGCGCGTTATACGAACTGGCATTTCACAACTTTCGCGTTGGGCGCTATCCGTGCGCGGGCTCGCCGGGGCAGGAACAGGCGTACCGCGATTCAGTGCGCGTGTTTCGCAAGGCGGCGCGCTACTTCGATACGCCCATGGAAATTGTCGAGGTGCCCTTCGGCGACAGGAAGCTCACCGGATACCTGCAGGTGCCCCAAGGCATCGACAGACCGCCGGTGGTGATGCACTGGGGCGGTGTCGACGGCTGGAAGGAAGACCGGCAGCGCGCCCATGCACGCTTTCATCGCGCCGGCATGGCAGGGTTTGCGATCGACATGCCGGGCACCGGCGAAAGCCCGGTCAAGTTCACCGATGCGGATGCGACGGGAACGTTTTCCGTATTGATCGACTACCTGCTGACACGCAAGGACATCGATGCCACGCGCCTCGGCGTGTGGGGCGGCAGTTATGGTGGCTACTGGGCGGCCAAGCTTGCTTACGTGGAGGCCAGGCGCCTGAAAGGCGCAGTGTTCCACGGCAGCAACGTGCACCATGGCTTTCAGGAAAACTGGCTGCGTCCCGCGCTCACCGAACGCGCCTCGGCGGCAATTTTCGGGCCGATTGGTCTGTTTCAGGCGCGCAGCAAGGCCATGGGCGTGGCGTCGCTGGAAGAATTTCTGGCCAAGGCGCCGGCTTTGTCGCTGTTGCGGCAGGGCCTGCTCAATCAACCGTCCGCGCCCATCCTCGGCGTCAACGGCAAACTCGACGATCAGGCGCCGGTCGAGGATATTTATCTGTTAATGGAGCACGGCAGCCCCAAGGAAGCGCGCATCTATCCCATGGGCGGACACATGGGGCGCAGCGCAGAAGTGAAGGATGAGGAGATCGCTACCATGATCACCGATTGGCTAAAGTTGAAGCTCGCGTAGCCTGCGTAGCCCGTGCAGGGCGCAATTCTGCTGCGCCATCCGGTTACGGCCCTGGAAACGCGTCCCGTATTGATTTTGCCGCATCCTTCGCCTGCTCCAATACGGAAATAGCGTCGACCAGCCGGTCCACCGCATCAGGCTTGGCCCCCAACCCGAATTCCAGACACCCGCGCACCTTGGCGCGCATTTCGGCGTCATCCATCGGATCCTGCGGGCTGCCCTTGATGGTGTCGCGCTTTAACGCAACCACTTTGCCGTTCGTCAGCGTGAGCGTTACGCGTGCGGGTTCAATGGCGGTGGCGTTGATCGCCGGGTCGTCAACGACTTTGGTAATGTCCGAGATGCCGGTAATGCGCGCCTCGGTGATCGCCGGTTTTTGATAGCTGCGCAAATCCACTTTGCCGTCGGCGAATGCGCGCGCAAAGCTGTACGCGGTGTTGAACTGCGCGTGCACCACGTCATTGCGGGCGGGTTCATACGGCGCGCCGACGGTGATCCAGTTGACATTGCCCATGCCGATTTCGATCGTGGCAACGTCCGCCGGTTTGATGCCTCGCTGGTGCAGTTCGATGCCGATGCCGATCGGCGTGTGATTGCAGCGGCAGCACGGGTACGGTTTGAAGCTGTACTCCGCCACGCGCCAGTCGTTGCCCAGGCCGGCGGTGAGCAATTCGGGTTTGACCTCATCGCGCTCATACAGCGCAAACAGGCCGGCGTTGCCTTCGAGCGTGGCGCGCGTGCTGCTGAGTCCGTCCGCGGCGAGAAACGCGCCTGTCACCGCATTGCGCGCGGCAAAGCCCGGTCCGAGGCGCTTGGACAACGCGCCGTCGCGCATGCTCTGCGCCGAGCCGCAGGCCTGATGAAACGCCATGCCGAGCGCGTTGGCGATGCCGGCGCTGTCGAGACCCATCATCTTCGCGGCGGCCATCGCCGCCGACACCACACCGAACAACATGGTCGGATGCCAGCCCTTGCCGAGGCTGTTGTGGCAGGCGAGGCCGAAGCGGGCATCGAGTTCCGCCCCGATGGCGTAGGCAAGAATGAAGTCCCTGCCGCTGACCGGCCTGCCTTCGGCGGACAAGTCCTCCGCTGTGGCGAGCAGCGCCGGCAGTACCACGGCACTGGTGTGCACGCGCGCCGGGTCATGCTGGTCGTCGAAATCCAGTGCGTGCGCGGCCGCGCCGTTGGCCATCGCCGCCGTGGGCGGGGAATAGCGGCGCTTGCCGATCAAGCCGGTGGCGCTGCCGGTCTTTTCCCAGCGCGTGAGACGTGCATTCAATTCGGGTATGCCCGGCGCGTTGGCCGCGCCGCCGATCACGCCCAGCGTATCGAGAATCAGCGCCTTCACCGTGCGCAGCACCGGTGCGGGCAGCATGTCGTAGCCAAACCCCGCAAGCGTGTTGCACAGCGCGCGACTGTAGCCGTCGGGTAGGGGAAGCGTTTTGGCGGAGAAAAGTGCCTTGATATTGGGACTGTTCATGGGGGTGCTCCGGCGGGGTTGACAGTGAACGCTATCATAAACGCCGCCGCATGTTCGTGTTCGCGGGGTGCGTGTTATTCTTCCGCATCAAAAAATTCAGGCCGCAGCGGGTGAGGGTAAGGGGTAAGGGGGCAATTTCTTCCGTCATTGCGGCCAGGGAAGCGCGAGCCGAAATGACGGGATTGGCGTGTCGCGCTCCCTGGTATCCGGCGCTGTCAGGACAAACCGTGAGCAAAATTTTCGTAGGCATAGATACCGGCGGCACGTTCACTGATCTGGTGGCGGTCGATCTCGGCAACGGACGCCATTATTATCACAAGGTGCCGACCATCACCGGCGACCCCGCGCGCGGCATTCTCGATGGCATCGTCGAATTGCTTGATCAAAACGCGATTGCACGCCACGACGTGGCGTTCCTGGTGCTGGGCACCACGCTGGCCACCAATGCCGTGCTCGAAGGCAAATGGGCGCGCACCGGACTCCTGACCACCGCCGGTTTTCGCGATGTGCTGGAGCTTGCGCGGCAGCGTCGTCCGCACTACTTCAATCTGGATATTCCCAAGCCCATGCCGCCGGCCGCGCGCGATTGCCGGCTGGAGGTGCGCGAGCGCGTGGCGCACGACGGTTCAGTGGTGACACCGCTGGTGGAAGACGACGTGCGCCGCGCGGTTGACATACTCAAGGCCAAGAACGTCGAAGCGGTGGCGATTTGTTTTATGCATGCCTACGCCAATGCCGATCACGAAGCGCGCGCGCGTGCGTTGGTGCAAGCGCTGTGGCCGGAGATCTATTTGTGTACGTCGGGCGAGGTGCTGGGCGAATTCCGCGAATTCGAGCGCTTCTCCACTGCGGCCGTGAACGCGAGTCTGATGCCGATCATGGATCGCGCGTTGTCGCAGTTCGAGAAGGGCGTGGCGCAACTCGGCATTGCGCACACGCCGCGCGTGATGCAGTCCAACGGCGGCGCGGTGTCGCCGGGCGCGGTACGCAAAATGCCGGTGAATACGTTCTTTTCGGGGCCGGCGGGCGGGGTGATCGGCGCGGTGGGGCTGAGTCGTCAACTCAAAGCGCCCAACCTGATTACCTTCGACATGGGCGGCACCTCGACCGACGTGTGTTTGATCCGCGACGGTGATCCCGCGAAAAAAAGCGAGCGCCAGATGGGCGGCTTTCCGGTGCGCACGCGCACGCTGGACATCCACACCATCGGCGCGGGCGGCGGCTCGATCGCGTGGATCGATGCCGGTGGCCTGCTCAAGGTGGGGCCGCAAAGCGCGGGTGCGTTTCCGGGGCCGGCGGCGTACGGACGCGGCGGCACCCTCGCCACGGTGACGGACGCCAACGTCACGCTCGGGCGGCTCAGTGCCCAGTCGCTGCTGGGCGGGCGCATGGCCATGCATCCCGACAAGGCGCATGCCGCAATTGACGATCTGGCAAAGTCGTTGCGTGTTGATGCGGTCAAGGCCGCAGCCGGCGTACTGGAAATCATCAACGTCAATATGATGGGTGCGGTGCGCGTCATTTCAGTCGAGCAGGGCGAAGATCCGCGCAATTTCACGCTGGTGGCGTTCGGCGGCGCGGGCCCGCTGCACGCGGCGGATGTGGCGCGCAACATGGGCATGAGCAAAGTGTTGGTGCCACCGCGACCGGGACTGTTGTCGGCAATCGGGTTGCTTCACGCGGATGTGCGCGGCGATTTCAGCCTGACGCGGTTGTTGCGCGCGGAAAGCGTCAACGTCAGGGCGTTCAATGCGGGCTTCGCCGAACTCAGGCGGCGTGGCACGGCGTGGCTGCGCGGCGAAGGTGAGCGCAAGGCCCGCTTTCAATGGTCGGCCGATTTGCGCTACTTCGGGCAGAACTTCGAACTCATCATGCCGCTGGCGCAGGAGCGCCTTTCTGCGATTGGACTTGCACGCCTGAGGGCGGCCTTCCACAAACGCCACAAGGCATTCTACGGCTACGACATGCCCGCGCAGCCGGTGGAGATCGTCAATCTGCGGCTGCTGGTAACAGCCGCGCGCAAGGCGCCACCCGCCGCGAAGGCGTTAAAAAAAGTTGTTAAAAAACAAATAGTTACAGAGAATCGGCGCGTGTGGTTTGCGGATCGCGGATTTGTGCAGACGCCGGTGTATCAGCGTGATCATTTGCGCGCGGGCTGGCGTTCAACGGGGCCGGCAATTATCGAACAGATGGATGCGACGACGGTGGTGCCACCCAAAGCGATCGTTCAAAACGACGCACTGGGGTATTTGCACATCACGCTCAGTACTGTACGGAAAGACGTGAAATGAAACCCAAAATCGATCCCATCAAATCCGAGGTCATTGCGCGCTTCCTGCTGGCCACGGCCGAGGAAATGGGCGCGACCCTGATGCGCACCGCGTTTTCGCCCAACATCAAGGAACGCGCGGATTGCTCGACGGCGATATTCAACACGGCGGGCGAAGTGATCGCGCTGGCACAGCGCGTGCCGATCCATCTGGGCTCGATGGTCGGCGCGGTGGATGAGATTCTCAGGCGCTTTCCGGTCAGTGACATTCGGCCGGGCGACATGTTCGTCGCCAACGATCCGTATAACGGCGGCGGCACCCACCTGCCGGATATCAACGTCATCGCCCCCGTGTTTGCAGGCAAAAAAATCGTCGCGTACGTCGCCAATATTGCACATCACGCCGACGTCGGCGGCATGGTGCCGGGCTCGGAAGCGGCGGTGTGCAAATCGATTTATCAGGAAGGCATCCGCATTCCGCCGGTGCGCATCATGCGCAAAGGGGTGGTCAATCGCGACGTGGTCGATATCATTTTGCTCAACTCGCGCACGCCGGCGGAGCGCGTGGGTGATCTCAACGCACAGTTTGCCGCCAACACCGTGGGCGCGCGCAGTGTGCTGCAGTTGTTTGAGCGCCATGGGGTGAAGGGAACGCAGGCGGCGATTGCCGGGTATCTCGATTTCACCGAAAAGCGCTTCCGTGCCGCGATCAACAAACTGCCGCCGGGGCGCTACGAGGCCGAGGATTTTCTCGACGGTAACGCCGAAGGCGAAACCTGCGCCATCAAGCTCGCGCTCACCATAGGCCGCGGCCGTATGGATTTTGACTTCACCGGCTCGGGCAGGCAGCTCGACAGCGCGCGCAACATACCCTACCGCGCACTGCTGGCGACCGTCTATACCGTCGCCAAAGCCATGCTCGATCCCGAAGTGCCGGCCAATGCTGGCTACTACCGCACGCTGCGCATCCAGGCGCCGCCGGGCTGCGTGGTGGGGCCGGTGCCGCCGGCGGCGATCGGCTGCCGTTCCATTTCCGCCAGTGTGCTGGGCGATGTGATCGCCGCCGCACTGTCGCAGGCGATGCCCGGCAAGGCGCTGGCGGGCAGCGGGCCGCATCATT
Organism: uncultured beta proteobacterium; assembly: GCA_902825845.1. Taxonomy (GTDB): domain Bacteria; phylum Pseudomonadota; class Gammaproteobacteria; order Burkholderiales; family SG8-41; genus UBA5216. The sequence continues at coordinate 31,398 of CADECM010000039.1, forward strand.
TGTTCGTGCTGTCGGGCACCGATCCGCGCACCGGCGTGTATTTTGTCGATTACGAAACCGTGGCCGGCGGCATGGGCGCGCGCGCGCAACGCGACGGCGTTGATGGCGTGCGCGTGCACGCGTCGGGATCATCCAACCTGCCGAGCGAGGCGCTGGAGCATGCCTATCCGTTCCGCGTCGAGCGCTATGCGCTGTGGGATGAATCCTCGGGGCCGGGCCAGTATCGCGGCGGCGCGGGGGTGATTCGCGATTACCGCGTGCTGGCCGACGACATCGTGGTGAGTCTGTCGTCAGAGCGGCAGCATGTGGCGTCCAAGGGCATGGCGGGCGGTGCATCCGGTGCGTGCGGGGCGTTTTACCTGAATCCCGATACGCCCGGTGAACAAAAACTGCCCGCCGCGGCAGCCGACGTGCCGCTGCCGCGCGGCAGCGTGCTGCGCATATGCACGCCGGGCGGGGCGGGGTATGGTGTGGCGAAACAGCGTACGATTAGCGCTGTGGAAAAAGACGTTATTGAAGGGCGGATTTCAGCGGATTATTCTTCGCGAATCTATTTGGAAGGATCGTAGAGTACCGCTTGTCGTTCCCGCGCAGGCGGGAACGACAGCGATAAAAAAAGTTGTATCAGGAGACTAGGCAATGAACAAACCCACCACCGAATTCGAAGTCATCGCCGCTTTCCGCGAAGACTTCCCCGCGCTCAAAAAATGGACCTACATGGACGTGGCGGCGCGCGGCGTGTTGTCCAACACCACGCGCGCGGCGCTGGATGCGCAAATCGACGATCGCATGATGAATGGCGGCGACAAGGATCGCATGTTCGCGCTGATCGAACGCACGCGCGGACGTTTTGCGCAACTCATCAACGCCGATGCCGACGAAGTTACGTACACCAAAAACATTTCCGAAGGCCTCAACATGGTGGCCACCGGCATCCCGTGGAAAGCTGGTGACAACGTGGTGGTGTGTCCGGAACTCGAACATCCGAACAATGTGTATGTGTGGCTCAACCTGCAGCGTTTGGGCGTGGAAGTGCGCATGGTCAAGCCGCGCGACAATCACATACCCGTTGACGACATGATCGCCAAAATCGATGCGCGCACCCGTTGTGTGACGGCGTCCACCGTGACTTTTGCACCGGGTTTTCGCACCGATGTCGATAGCTTGGGCCGCGCCTGCCGCGAGCGTGGCGTGCTGTTTCTGGTGGATGCCGCGCAGTCGGCGGGCAAGCTGCACACGGACGTGAAGCAGTCGAACATTGATGCGCTGGTTTCTTCCACCCAAAAGGGTTTGCTGGGGCTCTACGGCATGGGCTTTTTGTATGTGCGTCGCGCCTGGGCCGAACAGATGCAGCCGGCGTATCTTGCGCGCTTTGGCGTCGACCTGGGTGATGCGCACGAGGCGGCACTGGGTGATCTGTCATTCAAGCTCGCGCCGGGTGCGCGGCGCTTCGACCTGGGCAATTACAATTTCGCGGCGACGGCGGCAGTGGACGCGTCGATGGCGCAGTTACTCGATATTGGCACGTCGCGTATCGAGCAACACGTGGTCGGCCTCGCCCATGCGCTGGCGCAGGGCTTTTTCGATATGGGTGTGCCGGTGGCCGGCGGCCAGCCAGGACCGCATCTGGCGGGCATCGTCACCGTGGGTAACATGACCGCCAATCACTACGGCAGCGACGATCAACGCTTTAACGGGCTCTACAACTATCTGGGCGAAAACAACGTGAAGCTCTCGATACGGCGCGGGCTGCTGCGGTTTTCGCTGCATGCGTACAACAACATGGCGGATGTGGAGCGGGTGCTGGAGTTGAGCCGGAAGTTTCTGGCCACCGCGGCGCGTTGATCAACCACTACCGTCGTCCTGGCGAAGGCCAGGACCCAGTATTATTAACCAATGCGTAGCATCATTATTCAGCGCCTTCGGCGCGAGTTACGACCTGGATTCTGGCCTTCGCCAGAATGACGAGGAAGGTAGGGGCACTTTTTCCTGTTATGCAATACATCGATCCTTCCACTGCAAAACACTACCCCATCGACACCGCCCGCTGGCGTGCCGATTCCGGCAGCTATCTCAACCTCACACCCGGCGCGGGATTGAAACGCGGCGACATTGACACCACGCGCCGTTCGGTGTGGCGTTACGCCAGGGCGATACGCGTCGACGACACGCACGCGGTCACCCTGGGCGAAGGCTGGACGCCGCTCACCCGCGGCGATTGGAACGGCGTGCCGCTGCGCTTCAAGCTCGAATTCATGATGCCCACCGGCTCGTTCAAAGATCGTGGCATGACAGTGATGGTGAGTTATCTGAAGAGCCGCGGGCTGGATCAGGTGCTGGAGGATTCGTCGGGCAATGCGGGCGCATCGCTCTCTGCGTACGCCGCGGCGGCGGGCATGCGTTGCCGCATACTGGTGCCGGAAACTGCGTCGTATCCCAAGATCGCGCAGATTGCCGCTTGCGGCGCCGATGTGGTGACCATCCGCGGCACGCGGCAGGATGTGGCGGATACGGCGCTGCGCATGAGCCGGGAGATTTTTTACGCCAGCCACAACTGGCAGCCCTTTTTTGCCGAAGGCACCAAAACGCTGGCGTACGAATTGTGGGAACAACTCGGCTTCAGGGCGCCCGACAATGTGATCGTGCCGCTGGGCTACGGCAGTAATGTCGCGGGTTGTGCCATTGGCTTTGATGAATTGTTGCGCAATGGCGAGATCGGCAGACTGCCGCGCATCTTCGGTGTGCAGGCGGCGAATTGCGCACCGTATTACAACGCGTTTGCGGCGGGCGCCGAGCACCTGGTACCCACCACGGTGACACCGACGATCGCCGAGGGCATCGCCTCCGCCAAACCGACGCGGGTGGTGGAGTCCCTGCGCGCCGTGCGCGAATCGGGCGGCAGCATTGTCGCCGTGACCGAGGACGAGATCGTGACGGCGCTGGGCGCACTCGCGCGCAAAGGCTTGTATGTGGAACCCACATCCGCCGCGGCAGGCGCCGGGCTGACGCAATTGCTGGCCAGCGGCGCAATCAAAAGCGGCGAATCGACCGTGCTGGTGCTGACCGGGACAGGCCTCAAGGCCTCTGAACGGATCGGCGAGTTGTTGCAGCTGAAGGCGCGGGGGCTCTGATGCAGGAGCATTGTGGGCATCACCATTGTTACATCGGCAAGGGCGCGTGATGAATCACCCGATTGAGGAGCGTCTGGCGAATCTCGGCGTCGTGCTGCCCGACGCGCCATCGCCCGCGGCAAATTATCTGCCGTATATTCTGTCGGGCAACCAGTTGCTGATTGCGGGACAGGCGGCGGTGGTCGAAGGCAAACATCAGTACCTCGGCCGGCTCGGCGCGGAACGATCCGTTGCCGACGGCAAAGCCGCGGCGCGGCTGGCGGCGATCAATGTGCTGGCTCAGGTAAAAGCCGCGTGTTTTGGCGACTGGACCAAACTCACGCGCTGCCTGCGTGTTTGTGGGTATCTCAATACCACGCCGGAATTCACCGATCATCCGCAGGTGCTGGATGGCGCCTCGGATTTTCTGGTTGCGGTGCTCGGCGATGCCGGCAAGCATGTGCGCACGGTGCTGGGCGCGACTTCGCTGCGTAGTGGAACGGTGCTGGTGATGGATGCGGTGTTCGAGGTTCGAACCAATGTAAATACTTGTTTTTAAACAATTTTATGATAATGCATCTTCTTGGAATGATGGGCCGTTGCGTGTTCGCCGGTGCGCTCGTATTCGCGCCGTTGCTGGCGCGGGCGCAAACCTGGAAGCCGGAAAAGCCGGTCGAGATCATCATCGGCACTTCGCCCGGCGGCCCGCAGGATCGGCAGGGCCGCCTGCTGCAGCGCATTTTTCAGGAGCGAAAACTGTTCGAACAGCCCGCGAGTGTCGTCAACAAGCCGGGTGGCGGCGGCGCAATCGGTCTCGCCTACATGGCGCAGCGCAAAGGCGATGGTCACCTGATGCAGATCGTGGCGCAATCGCTGATCAGCAATCATATTTCCGGCCGCAGCAAGCTGAATTACACCGATTTCACGCCGCTGGCCACCATCGCCGTGGAATACGTGGCGCTGGTGACGCGCGCCGATTCGCCCATCCGCGACGCGCGCGAATTCGTTGATCGATTGCGCAAGGATCCGGCTGCATTGTCGGTCGCGATCGGCACCACCGTGGGCAACGCCACGCATTCGTCCTATGCGCATGCGATGAAGTCGGCCGGCGTGGATATCCGGCGGCTGCGTTCGGTGGCGTTCAATTCCGGATCCGAAGGTATGACTGCCGTGATGGGCGGGCACGTCGATGCCGCGGCGGGTTCGGTGTCCACCGTGTTGTCGCAGGTCCGCGCCGGCAAGCTGCGGGTGCTTGCCATCGGCGCGCCCCGGCGCTGGAGCGGCGACCTTGCCAATGTGCCTACATGGCGGGAACTGGGCATCGACAGCGCCAATGATTTGTGGCGCGGACTGGCCGGACCGCCGGGCATGTCGCCGGCGCAGATCGCGTTCTGGGAATCGAACATCAGTCAGGCCTTGCAGGACGCCCAATGGCGCAAGTACCTGGAACAGAATCTGATGATCAATGCCTATCGCAACAGCGCCGATACGCTCAAGCTGTGGCAGTCGGAATATGCCGAAGTCAAGTCGTTGTTTGAGGTCATGGGTTTGGCAAAATAGTCGCGCGGCGCCGCGCGCGGGGTTACCCGGTGCGGCTATAATTTGCACTGACCATCATGCGCGCATCGACCTTCCTGTTCCACCGCACCCGGCCCCGCCTTGCAAGGGCTGCACTGGCTATTTCCGTTGCCACGGGCTTTTTCTGTGTTCTGCTCGCGCCATCGCCGCGCGCGCAGGACCAGTCGCCCGAGCAGTTTATGCTGTCGCTGGCCGCCGCCATCGACGACAGCACACTGAAGCCGCGCGAGCGGCTCGGCCTGCGCCTGTTTTTTGATGCCAGCCTGTCGGAACCTGCCGGACTGGCGTGCGCCTCGTGTCACGATCCGCGGCGCGCGTTTACCGGCAACAACAATACGATGATCGGGGTGGCGCTGGGCAGCCGCACCGATCAGTTCGGTACGCGCGATGCGCCTACGATCATGTATCTCGCCACCACGCCGCGCTTCAGCCGGAATGGCGGCATCGAAAGCGACGGCAAACGCGTGCCGGTGGGCGGCCATTTTTGGGACGGCCGCGCAGATACGCTGGAAGAGCAGGCAAAGCAGCCACTGTTCAACCCCGTGGAAATGAACAACAGCGAGATCAAGTTGCTGATCGCGAAGGTAGCGAAGGCCGCTTACGCCGGCGAATTCCGCAAGGAATGGGGTGACGCCATTTTTGCCGATCCTGAAGCAGCACTCGATGCGGTGGGGGCTTCGATCGCCGCCTTCGAACGCACGCGCGTGTTTCAGCCGTTTACCTCGAAATTCGATTACGTGATGCGCGGCGAGGCGACATTCACCGAACAGGAACAGCGCGGCCTGAGTCTTTTTACCATACGGCAAAAAGGCAACTGCGCGCAGTGCCACACCGTCGATACCGCGTCACGCGACCCGCAAAAGTCCCTGTTTACCGATTTCAGCTATCGCGCGCTGGGGCTGCCGCGCAGCCCGCGCATTCCGAAGAATGCCGATCCGGCATTTGTCGATCTGGGCCTGTGCGAGCGCGTGCCGGTGGCGGGCGTCAAACCGGGGACGCCGGCGGCCAATCCGGCCGTGACAGACCCCGCAACCTGCGGCCTGTTCAAGACGCCGACGCTGCGCAATATCACCATCACCGCGCCCTACATGCACAACGGCCTGTTCGACCATCTGCGCGACGCGGTGGCGTTCTACGCCACGCGCGATACCGATCCGTCGCGGTGGTTTCCCGAAGGCAGGAAATTCAACGACCTGCCGGCGCAGTATCGCGCCAATGTCGACGTTGACACGCCGCCCTATCAGCGCCGGCCCAAGCAGCGACCGCAACTTAACGACGAGGAAATTGACGATATCGTGGCGTTTCTTTACACGCTTACGGATGGCTATAGACGGGAAGGGACAGGGCTCTACAACAAACCTCGGACGGAAATCACGCCACCAAGGTCTCCAAATTCTTCGTCATCGCCACCAGCTTCGCGCGGCGATTACTGAGTTCCGTGTGTTTTTTCGATCCCTACGCGGCCAGCTTTGGCACAGTACGTGAGGGGCTTTGCGTCACATGTGAATTGTAGAGGCGAGATACGATGCAATGCGCTTTGCCAACTGCGCCCTTAACTTGCCGACGGACAGGGTTGGAATTTGACCGCTTGTGCGAGGGCGGATACAGTGCCAGTTATGCAAATCGGTAGTGTGAAATTTCTGCGTTGTCGCCGAGGCTGTCATGTTCGGTGCGCTGGCTGTTCACCGGGCGTCCCTTTCGTGGCACTGTCGCTGCATGCTCGATGATCAACTCCTCCCGATACTGAGGCAGGGCGTAGCGGTCTGGAATCGCTGGCGTGCCGATAATCCCTCGGAGTCGATCTGGCTGAAGGGCGTGTCGTTGCGCGGCATGGACCTCACCGGAATTGACCTTCACAAGGCCGAACTGGCCGACGCCGATTTGAGCCAGACACGTCTCGCCAACGCCAACTTCGCCGGGGCGCAGATGTCCGGCGTGAAGATTTGCTGGGCGCATGCTGGCGGCGCCGATTTCTCCCGCGCGTGGGCGATCAACGCGGACCTGCGGTTTAGTAACTTCGAGCGGGCAAAGTTCGAGGAGACCTGGCTCAATGGTGCCAATCTGACTACCAGCTCGTTCCGGCATGCGGTGATGCGCAAGGCACGGCTCGACGGGTGTCGCACCTCCGAGTTTCAGGACAGCGCTCCCGGCTATACCTACTTCGAAGATGCCGACCTCACCGGCGCCGGCCTGATGCAGGCCGACTTGAGTCAGGCGCGGATGTCACGCGCGAAGCTCGCGGACGCGACATTGAAGGAAGCGGACCTCTCATTGGCTCAGCTCGCGGATGTCGACCTCACCGGGGCGAACCTGATGCGCGCGACGTTAAGCTATGCCGATTTGAGCCGCGCATCGTTGCGCAAAGCCAATCTCGAACAGGCGATCATGGTTCGGACCGTACTCGATTGCGCCTTCCTCTCGCACAGCCGGGTCTACGGCATCGCCGCCTGGGATCTGCGACTCGAGGGCTGCGAGCAACTCGAACTGACAATTACGCCCACCGATGCGCAGGCTACTATCACTGTCGACGACGTGGAGGTCGCACAGTTCATCTATTTGTTGATGTCGCAGCAGCGTCTGCAGTCGGTAATTGACACCATCACATCGAGAACCGTGCTGATCCTCGGCCGTTTTACACCCGAGCGTAGACAGGTACTCGATGCAATTCGTGAATCGCTGCGCAAACGCGGGTACGTGCCGGTGTTGTTCGATTTTGAAAAGCCCGCGAGTCGCGACTTGACAGAGACGGTGCGGCTGCTGGCGCACATGGCGCGCTTCATCATCGCCGACCTGAGCAGTCCCAAGAGCGTGCCGCACGAACTGATGGCACTGGTGCCGTTGCTGCCGTCGGTGCCGTTCCAATTACTGATTCACGGCGATGAGTCGCAGTACTCGATGGTGGAGCACCTGCTGCGCTTTCCGTGGGTGCTGCCGGTGCGGCGCTATGCCAATCCGTCGGAGCTGATCGATGGCATCGACCGGCTCATCATCGAGCCCGCCGAAACTCTCGCGGGACGCGTGAAGCCGGTGCCGCTGAAAACAGTGCCCCCTCCCGCTGCGCCATAGCGCCGCAACTATCGAATCTGGGGGTTATGCACCTGCACGGAATGTTTATGCAGCAGCGATTTCCAATTCCATTCCCTTCGCCACCAGCTTGCTCCCGAACTTCGCACAACGCCCGTTAAGTTCACCCAGTTCCGCGCCTTCGTTGGCTGGATCGCAGAAGTAGGTTTCGTTGAGGCTGTTGTGGCGCACGAACTTGATCGCCACTTTGGAGATTTTCTTGTTGTCGATGGTGAGGCGCGCCACCATGCCCAGCCAGTCACCGTGCGCGATGCCGCCATGGCCGGTATGGAATGAAAAGCTGCCGAGGCCGTAAAACACCGGTTTGCCCTTGTACATTTCAGCCGGCAGCGAATAATGCGGGCCGTGGCCCATCACGGCGTCTGCGCCGGCGTCGATGGCGGCATGCGCGATCATCGGCATGTAGTCGAGCACGTCCTTGCGCAGGCCCCAGTGGCAGGAGGCAACGAGAATATCCACCTGCTTGCGCAGCGCGGCGAGGTCGTCCTGAAACAGCTGCAGGTGCTGGGCATCGGGCCAGGTGAGGATTACCGGTGGAATGCCGGGACGATTCGCGGGCGGCACTTCCGGGCGCGTCTTGTGCATCGGCAATTGGTACGCGGTATGCCCGCGCAGTGTGGCCACGCCTGCCGTGTGCGCGGTGGCTTCATGATTGGTCGGCCAGTAGACCGAGGTGCGCTGCAGGAAGCCGTAGCGCACGCCGTTTTTCTCGATGATCACCGGCGCGTAGGCTGCAGGCTTGTTGGCCCCGGCGCCGGTATGCTTGACACCGATTTCATCGAGCCGCGCGACCGAGGCGTTGATCGCCGCTTCGCCGTAGTTGACGTTGTTGGCGATGCCCACGGCATCGATGCCAGCATATTTGAGCGATTCGCCCGCCGGCCCCGGCGCGGCCATGAAACCCTCGTTGTCCCAAACCTGCCCGTTGGGCGGTGCATACAGACAGCACTCCATGTTGCTGAAGCGCACGTCGGCGGCCTTGAACTCGTCGATGACTTTGCGAAACGGCACGGTCGGGTCGGTGACGTTCATCAGGTTGACGTCACCGGTCAGAATGAGCTGGGCCATGGGCATTCCTTTGGGGGGATCAGGGGATGCCCGATTCTAGTCAATAGGCCTGCTTCGGCACAACCGCGGTGAAATGGACACTGCACAACTGTCAATGTGGACACGCCAGATTACGCCTCGCGCGCGGGAAACGGTCGGGGTCTCCCGGCCTCCTTCTCCAATTGACATCGCCCGCGCTGCGCCGGATACTCGCGCTGCATTATTTTCACATTATAAAGGGGTGCTCGCATGAACAGATCACTATTTGGAGCCGCGCTGCTGCTTCTGTGCGGCACTGCAGCACAGGCGCAAACGCAGCAAGAGCTAAACCGCGATGGCAATGGCGGCAGCACCGATAACGTGCTGACGTACGGCATGGGTTATCACCAGCAGCGCTTCAGCAAGCTGGACCAGATCAACAAGAACACCATCAAGCGCCTGGTACCGGTGTGGTCTGCCTCCACAGGATCGGATACCGGTGAGCAGGGCCAGCCGCTGGTGCATAACGGCGTGCTGTACTCCGCGAATGTCAAGCAGGTGGTGGCCATCGATGTGGGCACCGGCCGCCAACTCTGGAACTACCCGATAGAATGGGCGCCCGAAGTTGCGCGCGTGGTGTGCTGCGGCCTGAACAACAGGGGTGTCGCGGTGTTCGATGGCAAGGTGTATACGGCCGCGCTGGATGCACATATTCATGCCATAGACGCCAAGACCGGCAAGAACGTG
>CADECM010000039.1:40952-43928 GCA_902825845.1 uncultured beta proteobacterium
TCCAAAATTGCGGAGTGGAAGGAAGGCTACTCGATCACCAGCGCACCGAGCGTGGTGAACGGGATCGTGATGAGCGGCATGACCGGCGGCGAGTTCGGTGTGCGTGGTTTTGTGGTGGGCCTCGATGCGCAGACCGGCAAGGAAGTGTGGCGCCGCCACACAACGCCTGACCCGAAGGAAAAGGCGTACGCAACCTGGCCGCAGGATGATTCCTACAAGCGCGGCGGCGCTTCAACCTGGATCACCGGATCGTACGATCCGGAACTCGACTTGTCGTACTGGGGTACCAGCAACGGCGGCCCGTGGACCTGGAAAGCGCGTCCCGGCGACAATCTGTGGGTGGCGTCGGTGATCGCGATCCGCCCGAAGACCGGTGAAATCGCCTGGCACTATCAGTGGACCCCGGCAGAAACCTACGACTTCGACGGCAACAATGAAAACGTGCTGGGCGAGATTACCGTCAACGGTCAGAAGCGCAAGGTGCTGATGCACGCCGACCGCAACGGCCTGCTGTATGTTCTGGACCGTGCGACGGGTCAGGTGCTGGCCGGTAACCCGTATGTGAAAACCAACTGGTCGACAGGTGTAGACCTTAAGACGGGCCGCCCGGTGGAAACGGATGTTGCCAAACGCCTGCGCGCGGGTGAGAAGGTCGAGCTTCAGCCGCGCTGGACCGGCGGCAAAAACTGGTTCCCGATGTCGTTCAACCCCAACTCCGGCAAGCTCTACCTGTCGATGCTCGAGGAAACGGCAATCTACCAGTTGAACAAGGACATGCCGGTCTACAAGCCGGGCGAGCGCTACGTCGGGGTGACTTTCACCACCAAGGAACGCGACAAGAGCGCGCCGTGGGGCTACTTTGGCGCGGTGAATCCGATGACCGGCAAGTCGGAGTGGCGCACGCCGCTGGTTGAAGTCCCCAGCTGGTCGGGTACATTGGTGACTGCGGGTGGCATCGTTTTTGGCGGTGTGCCGACCGGCGAGTTCATGGCGATGGATGAATCGTCGGGCAAGATCCTGTGGAAATTCAAAACCCCCTCCGGCGTCAATTCGCAGCCGATTACCTATACCCACAAGGGCAAGCAGTACGTGTCGGTCCTGTCGGGACTGGGTGGCGGCACATCGGCGCGCCGCGAAACCGCGGGCAAGGTATTGCCCGGCGGCACGGTGTGGACCTTTGCATTGATGGATTAAGCGGTTCGGTGTTTGGTCACATTAAATCCCACTGGTTGGCGCCGGTGGGATTTTTTTGTGTGCAGTGTAATTATCATAAGTATATGATTTTATGAAGAAAATTATCATAACAGGTGGCGTAGTGGTGAGCGCTGTGTTGTGGCACGCCGCGGCGCACGCACAAAACTTCCCACCCGAACAGTACAAGTTCGGCGCGGATACCTACGCGCGCCATTGTGCGCCGTGTCACGGCGCGCGCATGAAGAATCCGGAAGGCGCATTTGACCTGCCTACGTTTCCCAAGGACGAAAAGGAACGCTTTGTGCGCTCCGTGAGCAAAGGCAAGAACAGCATGCCGCCGTGGGCAGGCCTGCTCAAACCCGAAGAGATCGAGGCGTTGTGGGCGTATGTTTATACGGGTGACCAGTAGCCCTTGGATCAAGCCCCCTTGTATTTCTGCTCCAACGCCACGAAGCGCGCGTAATCCACAAACTTCTGCCGCTCGCCGAACGACACCACGGCGTTTTCCATGCCTTCGAGTGAGCCAGTCTGCTTCAGGTGCTTCATCACGGTGCTCATCGCCAGCATCGACGCCTGCAGCGCGGCGTTGGCATAGCAGATCGCGCCGTAGCCCATGTCGCCCAGCGCCTTTTGCGACGGAATCGGCGTTTTGCCACCGTAGACCATGTTGCATAGATGACGGCCGGGCACGTCTTTCGGGATGCGCGCAAGTTCTTCGAGCGAGGTGGGTGCTTCGACAAATAATAGATCGGCACCCGCTTCGCGGTAGGCGTTGGCGCGCTCGAGCGCGGCGTCGATGCCTTCCACTGCGCGCGAATCGGTGCGGGCGAGGATCAGCATGCCGCTTTGCCGCGCATCCACGCAGGCCTTGAGCTTTTGCACCATTTCCGCCTTGGGAATGACACCCTTGTTTTCGAAATGGCCGCAGCGCTTGGGATACACCTGATCCTCGATCAGCAAGGCGTTGGCGCCTGCACGCTCCATCATGCGCACGGTGCGGCGGGCGTTCAGCGCGTTGCCGAAGCCGGTGTCACCGTCGGCGAGGATCGGAATGTCCACGGCGTCGCGGATCGCCGCCACCTGGTCGACGACTTCCTTGAGCGAGGTCAAGCCCATGTCGGGCATGCCAAGATAGGTGTTGGCAAAGCCCGCGCCGGTGAACAGCAGGGTCTCAAAGCCCGCGGCTTCGATGATGCGGGCAGACAAGGCATTGTGCGCGCCGGGCATCATGGTGGCGCGGCCGGGCGTGAAAAGATCGAGCATGCGTCGATTGCGGGATTGTTCCATGATGGTATCTTCGGCTGTGCTGGGTCACCGTAGTATACGGAAATTTTCATTGCAGGCATCCGGGAACGCATCATGCAAATCACCACGCTCGACAGCTTTAACACGCGGCAGACGTTGAAGGCCGGCAACACCGACTATCGCATCTTCAGCCTCGCCGCCGCCGAAAAAACACTTGGCACCGGCATCCGCCGCCTGCCCATCACCCAGCGCGTGCTGCTGGAGAATCTGCTGCGCTTCGAGGACGGCGACACCGTCACCGCCGACGATATTCGCGCGCTGGCGGCGTGGGTGGACAATCCACATTCGGAGCACGGCGTGTCGCTCAATGTCACGCGCGTGGTGCTGCCCGATTCCTCGGGCGTGCCGATGTTGGCCGACGTGGCGGCGATGCGCGATGCGATGGCGCGCGCGGGCGCCGATCCGCGCAAGGTGAATCCGCTGCGCGACACGGCGATCGTGATCGACCACGCCATCACCGCCGAGTACGCCGGCAGC
>CADECM010000039.1:44028-49288 GCA_902825845.1 uncultured beta proteobacterium
ATGGGCTGGGGCGTGGGCGGCATCGAGGCGGCCTCCGCCATGCTCGGGCAGCCGATTTCGATGGTGATTCCCGACGTGGTGGCCTGCCGCCTCGTGGGCAAACTCAAACCCGGCGTGACCACCACCGACCTCGCGCTGACGGTGACGCAGCGGCTGCGGCGGCAGGGCGTGATCGGCAAGTGGGTGGAGTTTCGTGGCCCGGGCGTGCGGGCGCTGCGCATCGCTGAACGCGCCACGCTGTCGAACATGTCGTGCGAATACGGCGCGACCATGTCGTATTTCCCGATCGACGAGGAGACGCTGCGCTATCTGACGCTCACCGGGCGCACGGTGGAGGACATCGCGCTTGCCGAAGCCTATGCCAAGGCGCAGGGCCTGTGGGGCGAGGCGGCAGCGGATGCCGTGTTCAGCGATACCCTGGAGATTGATCTGTCCGCGATCGAGCCTTCGGTGTCTGGCCCGCGCCTGCCGCAGGAGCGGCAGGATGTGTCGTATGCGGCGACGAGTTTTGTGCAGGGTTTTCCTGCGGTGAAGGCGGCAGCCGCGAACACACCGCGAGCCGCTGGTGAAGTGCGCGACGGCGATGTGGTGATCGCGGCCATCACCAGTTGCACCAATACCTCCAATCCACTGGTGCTGGTGGCCGCGGGCCTGCTCGCGCGCAATGCCGAACGCAGGGGTCTGAAACCGAAACCCTGGGTAAAGACATCCTTCTCGCCGGGATCGCTGGTGGTGAGCGATTATCTGAATGAATCCGGGCTGCAGCAATCGCTCGATGCGCTGGGGTTTCAGGTCGTCGGTTACGGCTGCATGACCTGTGCCGGCGGCTCCGGCTCGCTGCCGCCGCCGATCAGCGAGCAGATCGAGAACAAGGACCTCGCGTTGTGCTCGGTGCTGTCGGGCAACCGCAATTTCGAAGGACGCATCCACCCCGAGGTAAAGGGCGCCTATCTGGCGTCGCCGCCGCTGGTGGTGGCGTACGCGATTGCCGGCACCATCCTCACTGACATCACCAAAGATGCGCTGGGCACCGGCAGCGATGGCAAGCCGGTCTATCTCAGGGACATCTGGCCCGACGACGGCGAGGTTGTGCAGGTGATCGAACGGCATCTCAAGCGCGAGCAGTTCCTGCAGCGCTATGGCGATTGCGAGACAGGCGGGCCGCAGTGGCAGGCGATCCGGGCGCCCGAGGGCGCAACTTTCCAGTGGGATCCTTCCAGCAACATGATCAGGCAGCCGCCTTTTTTCACCGACGCGTGGCTGGCCAAGAACCCGCGCGGCGATTTTCAGGGCGCGCGCATCCTCGCCTTGTTCGGCGACAGCGTCACCACTGATCACATCGCGCCGCTATCCGCGATTTCCAAAGGCGTGCCGGCGGCGTTGTATCTCGAATCGCTCGGCATTCCGTTCAAGGAATGGGGCACCTACCTGCTGCGCCGCGCCAACCACGAGGTGCTGATCCGCGGCGCGCTGGCCAACATCCGCATCCGCAACGCCATCTGCGCGCCGAAAGAAGGCGGCTACACGCGCCACTTTCCAGGTGGCGAAGTGCTGTCATTCTACGAAGCCGCCGAGCGCTACGCCACAAGTAAAACGCCGGTGGTGATGTTCGCGGGCAAGGAATACGGCTGCGGCTCATCGCGCGACTGGGCGGCGAAGGGGCCGGCGGCCCTTGGCGTGCGCGCCATCATCGCGGAAAGTTTCGAGCGCATACACCGCTCGAATCTGGTGGGCATGGGCGTGGCGCCGCTGGAACTGCCCGCGGGTGTCACGTGGCAGTCGCTGAAACTCGACGGCAGCGAGACGGTGGATATCGCGGGCATCACGCCGGACATGGCGCCGCGGGCGGCGGTGACTTGCACCATTCGGCGCGCGGATGGGTCGGTTGAATCGCTGGTGTTGCGCAGCCGGATGGATACGCGGCGGGAGATAGCGTGGTATCAGTGCGGGGGGATATTGAATTATGTGTTTGAGCAGTTACGCGTCGGTTAAATAATTCAATAAAAACAACTACTTATTTATTTCTCGGACTGGGCGGTATGACGAGAAACCGACCACTGCGTTGCCGCAGGGCTGGTTCATAAAAAAAACTGCAACTGGCATGTGAGCCGCTGCGTGACCACCCTCGCGCGCACGAAATTTCAGTGGAGCCCGACCGAACCGGGCAGCACCGTCGCATCCATCAGCCGCGAGGATTTCGAGCGAATCATGCGCGCGTGCCGCCGGCGTTTGCTAACATGCCCGTTGGAATGCAAGCAGGGAGTTGAGCATGAGCACGATCAAGGAAGCAGAGCAACTCGTCGCAAGCCTGTCGCGCGCGCAGAAAGCGGAGCTGCTGCAATTGATTGTGCGCGACTTGGGTGATGCGTTTCCCGGAATCGAAAGCGCGCCGGGGGTGATGGGCGGCGTGCCTTGTATTGCGCGCACGCGCATTCCCGTGTGGCTTCTGGAGCAGGCGCGCAGGCTTGGCACACGCGAAGCCGAACTCTTGCGTAACTATCCCGCACTGACTGCGCAGGATCTGGCGAACGCCTGGGCGTTCGTGCGTGCGAATCGTGCCGAGATCGACCGGCAAATCACCGACAACGAGCGGGATATGGATTGATGCGGCTTTACGCCGATGAGAATTTCCCGCTGGCGGTTACCGAAGCATTGCGTACCGCTGGCCATGACGTGCTGACAGCGTACGACGACGGCCGCGCGAATCTGGCGATTCCGGATGAAAATGTTCTCCATCGCGCCATGGCGCTTTCGCGCATACTACTTACACTCAACCGGCAGGACTTCAAGCGATTACATGGCATGCATCCGAATCACGCAGGGATCGTGAGTTGCACCTACGATCCGGATTTTGCTGGGCAGGCAGCGCGAATCCATTGCGCGCTGCAAGAGGCTGCTACGTTTGCCGGCCGGTTGGTGCGTATAAATCGGCCACCGGCAAATGCGCGGCTGACTCCTTAGCTTCCGAGAGCAACCGGGCATCGCGTTGCGGAATGGACTGATCAACCGTGGAAACTCCTCCCGCGTAAATGGGTGGTGCCCGATAGGGCATAGAACACGCGTACCTTCATGGCTGGTTCAGCGTAAAACCGCATCTTGACAAGGAGCTGCCACATGACCACCCAACAACATTTCCTCGACGCCAGCACCGTCCACTACGAGTGGAATAACGCCATCCTGCCGCGTTTGGAAATCAACGCCGGCGACACAGTGGTGTTCGAGACGCGCGATGCATCGGACGAATTTTATAACCCGAATTCCACACACGAAGACGTGATGCGGCGCGTGTTCAAAGGGCATCCGCTGACCGGTCCGGTGCGCATCCGCGGCGCGCGGCCGGGGGATGTGCTGGCGGTGGAGATCATCGAGGTGGCGCCACGCGCGAGCTTTGGCTGGACCAATGTGCGGCCGGGGCGCGGGTTGCTGCCGGAGGGCGAATTCGGCAAGCCGTTCCTCCAAATCTGGGACGTGTCCGACGGAAAATTCGCGCGTGGCTTGCGCACCATGCGCGATATCGCGGTGCCGCTGGCGCCGTTTCCCGGGGTGATGGGCGTGGCGCTGGACGATGCGGGCAGCCACAATACCGCGCCGCCGCGCAAGAACGGCGGCAATATGGATATCAAGCAGTTGACCGCCGGCACCACGGTGTATCTGCCGGTGTGGGTCGACGGCGCGTTGTTCAGCGTGGGCGACGCGCATGGTGCACAGGGCGATGGCGAGGTGTGCATCACGGCGGTCGAAATGAATGCGCGTATCACGCTGAAATTTGATGTGCTGCCGGGCGGCAATCTGTGCGAGCCGCAGTTGCGCACCAGCGGGTCGATTGCTCGCGGCATCAGTGGCCCGCATTACGCCACCACCGCGCACGGCACTGATCTGTATCGTTGCGCGCAGCAGGCGGTGCGGCACATGATCGATCATCTGGTGCGCCAGCGTGGCCTCACGCGCGAGGAGGCCTACATTCTGTGCAGTGTCGCGGTCGATCTAAAGATCAGCGAAATCGTGGATGCGCCGAACTGGATCGTGTCGGCGTTCCTGCCGGAGATGGTGTTTGGCGGGCGCCAGCATGTATAAATTATTGTTTAAAAACAACAAGTTATGATTTGAGGCTAAGGAAGCCGTGCGAGCCGCAGGACGGTGCCGTTGCGATCCTCGGTGATGAATATTGCGCCGTCGCCGGCAATGCTGACGGCAACCGGCGTGCCCATGGGTTGTGCCTTGGGCGCGGGCGATGCGTTCCAGCCGCCGATGAGCTCAAGCGGTGCGCCGATCGGACGTCCACGCGCATCGAGCGCATACGCCATTACACGGTGACCATGCCTGCGATAGCCGTGGAACGGCAGTATCAGGCTGCCGGTGAACGGCGGCGGCAGTCTGCGGGCATTGTCGATGGCCATGCCCAGCGGCGACGCATGCGGCGGCAACAGCAGCAACGGCGGGGTCCGGGCCGCGCAGTTTGCGTTCTTGTACTCCGGGCTGGCGCGGTTGTGGTCGTAGCAGTAGGGCCAGCCGTAGTGTTTGCCGCGCTCGATCACATTCAGTTCGTCGTGCGGCAATGCGTCGTCGTTCAGTCGGGGATCACGCCGGTGAATCGCGTCGCGCGAATTCTCGCCCTGCAGCAGTGTGTTGCTGGCATGATGCACTGCCAGTGCCAGCGAGTTGCGCAGTCCGGCGGCGTAAATTTCCACGCCGGTGATCGTGCCTTGCGGCCAGCGCAGGGTGTATTTGCGTATCACGCCGCGGGCGTCCCTGCCTGCGGTTTCCGGGCAGCGTTTGGCTGCGTCGGGCAGCGCGTTATTGTTTCCCTCGCAGTTATCCGTCTGTGAACCCACGTTCACGAACAGGTCGCCGTTGCGGTCGAACACGAAGGCCACCAGCGGATGCCGGCCCGTGACCGGCAGCGCGGGCGTGGCGGACAAGCCGCCAATGACATCTTCGCGCTTCGGCTTTGCCGGATCAAACCGGAACAGGCCGCCGGCGATACCGACATAGACACGCCCATCCGGGCCGACGGCCACGCCGTGTGGACGATCCAGACCGTCGAACAGCGTTTCACGCGCATAGCGTTTGTCCTTGCGCAGCAGCGACAGACGGCCGCGCTGCGGCGTCCATGCGCCGATTTCCGCCACCACCAGGTCGCCGTTGGGCAGCACCGCGATGCCGCGCGGGAAATGCAGTCCGTGCGCAATCAGCCCGACACACCAGCCCGCGGGCGTGGTGACGCGAATTCTTGGCAGGCCGGCGCAGATGCCGTGCGGCA
>CADECM010000040.1:0-4635 GCA_902825845.1 uncultured beta proteobacterium
TCGATGGTGGCCAGCTGTTCGATGTGACGTTCCGCCTTCAGTTTTTCGGTGATGTCGCGCATGATGCAGGAGACAAACAGCACCTTCCCCTGGTCGTCCCGGACGGCCGACATGGTGGTTTCCACGTGGATGGCCGAGCCATCCTTGCGGCGGCGCAGCTGTTCGAGGCGGTGCGGTGCGGGTTCTCCCCGCAGAATTTTTTCGAAGTTCAGCTGGCGTATGCCCTCGGAGGCGAGCGACAGCAGGCGGCGGTATGACAGTCCGAGCACCTCGTCCGCGCGCCAGCCGAACATGCGCTCGGCGGCGGCATTCCAGCTGACGATGCTGTCGTCGGGCGCGCGCGCGATGATTGCGTCGTTGCTGGTTTGCACAATCGCCGCGAGCTGCGCGTGCATCTGCGCCGATTGCTTGCGTTCGCTGATGTCGCGGACGGTGGCAAAATTGATTTCCTGTCCGTCGATGTGGACATAGTTGGCGGTGATTTCCACAGGAAAGACGCGGCCGTCCCGCGCGCGGTGCCGCGTCTCGAAGGTGAGAATGCCGTGGTGCTTGACATTGTCGAAGTGCGCGTCCCAGCGGCCTGCCGGATAATCCGGATTCAGCTGGTATACCGTCATCTGCAGCAGTTCGCCGCGGGTGTAGCCGCGGCCCGCGCACGCCGCCTCGTTGGCATACAGGATCTGCCCTTCCCGATTGACCCAGAATACGCTGTCGCCCGCGTGATCCATGCCGAAGCGCATCATGCTCAGCGCTTCGTCCGTGCGCTGTTTGCCGATCGCGAGCGCGGTTATATCGGTGGCCAGTTGAATCAGCTGCAGGTGCAGCGGCGACGGTCGTCCGGGGGTGCGCTGGTAAAGGGCGAAGGTGCCGAGCACCTGGCGCTGCGCGTCCAGGATGGGCGTCGACCAGCAGGCGCGCAATCCGTGCGGCAATGCCGCGTCGCGGTACGGTGCCCACAGCGGGTCGATGGCAATATCCTCGACGACGACGGATTGCCTGCGGTACGCCGCCGTGCCGCACGAACCGGCCTCGGGACCGATGGCGAGGCCGTCGATGCGCTGGCAGTAGTCACGCGGCAGGCTGGGCGCGGCGCCATGCTTCAGCCGAATGCCATCCTTGTCCAGCAGCAGAACGGAACACAGCACGCCGGACAGTTGCGCTTCCAGCGCGCTTGCCAGCGCCGTCAGTGACTCGCGCAGCGGCACCCCGGCGGCAATCTTCTCCAGCACCATTTTCTGCAGATTGGACCAGGACTCCGCCCGCTTGCGCGCGGAAATGTCTTCGATCACGCGTATGAAGTACAGCGGCGCGCCGGCTGCATCGCGCGCCAGCGACTCCGTGCGCCGCACCCACACGTCCGTGCCGTCTTTGCGCAAATACCGCTTGTCATCGGAAAAGTGCTCGATGGCGCCCGACAGCAGCTGATCGCGCTGCGTGCTGCCCGGGGCGCGATCGTCCGGATGCGTGAGAAATCCGGGAAGTTTGCCGAGCAGTTCCTGCTCGGAGAAGCCGACAATTTCGCAGTAGCGCCGGTTGACCTTGATGCTGCGGTGTTCAAGGTCGACATGGGCAATGCCGACAGCGGCCTGGTCGAAGGTGGCGCGAAATCGCGCTTCGCTGTCCTGCAGGTCGTGATTAACCTGCGACAGGTCGCGGGTGCGCACGGCAACAATGGTCTGCAGGTTGTCGTGGTAATTCTGAAGTTCGGCTTCCACCCGATGCCGCTGACTGATTTCCGTTTTGAGGGTCTGGTTCTGGGTTCTGAGCGCCTGCATCATCAGTTGATTGTGCAACGACACCGCGAGCGCGCTGCCCATCACCAGCAGCGTGATCACGGCGATCGCCAGCGCCAGCAACAGCGGATCGAAGCCGGCCGTCAACACCGCTTTTTTGCCGCTGGCAACGCAAGCGGTGGCATACATGCCGGTATAGTGCATCCCGGAGACGGCTATACCCATCACGGCGGCGCCAAGGAATTTGCCGCGGGCATCGGTTTCCGCGCGGCCCGATACCAGCCACAGCGCGAGCGTGGCGAATACCACCGCGGCAAGCACGGACAGCACGAACGGCCGGATGTAATACAGCAGCAGCGCGTCGAGCTGCATCGCGGCCATGCCGGTGTAGTGCATGGTGCTGATGCCGATTCCCATTGCCGCGCCGCCCAGCACAAGCCGCCGCAGCGAAACGTCACGGCGGGCGATAATGATCAAGGCGAGTGCGGAGGCCGCGATGGCCATGATCATGGACGCCAGCGTGGTCCATGCTTCGTAGCGCACCGTAACGGGAAGCTTGTAGGCAAGCATGGCAACGAAATGCATTGACCATATGCCCGCACCCATCGCAAATGCGGCGCCGGCAAGCCAGGCCGCGGCCTTGCGCGGTTCGTCGCGAAATTCCCGCACCCGGCCGGCGAGATCGATGGCGGTGTACGAGGCCAGCACCGCGACCAGATACGACATGGTCACCAGCCAGCCATCGTATCGCGCCGTCAGCAGCGGGCCGGGAAGCGGTCCGTTAACAAACTGCAGAAAGTCGTTCATGGCCGCGGCCGCGTGCTTATGTGAAAGGGAAAACCGGGATAGCCATTATCCATGGCTTCCGGCGGCGGGTTGCGGCGGTAACCAGGTGTTGCGTCGGGAACCTCGTGCGCGGCATACTCGAGAGCTATATAAGTATCTGTTTTTAAACAAGATTTTTACGATAAGGCACGGGATGTGCGATTCGTGACTCAGTATTCAAAGGTGACAGTAACCGGCATGTGATCCGAGCCCAGATCGGGCCCGATGACTCGTTTTACCAGACGCAGGGATGGATGGGCAAAACTATGGTCGATGGCGAGCCCGATATGCGCGTTGTTGAAGGTGACCGGCCAGGTGTGATCAAGACGGTGCGGCGCGCGCGCGTCACTGAGGCCGCTGTCCCTTGCGAAGCGCGTGAAGTACGGCGACCAGGGCGTCATATTGAAGTCACCCACGACCACCGGCGTTGCCGCGGCTTGCGCGGCGGCCAGGCGAGCGATGTACTGCAGCTTGGCATTGCGCGCCTGGGCGAATTCGCCCGACAGCGGCGGCGGCGCATGCAGCGCATACAAGGCCAGCGGCGTGGCGCGTCCCGGCAGTTTGATCGTCGCTTCCACATGCGGGTACAGTTCGGATGGAATAAACGCGACAGCGCCGAAGTCCAGCGGTTGTCTGCTGGCAAGCGCGATCCCGAACGGCGAATCTTCAAGGTGCCTGATCTGGTACGGAAACAGTTCCCTCAGGTCATCAAGGGCCGCTTCGAAATCGCTGGTCACTTCCAGCAATACCACCACGTCGATCGCCTTGGCGCGACGTTGCAGGTAGGTCGTGATGCGGCTGGGCTGTTCGTGATGCAGCCCCACGTTCAGATGAAACACCGTGAATTGCCGCGGGACGGCGCCCTGCGAACCTGACGGTGGGCTGCCTAGCAGCATCTGCGCGGGTGCCAAACCGTTCCACAGCGCTAGTGCGAGCGCGAACAGCGTCCACCGCCATGCGCCCATCAATCCCAGCATCAGGGCGCACAGAAAGGCCGCCACGGCGACCAAAGGCGTAAAGTGGGTGAACAGTTCGAACACCCAATACTGGTTCGCAAGCGCGGCCAGCAACGTGGCAACCAGCAGCAGCAGGGCGAGAATAATGAGGCGCCTGGTGATTCGATCCTGGTAACTGGCTATGGCCATGGCGCGCCCGTATTTCGCCGCGGCGCCGGGCGTCGCGCACCATTGCGCGTCCACAAGCGGCCGGACTGCTTGAATGCCTTGTCAAGGCAACGCGCGATCGAACGATACGCTGGCGCGGGCGGCAAACGGCAAGGCAACCGTTTGGCGCAGGGCGGGCGAGCGGTCAGCAGTCTGGACATACGCATGATTGCAACGGTGCGGACTTTCATGTCACGGCCAGCACCGCGGGCGATGCCGGCAAACGAGCCTGAAGTTATCACACCGCGCGTACATGGCGAAAGCGGGCGATCTATCCAAGAATCTCCCGTAGCGCCCAATCAACCGACAGGCTGGACGCCGAAGCGCCGGCAAATGTGCCTACATCGTTACCCTGGTCAGCGCGCCGGCCCCCATGGCAATGATGCGCAGGGCCGTTGCCACGGTCTCGTTGCGCCACGCCATTGAGGACGGACAAAAGCATTCAAGCAATTCGTTCTTCGAGCGCACGGTGGCAGGATCGCCCAGCGCGCAGTAATGATGCGCGCGGTTCTCGGCGCGCAGCGCGGCCACGATGCGAATCGGGTCGCAGGTGCCGAATTCCGCGCCGGCAAAGTGATAATCGCGCGCGCTGAAGCGCTCTTGCATCCAGTCTCCGAACAGTCCTGACGCCCCATAGGCGGTACCTTCTGACTGTCCAAGCGACTCGATGTTGAGCGTGCCAAACGCGTTGGCATACCAGATGCCGCGCGGTGACGCCTTCGGCTCGTTGAGCAGGAGGGTGGGCTGCGCAAACCTGCCAAGGCCTGTGTGCAAATCGAGGTGCAGGCAACGCTGCGAAGCTGCCAGCCAGGTCTCGCAGTGCGCCTGCGCAATACGGGTGCTGGCGCAGGGCGCGCTACCGCCGTAAAACAGGCCGCGCGGATAGTCATACTGGCCGCCGGCGATGGTGTCTT
>CADECM010000040.1:4735-12029 GCA_902825845.1 uncultured beta proteobacterium
CCGCCGTAAAACAGGCCGCGCGGATAGTCATACTGGCCGCCGGCGATGGTGTCTTTCATTGCCTGCAGGCCATAACGCCGGATGTATCCCAGCGCCTTCAGACGAAACGGTTCAAAGCGAGCCGGCGCCGCAGGCGGATTCAGGAACGCATTGAGTGCGCCATAGCGTGCGGGTGCCCCGCCATAGCGCGCGCCGCCCGGCAAAAAATTGCGATTCAGGTCGACATTGTCTTCATTCACGCGTCGCAGCCGTGCGAAGCCGTAGGGATTCAATGCATGTATCAGCACCCAGCGAACGCCGCGGCGCGATGGTTCCGCGCGCAATTGCTGGAGCAGCGCGAGCTGAACGGCAGATCCGAAAAAGCCTTCGACGCCATGAATCCCAGACGACACCACCAGTGCCGGGGCGGATCTCGCACCCAGTATCGCGACATCAATCGTCAAGTCCTCGCCGGGTGCGCCAACTGTATAGGCATGCCGTTCGGCGTCAATCGTTTGTGCAGCATCAATGAAGCGCTGCCGCGCTTGCGCGTAGGTATTGGAAAAGTACGCGTTGCTCAAGCGGGTGAAATACTGTGGATGGCCCGCATTGCGGCAGTCGTCGGATGCGTGAGCGGCATGGGTGACTTTCGCCACGCGGCTGGTGTGGCGTGGTAACGGACATTATACGCACGGTGCGTGCTAGGAATCGTGGCGAGCGCCTCACCGCTGATGCGATAATTCGACCAACGCCAGAGCCACGGTTATCAATCACAAAAAAATCAGCGAGGAGTCGGCAAAGTGAACCCGAATTATTCAGCTTGCGCGCGCGCCGCGACCATTGCAATGGCTGCGGTCATGACCTGCCCGTTGGCGGCACAACCGTATCCGTCCAAACCCATACGCATGATTGTGGCGGTGCCGCCTGGCGGCCCAGCGGATACGCTGGCGCGCATGGTCAGTCCAAAGCTTTCGGAGGCGCTGGGACAGAACGTGGTGATCGACAATCGCCCCGGCGCCAATGGCAACATCGCCTACGAAATGGCGGCACGTGCCGTGCCTGACGGTTACACGTTTGTGCTGGTGGCCGCCGGCGTGTCGATTAACCCGGCTCTGTATCGCGAGGTGCGTTACGACCCGATCCGGGATTTCGCCGCGATTACCCAGGGCATTTCCGTGCCCAATGTCCTGATTGTTCATCCGTCGGTGCCGGTGAAGTCTCTGGCGGAGCTGATCGCGCTGGGCAAGCGGCGTCCGGTCAATTTTGCGTCGGCGGGGAATGGCACGTCAGGCCATCTTGCGCTCGAACAATTGCGTATCGTTTCCGGGTTGCAGCTTACCCACGTGCCATACAAGGGCGGCGGACCGGCACTGGCGGAACTCATGGGCGGGCAGGTACAGGCGCTGTTCAGTCTCGCGCTCGCGGCAACGCCGCAGATCAAGGCGGGGCGGGTGCGCGCGCTGGCGATTACCAGTGCCAGGCGTTCACAGGTGGCGCCCGATATTCCTACTGTGGCGGAACTGGGTTATCCCGGGTTTGAGGTGACAGGCTGGTTCGGCTGGCTGGCGCCGGCGCACACCCCGGCGGCCATTGTGGCCCGGCTTAACACGGAACTGGTTCGCGTGCTGCGCGATCCACAAACGCAGAAGGCCCTGATTGCGCGCGGCAGCGAGCCGGTGGGAAACTCGCAAACGGCATTCGCGGCCTTCGTGGGATCGGAACACGATCGCTGGGCGAAGGTGATCCAACAAGCGGGCATCAGGATGGATTAACGGGAGAACCCACATGAGCAAAGCCAAAGGTGTGAGAGAGGTTGCCTACATTGACGTGCGTCAGGCCGGCGGTCACGGCCATGCCCACACGCATGACCAGTTTGGCAGGCAGTCCTGGTTTGACTGCGCCGGCGGGGGGCAGGTGGTGGTGCAGAACCGCATCGCCTACGTTGGCAACATGCGCAATCCGGCAGGCACGTTGGTGATCGATGTGTCTGACCCTAAGAATCCCAGGCAGATCGGCGAAATCAACATGCCGCCCGGGACGCACTCGCACAAGGTGCGCGTGTCGGGCGACATCATGCTGACCAATCGTGAAGTGCTGGGCGGTCACGCGCTGAAGGGCGAAACGCCGCCAGCCGGCTATACCGGCGGCCTGTCCATCTGGGACATATCCAATCCCGCCAAACACAAGTTGATCACGCATTGGGACGCCACCGACAAAAGCGACGCCAATTACGCGCGTGGGGTGCACCGTTTTGACTTTGACGGCCGCTATGCCTACATCTCGCCGACGATGGATGGTTACGTTGGCAATATTGTGGTGATCCTCGATCTGAAGAACCCCGCCAAGCCCGAGGAAGTGGGCCGCTGGCACATGCCCGGGCAATGGGCGGCCGGCGGCGAGAAGCCATCGTGGAAGGGCTCCCATCACAAGTGCCATCATCCACTGCGACAGGGCAATCGCCTTTACACCAGCTACTGGTACGGGGGTTTTGTCATCCTCGATATCGAAGATATGTCAAAGCCGAAACTGGTTTCGCACCTCGACTGGAGTCCGCCGGTGCCGTGGCCGACACACACCTGCCTGAAGATGCCGTTCAAGATCGAAGGCCGCGACATCATGGTGGTGTCCGATGAAGACGTGGGGCGGCTCGAGGGTTGCGATGTGCCGTATCCGGCCGCGTTTCTGTGGGTGGTGGATATTACCGACGAAAAACACCCGACGCCGATCTCGTCCTTTCAGCTTGAAGACATGCCGCCGGAACCGCAGCCTGCAATGACCGGCTGCCATCAACCGTGCGAAATCGTTACCGGCACCGAAATTCCTGTTGCGTGGTTCGCGCATGGTCTGCGCATCATTGACGTCGCCAAACCGCATGCGCCGAAGGAAGTGGCCTATTACATGCCCGATGTGCCGCCGGGTTGCCCTCGGGTGCAGAGCAATGACGTTACGGTGGACGATCGCGGGTTGATTTATCTGCTGGACCGGGTGCGTGGGTTAAATATTCTTGAGCGGGTGTGAGACTTATTTTTGACACGGTCTAAATGCCGTAATCCGATTTTGCCATGTCGCCAGGGCACCACGGGTAAGTGCGAGTCAGGTGTGATCGCTCAGACAGGTGGAACTTTGCACCGTTGCCGTGTGCAAGTTTTTTCTGCATATGCGTCGTAACTGCGCAAGCTGTTGAATTTGCTATCTTTCATTTAGCCAACGCGAATCGCGACGGGTAGTTGTCGACGCTTGTATCGCGCTTACGGATTGCACAATGGCGTATTTTCAGACGCAATATCAATGACACAGATCATAAGAGCATTGGTTGCCGTTGAAATAATGTTTACATTTGTGATTGCCAAGCTTAATCTAACGTAACGCAAGGTCGCGCTCGCGCGTATTCGTCGTTAGGAAAGCGCGGCCCGGCGCCAGTACCAATTTATTCGGCATGAATAGCTGCCGCTTGAGTAACTGCTGTGCTTTGGATACGCGATACGAATGCTCGAATGGCGCGGAATTCCATGGTTCTGATCCGAAGCACGTGATGGAGTGGTGATGGACGATTTCGATGCGTTCAAGCTTGCGGGAAAATCCGCTGCATTTCTGGCAGTCCTCGAACTTACCCGGCGCTTCGCAGCCTGCGACGCGACCGTTCTGATTCAGGGGGAAACCGGGACCGGCAAGGAACTGGTGGCGCGCGCGATACATTATCAGGGGGAGCGGCGGACGTATCCGTTTATTCCGGTGAATTGCGGCGCGCTGCCGGATACCCTGGTGGAGAACGAACTGTTTGGCCACGCGCGCGGCGCGTTTACCGACGCCCGGGAAGCGCGGGGTGGCCTGATCGCGGAAGCGCAAGGCGGAACGTTGTTTCTGGACGAAGTTGAGGCGCTGACACCCAAGGTTCAGGTGACCCTGTTGCGATTCCTGCAGGATTTCGAATACCGTCCCGTCGGCGGCGCACCGGTACGCAACGCGAACGTGAGGATTATCGCGGCCAGCAATGCGAATCTGCATGCCCTGCAGCGGGATCAGCATTTTCGCCAGGACCTTCTGTTTCGGCTCAATGTGCTGACCATAGACCTGCCGCCGCTGCGTGAACGCCAGAATGATGTCGTGTTGCTGGCGGAAGTCTTTCTCAAACGGCTGGCCGAACAATATCGCAAGCCGCCCAAACGCCTGCACGATAGCGCGCAGACCCGCCTTACGCATTACGGGTGGCCGGGCAATGTGCGCGAGCTGGAAAACCTGATGCATCGTGAATTCCTGATGAGCGACGGGGAAGTCGTTTATCTGCGCAGTCTGCCGGCGCCCCCGGCGTGCAACGCGGGCGAAATCGCAGAAGCCCCGATGACCGCATACCGGTTTCAGGATGCCAAGGCCAGCGCCATTGCGCGTTTCGAGCGCGACTACATTTGTGAATTGTTGTCGCGCACCCACGGCAACATCAGTCAGGCCGCGCGCATTTCCGGCAAGGAGCGCAGCCGCCTCGGCAAGCTGGTGAAAAAATACGGACTCGAGCGCATGGCGTATGCGCGAGACGCGGAAGCGGACACCCGGGTTCGCGGCCCCTGAGTCGCAAGGTCTCCGCGCGGCCAAGACGTCGTGTCCGGATCAGAAGTCTTTGCAGTGCAAATTCACTGTGCGGTCAAACGGGCCGGGCGCGTGGCGTACACATGGTGTTCTACGCGGCATGCAATCCCGCCGGCATTTGCCGCCCCAGTTTGCGGAATTCGTCGGCAATCGCGCCGGTAAGATCGGCAAATTCGATCACGCCGGCATGGGCCTGCGCGCGTAGTGCTGCCGCAAGCACCACGCTGCGAATGTGGCCGCCGCCGACATCGACAACCGCGGCCAGCTGATTGATCTGCACGTTGGACAGCGCGTGATGCGTGCCCAGATGCGACAACCACAAGGCCCGGCGTTCCTCGGGACCGGGCAGCGGAAATTCGATGATCAGATCGAGACGGCGCATGAAGGCGGAGTCGAAGCGGCTCTTGCTGTTGCTGGTCAGCAGCGTCACGCCATCGAAGGTTTCGATGCGTTGCAACAGGTAATTGGTCTGCGCGTTGGCGAAGCGGTCGTTGGCTTCTTTCACCTCCGTGCGCTTGCCGAACATGGCATCGGCTTCGTCGAACAGCAGCACCACTTCCGCCTGCTCGGCGTGCGCCAGCAGCTGTGCCAGATTTTTTTCTGTTTCGCCGATGTACTTGCTGCTGACCGCGGCGAGGTCGACGCGGTAAAGCGGCATGTTCAGGCGCGTGGCGAGCCAGCCCGCGGCCAGTGTCTTGCCGGTGCCCGACGGGCCGACCAGCAGCGCGCGCACGCCCGGGTGGTAGCGCGCCTTTGCGGATGCGCCCAGTCCGTGCTCGAGTCCGTCGCGCGAGCGGCAGCGCAATAGCAGCGTTTCGAGATCGCGGCGCAGCGCGGGCGTCATCACCATGGCCTCGTCGGAAATGGCATGGCGCAGCGGTTGTGCCAGGGCCTCCAGTCCCAGCCCCTCGCCGGCCCAGGCCGCGTCTGCAATGTGCGCCAGCGCGGGTTTCGTGCTGCCGTCGAGTATTGCGCGTTGGCGGGCAAGGCTTGCCAGCTGTGCAATGCGCCCGCTGCCGTGACGGTGCTCGCGGGCCAGACGCTCGGCGAGCGCGGCGTCGCCCTGTTCGCCGAGAGCTGACCGCCACAGCGCGTGGCGCTCCTCGCGTGACGGCACCGGCAGCGTCCACGACAAGAGCGCGCTGCCCGCGTGCTCGACACTGCCTTCCATGCCGCACAAGGCGAGACTCGCCCCCCTGTAGAGCGGCACTTGCGGCAATGCGCGGCGTTCGCCGGGGCCCAGCATGCAACAGAACACCGGCAGCAGACCGCGCATCACCAGCAGCGGCGCAAGCCCGCCGAGTTGCTCGGTCTCGATGAACAGCGGGCGCAGATCAAGCGCAGCCGCAATCGCGGCTGTAACGCTGCGGCCTTCAGTGGCGGCGGCGGCACGCACAATCAGGGCGCTGGGTCGTCCGGTATCGAGTGCCCGCGCCTGTTGCCGCGCCTGCGCGAGTACCGAGGGCGGCAGTGTTACTGCCTGCACGTCGCCTACATCGATGGTAGTGCCGGGGAGCGTGGCATCGCGTCCCGCCAGCGCCAGGCACAATGGAATCGGAATGGCGATGGGACGCTCGGGCAGAGGCCCCGATTCATTCATGAGGGCGAGCAGGCCGCAGCGCATCGCGGCGCCGCCGACCAGCGCATGAATCGCATTCTCGCCGCTGCCGGGTGTTGCGGCCAATGCGCGCGCGATCAGGCCGAGCGTGGGCCGCGAGCCGCCCATGGGGGCCTGCAACCATGCCACGGCGCGTCCGGCCATGGCGTCGTCTTCGACAGCGGCTGCGAGTGCGACCGCGAGTTGTTCGAACACCGTCAGGCCGAAATAGGTGGCCAGGCCGCAAAGTGCCTTGTCGCTGTCGGCGGGCGCGCGCAGATAGGCGGGCAGGGCAGCGGCAAAGCCGCGGCCCTGCGGCGATACCGCCGCAAGCTGCTGCGAAAGGTAGTGTTGCTCCGGGCCCGCGGCCGTGCCGGATTCGTTGGCGCCGGCAAGTTGAGCCAGTTGCGCGAGCGCGGCCAGCGCGAAATGGCGCAGCGTCACATTCGGCGGCGTCGCTTCCTGCGGCACAGGTTTGAGTTCAACGGCCATGATTCTGTGCGGTCCCGGGTGATGCCGCTGTCAGCGTGACGGATTCGCCGTAGTGGAAGCTCACGACACGCCCGAACCACCCGACCCAGCCTGGGTCGAAATCGAGTCCGGCACGCCGCACCCGCAGATCCGTGGCATTGAGCGGGAAATGGACGTCGGCATGCGTGGCATTCAGCGACAGCGCCGCCGGCCGGGTCGCCAGACTGGCCACGCCGATGCCCGCGCGCCGGCGCAACCAACGGCGGCAGGCCGACAGCCACAGGCGCGCATACACAGCGGCCGGCTGCGGCTGTACCGTCATTTCCCGCAGGTCCGGTGCCTGCACGCCGCGTGGCGGCGCCAGCATGGGATCGCCCCAGCACGCGGCAGCGCGCGCCGGCGTATCCGGTGCCGGGTCGTCGCCTGCCGCGGCAGTCAGCAGCCATGCAGGGTCGTCCGGTGGCGCGCGCAGGCGCCGCAGAATCAGTGCCAGCATTTCGCGCGCGACGCGCGCCCCCGCGCCTGCCGGCAAGTCATCTGCCCACGCCGCAAAGTCCAGTCGTTGCAGAAGCGTGAGCATGAACAACAGACCGCCATAGTGGGTGGTTGCGGCATGCGGCATGAAGACGCGATCCGGGGTCGCATCCGCAGTTGGCGCGGTAACGT
>CADECM010000040.1:12129-49125 GCA_902825845.1 uncultured beta proteobacterium
GGCGGCGGCGGCGGCGCGCCGCGCTGCGGCCCGGTGCGCGGGGGAATTCCGTCCGCGCTAGTCGTCGCTGCCGCCTGCGCCAGAGGATCGCGCATGGCACTTGCAACGCTCGTGACGCGGGCAACATATCCGCCGGCTATGGCCAATGCCTGCCACCACGCGGGCATTGCGCCGTCAGGCACAGCGGACGCTTGCGGCATTGCCGGCAGTGGTGAGTCCGCAGCGTGCGGCCGCGCGCCGGCCCGGTGGGCAACGTCCGGCGCCGGTGGCGAAGCGGCCGCCTGAATCGTGTGCGCCGCGGCTGTTGCGGCGGCGCGAATTTTCTCAATCGGCAGATGTGCCGCTGTCAACAGCAGCACGGCATCCGCCGGCGTCATGGTGCGCGCGATCTGGATTGCCACGCCGGCGGCGCTCAGCCGCGCAATCCACGCAGGCAGGGCGGCAGGGGCTTCCGGCAATGCGGCAATCGCCAATGCGATGCGGCGCAGATTGCCGTGCACCTCCAGCGCAGGTTTGAATTCCGGTACCGCAAGCGGCCAGTACCACGCGCTGCACGGCGCGGCGTTTGCCAGCCGCAGGGCCAGCAAATAGCGTGCTTCCAGTGCATCGCGAAAATAGACATATCCCGCACCGGGTGCATCGGCGTCAGCCGCGTCGGCGCCGTGCAGCCATGTGCCGCCGAGCGCAGCGACCTTTTGCTCGATCAGGCGCGACAGGGTTTGCGATGATGCGTCAGCGGCAAAGGGGCCCAGATTGAGGCGCCGCACCAGCAGTACGCGCGCGCCCGCGTCGGGCAGGCTGGCGCAGCGCAGCGCGTCTTCCAGTGTCCGCACCGCTCGGCGCACATCGAGCTCGCTGCGCGCGCGCATGCTCACGTGTCGAACGATTCGTTCCGTGGCCCCCACTGCTTTTCCTGAAACTTTCCGTCGTGCTAAAAGGGTGATTGTAACTTATTGATTATAAATAACTTTTTTATGCGCTTGCGATGATCTGGTGCCCGGCGCGCGTGCCCTGCTAACGCGCCACGACCTTGCGCATCGTCGATTTAAGTGATGTCAGACTGACCGCGGCCGCTTCACTGAAGTGCACGCGCACATCGTCACCCAGATCAACCTGTGTCGCCGTGGTGTGAATCACCCGCGCCGAAACCTCGGCGGCGCCGATATCTTCCACCGTGGCGCGCGCCACCACGCTGCCGCCGCGAATCATCAATGCCTGCATGCCGATGCGCAGCCGGGTGGCGTCGAATACGGTGAGCGGCAGACGCACACCCGGCCGCACGCCGGTGGCGGGTTGCTTCAGGCGCCCGGCTATGATGCGGTCCACTGGCGCGTGGCTGGCGAGCAACAGGCACATGCGTACCACATCATTGATCAACGCGATACCCTGCGGCTGTCGCGGTTCTAGTTGCGCGAACAGGTAATCCACGTAGGCCTGCATCTGGCGTCGGTCGATATAGGGGATCTCCGACCAGCGCGCGAGGCTGCCCAGATTGCGCAGATTGGGCGCGTCGTCGTATTCGGACAGGGTTTCCGCCCAGTCAAGGCGGATGGATGGCAGCACCGCCGAAAACTCCGCATGCAGACAACCCGCGATATGCGCGATGCGGTCGAATTCCGCGGCCGCCTCGCGCGCGAGTTGGTTGCGGCCGTGGGCGGCGTCGATCAAATCGCCGAACGACACCAGTTGCGTCGCCTGCACGCGCACGTTCTGCCATGTTGCGCCGACCAGACTGGCCAGGTTCAGGCGTTGCAGGGAATCCACGCGTGCGCTCAGCAGGGCCGTTTGCTGCGTCGCCACGCGCGCGATGGCGTTGCCCAGCTTGTTCTGCGTCAGCGCGACGCCGGCTAGCGGCAGCGCGGCTCTGGTCTGGGTACGCAGCTGCGCACTTTGCAGTGTCTTGATCAGCAACTCGGGCCGGTCCAGTTTGTCGATCAGCCGCGGAACACTGACAAACCACTGGGCAGGTGCTTCGCGCACGACCTGCAGCATCTGCTGTAAATCCTCGGGGATGTCGGCGTGCTCTTTCAGGCAGGCAGGTACCGGCGATTCCAGCAATCCTGGATCGAGATCGCGGCGTGGCGCCGTCAGCAGATTGTCCACCGCGCGCGGCCGCACGAAGGCCAGAAAGCGCACCTGCTCGGCCAGCACGGTCGTACGCCGCTGGTTGATGGCATCGATGCGGTCGGTTTCTTCGGCGAGCAGGGATTTCGCGACACTGACATCGTGGCGTGCTTCGGCGAGCACCTCCGACAGCGCGTTAAGGCGTGCCTGCAGGCCGCCGGCATCCTGCTTCAAGCCATCGAGCACGCTTTGGCAGACGCGAATCGCGTCCCGATAGCGCTTGATACGGCCCTCCATCTGGCGCATCAGCGCCACCACGTGATCGGACAAATCGGTGCTGTCCGAAAAATGGCTCGCTTCATCAGGGTCGATGATGGCGCCCGAGGACAATCTGCGCACCGGCGGCGTAAGCAAGGCGGTAAGCAAGGGACCGCGCTTGGTGGTATCGATGAAGTCCGCAAACGCGCGTTTGCGCGTGGTGTTGCCGTCGCCCAGGAAGCTATCGCCATCCAGGCCGTTAAGGTCGACCCCGTCGAACAGTCCCGGCGTGACGCCGCTGTCCTCGGCAATCAGCGCATCGGCGAGCCGCAGCAGCGCCTGCACCGCCTCCATGCGCGAATTCGTCGCGTAATCGCGTGCCTCGCTGGACTTGGGCAATTCGAGGCGTTTCGCGATCGCCGTGGTGCGGACAAAGGTGTTGCCGATCAGCGGCGCCGCATTCACGATCTCGACCGGCGTGACATTCGCCTGTTTGAGGATCGGGCTGATGCCCGACTTGGCCTCCACCAGCTTGGCGGAGGTGGTGAGATTGAGCGAAAAATTACTCAGCTCCGTCGCACCGCTGTCGATGCGCGCGCTGTCGAAGAGGCTTAGTGCGCTGGCGGGCCGGGGTGCGGTTCCGGCGGTGGCGCCATCGGACGCGGCCAAGGTACTGAGCGGCCTGGTTGTGGTGCTGGTCTTCAAGCTGCTTAAAAAGCTCGCGATCTGCGTTTGCGAAGCGACGGCGGTATCGGCTTGGGCAATGGAGGCCAGCGCCGGTGATACAGCCAGTTGCGTGGCTGCCGTGGTGCCCAGCATCAATTGGCGAATGCGATAGACGTCGGTCTGGACTTTGACAAAGCCGTAATCGACGATGTCGTCGGCGCGATCGGCACGCGATTTCAGGTACGCGATAAAGCCTTCCAGGCCCAGCACCGGCAGTTGCGATCGTTCCTGTCCCGACAGGCCGGCAAGCGAGGGATCGGCGACGAGATCGGACACCACATCGACATGGCCTGCGTCGCTGGCAGGCGTGGGCGTAAACAGCTCGCGCGGCGTGAGAAAGCGCCAGCTGCCAAACGTGCGCGCGCCGGCCGGCAGCGCATTCGAAAACCACGGCCGCTCGACGCCCGATGCGGGAATTGCCCCGGCCACGCCAAAAGCCGCGCAACCATCGAACAGCGTGAAAGCCATGCCGTTGATGGCGGTGTCGGCAACGCCGACACTGCTTGCCGGCACTTCCAGCCGCACCCAGCCCGCCGGCGCGGGCAGATCGCCGACCCGCAGACGCGACGCCGTGCCGTTGACGCCCCAGTTGATCAGATTCGCGCCCCAGTAGGCGCGATGCTCCCAGTTTGCAGTGTGCCATTGCAGCATCAGCTGCCGTGGCGGATGGTTGGGATCGAGGTACACCCAGCAAAACAGCCGCTCGCCCGCCGTGGGGGTGAAGGTCGCGGTTGCGCTGTCGAAGAAGTGTTGGCGCAGGCCGTTGCCCGGCGGCTCGATGTGCCCGCCGCCGGTGGGAACGCTGACCGGTATCGGCGGCGACACGCTGAAGGCGGATTCGAACGGTGCCCACAGATCGTTGTTGGCGAGCAATTCCCACGAATCGTCGCCGGATAACTGCGCGCCCTGCGGCAACACGTGACTGAACCAGGGGATATCCGTTCCCCCGCGGGTTGCGCCGGTCTCGGCGAATGCCGCGCGGCCGTCAAACAATGTAAATGCAATGCCGTTGATGGCCACGTCGCCCAGGCCCACGCCGGCGGCGGGCGCCTCAAGGCGCAGCCAGCCGCCACTTGGCGGGAGATCCCCCATGCGCAGTCGCGAGGCGGTTCCGTCCTGTCCCAGCGCGATCAGGTTGGCGCCCCAATACGCACGGTGTTCCCAGTCGCTGGTGTGCCACTGTAGCATCAGTGCGCTGGGCGGATTTTCGGGATCGAGATAGACCCAGCAATACAACCGGCCGTCGGCGGCGACACCGATGGTCTGCGTTGCATTCTGAAACAGATGCTGATGCAGGCCGGCCTTGACGCTGCTGCGATGACCGCCGCCGGCGGGCGGCGGGCCCCACGGGCCGAGAGTTTCGACTTCCAGCGCGGCGGCGTCATCGTCGAAAGCGGGCACCGTTGGCGTGACGCCGCTGATCGCGTGCGTGAGCACCGCTTGCTTGTTGCGCAGCCCCTGGCGTCCGCCCAGTGCGCGCGCGCGCGCGAGCAGGAACTGGTCCACCGTTTGCTGAAACTCCGGTGCCACGGACTCCCGCAGCAACAGGCGCGGTTCCCACACCGCCTGCGGCACCGGCACCAACACCCGCACGCTTTCGGCGTTGGACAGATTGACCGGGGCCATGCCGGCGCTGGCGCGCAGCGCGAGATCGAGCTGGTCGACCGGAATCGGAGCGGCGTCGATGTCAAAACCCGGCGGAAAAAATTCGCTGCGCAGCGTTTGCGTGTCCAGTGCATTCCTGGGCAGCAGGCCGCACGGCGGCAGGCGCGAGAAGTTTCGCGACAGCACGCCGGCGGCGGGCGCCGGGTCGCCGGCATCGGCCACCTGTTCGGCAAATTGCTCGATGCGTGCCTGCCACAGCGCGGGCAGACGGCTGTTGCCGGCGAGCGAGGCGGTAGCTGGCGCAATCAGTTGCAGCCGCGGATCGCGCGCGCGGCCACCCTGGCGCACCACTGCCGCGCGGTCGGCAAATTGCGGCCGCCAGCCCGCGTCGACGCCAATCAACGCAATCGGCACACCGAAGTTTTCCCACGGCAGCGCTTCGCCGTGCCGCAGCGCGCCTTCGGTGTCGAAGATGCCATGCGCCAGTTCGTTGCGCAGCCGCGAACCGAGCGGCAACGCCCGCCATTCCTGCGGCCACGCATACCACAGCAATCGCACGCCATCGGCGATGCGCCAGTCTTCGAAGCTGGATGGATCCGCGCCGCTACCGCCGTCGTCGCACGGGCAGCGGTCGCAGGGATCGTTCGGATCGAAATCGGAGGCGTCCACCGTGACCGGCTGCAGTACCAATACGCCTGCCGGCGGCAGGCGGGCCGGCGCGGCGGCGATGATTTCACCCAGTGTGGGCCCGATCGCGCGCGGCAGTGGCGCACCCGGCGTGGGGTCGGCATTCTGCGCCGCGGCTTCGTCCGCGGCCTGCTGCGCCTCGGCATTGAGCAGTCCCGCAAACACCGCCGGCGGCGCCACCACTGGCAACGCCGACATCAGGCACTCGATGGGCCGCGACAGCACCACATCCTCACCGCTTATCGCAAGTCCATGGCCATCGCCGATTCTCAGCGTGACGATGGGCTGACCAGCGCCGTCGGTGCCGCCGATCACGTAGCCGACTTCCAGACCTCGCGCAACACCCGCGGTGAAGGCCTGACCGCGCTGGGCAATATGTCCCGCCTGCCAGCGCTGGCGTTGTTCCAGCGTGGCAACCGTCAGCGCGCGGCCTGGAAACAGGTTGGGCCGCCGCGGCCAGTCCGTTGCCGCCTCGCTGGCAGTAGCGGGCGACAATGCAACGACTCTTTCACCATGCAGTGCTTTTGCGATCGTCGTTATGCTCACGTCCATATCTCCCGTGGGGCAGCGGCGCGCCGGAGATTCGCGCGAGCGCCGTATAAATAACTGTTTAAAAACAAATACTTATGTAATGCAAGCACGGTCAGCGTTTCGTCCCGCGCGCAGCCTTTTTCGGCGCCGCTTTTTTCACCGCGCGCACGGGCCTGGTGACGGTTGTGACCGTTGTCGGCGCAATCAGCTTCGGTGTGATGAGGCCTGCGCCCAGCGTGGTCACCTCGGCCGGTTTCAGTCGTACCGCGGTATCGAGCGCCAGCACGTCCTTGTTGTCGGCAATCTTTTGTAGTGCGTCGGTGCTGAGCGTTTTGTCGGCGCTGGCTTGCTCGATTTGGACCAGACCGTCGCCGACGCCGGCAGCGTTGAGCTTGGCCGATACATCCAGAACTGAGGCGCGGTCCAGTGTCGGTGTGGCGGTGGTGGCGGGCTGGCTGTCGACCGATGCCTTGAGGGACCCCAGCGCCGCCGCGGTGAGCGCGGGAGATTCCGTGAAACGCGGGGCCGACAACAGACTGATCACCTGCGAAGTTGCCGCGGGCGACGCGCGGTCGAGCACCGCGTCGAGTTGGGTGGTCAGGCCAAGGGTTGCAATGCGCGTGCGCAAATCGCTTTCAATCAGCAGCTCGTTGCGGCCGGATACCGTCACCGGCGCCCCCGCGAGGTCGTCGCGGTAGGCCAGGTTACGTCGCCGTACAAACCACAGCGTGCTCAGGCGCGCGAGGCGCTGCCATTCCGCATCCGACGGATTGGTCACATCTGGCAGCGGCTGATCGATGCGGGGCAGGCGCAGGCGTTGCAGAATTTCCAGCGGTTTGCGCTGGGCGATCAGATTGGGCGCCGCGGGTTTGATGATACGCGTGGTGCTATTGAGGCGCGCGAGCACCGCGCGCCATTCGTTGCGCGGCACCGGCGCGACAATCACCACGGCGGTGGAATCCAGCACCTCCGGCGGCGCCGAAAAATCCAGTGGCGGCAATGCCAGCGCTTCTTCCACCAGCGCCGGCAACTCGTCTTCCGGAATCGGCGTGAAGTCGATGTCGACCTGCGCGGGAAAGTAGCTTTGGGTGAAGTCGGCGGGGTTGATCACATTGGGTGGCAACGGGCCGGCCGGCGGCAAGGCGGCAAACTGCGTGGCGGCCGGAAAGCCGCGGCCATGCATGAGCTGCATCACGTCGGCGAGATGTGTCTGATGCTGCATCAGATGCGCCAGACGCAGGCCGCGCGGCGCAAACCCGAGACCGGGCATGTCGCCGCGGTCGGCGCCCAGTTCACGCCGCACCATGGCCTCGTCGATCCACACCACGGTATTGTTTTGCAGTGCCAGCATCGCCAGCGGCAAGACATTG
The DNA here is from genome assembly GCA_902825845.1 of uncultured beta proteobacterium. Classification (GTDB taxonomy): domain Bacteria; phylum Pseudomonadota; class Gammaproteobacteria; order Burkholderiales; family SG8-41; genus UBA5216. The sequence goes on from CADECM010000040.1 coordinate 19,371, forward strand.
GCGGACACGCCGCGGTCGGCATTGTCGACAAAGATGGCGCGGGCGGCGCGTCCACGCCGTGCCTGCAGGGCATCACTGGCGCCATCGTCATTCCACGGTACCAGAATGACCGCGGTGGCTTCGATCACATCGCCGTCTTCCACCGTGCGTTTGCCGGTGATCGCCGTGGGATAGGCGCCAATCGGATTGGCGGTGAACTCCACCGGACGCAATGCCAGAACAAACAGGCCGGTGCGGCTGCGCAGCGGCGGCTGTGGAATGCGTGACAGGCCAAAGCGCGCCGACAGTTGTTCGGCGACGGGGATATTGGCAAGTTGCACATCCACGTCGCGCGGCAGCAATACCAGTTCGCCCGCGGGCGTGGTGCCGTGGCCGGCAGCCACGCTGAGTGTTTGCGGCGCGCCGCCTGCCTCGACAAAGAGGCCTGCCGCCACGCCGCTGCCGGCGGCCTGTCCCAGATCGGCTTCGCGCGTGAGAAAGTACTGCTGGTCGCGGATCAGATCGCGCGCCGCCAGAAAGCGCCCGTCAAAGTAGCGCGGGCGTTCACGCCGCGCGTCGTCGATCAGTACGCCGGCCGCGCGCAGCGCGGCGACATCGGCGGGATCAATCGGCTCGCGGGCAGTGCCCTTCGTCAGATTCATGCGGTTCATGGTGATCTCCGTTTGGTGCGGATCAAATGCCAATCCACTGCGCCAGCAGGGAGGCGGAGGGAATAAAGCGGCGCCGCCAGTTGTCGACCAGCACGCCGCTGCCGTCGCGCACCGGCGGATCGCCCGCGGCGACCGGGACCAGCACGCGGCCGATGAACACGGCTGTGGGATCGAGGCCGTTGGGCTGTTCGGGCAGCGGTGCGAGCTGGCCGGCGTTGCCGGATCGCCCGCTGGCGGCATAGGCCGCAAGCACTGCATTTTGCAAGGCGGCGTGGCGTACATCGGCAGCGGCCGCGGGATCGCCGATCACGCCCGCGCCGGGCGCCGCGGGCAGGCCGTCGTAGGCGTCATCCAATCCCGCGCGCGGCAGCAGCAGCAGTTCGTAGGCGTCGCGCACGCGCGAGGTTGCCACCGCATTGAGGGCGTCAAACGGCCCGTCCGCAAAGCTGGGCGTAAGCCCGCGCGGGCACGCCACGAAACGCAAAAACACGTCTGCGACCACCGCGCGAGTGGGGATCGGAACGGCAGCCGGCAACGCGGCGTCGGCGATCGCGCGCGCAGACAGAAATCGATTCAGACTGCCGTAGGCGGCCTGACGCAGTGTATCGGCGCCGTCGACGGCGTTGCGGGTGTCGTACCAGCGTTGAAGGCGCAAGCAGGCGGGTCTCGGCAGTTCGATCAAGCGTCCCAGACGGTCGACCGCGAGTCCCGGTTCGACGCGGATTTCCTCCGGCTGCGCATTGGGCCCCGCGGTTGCCGCCTGGTGCGTGACGCGCAGACCCGCGAGGGTGCCGCCGCCGGCGAGGAAGGCCATCGCGCGCGCCAGTTGCACCCGGTGGTAGGTCTGTTCATCGCTGAAGTCCTGCGCGTCGAGCAACATACCCGTGGCGTACAGCGGCCGCTCGGACCGCGGTTGGGCATACAGCGGATCGGCTTCAGGCAAACGCGCGACGGTGCTCATGACGGACTCCTTCTCTTTACGCGATTAAAGCGGTCTTATAGGCAGCGGCTGAATCGGCGAAATCCCGATCGGGGGCAGTACCAGCGTGCGCTGCACCTGCACCACGGCCTCGTCCGGCGCACTCTTCACGCCGCGCCCATTGACGACGACCAGTTGGAAGCGATGGGCGCCGATGGGCAAGCCGCCGTCGACCGCGATCGTGGGTTCGGTGGTGGTCAACGATTGGCCGACCGCGAACTTCGCCATGCTATTCCCCGGCCTTTATTGCGGGCCGAGGTAGGTCCATACGTACTGCACAACTCTGCCGCCGCCCACGTCGAATGACTTGCCGCCATCGAGCGGAATGCTGGCTCCGAATGTGGCTATGCGCGGCGCGCTGATGACCGCGGTGGGATTTTGCTGGTCCGCCACGATGACCTGAACTTCATCCGGGATGGACTTGTTGCCGGAATCGTCGATGACGACCAGGCGAAAGGTGTGTCTTCCCAACGGCAGCGGCTTGTCGGTGGTAACGGTGACTTCCACCGAGGCTTCCTTGGTAACGACGTCGGTGTTGATTACGAATTCAGCCACTTTAATCTCCTTGATTGACTTGGGTTGCGCAACGGTAATACCGGCTTCAAAACACGTCGGGCGGCAGACGCCGCCACAGGTAACGATCGATTTGCCTGCCGCCGGCTGCGCGCGAAGCGCTGCCGTCGAGTGCAAAGCTTGCGCCGAACGCCACGGTCGCGTCGGGTCCGGCGTCTGCAACGGGCCGCGCGGCGGGTGGCGGCGCGGCTGCACCATGCAGGCGCGGGTCGAGCGAGGCAGGACCGACGAGATAATCGCCCACGCCCAGGCCCGACCGGTTCAGCCGTACCTGACCCGGTGGTTGTGGCGGGCCGAGATAGGTGTCAACACCCACCAGACTGAACACGCCCACCATCAGCGGGCGGGTGGCAGTCACCACGCGCACCTCGACATGTGCCGGCGATTCCAACTGGGCTATGCGCCGGATCAGCCCCAGGTCCTGTGGACTGACCGCGTTGTGTACCAGTATGGTGGCGCGATGGGCAAGTTTGCCGTAGAAACTGCGCACCGCATCGTTTTCGTCGTCAGTGGCGACCTCGTCGCGAAACAGGGCGAGCAGTTCGACCTGTTCCTGATCGCCCAGCACCAGCGTGTCGCCGACCACCGAGTTGCCGCTTTGTGTCAATCCCGGGAGCAGCGGATCGATATCGCCGCTGAGATCGACGCCCAGCAGGGTGGCAAGAATGCGGCGCAGGCGAAAGTCTTCGATGACCACGATCTCGCCGCCTTGCACGCCGCCGCCAGTGGCGATGTTCAATGCCAGCAACAGGCCGCGCCGCGTACCGTGCCATCGGGCCAGGGCCTCGGCATGCCGCAACCACTCGCGGCGGTATTGCGCCGGCAGCGCCGGATCAAAGGCGATCCCGATCCACTGGGCCAGCCAGTCGAGATGTTGTTCGGGTGTCGCGTCAGGGTCACTGACCAGATGTGCCGCGGCGATACGGTCTTCCAGCGGCGTCAATACCCCTTCAAAGTTGGCCAGCATGCGCGCCAGGAAATCCGCGCGTGACGCCTGCGGGAGGTAGATGCCGATGGCGCCGGTATCGTGAGTCAGCCGCCAGGTGCGCCGTCCGCTGCTCTCGCGCAACAGCCACGCACTGCCCGCCTGTTCGACAATTGCAACTGCGTCTGCGAGGTCGGGAATCGCCAGTTTCAGGCGTGCCAGCAAAGCGCCCGCGATGGGCGCGCTGTCGGCGGCGTCCAGCGCGACGCGGTGCGACAGATCGATGGTATCGACCCATTCGCCCGCGGCCTGAGCCGGCTCGCCAAACAGTGTTTCACGATAGACCCGCGGCAGATACTGGTCGGCATACGAAAAACGGCTGCCGTAGGCGCGCAGTGCGGCGATTTGCGGGCCCGCGCGGCCATCGCCGAACAGGCTGACGCGCACCCACAGGTAACGCCCGGCCAGCGAGCGCACGCGATGGCGCGTATTCTGGATCAGTACCGAAAACAGCCCGCGCGTCTGCGGTTCGGGCGCCCAGGGCGCCAGCCCGGGATGTCCCGGCAGTTCCGAGGGCGCGCGTTCCCACACGGCGCGCGGCAGTTGCGGCGCGGCAAAGGCACTGTCGAGAGTGCCGATATCGCGCCCAAAGCCGTGCGGCTGCCAGGCTTGCGCGTCCGCTGTCTCGGGCGGCCGTGCTTCATTGGTTGCCGCGAGCCATACGGTAAACCCGGCGTGGGCGGGAATCGCCGCCTCGGCATAGAGTCTGTGCCACACGGTGGTGGTGGTGCCGCTGTCGATCAATTGCGCGACAAAATCGCCGTTGCTGCCGGCGTAGTTGGCAGCGCTACCTTGTCGCGCCAGATTTGACAGCGACAGCGGGTACAACGGTTCGGCGCCGCGCGCGCCCGCGGGATAACACGGCGGTCCCGCGACCCGGTGCGCAAACGGCGCTTCCAGACCGTCTTCCGCAATGGGGTAGACGTCACCCAGCGGTTGCCGCGTGGCGCCTACATTACCGGCATCCGGTGCAAATGCCGGCGCGTCGGCACGTCCTGGAACGCGTACCACGATTTGTTCAGCATGCAGCCATTCAATGGCATAGGCATAACGCGCGCCTTGCAGCGTCAGCGGAGCCTGCAAACGTTCGCTTGTTGCATCCCACAGGCGCAGCGTCGCCACGCCATCGTCTACCCAGGTCAGCAGTGCGAGGCCGCCATCCACCTGTGCCGCCAGGGCAACAGGCCGCTCGCCGCTGGGCCACGCGGGAATCGCCAGCACCCGCAGCGTGGGCACACGGCAATTTTCGGGCGACGGCCGGAATACTGTCGGTGCATAGTCATCGGTCTGCGGTATCTGTGCCGGCAGCGGTTGGCCTTCAAGCCGGGCGAGCCGCCCGGCGGCACGGTCCAACGCCCACACCCCGCCGGGAAACGCCGCAGTGATGCGCCAGGGCGTAAAGCCGCCGGCAGGCGGATTGTCGGCCTGCACCAGCACGTCGCGCCAGCGACCGCGCAGGTCGTGCATCAAAATGCCGCCGGACAGCGCCACGTACAGGATGGCGTCGGCGCCGACGCACAGGTCGCTGGGCCGCTCCGTCAGGGGCAGGCTGACCGCGGGTTCCGGCAAATAGCTTTTGACTGCAATGGCGCTGGCGGCTTCATCCCAATAGGCAACAGCATCATACTGATCCAGTGCGCGCGGGATGACTTCCAGCGCCGAGTTGGCGGCGGCGAAAGCCGCCGCTGGGTTCGCCGGTTCCGCCAGCGTACGCTCGGAGGCCAGCTGCAGCGCGCGGCAATCGTCGTCCCAGATGGCGTGCGAACGCGCCGGCCAGTGCGACGCCGCACCGAGCATCCAGAATGGCAGGCCGTTGGCATCCATCAGCGTGTCCTTGCGTTGCCCATCAGGTGCACAACGCCGGCACCACCGGCACCGCAACGGCATTGCTGTGCGCGAACGGGTTGGGCAGGGAATCGAGGTTTGCGGGCGCGGCGCCGTCGACAACGACGAGCGACAACAGTTCGGGCAGTTGCCATGGCGTAAGTGCCAGTGTCTGCGTGCCATCCGGCGTGGCGCGCGTGAGCAGATTCCAGTTGTCGTCGTTGCGTGCAAACAAATTAATGCCGCTAACCTCCAGCACGCCGGATACGCGTGAAATATCCACTTCCAGTTCTCTTTCACGTACCGAACGGCCCAACGGCCAGCCCTTTTCCTCGAGCCCGCCCGGCGGCAGCGGCCACAGCATGCGCTTGAGCGCTTCGCGCACGTCAAACAGCACCTTGTCGCGCGCGAACCCATCGCGCAACGCCACGCCCACGGCGAGGCCCAGCGGCACATATTCGCAGCCGATCACGTACAGTTCCGTCGACAGCGGCGTGCGCGCCGACAGATGGCTGAACACGCGCTCGATGAAGGGACGATCGGGGCGGGGATTGGGCGGCCCCGACAGCGTTTGCCGGGGCAGCGCCAGCACGCTGACCACACCGGGGACATCGAAGCGGCGGTCACGCGGTTTGAAGCGCGGCAACACTTCCACCCGTCCCACCTCGGCACCCGGGGTATCCATGGCGAGGCGCTGATAATCGAGCGCGGTGACCGCGCGATCGCGATGGCGCAGCATCGCGGGAATGCGGCGCTCGGCCAGCGCCAGCGTCTCGGCATCATCACCACCCGTGGTTGCCAGCGGCTGCAGAACTTTCAGCGCGGGTGCGGGTCGTCCGTCAATGCGCGTGGCGGCAATTTCGGCAAGACTGCCCGCAGCCACATTGCCGGCGCGGCCGCCACCGAACCTGCCACTGGCCAGCCGCACACGCATCTGCCGTTCCGGCGGACGCCCGCGCACGCCATCCCCGAAGCGCAGCGATCCGGCCTCGGCATCGAGCTGGTAGGCGCGCGCGTCACGCGCCACATTCGGATCGGCGCTGATGGCCGATAAATCGTCGACCTGATGCCACGCCTGATAACCCCGTCCGGCTTCTTCCACCTCGATGCTCAGGGAGTTCGCATCGACCGAACCCATGGGCAACTGGAACTCCTGGTCGGCGGCGCCGGTGGAGACCCCCAGCACGCGCCCGGCCAGGGTTTGCCGCTGGTCGATCCCGGTCGCGTTGATGCCCACCCAGGCCAGCGGTAGATTGCCAACCTGCTGTCCGGGCTGCGGGCGCAGCCGCAGCCACGCCAACAGCCGCGCAGCCTTCCCGGCATCGTCAAGGCGGGGGGGGGTGTCGCCCACGCCCGCGCGCGGATTAACGCCGACATCGTTGGACGGAGCCCAGATAAAGGATTCGTCGGGCAGTGGCAAGCGCAGCACGCCGGGCCGTGACAGCCCCTTGGTGGTATCGGATCCGGGCAGCGGCTCCAGTGTGAGGTAATCGGTTGCGTTGGCGCTGCGTCCGCGGGTGGTCATTTCCCACAACACCGGAATCGGCGCCGGCGTTTCGACCTGCTCGAACAGTTCGGGCAATTCAAGCGCCGGCACCACGCCGACCGACAGCAGTGACGGCGCGCCGCTGTCGCCGCCGCCCAGCGCCAGGCGCGCGGCGTCGTTGACGCCGGGCTGTTCCGCCGCGCTGGGGGCGAGGGGCGCCAGCAATGCAATCCACAGCGCGCGGTCGGCGCTGGCGGCAAAAACGTCCACGCCCTCTGCTTCGGCACGGCCACCGCTGAATACTGCGCTGGTCTCGTAGGCCACGGCCTGGCCGTTGATACGATGGATGCGTGTCAATCCCTGAATCACGTCGCCCATGCGCGCAGCGTCGGTATCCGACAGATTGCGCTTGATGTAGGCCTCGGCGCTGACCGGGAGCAGGGTGGTCTCGTCCAGCGTTTCGAAAGGCGCGTTACCGGCAATGCGCGCGCCCGGGCGAATGGTGATGGCGCCCAGTTCCGTGGGCTGGGCATAGCTCAGCGCGACGAGGCCTTGCGCAGGCTGCGCGGGCTTCAGACGGATGCCCAGCAACTTCAGAAACACCAGTCGCTGGCGCTCCGGTATCAGATTGGCGCGATACAACAGGGTGTCGCCGAGCCACGCAAACAATTCGATCAGCGTGCGCCCGGGGTCACCCAGACGCGGATTGGTCCACTCCGGCGTGTGAGCCGGGATGCGCGCTATGAGATCTTCAACCAGATCGTCAAAGCGTCTGTCGTCAAGACTCGGTGGCAGAATGGGCATGGTTCGCTATCCTCTGTTCTGTGTGCCGTGCTTGCGCCTAGCGGCCGTCCAGTTGCAAGGTGACGTTCATCGCGCCGGGGGCGCCGGTGCGCGCCAGCCGGTAGGCGATTTCGACCCGCACGTGATTTGGTTCGTTGTCGACCTCCCACACCTCGACACGGTCGAGCAGTACGCGGCGTTCCCAGCGTGTTATGGCGTTTTGCACCAGATCACGAATCTGGCGCCGCGTTGCCAGCACATTGGGTTCGTGCAACAGACGATCGAGTCCAGCGCCAAAATCGGGCCGCATCAGTTGTTCACCCGGGCGCGTACTGAGCAGAATACGGATTGAATCGCGCACGCTTTGTTCCAGACCGGGCCAGCCGATAACCCCTTCTTCGTCGGGTAGCGGAAGGAACGGCCAGCCCAGCAGCGGACGAACGGTGTCGCTCATGGTCATTTCTTCTTGGGATAGGGTATGCAAATCTTCACGCTGAACAGCCATCCGAAAATAAGATCGAACAGCGAGAGGAAAATATTCAGCACGATAAAGGCGCAAATCGTGATGGTGGGAATATTGAATCCGCAGATCCAGCCGAGCGTAAGGCTGGAATTGGTTTTGCCCTTGCCATCGAGCATGTCCTTGGGGTTGATGCTGAACAGGCTTTGCAGTTTGGGTGGCACCAGAAATGCCACATTCGGCTTGAGCGATTTGAGCAGATTGAGATCGGTGACATCGGGCAGGGCGATTTGCGCCACCGGTGCGCCCGATCCTTCGTACCACGGTGCAATGACGAACGCTTCGCTATACGCGCTCCACAGCGTTTTGACGGGGCAGCCGCATTCCGGCTTGAGGCGGACGAAGGCGCGGATAACGTAGGTGGCGCCACTCTCGTCGAATCGCCCCGGGCGCCCCTTGACGTCGGCGAAGCGCGCGGTCAAGGCCTGATATAAGGCATTCATCAGGCGTTGCGCCGCTGCCGGAGCCAATGCCGGCCAGAATTCCGGCATTTCCGTGGCCGGCGCCGCGGGGTCGCGTTGCAGCAGTATCGCCACCGCGTTTTGCAGGAATACATCGGCACGCGCGGTGCGCTGTACTTTTTCCCCATCGCGCAAGACCAGCGGCAGGTGTATGTCCCGCAGTTCCTTCATGATCGCGGCACTGCCCGCGCTGCCGTCAAAGGCGCCAAATTCGCTGGTCAACTGGCGCAGCATGAGGATGAAGCGGCTCATCCGGCTCGCGGCCGATGCCGACGCCGGATTGAAGGGGTCGGATCGTGGCTGGGTCAGCGTCAGCCACTGCGACTGCGGCAGATTCGACGGCTTGTCCGTGCCCGGCGTTTCGACAGCTTCGAACCACTCGGGCCGCAGTCTCTCGCCCGCCAATGCGAAATTCATGCGCTCGCCGCGCAGGGCCTGAACCAAATGATTGCGAAATTCACTGGACGCAGCGGTGAAGGTCTCGTCCTCGAAACCCACCGGACTTTCGCTGAGTTCCGAACTCGTTGTTTGCAACATTCCGTAGAACAGCGTTTGTCCGGCATCCGCACAGACGTCGGGTGGCGCCGCGAACAACGGGATCACATGTTCGTTGAGCAGCGTATCTTCTTTCTCCAGCGCAAAGCTGATCAACGACCGGTCGATGTCCTTGACGCCGGTAGTGGCGCCGGCAAGACGCAGCGCGCTGGCGGGGTCCCCGGTTGCCTTGCCCAGCCGCTCCACGCCGACCCAGCCGCGCAAGCGGCCTTTCGACTGCATCCAGCCCTCGTACCCCTTGCCCGTGACGCGGCGAATGACCATGCCCGCGGAGTCGATACGCGCGGGATCCAGACGCGGCGTGCCGGGCGTGTCGCACCATAGTTCGATCATCGCCATGTGAAACTGGCGCTGCACCGGCTGAAACAGCTTCAGCACATGCGCGCCGTCGCGCGACCTGGCCAGCGAGCTCTGCAGGGATTTGCGGCCGTCGGCGGTCCTGATTTGCTCCATGACTGCGTCGACGAAATCGCTATCATTCCGCTGCAGTATGGCGGGCGCGGGCGAGTTCTTGAGGCCACGTGGCGCGCTGATCACGATGTCGTGTTTCATCGGCGGACTCTCACCAGATATTTCCCGCACCGGGGGTGTAACTGGTCGAAACCACGGCGTTGGAGATCAGCGTGTCGCACTGTACGATGCCCGAGAATTTCGACATGGCCGCGTCCACCTTCACCATGCCGGCGGATACTTCCACCTGCGACGCATTCACCTTGACTTTGGCTGCCGCGGTGACGGTAATCCCTGCGGCCTCGAGTTTGATGGTGTTGCCATTCGCGTCCTCGACGGTGATCGTTCCGGGCCCATCCTGAAGTATGACTTTTTGCCCGCCCGGCGTTTCCAGTTGCAGGGTTTCCTGCCCCTGCTGATCATCCAGGGTGATGACGATACCGTTCTTCGACTTGATACGCTTATAGCGGTTGGCGCCGCCGCTTTGGATATCCGCGGGCGGCAGCGCGTTGCCGTTCCACAGGCCACCCAGAATCAGCGGGAAACGCGCGTCGCCGTTCATGAAGACGACGAGCACTTCGTCATCCACGTCCGGCAAACAGAACATGCCGCGGCCGCTGCCGGCGAACGGTGCGACAACGCGCGCCCACATCGGCGCGTCCTGCGTGCCGACGTCGTCGAACGCGATCAGTCGTACCTGAACCCGGTTGCGGCGCTCGGGATCGTCCAGCGAAACAACGATTGCCAGGTAGCCCGCATGCATCCAGCCCGGGGATCGATCGAAGACAGGTTCGCGCATCATTGACCGGTTGTCCGTTCAGTTTCCCAGAAAGGCGCATTCGGCGGAAAAATCCGTCCGGTAGCCCTGCTGCAAGTCGTAAAGGTGGCAGGCCCGCGCCACGTAGTAGGTATTGTCGAATTGCGCGCTGATCCCGGTCAGCGTGACATGGGCGCCGACGCGCAATTGCGCATTACCCTCGGCGGTCCCCTCGGCACGCACAAAGCGCCGCGCGCGCAAGTCAAACGCGGCCTCGGCAACCGCCTGCGCCTCTTCGTCGGTAGCCACGGCCATGTGGCCCAGATGTTCGCTGCGGCTCGCCAGGGCGTCTTCCAGCGCGGCCTTGCCGTCGCGGCCGCTGCCGGGCCCCAGATGCGTGCCCGCCGTTGCCTCGCCCTTGACGCTGACGCCATTACCGGCGTGCCATCCGCGGGTGGTGATGCTGCTGACCTGATCGGCGAGGTCGGCAATTACGCGCACCCTGGCGAGTTGTCCGAACAGTGCAAGTTCGATGCTGCCGCGGCTGACCTCGCTGCGCGGGGACACCTGCAGTTCGTCGCCGACGATTTGCAAATCCGCGTCGAATCGCCCCAACAGCCGGCGCAGGAAGGAAAGGTCGCTCTCGTTCAATTGCGCCCACGTCGCGACCGGTCCGTCCAGGCCCGTAATCACGGGCCGCAAACCCAGGTCGGCGGCAATCGCGCGCACCACTTCCGCGGGTGCCTTGTCGGTGTATAGCCGGCTGTTGCGCGCGCGCCGCGCCGCGCCCAAGGCGTCTTCCGCGAGCACCGTGAGTTCAGGGCGGCTGCCGATCTTGAAGTCCAGTTCCAGTGCCGTGACCGTGCCACGAAATATCTCGCGCGGCGCCGCGGAATCACCGGCGTAGATGGCGATGTCCGCGCCGAGTTTGAGGTTCGAGCGTGAATCAAATGCAAGCTCCGCGCCGCCATCGGTGGTTGGCGCAAGATTGCACAGACGCATTTCAAGACTGCTCATGCCGCCTTCGTGCTCTTCCATGCGCATCGCCACGACCAGTTGGGTGATACGCGCATCCGCCTCTCCGGCAATGCGCACGGTCGGACGCGCGCTATAGATGGCGGACTGACTGAGCGTGGCTTCAGACATGATGCGATCGTCAATCCGCGAACAGGCGCGCCTGGCGCTCGCGCAGCACGGACAGTTCACGTAACAGTTGTTCGCGCATATCGTTTTGCGCGGCTGGCGCCGGTGCCGCTGTCTCGATACCGCTGTCGCTGGCGCCCGCGCGGGGAGCAACTTCACCGGTGATTTCTTCAAATACGATGGCCATGTGCCGCCTCCGATCAGTCCTGGAATCCGATGCGAGCGCCAAGATCCGCGGTGGCGCCGACATCGGCGCTCAGGCTGCCGCCTGCCCGGGTGCGCGCCGCGCCGCCCAGATTGAATCCGGCCTGGCCGCCGCTGGTGAGGTTGGCGCCAGGCAACAGCGCGCGGGCGTTTGCCACGCCGCCGCCCATGCCGGCGCCCGCGCCGACGCGCAAACCGGCGAAAGCGCCGCCGGCTGTCGCCGCTATGCCACCTGTGCTACCCATGCCAGCACCGGCATTCGCGCCAATGCCGGCACTGCCGCCTATGCCCACACCTGCCGACAATCCGATCCCGCCGCCCACGGCAAAAGCGGCCGGCGCAGAAAGATTCACGCTGCCGCCGACCGCGAGTGAAGCGCTGCCGCCAAAGCGCAGGCTGGCCGATCCGTTCAGCGATGCGATCGCACGCGCGGCGCGTGGATCGCCCAGGGCACTGGCAACCGCGGAAACGCCCACGCCACCGGAAAGCACCACGGGTTCGGATCCGTTCTGGCCGTCCACCGACGCGTTGGGGTTCTTTGCGCTGTCGAAATCGACCCCGGTGCTGGACAGGGTGAGGGTGATGGCCGAGCGCAAGGGCACGCCGCCTGCCGAGAAAAAATCCAGCGATTCGCGGTACTGGCTGACGATGCCGCTGAAGGCGTAGGCGCCCCACGAGAATTCCACCCGCGGCGGCACCTGATGGTCGCCTTCCTGATACGGGCGCAGCAGTTTTGCCACGCGGTCCGTGGACACGCGCACATCCTCGCCGGTCATGGTGGTGTCGAACACCAGGTCCATGGACAGCGTGGCGGTGCTCTGGCTCACGTACTGCACGCCGACACCGTTCTGGCCTTGCGGGTCCGGCGTATTGGAGATCGAGTACTTCAGCGATGACGGATTGAAATGTACGGGAAACGATTGGCCGTTGTCTGCGCCGGCGAGCGGTTTGAAGTGGGCCAGCGTGACGGTTTCAGTGGCGGGTGTCGAGGGCATGGCGTTCAGCTTCCCGCCACCAGGCGCAGACCTTCGTGCGCCAGATGCAGTTCCTCGACGCCGATTTCCGTGCCTTTGGCGTTGAGGTGGGCGTCCTTGACTTTCACCGGCAGACAATTGTCGAGTCCCCAGGTCAGCACGGTGTTGCCTGCCGTATCCTGCATGGCGATCTCGGCCGACAGACGGTAGGCGTAGCCGCCACCGCCGACCATCTGAAACCAATGCCACAGATCGCGGGTGCTGGTCATGCCGCGCCTGAGAATGACCGTGGCAAAGCTGACCTGGCCGGCGCGTTGTGCCGAGCCGTAATTGGCGCCGCCCGCTTTGATGACTTTTGGCTCCATGCTGGCTTCCAGTCCGCTGCATTCGGAAAAGGCGCCGCTGCATACCTCCACGGGGCCGCCAGGCGCCTCGCCGGCGCGCCGAAAGCTGATGTGAAAGCGAAATACCTGCAACGGCGGCAGCCGGTTTTCCGGCAATGCCGCGTTTGCCGATGGCGCCCCGCCCAGTGATAGCGAGAGTTCGGCGGACAGATTTGCTTCAAAGGCCATCAGGCGACCTCCCGCAGATCGCTGCCGGCCATCCCGCTGCTGGCAAGGTTCAATACCACTGTGATGCGCGCAATCGATGCCGCGGGACGCACGCTGATTTCGACGATGAGTCTGCCGTTGTCGATGTCGTTCTGGGTCATGGTGGTGCGATCGCAGCGCACGGTAAACGCCTCGGCGGCGGAGGCGCCGGCAAGCGCCCCCAGGCGCCAGAAGGCTTCCAGCAATTCCTCCATGCCGCGCTGTATGCGCGCCCATACCAGAGGCCCGTTGCCGTCAAACAATACCGATTCCCCGGTCAGGCGCGCGGCCCGCATGACTGCGCCCATCAACCTGCTGGCGCCGCCAAAGCGCCATGCCGGATCAGGCGATGCCGTGACATCCGATTGCAGCGCAATACCGTCCGGCGTGGGGGCAAACAGACAGACGCGCTGGGCCAGTTGCTCGCTTGGACTGTCGGGTCCGGCACCCCATGAGACCGCCGGCAGCGTGCCGCGCACGTCGCTCAGCAGTTGTCCGGAGAAGCGTCCGGCAACGGAGTGAAAGGTGCCCCGTGTCAGGGCATTGGCCGCAAGCAATCCCGCGAGCAATCCGTCGGGCGGCTCCGCGCCTTCGGGAAGATCATCGCCGGCCTGCGTGCGCAGCCACGGATAGGCCAGTTGCACAAACGCACTGGCCGGGGAGCTGTCGGGCGTGGTGAAGTTGCCGGCGGATTCGAGCACGCCGGAGCGGCGCAGAAAGCCGAGCATGTCGGACTCCGCGTGCGTCCAGCCGTCGCTTACCACGCGGCGCGCATCCACATGAGGCAGCGGCAATGCAGCCACCACGACCACTTCGCGCTGATGGCGGGCGAGGAACGCGCGCACACTGGCCAACGCCAGCCGCCATGGCGCGTAGGCCCGGCTGTCGAGCCGCGGCGCGGGTATCAGCCGCAAGCCGCGATCCACGGGCAACGCCGGTTCGTCGGCGCTGCACTCGACGAATCCTTCGGACAGCAGCGGCGGCGGCAACACCGTGGAGGGTAGCGGGGGCTCCACCGCGCAGGCGTCCGGCAGATCGGGCAGGCACAGCATGCTCACCTCACGCAGCCCGTACAGATGATACAAGCCTTGCCACGATCCGGGATCGGTGGGATCGAACGGCCGCTCCGGCAGACTGCGGTCGGCGAAATCGGGAACCAGTCTCCGCAGGCGTTCGCGGCGCCGTGCCGTCCGCCGCGCTCCCGATTCGAGGTAAGGCCATGGATTGCCCACGCGCAGGATGACCGCACGTTTCCCGCCGTGGGCGAAAAAACTGCGTACCGCGGCCCCGAGATAGGTTGTGCAGGTGCCTGACGGCGCTTCCTCGCCCGAGGTTAGCGGACGTGCTTCCCAGGCGAACAAGCGCGCGAACGCTTCCCAGCTTTCAACGGTGACCGGGAGATTCTCCAGCGACTGCAGCGCATCTTCGCCCAGCCGCCATGGCCCCTGCACCCAGCCTGCGACACGCAATTCCTCGCGTACCGTGTCGGGCAGCGGCACCTCGCGGCGCCGCGCGATAAAGCCCATGAAGCAGGCAACATCGGTGCGGTTGGGCGATGCGGGCGCGCGAGGCAGGGCGGTTTCGAAGAACAGTGACATGTGGCGGGCGGGTCTTGTCTGCGAGGTTGACGCTTGGCGCCGCGTCAGGCGTTGATTTCCATGCCTTCCGCGGAGAGCACGATTTCCTCCATGGCAACCTCGCCGCCGCCTTTGCCGGCGAGCGTGGGGCCGCTGTACTTCATCGGAATCACGCCGCGCAGCACCCACGACTGGACCGGTTGCTGTGCTTCATCGAACAGCGTGATGGCGACGCTCTTCTGCGCCGCCGGTCCCTGAACGCGGGTCGCCGCGAGCCAATCCCATAACGTCTTCGAATTGACGATGCCGCGCTTCAAGGTGACATCGTTCACCTTGTGTATGCCGGCAACCTTGCGCACATGGTTTTCCTTTTCGTTGCCGTTGCGGTATTCGGCGACGGTGACGTCGGTACCGATGCCGGAGACATCGGAAAATCCACCGAAGGCTTCACCGCCGTCGAAATTCACCACGTAGTTAAATGCCCCGTAAGGCGTGGTTCGATTGGCCATTTGTCATCTCCTGTTGAGTGTGGGCGAATGCGAACCCGTTAGGCGCGGGCATCCGCGGTTTTTTGACCGATACGGAAGATCACGAATTCCGCGGGCTTGATGATGGCGACGCCGATCAGGCACACCAGCCGGCCGTTGTCGAGATCATTCTGCGTCATGGTGCTGCGGTCGCAGCGCACGAAGTAGGCTTCGTCCGTGGATGTGCCGAGCAGGGCGCCGTTGCGCCATTCGTTGTATAGAAAGTCCGAAATCGTCTGGCGCACATTGGCCCACAGGCGTTCGCCGTTGGGTTCGAACACGGCCCATTGCGTGCCGCGGTCGATCGAGGATTCGAGGTAATTGAAATAGCGCCGGTCGGAGACGTATTTCCACTCGGGATCGGACGATACCAGACGCGCGCCCCACACCCGGTTGCCGCGTCCCGAGAGAAAGCGCAGGCAGTTCACGCCCAGCGGATTGAGCAGCTCCTGCTGGCCGAAGTTGACGTCGCTTTCGAAACGCAGCGCGCCGCGCACCACTTCATTGGCGGGTGCCTTATGAACGCCGCGCTCGGTGTCGTTGCGGGCATAGATGCCGCACAGGAACCCCGAGGGCGGCAGCGCAATTTCACGCGGGATGTCATCCCGCCCGGGGCGTGCCAGCGGATTGGGCACGATCACCCATGGATAGTAGAGTGCCGCATATTTCGAGTCGATCAGGCTTTTTACGGTACGCGCGCCGCCAGGCGTCAAATCGGGCGGCGTATCGAGCACGGCAATGCGGTAGGCACGCCGCGCTTCGGCATGCGCGATAAGGGCGCCGTTGATGGCTTGCGCCTGCGCATAGGCAGCAGCGCCCGGAGCGGCGACGATGGATACATCTTCCAGTGCCGCGATTTCACCCAGCGCGAGCGCGTAGTTGGCGGCGGAAGGCTCGCTGCCGTCGGTGCCGCCGGTCAGCGCGAAACTGCGTTCCAATTCACCTTGCGCATTTGCAGCGGCACCGCTGAACAGACCGTCGCGCAGTTCGATGGCAGAAACGCCGGCGCCGATGGCGACGGCGAAAAGATTCTGCAACTGATCGCTGCGCCGCGACGGCGTTGCCGCAAACACGTGCCCGGCCCAGCGCGGATGGGAACGATCGAAGCCCATGCCATCGGCGCCCTGATCCTGCCCGTCGGCGTCAATGGCCAGCAATGCGAGGGTCACTATGCGTGGATTGGCGCCGGCTGCGGTCAACGTGGCGACGGTGACGACCGCGCCCGCGAGATTGTCGGCCGCATGCCAGCCGTCCGCCAGCTTGATGTGGTGTGCCGGCGTTGCCAGCGGACCCGTGCGGAGCAGCGTTCCCACGGGGCTGCTTGCCATGGTTATGGCCGATGCCGGCGACACCACTTCGCGCGCGATGACCTGGCCGTTGCCGCTGGCACCGGGAAAACGCGACACAAAGGTGACGTGTTCTTCCGCGGCGCCTGCGGTGATCACGCCGACGGAAGCAGTCGTTGCGCCGGCGCCGACGACACGCGACACATACAGCCGTGAGCCGCCTTCATTGAAAAACGCGCGCACCGCATGCGCGACATAGTTGGTTGCCGCCACAGAGGCGCCCAGCGACAGATCGCCGTAGCCACCGTAGATGCGCTCAAAATCACCATAGCTGGTAATCAGCTCGGGGGGTTCCTGGCTGGTATCGTTGACGCGAAAGGGTCCTCTGCGCGTCGGTCCGACAAAGGCCGTGGTGCTGGTGCCTACCCCTTCAATCGATTTGGCGCGGAAACTGGTTTCCTCGACGTAGACGCCTGGTGCGAGGTATTCAGGCATGGCTCATCTCCTATTGGCAAGCTTACGGTGTGAATCGGATGGATTGAACGGCAGAAAAAGTCATGGCAAATTGAGCGACAACGAAACGCTTTGGCGGCGGCGCGCGGCGATATTGAGCGCCAGTTGGGTGCGGGGAAGGGTGTCGAATGCCGCTTCCAGTGCATCGGGATCGACCACCGGCAGCGCCGCCGGTGCGCGGCCGGCGCGTACCTGTGCGGCGGCGATACGGCTGCCCGAAGTTGCATCGAAGGCTGCCTGCAGGGTTACCGCAATTTCGGATATCACCACTGCGTTGGCGTCGTCGGAAAAGGTGGTGACCGGTACGCCCACCACCGGCACCAGCGCTTCGCCGCGCCAATCGGTGAGGCCTCGCGCAATCACCGAGCCGCTGGATTGCACGCGCAGCAGGGCACCGCCCAGCGCGTCACCACTGGCGGTTTCGGTGAGATTGATGCGCAACACGGCCCAGTTGGCGCCGATGGGCGCGCTGGCTGACGGATAGAGCGCCACCACCGCGGGCTGAAACAGGGAATCCGCGGCATCGGCCTGCTCAGGGTCGCTGTTGCGCGGCAACGGCACTTGTGCCGTTACCGGTAGATAGCCGCCCGTGGGATCGGATATGCTGAGGCGCAGGCTTTGCGATCCGGGCGCAGGCGCGGCGGGTGCGGCGTGAAATTCGCTTTCGTGGGCGGCCAAATCATCCCAATGGCGGATCACGTAAAGTCCGCTGCGATTGCGAACCAGCGTCGCGCCCGGCGCATCCACGCGCAGGCTGCGCTCAATCGGCACGCGTGTCGTGGCATCCACCAGACGCAGCGCGCCGAGTACCCGCCATTCGGTGCGTTCCAGTTCGCGCAGCGCCAGGGTCATGGGCGCTCCGGCGTGCCGTAGCCAAAGCGCGCGGCGACCACCGGTCTGTATTCGCCGACGGGCATATCGGGATCCAGCCGTACCAGGCGCGCGACGTATGACACCGAAATGCGATAGGCGGGATCGAGCGCATCCCAGATGCGCGTGATCTCCTCGGTGCTCAGTTCGGACGGGATAATCTGAATCACCTCGTCGCTTTCCCAGCCGGCCTCGGGGGACAGCGAGGACGCATCGAGTACCGGATACTGATGGAGCTGCCGCATCGACCATGCGAGCGTGACCTGCTCATCGAGCGGATTCGGTGCCCAGGCGCTGAGCAGATAATGCAGATCGAGGCCAAGCGGCACGAAGCTGTCGGGTTGCGCCGTGCCGCGGCGGGTCTGGCGGCTGTGTTCATTGACGGTGACGCGGTACAGATAAAGTGTGATGTGCGTGGATTCGCTGATGTCGCCGGCCAACTGGCCGCTGGAGGTCAATTCGAACCTGCAATCCGGCATCGCGCGGCCGGCGACCTGCTGCGGATAGGTATTGCGCAGAAAGGTCGCGATTGAACTGCCCACCGAATGCACCGCGAATACGTTCGCCATTTCTCTCCAATCTGCATGCCAGCACCGGTCGTTGCGTGGCCGCTGCTACTAGTGCGTCGGACCACGCTGGCGTGCCGCGGCGCAGTAAATCGTTGCGCCGCCACTGCGCTCCACGCTTCTTACGACGCCACGCGACTCCAGTTGGCGCAGCGCCGCGAGCACGGTGGGCAATGCGTCCGTGCCCAGTGGAGAAGACAACCACCATGTGCTGATCCCTTCAGCCGTGTCGGCAGCCGCCGGCCGTTGCGTGAGGTATTGCTCGATGCGATCAGCAACCTGCAACACCAACTCGTCGTCATTGGACATCCGAGCGGTCCTCCTGCGCGAGCCCGGTGATATGTTTGCTAACGCAAGTTGCATGCCAATCCGCGCGTGCAACGCAAGTGGTTGAAGGGGTTGAATTTCCCGTATTCCGAGAAAACAACCTGTGACATTTTTTACCCAGTCCCCTCGGTGGTTCCCGGGACCGCTGATTGGACGTACGGATGCCCCGGGGCTGGGGCGAAACCGGCCTTTGCGTGGGTTAAAAATAACCCATACCAGGACGCTCACGCTGTACGGGATCAACCGCCGTTACGGCCGGTATTTCGTAAGTATATGATTATTATGGTATTTTAAAATACCTGCCCGGGGCTTGATTGGCCCGGGCGCGGATTGCGCGCGAAGGGCGTCAGCGCGTGTTGGTCAGCGGTTGCGGGGTCGCAGGCTTGGGCGTGAGCAGCTGAAAGCGCCGTTCAGGGGGCGTGCCGGCCGCAAAATGGGTTTGCATCAGTGCCGGCACCACGACGTCATCGCAGACCTTCTGGATTTGATAAATTTCCACGGGCGGCTTCCATTCAGCCTTTAGTTCGCAGGTCACCTTGACGCAGGAGATGCTTTTCAGCCAGCTGCAGACTTTGAGCTTGGCGCCATCCGCCTTGTCGATTTCCGTCAGATAGGGGGACCCCGGGTAGTAGGGGCGATTCGATCCGGCTTCTGAATCGATGTCCTGAAGAATCGTGTAAAAACTACCGTTGAGTTGCAGGAAGTCCAGCGTTTTTTCCATGAAGCGCGACAGGTCCCCGGTATAGGAAAAGCCGCCCAGCAGATCGGTGATGACCTCGAATTTTCCAAGTTCCGTAAGCGTGTACGAGCGCAACGGTTTGCCGAAGAAATAACGTATTTTGTCGGCTTCGAGGGTGGCCGCGGTTTGGTGCCAAAGCGACGTTCTGCGGTCTTCGATGGACAGCGCCACTGCGCGCGCCTTACCGTTGTGCTGCACCGGCTGTTCCGTACGTTGCGCGCGGGATTCCGGCGTGTAGTAGTCGAGAATGGCTTGACCCATGCCGGCGCCGATGTCCAGCCAGCGATGATTTGCGCCTAGGCCCGTCAGCGAGCGCTCAAATCCCGCCGGCAGCGCCGAGGTGTAGAACGCGAGCGAGCGGTCTACAACATAGCCCTCGGGTGCTTTATCCCGGCTCTGGTAGATTTCGGCCTGCTTCGCGAATTCGGATTTGGCCGTTCCCTCGGGACCTTGCTGCGCATGCACGTGTGCCGGCCACAGCGTTTGCAGAACCAGCATGAGGAAGAGAGCGGTGCGAGTCGTATTCATTCAACGTTTCCGTTTCGCGGCAGCAAGCGCAAGGCGACAGGCCGATTTTAGCCGTGCCGGCAAAAGCCCATCAAGCTGAAGTCCATGCGGGGTTGTAAAAGATTTCAAAACTGTAGCGGCGTCAATTCGTCGTCGTGGATATCCCTGAAGCGCCATGCGCCCGATTATAATGTCAGGCATGGTTCATCGTGGAATTCGCCTGGCCATCGTCACCGTTGTGCTGTTGTGTGCCGGTAGTTGTGTCAGGCTGCCCAGCATTTCCCAAACGACGCTGCATCCGGCAACTTTTGGCGAATTGCAGCGCTATCTGCTCAATCACCAGCCTGATCTCGATCTGTTCAGATTGCGCGGTCCTTTCGCCGTGACGCGGCAAGACGATCGTGCCATACCGGTGTCGGCCGCGCAGACTGTTGAAGGTGATCTGTTCTATGCCGGGCACGCCGAAAAAGCGCCGCTGGTCATCTATCTCCACGGCTATGAGGCGACCAAAGGCGAACACGCCTACCAGGCCATGCATACCGCGTCATGGGGAATGCACAGTCTGACGCTGCAATTGCCGAATACCGGCCCCTGGGTCAATAACGGGAAGATGCTGGCCAGTCTGGTCAAGATCATTCGCGGCCGGCCGGAGATATTCGATCATCGCGTGGATGTCGATCGCATCATTCTGGTCGGGCACTCATTCGGTGGCACTGCGGTGGCGATTGCGCTTGCGGAACGATCCGATGCCGCCGGCGGAATTTTGCTCGATCCCGCGGGTATTGGCAGGAATCTGCCGAAGTATCTGATGCAAGTCCGCGCGCCGGTGCTGGTGCTCGGGGCGGATGAGCGGGTTGCGGCCGCGCGCTACAGGGACTACTTTTACCGCTACGTGCGGCGCGCCATCGCGGAAGTGTCGGTTACCGACGCGACGCATGAGGATGCGCAGTTTCCCGCGGATGACGATGGCGCGACCGAGGCGTTGCAGATTACCTTTGCCAGCGCGATTACCGCGGGGGCTTTCAGCATTGCCCTGACGCGCGGATTGGATTATGTGTGGGCCAGTTTCCGCGCCGACCTCAAAAATGGAAAACTGTTCGAGGCAAAGAAAAAGTGAGCCGGCGCGCGGTGTCAATCGGGTGTCGCGCGCGATACCTTGATTACTCTTGCCCAGCGTATGGCGTCGCCGCGGATGAACGATGCAAATTCATCCAGCGTCAGGCTGCCCGGTTCCGCGCCCTCGCCCGCAAGACGTCTGCGCACGTCGGGCGAGTCCAGCCAGCGCGTGACGGCGCCGTTCAATCGCTGAATGATCTCGTTGTGCAGGGCCGACTGACCGAACAGACCAAACCACTGCTGTGATTCGAAACCCGGCAGGCCGGCCTGCACCATGGTCGGCAACTGCGGCAACACGGTGCTGCGCCGCTGGGAGGTAACCGCCAGCGCGCGAATGCGCCCGGCCTTGATCTGGGGCAGGGTAATCGTAACCGAGGAAAACGACAAATCGATCTGTCCGCCGACCAGTGCGACAACGCTGGGCGCGGAGCCTTTGAACGGAACATGCGTCATCTGCACGCCGGTCATGACTTTGAACAATTCCGCTGTTACGTGCGGAGGGGAACCGTTGCCGCCGGAGCCATAACTCAGATGATGTTGCCGTGCGCGCGCGAGCGCAATCAATTCTTTCACGGTGTTGGCGGGCACTGCGGGATGCAGCACCAGCACCAGCGGAGACGTGGCGATAAACGCGATCGGCGCCAGGTCGCGAAGCGGGTCATAACCCAGCTTGGGATACAGGGAAGGATTGATGACGATGGGACCCGCGGATGACAGCAGCAGGGTGTAACCGTCGGGCGCGGCCTTGACGGCGATTTCCGTGCCGATGTTGCCGGCGGCCCCCGCGCGATTTTCGACGATGGCTGTTTGCTTGAATGCTTCGGCAAGGCGCTGTGCCACCATGCGAGCGATCATGTCAGACGCACCACCGGCCGTTTGCCCGACCACGATGCGGATGGCCGAACCCGGATATGCATGCCCGTTGCGGGGCGACGCGAGTTGTGCCATTGCGTGCTGCGCGGACAGCAGCAGCAAACACACAGCAATTGTCGCGGCCAGGGGCTGACGGGGCATCAGGTCGGTTTAAAAAAATAAATAAAAACAAATAGTTATGGTACTACTCTCACGTAGCCAGCGGTGCGGGACGGCGACCACGCTAGTGTGTGACCCGTTCCTGTCATTGACCTTACCGCCGCCGGAAATCTCAACGGAATGTGAGATGGGCGAACCGCGTCCAGGCATCAATCGCTGCGGGAGCACGCCCATCACGCGTGCCATGGGTAATGGGCACAATGTGGCCGTGGCGGGCCACTTGGGTGGCGGCGAGGGCAGAACCTATAATGGTGGGCTCCCTTTGCCGAACCCCGCATAGCCATGAAGAAGCCGTTGGACGTTCTGCGCATGTACCCCGGGCACAACTACACGCTGCGCGATGCCTTTACTAGCCGCGCGGCGCGCGATCCGCTGCGCGAATTTGTCTGTTTCGAGGGCCGGTCGTGGTCGTGGCAGATGTTGGGCGAGGCAGTGGAACGCTGCGCGCGCGTGCTGGTTGCGCGCGGCGTGCGCAAGGGCAGCCGCGTGGGCGTAATGGCGCGCAACTGCGACGGTCATGTTCTGGCCTTGTTTTCCCTGGCACGCATCGGCGCGATCATGGTCCCGGTCAATCCGGAATTCGGCGTAGCCGAAGCGAAGTATGTGTTCCATCACGCCCAAGTAAGCGCGGTGCTGGCCGCGAGCGATACCCTCGTGGTGGCGCAACAGGCGGCGGCCGGTTTGCCTGAACCGCCCTGGTTTGCCGTATTTGACCGCGCCGTGGCGGGCGTGCCGCTGTTGAGCGATCTTTTGGCGGCTGCGCCCGCGGTGGCGCTGCCGGACGACGTTGCGGCCGATGACACGGTGCTGATCGTGTACACCTCGGGTACCACGGGATTTCCCAAGGGAGCCATGCACAGCCAGCGCAACTTTCTCGCCGGCGGCGAAGCGTTTGTGCAGCGGGTGTACCTGCAGCATGACGATCGGGTGATGGTGGTGCTGCCCATGTTTCACATCAACGCCAATTTCTACTCGCTGGCGGGTACGCTGGCGGCGGGTGCGTGCCTGATCATCGTGCCGCGGTTTTCGGCCTCGAGCTTCTGGCAGGTGGCCGCTGATACGGGGGCGACCGAGGTCAATATCATCGAGGCCATGGGCACGATTTTGATGAACCGTCCGCGCAGCGAATACCGGCCTGATCACAGGCTGCGCGCGGTATATGGCATTCGCGGCAGTCAGGTCGACACCTTTCGCAATGAATTCGGCATTCCGGTGCTGATCGGCGGCTACGGCATGACGGAAATTCCCGGGGTGACCTGCAATCCGGTGGAGGGCGTGCAGAAGTGGCACACCATGGGACCGGTGGGGCGTCACCCGGATCCGAAGCGCCCATGGGCACAATGCCGCGTGGTGGATGCGGCCGGATGCGACGTGGCCGCGGACCAGGAAGGCGAAATGTGGGTGAAGACGCCGATCGTGATGCAGGGTTACTTCCGTGATCCCCGGCAGACGGCCGACGCGTTTCATGATGGCTGGTTCAAAACAGGGGATATCGTGAAGCGCGACGCCGACGGCTACTATACGTTCGTCACGCGCAAAGGTGACATCATCCGCCGGCGCGGCGAAAACATCGCCGGCGCGGAACTTGACCGTGTCATTGGCGCGCATCCCGCCGTGCACGAAGCCGCGGCTGTCGCAGTGCCCGCGGAACTGGGCGAGGACGACATCCTCGCGGGTGTCGTTCTCAAGCCCGGCGCCGCGGCAACCGCAATGGAGATCGCTCAGTGGTGTCGCGAGCATCTGGCGGCGCAGAAAGTGCCGCGCTACATCTTGTTTGTCGATGCGCTTCCGCACACGCCCACGGGCAAGGTGTTAAAGCAACAGTTCAAGGCTGACCCGACCCTTAAGGCAAGAGCCGCGGATTTAGGGTAAATTACGTGTCCTCGCGTACGAGGACATCCCATGAACGACAGGCGTTTGGTCTTGAGAGTGGCCACGGGGAGTGGCCTTGCCCTTGTGCTGCCGCGCACAAGCGGCGCACAAGTCCGCGCCCGGGATGCCCGCCCGCAGGAGGGCGATCGCTTTGTGGTGGCCGCGGGCGACAGCAAAGGCACGGTGGTGAGACTGCCTGATTTGCAGACCGGCTCGCCTCCGCTGAGTGTGCTGCCACGGGATCCGTCAGGCACGATTCGCGATGGCTCCCGACTTAACCAGATTCTGATGGTGCGACTGGACGAGACGCGAATGTCTGCGGCGACCCGGACGCGATCGGCACAAGGCGTGCTGGCGTATTCGGCGGTGTGCACGCATACCGGCTGCGACGGTCTGTCCTGGGCCGCCGAAACGCTGCGCTTCAGATGTCCCTGCCACGAGTCCGAGTTCGATGCCGCAGACGGCGCGCGCGTGGTGGGTGGTCCGGCACCGCGCCGCCTGCCCGCTTTGCCGCTGAAAATTGTCGATGATTATGTCGTGGCGGCGGCGACCTTCTCTGCGCGCGCAGGCGTTATTCAGCCATAAATATTGTTTAAAAACAAATTGTTACGTATTACAACCCGGAGACACCGATGACACTGCTCAATAAGGTTGTTCCAGCGCTGGCGGCGTTGCTGTTGCCGCTTGCGGTGCAGGCGCAGCAAAAAACGCCGGAGTACACACCGGTAACCGAGGCGCGATTGCTCAAGCCCGAGGCGCATAACTGGTTGATGCTGCGCGGAAATTACAATGGCCAGGGCTACAGTCCGCTCGACAAAATCAACACCACCAACGTCAAGCGCCTGGTGCCGGTGTGGAGTTACTCCACCGGACAACTGGAAGGTCATCAGGCGCCGCCGCTGGTCAATAACGGCATCATGTTCATTACCACGCCGCGTAACCAGGTGCTGGCGCTGAACGCCAAGACCGGCGCGTTGATCTGGCGCTATCAACGTGAGTTTGCGGAGGACGTCAGTCATCCGCACCCCACCAGCCGCGGCGTGGCGCTGTTTAACGACAAGGTGTATCTCGCGACCATGGACGCCTTTGTGGTGTGCCTGGATGCGCGAACCGGCAAGATGGTGTGGGAAACCAAGCTCGGTGAAAACAAGGCCAACTACTACTTTACGCTGGCACCGCTGATCGCCAAGGGCAAGGTGATGGTGGGCAGTTCCGGCGGCGAATATGGGATACGGGGATTCATTGCCGCGGTCGATGCCGAGACTGGCAAGGAAGCCTGGCGCACCTACATGATCCCCGGGCCGGGTGAACCGGGCCACGAAACGTGGCAGGGCGACCAATGGAAAACCGGCGGTGTTTCCGTTTGGGTGACCGGCCATTACGATCCCAAGCTCAATCTGACTTACTGGGGCACTGGCAACGCCGGCCCGTGGCCTTCTGATGCGCATCCTGGCGACAATCTTTACGCGACATCCGTCGTGGCGATCGAGCCGGAAACCGGCAAGATTCGCTCGCACCATCAATACCACTGGAATGACAACTGGGATTGGGATGAAGTCTCGCCGCCATTGCTGATCGATATCAAACGCGCCGGCCGGACCATTCCCGCGTTGGTGCATCCGGCGCGCAACGGCTATTTGTGGATGCTCGAGCGCAAGCAGGATGGTATCGGCTTTGTCGATGCCAAAGCCTACGTCAAGCAGAATGTGTTTACCGCAATAGACCCGAAGACCGGCCGCCCGAGCTATGACATGGACAAGCGGCTGCTGGTGGGCAAGACCACCACGTTCTGTCCGTCACATTGGGGCGGCAAGGATTGGCCGCCAGCCGCGTTCAATCCCAAGACCAATCTGCTGTATATCCCCGCACATGAAAATCTGTGCAGCACATTGGTGGGAGAAGCCAAAATCGCGGCCTATGCGCCGGGCAAGCGCTACGTGGGCACGGAAGCCGCGAAAACGCGCGTGTTTCCGCAGGAGGGCGCAAAGAACATCGGCGAGGTGCAGGCGTGGGATTTGAACAGCGGCAAACGCGTGTGGACTTATCCTTTTCCCGACATGAACATCAACTGGGGGCCGCTGCTCACTACCGCCGGCGGCCTGGTGTTCGGTGGCGGTTCGGCGGATCGCAAGTTCCGCGCACTGGACGCGCGCTCCGGCAAATTATTGTGGGAGTTCGTCACCAATTCGGGCATTACCGCGGTGCCAAGTTCCTACATGGTCGATGGCGTGCAATACATCGCGGTGCAATCGGGATGGGGCGTCGATGCGCAGAAAATGGTGGCACGCTTGAATGGATCCATGAAAACCAACGTCAGCGTGCCGCAGGGGGGCGTGGTGTGGGTGTTCGCAGTGAAGTAATCTCATGGCGGGTAATAACCAAAGGCAGAGCGCGTGCTCTGCCTTTTTTTTCGCGATACGCCGCGGTACCAGGGGGGGCACGCCGCGCGTGCCCCGGCGAATCTGTCTGCATGACGGGCTTTGCTGCATTGTCATGGCTCGTTGACCCTGTGGCGGATGGTCTGGCCGCATACGGCTTTCGTCTATAATCCCGCAAGGTGAAAACAGACGGAGGACATCTGGCGATGCGTTGTATTGGTGGCGTGATGGTATCAATGTTGCTGAGCATCAGTGCGGCACATGCGCAGGTCTATCCCCAAAAACCGATTCGACTGGTGGTGCCCTTTGCCGCGGGTGGCGGCACCGACATCATCGCGCGGCTGATCGGTGCCGAACTGGCGGAGAGCATGGGGCAGCCGGTGGTCATCGACAACCGCGGCGGCAGCGGCGGCATCATTGGCACCAACATCGTTGCGAAGTCAGATGCCGATGGCTATACCATGGGCTTGTGCAGTCTGGGATTTTCATATGTGCCTGCGCTCTACAAGTCGCTGCCGTACGACACCGAACGGGATATCGCGCCGGTGTCCCGGGTCGCGACACAGCCGTTTGTGTTTGCCGTGCATCCTTCGCTGAATGTCGGAAACATGCGGCAACTGATAGCACTGGCCAAAGCCAGGCCGGGCCAAATTCACTATGGTTCCGGCGGCGCCGGTGGCGCCTCGCATCTGGGTACGGAACTGCTGCGCAATGTGGCGGCGATTGACCTTACGCACGTGCCGTACAAGGGTACCGGGCCGGCCCTGACCGCGGTGATCAGCGGCGAAATACAGCTGCAGCTTGTGGGAATGTCTGCGGTGGTGCCGCACCTGAAGTCCGGGCGGCTCAAATTGCTGGCGGTCAGCGGCGCGACGCGATCGCCCGCCGCGCCGGATATTCCCACGGCAATGGAAAGCGGCGTAGCGGGGTACGTGTTCGATGTCTGGTACGGGATGCTGGTGCCCGCGCGCACGCCGCAGGCCATTGTGCACAAACTGAATGCCGAGATTAATCGCGCGCTCAAGGTGCCCGCGGTGGCGCGGCGCTTTGCCGCTGCCGGGCTGGAACCCGCGGGTAACTCGCCCGCGGAATTTTCCGCGCTGATCCGCGCGGAAATCGCGAAATGGCGCAAGGTGGTCAAGGCAGCCAACATCAGGGTGGATTGACATGCAACGCAATCAAATCGGACTGGCGGTGATCGGCTCGGGGCGCATCGGTACGCTGCGCGCGCGGCTGGCTTCGCAACATCCCGCGGTGAATTTTATCGCCACCGCCGACCTGAAACCGGAAAACGCCAGGGCGTTGGCGGACAAGGTCGATGCCAAAGTCCATTCGGGCAACAATCTCGAAATCATCAACCACCCGGATGTGACGGCGGTGATCGTGTCCACCGCCGAAGGCCAGCACACGGAAGCCGTGCTGGCGGCGATCGCCGCCGGCAAGCCGGTTCTGGTGGAAAAGCCCATTGCACTGAGCACCGTGGAAGCTGACAGCATCATTGCCGCCGCCGAACGCGCCCATGGCAACGTGCGGGTCGGCTACAGCCGCCGGTACAAGGAACGCTACCTGATCGCGAAGGAGCAGATTGTGCAAGGCCGCGTCGGCAGGATTACCGGCGCGGCGGCGCGTGTGTTCAACTCCAGCACGCAGGCGCTGGCCATGCTCAAGCGCGATCCGCATGCCACCCCGGTGGTGGATGCGCTGACCTACTACGTGGATCTGATGGGCTGGTTTCTCGGCGGCGCGAGACTGGCCGAGGTGTACTCGCGCGGCACCACGGGGGTTCTGAAATCCCATGGGCACGATGTCGACGACGTGTGCTATTCGGTGTTGACCTACGATGACGGCACCACGGTGAACCTCGGCATCAGCTACGCGCTGCCCGAGAATTACCCCGCGATGGGGCACGCCGCGCGTGTGGAGGTACTGGGTACCGAGGGCGTAATGATCCTCGACGACGATCACACCGATCAGATCATGTACTCGAACAAGGGCATGCCCCACGTCTACCTGCCCGACGTGACAGTCAATATGGTGTTTCTGCAAAGCGGCACGCCGGGGGATTGGGCATTGGGCGATTTCTGGGGGCCGATCGCCAACGAAACACGCGCCTGGCTGGATCACCTCGCCACCGGTAAGCCGTGCGCGCTTGCCACACCGCGCGAGGCCCGTGCCACGCTCGAAGCGACTTTGGCCATCGAATTGTCGCTGGAAAGCGGCCAGCCGGTGCGCCTGCCGCTGGCCGGTTGAGCCCTACTACGCCAACGGACTGGAAAAAGGGCATCGCGGCGCGCACAAGCGCGGCGCGTTTTGGTTTCGACGGATTACAAGGAGCAGATCGACATGCCACGCACTGCATTGAAGATACCCAGGGCCATCAATACCCGCGACGGGAAGAACCGAAAACTCACGCGTAAGGATGTGCACGCGGCAGCAAAAAAATTGCGGAACTGGGGCCGCTGGGGCAAGGACGATGAAATCGGCACGCTGAATTTCACCACTGCCGAGCATATCGTCGCGGCGGCGAAACTCGTAACCAAGGGCAAGGTGATGTCGCTTGCGTTGAAATACGATCAGAGCGGTCCGCAGGGGGCCAAAAGCAAGTATCCCTCACTGGGCCGCTTCAATCCGATACACCTGATGACGCGCACGGGTACGGATGCCTACTCGGGCATACTGGACCACCGCGGCATCCGCGGCACGGACGACATCATCATCATGCCGCTGCAATGCGGCACGCAGTGGGACGGTCTCGGCCATATTCTGTACGAAAACTTCATGTGGAACGGCTACGACTGCCGCAATGTCTCCAGCGCGGGCGCCGGCAAGGCGGGCATCGAAAAAACTGCTTCAAAAATGGTTGGCCGCGGTGTGCTGCTGGACGTGGCACGCGCAATGGGTAAAAAACACCTGCCCGACGGTTTCGCCATCACCAATGAAATGCTGGATTACACCGAACACAAGCAGGGCGTAAAAGTGGGGCAGGGCGATTATCTGCTGGTGCACACCGGTCACGTGCAGCGCTGCCTGGACAGTAAAAGCTGGGACGGCTACTCCGGCGGCGACGCACCGGGGCTGGCATTCGAGACAGCGGCCTGGCTGCACAAGAAGGAAGTTGCCGGTGTCGCAACGGATACCTGGGGCGTGGAAGTGCGTCCCAACCAGACCGCGGACACCAATCAGCCCTGGCACTGGATCTGCATCCCAAATATGGGGCTGACGGTGGGCGAGATTTTTTACCTGACCGAGCTGGCCAAGGATTGTGCAGCGGACAAGCGCTATGAGTTTCTGTTCGTCGCGCCGGCGCTGCCGATCACGGGCGCGGTGGGTTCGCCGGTAAATCCTCTTGCCATCAAATAAGCAGCGCCCGCAGCGCGTGGGGGGGGGGGGGGGCGGGGGGGGCAACTTTTTTCGTGAACACACCGGGGGCAGGGGAAAAATTTTAGCTTAATTCTCTCAAAAATAAGGGGGAAAAATTAAAAAATAATAAAAAAAAAAATTTAAAAAAAAA
>CADECM010000041.1:0-34988 GCA_902825845.1 uncultured beta proteobacterium
AGAGGCGATGCCTGACACTCACGCCTCGTAACCTCAGATACCACCTACTGTCTAGAACTGGCAATCAACCCTTCATAAGAGATTTCCGTGCCAAAGTTGTTCGATATGCGTGTCGAGGTCGCGCGCTCATATAAGCAATGGCTCAGTCGCCTGGTTGATGCGGAACAACTGGCGAATCTGGCTAGATCCATGGGCTTGGGATGGTTCACAAAAGAAGATATTGATGGCCTTTGGACCATCGGCTTACTGCGTGCCGACATTGTTTCGTCTACCGTACCGGTGCACATTCCATCGCTATTGCAACTTGATGCAGTCGGCGATCAAAGTTCTTTTAGCTACGCCGATGCGCGCGAGATGGAACATCGGAGCGAAGGATATGGTTCATCGATCGGCAAATCAGAATTAAATACAAGCTCCTTCGAACTCAAGTTTCATCCATGCAGAATATACGTTCTGCATCATGTTGCCCGCACGCTAAAGGCGCAGTCCACGAACACTCAATACCTCCTCAACGAGGCAGGCGTCGCAATTGCGGCACGCCGCCAGTTGGAATCCCTGCGGCGATGGACATCGTCAGTTGAGTTTGGACAACGATTCGATTACTGGAACAGGGTGTGCGAAACCGCGATGATCGCGGAACCAATCGCTTTTACGGTAGGGCATCCAAGTGCAGCGTCGGAGGATAGCGAGTACGATGCACCAGATGAATATAAGATGCATGTGCGGCAATTTTTCAGCGATCTTGGGCATGAGCAAGTCAGACAAATGAGAGGAGACCTCGCGTTTGCCGCTTACACGATTGATGACAACCGAAGTATCCATGTCTTACTGAGACTAATGAAGCCTAGCGAGCGAAGCAAGCTCAAAGGAGGACTCGGGTGCGCAATGCATTTTCTCGCCATGGCTGAGAGCATTCGCCGGCCAGCGGAGGATGCCTTTGGCGTCCCGTTGCCGGAGGAGGACGAAATCGGTCCTGGGCAGTGGTTTCCTGGCGCACGTAAGATGCTATATGGTACTGACCGCGTGTTTGATGCCCCAAAGCAATATCTTCGCGATTACCTAAACGTATTTGGTCTCGATTTCGGCGTAAAGGTCCGTTGCTACGTGGAAGGCGCGACAGAGTACGGCGCCATCGAGCACGCCGTCGGTGATTTTGGCCATGTTCAGATCATCGATCTTCAAGGGAAGTTTGCCGAGAAAGGTGGTAAGGGTCTCGCTTTTGCCGAATCACTGGACGCCGACAAGCAAGCTGGAGTGTTCAGTGTGATTCTCCTCGACGGCGATCTCAGCGATAACGTTCGACTGGTTCAGCGCGCCGCAATGGAAAAGCGCTTTACAGGAAGCTTTTTCATAGCTTCTCCGGACTTTGAATGCGCCAACTTCTCAGCACTTGAGCTTATCGAGGTTGCTTTTTCGCTCAAGTGCTCAAACGAATTGGAGTCTGAATCAACGGAAGCGCTGAAGAAGGAGCTTCTCGGTCGATCTAGTGAAGTCCGATCCAGTAAAGATTTTTTTAGGCTGCTCAAGACCTATGGTTTGGCGGAAGTCAGGAAGGATAAACAGTGGGGGAAGGCATTGATGATTCGCGCTAACGAACAACCCAATTTTAGTGCTGATGACTTGAGAGCAGGCAAGATGCGGCCAATTGTAGAAGCAGTAAAGGTCGTCCTAAAGATTGAGAATGTTGGATTTCAAAGATCGCTCGCGGCAGAGTACGTTCATCCCACATCTGGGCGTATGGTGCCACGAACCGACAAGTAGCGAAGACTGACAGATGAATGAAATAAGAAGAAAATTGCCGCTGTAGACTGCGTTCCTCTCCAGCTCTCTCTCGAAGAACTTTTGCACCTTACCGAGTTGTCGGCACAGCGCGAACAACCACACCGTCTTTTTGACCAATTCAACCGGCACCCTCTGCGCAGCAATAACTCACCAAGGAAACCTCATGAAAGTCTACCAAGCCATGGCAAACGCCTTCATCAAGGAAGGCACCGATACCCTGTTCGGCCTGTTGGGCGACGGGCAGATGACTTGGTGGGCCGCCATGGCGCAGAACAAGGATCTGAAAATCGTCGATGCGCGCGACGAAGGCTGCGCCGTCACCATGGCGGAGGGCTACTACATGGCCACCGGCAAGATCGGCGTGGCCAGTTCCACGCAGGGGCCGGGGCTCGCGCGCATGACCACCTCGCTGCTGGTGGCGGCGCGCTCGCACACGCCGCTGGTGGTCTACACCAGCAAGACCGCGGCGAACAATGAGTACAACGTGCAGTATCTGAACCAGGACAAGCTGGTGGAGGCCGCCGAATGCGGTTACATCGAGGTGCAGACGCCGTCTTACGCTGAAGAGGCGGTGCGCGATGCGTTCTACCGCGCGCGGCGCGAGTCGCGCCCCATCGTGCTGTGCTGCCCCATCGACCTGCAGAACAAGCACTGCGATTCGGATGGCGACGACTACCAGCCTTCGAGCGCGCTGTTTTCCGGCCAGCAGGCGATCCGCCCGGCGCTGGCGCGCGTGCAAGAGGCGGCGGGCATCATCCGCAACAGCAAGAAGCCGGTGATCGTGCTTGGCCGCGGTGCCATGTCGGCATCGGCGCAGGCGGCGGCACTGCAGCTCTCGCAGCGCATCGGTGCCCTGTTGGCAACCACACTGGTGGCCAAAGGCACGCTGGCGGATGCCGAGTATTACGTGGGTGTTTCCGGCCTGTTTGCGGCGCGCGAAGTGCTGCAGCTTTTCGAGGAGGCCGACTGCGTGATCGCGGTGGGCGCGCGGCTTTCCACGCACACCATCGCCGGCGGCACTGCCTATCCCAAGGCGCGTTTTGTGCACATCGACATTGAATCACACAAGATGATGGGCAACGCCAACGGCGCCGATTGTTATCTGCAGGGCGACGCCACCGCGACACTGGAAGAGTTGCTGGCGCTGCTCGGCAAGGAAGACAGCAATCGCGGCTATCACAGCGCCGAAGTGAAGCGGCTTATTGCCGGTGCCGGTCGCGATCCGGCGGAATACGAAATCGAGGCCGGCACGGTGGACCCGCGCGAGGCGATCTCGCTGCTGGATGAAAAGCTGCCGCCTGAAATCAACCTGGTGTCGTCCGGCAACGCGCACGCGTGCTCGTTCCGCGTGATGCTGATGAAGCGGCGGCGCGGGCTGCAGATTTTTTGCACCGCTTTCGGCTGCATCGGGCAGGCACTGTCCACCGCCGTCGGCGCCGCGCTGGGCGCACCCGGCCCGATGGTGTGCGTGGAGGGTGATGGCAGCGCGCTGCAGAGCATTCAGGAGCTGGATACCGTGGCGCGCCTCAAGCTCAAGTTCCTCTACGTGGTGGTGAACGACGAGGCCTACGGCGCTGAGTTTCACAAGCTGCGCGCGCATGAGCGTGACCCGCAACTGTCCTACGTGCCGGGGCCGGATTTCGCCGGACTCGGCCGCAACTTCGGTTGTCGCGGCGCCACGGCGCGCACGATGGAGGAATTCTCCAAGGCCATCGATGCGTTTCTCGCCGGCAATGGGCCGATGGTGATTGACCTGCGCATTTCGCGCAACGTGATCAGTATTCCGTACCGGCGGCTGCATTTCGGGATGGATGTTTAGCTCGGCGCTGGCGAGGAAGTAGTCCGGACGTGCCAGCAGTGTCGTGAAAGCGGCAAGTCGTGGCCGTGATTCCGCGCGACTTGTATTGTCACACGACGGCGTCTTCCCTTACCCCGGGGTCCCGCTGCTGCGCGTCAAGTGCGCCCTTGTCCCGGAGGGCGAGGGAAGAGTGCACTGTGCGACAATATGTCGCCAAGGCATGTGATTATCAAATTATCGATTGGGGCAATCTTCATGAAAAAAATTCGCCGGATTCGAACGATGGCTTGCGCCGCGCTGCTGCTGGCGCCAGCGCTGTCCAGCCTCTCAACCATGGCGGCCGGCTACCCGGATCGTCCGATCCGCTACGTGGTGGCATTCGGGCCGGGGGGCCTGAACGACGTGGTCGGGCGCGTTTTCTGCCAGAAGCTGTCGGAGTCCTGGGGCCAGCCTGTGATCGTCGACAATCGTCCGGGCGCGGGCGGCAACGTCGGCGCCGATCTGGTGGCGCGCTCGGCGCCGGATGGCTATACCATGCTGAGCATCAGCACGGCGCATGCCATCGGGCAGTCACTGTACAAGAAGCTCAACTACAGCCTTGAACGCGATCTGGTGCCGGTTGCGATTCTGGGCTCGGCGCCGCTGATGATGGTGGTCAATGCCGGCGTGCCCGTGAAGACCGTGCCTGAGCTGGTGAAATGGGCCAGGACCACAAAGGCAGCCTATGCCTCAGGCGGAGTCGGCGTGATCAGTCATCTGTCGATGGAAATGTTCAAGCAGGCCGCCGGCATTGATCTGACCCATGTGCCCTACAAAGGCGGCGGGCCGGCGCTGGTCGATCTGCTTGCCGGACAGGTGCAGGTACACGCGAACGACATCGGGCTGGTGCTGTCCGGCGTGCGTTCGGGCAAACTGCGCGCGATTGGCATGATGACCGAAAAACGGCATCCGTTGCAGCCGGATCTGCCGACGTTCATCGAGCAGGGCTACAAGACATTCGTGATGGGTAACTGGATCGGCGTGGTCGTGCCGGCAGGCACACCAAAGCCCGTAGTCGACACGCTCGCCGCGGCGTTTTCACGCACCGCGCAGCTGCCCGACGTCGTCAAGCGCTTTGCCGAGCAGGGGTTCGATACCTCGGGCAGCACCGCGGCAACAGCAGCTGCCCTGGTTAAAAAGGAAACGCTGCGTTTTGGCGCCGCGGTCAAGGCATCGGGCGCAAAGGTCGATTGATCCATCGCCGCCGGACACTCGCTGCGTGGGCCAGCGCAGTAGCCTGGCCGCGCCATTTTGTATGGCAATGCCATCAGCGCAAGCCATGTTCGTGATCCTTGCCAAATTTAGCGTGTGAAGTTCTACGATGTCGAACACGGCGGGTTGCTTGCTTTCCGCCCAACGCTTTCGATCAGCCCGCGTTGGCCATTGGCCGGCTGTACCGGGGCCGCCGGCATTACCGCCGGCGAAGCCGGATACGGGCGTCAGGCAGGCACCACCGGCTGCGCTGGAAATCCGTGCAATTGCTTTTGCCGCGGCAGGGACTATCATGCGGTTGATATCCAATCCGATACCCGCGAAGGGAACTGACAATGCAAGACGGTTCTAACGAGAATACGATCGAGATGGTTGGCGGCGACTATCCCTTTTTTCGCCATGTAACGGGCGCGCGAGACGGATTGAATTTGCGTTATAAGTCCGTCGGACCCGGTCAGGCTTTCACGGCGGTGCTTGAAAATCTACCCTTCCAGGTCAATGAATTTTCGCTCGCCAACTACACCATGATGCGCGAGCGCGGTGTTGCGTGGATGAACGCGATTCCAGTGTTCCTGAACCGGGCCTTCAGGCACGGCTCGCTCTATGTGCGCCGCGATAGCGACCTTACCCACCCGTCGGAGTTGCGCGGCAAGACCATTGGCGCCAAAGAGTATACGCAGACCGCCGGCGTCTGGTGGCGGGGCACCATGATCGACGAGTACGATCTGCATTGGACCGCGTTGAAATGGGTCGCCGGACCGATACAACGCTTTGTACCGCCGGCAGAGGCGGCCGTGCAAACCGTCGAGGGCGATATCGAGCGGATGGTGATCGACGGCAAGATCGATGCCTTCCTCGCGCCGAGTACTGAGGACGAAAAGAAACCGGAGAATGAGCGGCAACTGCGGCCGTTGCTGCCCGACACCGAAATCGCCGAGCGGGACTATTTCGCCCGCACCGGGATTTTCCCGCTCAACCACGCCGTGGTGATTCATCAGAGCTGCCTTGCCAAACATCCGGCCGCGCCGAAAGCGCTGTTCGAGGCGTGTTGCGCGAGCAAGAAGCAGTTTTACGCCGACGGCGGCAATCTGAACCCCTGGGGAGATCCGCCTGCCGATGACCTCATACCCTTCGGGCTGAGCGAAAAAAACCGCGAGATTGTTGAAACGCTTTGGCGCTATTTGTTGGAACAAAAGCTCATCACCCGGATTCCCGATATGAATGCACTGTTTGTCGACGGCGCGCCCGACTTTGTGGACGCCTAAAACACAAAATGACCGATTGACGGCCGGTCCATCGTGCGTCGCGGATTGTCCGGGCAGATGATGTACCCGCCGCGCGGCACAACTTAACCCGGCTTGAAGAAGTCGATCAGCAACCGGTTTACGGGCGCGGGCCTTTCATACTGCACCCAATGCCCGGCGTCCGGGATCAGCTCGATATGCATGGCCGGCATCAGCGCCCTGCAAGGGTCGACCCGCGCCGATACGTCGGGCCACGACAAGTTATCCCGCGCGCCAAATACTCCCAACGTCGGCACCGTGATTTTCGGCAGTGCCGCGCGTGTCAGGCTGCCCCCTGTAAACGGTTGCGTATTGAGGCGCTGGCGCGCAACGTTATCCTGCTGTATGTCGATGGTCTCTTCGGTAATGGTCGAGTCGTGCACGAACATCATCTGCATCAGATTGTGACGCAGAATCGCGCGCCGCTCGTCCTCGGGCACCGGTGCGGACGGCATTTTGCGCAGGTTCAGACGGCTGCGGCCCGAGCCTGCGGCAGGCGCACTGCGCAGCCCACCCGGCGCGACCAGTGCAAGGCGCGACACTTTCTTCGGCATGCGCGCCGTCAGCATTGCCGCGACCACACCACCAAACGAAAACCCGCATAAAAATACCGGCCTGGCTGCACCGCCCACATCGCGAATCGACTCGCAAACAATGTCGACGTAATCATCCGGCGTGACGTCGCCAGGCACGGCGGGGGAATCGCCGTTGCCGGGCAGATCGAAGGCATGCACGGTAAAGTGTTCCCGCAACGCTGGAATGTTGCGAATCCAGTGCGTCCACGACCCCGTGCCGCCATGAAACAGGATGAGTTCCGGGCCCTCGCCTTCGATGCGGCAGGCGAGCGCTAATTTCTTGCTGACGGCGGACACGTTGTCTTCCTTCTGCGAATTTGTCATGCTCGTGCGGCAAAGCGACCCTTACGTAATCGCCTTTTAGCATACCACGCTCACCACGCGGGAGATGTTGGAGCGGGTAGCGCCGGCCGGGCTTGCGCGCAGGGGATGGGAAGTGGCCTGAAGCGCGCTACGATGCCGCTTCAACGTCGAGGGAGGAATTGCCATGCGTGCCGCCGTGGTTGAAGCGTTTGGACCGTTCGACGCGATCCGGGTGAAGGCGATTGAGGCGCCTTCGCCGCTGCCGGGGGAGAGCCTCATCCGGGTTACCGTCGCCGGCGTGAACTTCGCGGATGGCGGGATGGTGAGCGGGCGCACGCCGCGGAAGCAGCCGCCGTTCGTGCCGGGCGTGGAGGCCGCGGGTGTCGTCGAGGCGGTCGGCCACGACGTCACCGATCAGCGACCCGGTGACAGGGTCGTCTACTGGGATCCCATGCCGCGCGCATTCGCGCAGTGGGTGGCGGTCCCGGCATGGCGCGCAGTGCCGATTCCCGCCGGTGTACCCGATGATGTCGCCGTTGCCCTGATGGTGCAGGGCACGACGGCGCATTACCTGGTGACGAATTCGTTCAATCTCGGCGCTGGGCACACCTGTCTTATTCACGCTGCGGCGGGTGGCGTTGGGCAGCTGCTGCTGCAACTCGCGGCAATGCGTGGGGCAAAGTCAATTGCGATCGTCGGCGGCGCGGGCAAGGCGAAGCTGGCGAAAGAACTCGGCGCCACCGTGGTGATCGACCGGTTGGCGCGTGATCTCACGGAGGCCGTGCGCGAGGCTACTGGCGGTCAGGGTGCGGATGTGGTGTACGACGGCGTGGGCGCGGCGACGATCCATACCTCGCTGCTGTCGACCACGGCACGCGGGACATGCGTGCTCTATGGCGCGGCGTCGGGTCCGGTGACAACGCTCGATACCAGTCTCATGCAGCGGGCGGGCTCGATCTACCTGCACCGGCCGGGTTTGGCGGATTATCTTCGCGATGCACACGAGTACCGCAGCCGGATGGGGGATCTTTTCAATTGGTACGCCGCGGGAGCGCTGAAGCCGCGGTTTGGCGGCGAATGGCCACTAGATGGCGTCGGCAACGCATTGGCGCAAATTACGGCGGGCAACACAACGGGGAAGTTGCTGATCCGAATGTAGGCGGCCAGGGGAACTTCCGCCAATCGCGCCCACGGCACACGACACCTCGCGCCGTGGCCGGCTGGTGCCGCAGTTCACGTTATACCGGCCGGTCGCCGCACATCTGCACGCGGTGCATGATGCGCGGGAACTTCCAGACGTCATTGACCGCGATATGCAGCGTGCAGCGGTTGTCCCACACCGCGACCGAGCCGGTCTCCCAGCGGAAGCGGCAGGTGAATTCGGGACGCGCGGCGTGCCGCAAGAGAAACTCGAGCAACGGGGCACTCTCCTCGGCCGTCATCCCCGAGAAACGCTGCGTATAGGACCGGTTGACGAACAGGCCCTTGCGGCCGGTTTCGGGATGCGTGCGCACGACCGGATGCTCGGACACTGTCTCGCGCCAGGCCGAATCTTCACGCACCTTGTTCGTGCGATGCTTGTTGCGGGCGGCTTGCGGCCCGGCAACGGTGATGTCGCTGTGTACGGCGGCCAGGCGTGACAACAGCGCCTTCATGCCATCCGACAATGCCTCATACGCGAGATACCCATTGGCAAACAGTGTATCGCCACCGTACGGCGGCACATCCACGCCATAGAGTACGGCGCCGCACGGCGGTTGCGCCATGCAGGTGGTGTCGGCATGCCAGTCCTCGCCGACGATCTGCTTGTCGCCTGGCATGCGGCGGATGCGCACGATGTCGGGATAGGGTCCTTCGGTGAGCAGATTGGGATGGCGGAACAGCGGCGCGAAGCGGCGGCCAAAAGCGATCAGGGCGTCGTCGTCGAGCGTTTGGTTGCGGAAAAAGATGACGAGGTTCTCCGTCCAGGCACGTCGAATTTCGGCGAAAGTCGCGTCGTCCATGGGGCGGCTGACGTCGACGCCGCTGATCTCGGCGCCAAGCGCGCCGGCGATCGGCGAGACGCAGATGCGGGCATATTCATTCGTGTAGGTCGGTGCGGGTGACAGGCGGCTGGACATGGCATGAGCCCTCAAATGGCGTCGGTGACATTGCGCCCATGATACGCGCCGAACGAACGCAAGGTGGCGACGCGACAGACACAGGTCACTGCAATGTCGCTGCGGGTGGCCTGTATGGGATCGTCTGGAAACACGGTTCACCGGAATCAACGGCATGTCGGGCAGCGCGCACCGAATCCCCATAACTAATTGATTTTATTGGGTATTGTATTTTGGCATTTTTTAAGAACCCCTTAAGATTCGGTCTCTATCCTTCGCGTCATGGAGGCGTTTGCCAGAAGTTTTTCGGGTCTTGGCAATCGCGCGCTCCAACGTTTAACCATGACCAAGGAGAATCTCATGACACTGCACTCGAAAACCTTCATCAGCAGCATCGCCGTCGCCGGCGTGGTGGGCGCACTCACCGCGGGTGGCATAACGCATTACGCCACGGCACCGGTGCATGCGCGCTCGGCCGCCAGCAGCGCTCAGGCAATGCCGGTCGTTTCGCCGGCCACCCGCAACCTGCCCGATTTTTCGGCGTTGGTCGATCAGTACAGCCCTGCGGTGGTCAACATCACCGTCACCCGCAACAGCCGCAAAGTCAATGCGGAAATGCCCGGCATCGATCGCAATGACCCGTTCTATGAGTTCCTGCGGCGCTTTCAGAGTCAGATTCCGGAGCGGCAGGCGCCGTCGGGCGGTATCGGCTCGGGATTCATCGTCAGCCCCGACGGCATCGTGCTCACCAACGCGCACGTGGTCACCGATGCCGACGAGGTCACGGTCAAGCTCACCGACCGGCGCGAGTTCAAGGCCAAGGTTTTGGGTGTCGACAAGCAAAGCGACGTGGCGGCGCTAAAAATCGACGCCAGGGATTTGCCCGCGGTGAAGATCGGCAACCCAAAGAGCGTGCGTGTCGGCGAATGGGTGGTCGCGATCGGCTCGCCGTTCGGTTTTGAAAACACGGTGACCTCCGGCATCGTCAGCGCCAAAGCACGCGCCCTGCCCGACGGCACCTACGTGCCGTTTCTGCAAACCGACGTGGCGGTCAATCCCGGCAATTCCGGGGGCCCGCTGTTCAACATGAATGGTGAAGTCATCGGCGTCAACTCGCAGATCTACAGCGGCAGCGGCGGCTATCAGGGGCTGTCGTTCGCGATCCCCATTGACGTGGCGGTCAAGGTGAAAGACCAGCTGGTGCAAACCGGCAAAGTCAGCCGTGGACGACTGGGCGTCACGATTCAGGACGTGAATCAGTCCCTCGCCGATTCGTTCGGACTGAAAGCGCCGGCGGGCGCCCTGGTCAGCTCCGTCGAACGCGGCAGTCCCGCCGATAAAGCAGGATTGCAACCCGGCGACGTGGTGCTCAAGGTCGACGATCGCGAGATCAAGCGCACGCTGGATCTGTCGGGATATGTCGCCGATCTGATACCGGGCACGCAGGCAACCCTGGAAGTCTGGCGCAAAGGCGGAGCACGCAAGCTGACGGTAACCGCAGGCGAAGTGAAGACAACCAAGACCGCCGCCGCCAGTTCACCCAGTGACGATAACCGTCTTGGCGTGGCCGTTCGGGAACTGACCGACGACGAACTCAAGCAGGCTGATCTCAAAAGCGGTTTGCGGGTTGAAGATGTCAGCGGTCCGGCCGCCCGCGCCGGCATCCGGGCGGGTGACGTCGTGATCTCCGCCAACGGCACACCCGTCAAGGATGTGGACGACCTGCGTGCACAGATCTCCAAATCCAACAAGAGCGTTGCCTTGCTGGTGCAGCGCGACGACGCGAGAATTTTTGTTCCGGTGACGCTCGGCTAAGGTCGCACGGCAAAGGCATTCAGCAAGCGGGCGCCGGTTCAATGAACCGGCGCTTTTTTTTATTCAATAACCCCCCGTCCAAACAATCGCAAAAGGCTTTGGATCACCGGAGCGCGACCCGTGTGTCATCCACGGAAAACTGCTTACGCAGGATTGCGCATTTCAGCTTGCCCCCACAGGGTTGACCATTCACACGGCGCGGGTCTAGAGTGATTGATGCCAGCAATTGAAAGTATTGAAAATTCCCGACGCAATAAATTCCTCACTTTCGACTGCGCGCGTTGAAGGTGTGGGCTGGCTC
The DNA here is from genome assembly GCA_902825845.1 of uncultured beta proteobacterium. Taxonomy (GTDB): domain Bacteria; phylum Pseudomonadota; class Gammaproteobacteria; order Burkholderiales; family SG8-41; genus UBA5216. The sequence continues at coordinate 11,208 of CADECM010000041.1, forward strand.
AAACGGACAGCGGTTGATCTGTCATCGCCCGCACAACAAATATGAGGAGGTGTTACATGTCAGCCCGCCAACCCAGGTTAGCGCTCGCCGTGATGGCGGCTGCCCTATGGGCCGCCGTGCCGCATCATGCGCAGGCGCAACAGGATTATCCAAACAAACCGATTCGCATCGTGATCTCGACAACGCCGGGCGGCCAGCCCGACACCATCGTGCGACTGATCGGACAGAAGATGGGCGCCAACTGGGGACAACCCGTGGTGATCGACAATCGGCCGGGCGGCGGCGGCATACTAGCCGCCACCATGGCTGCGCGCGCCGCGCCCGACGGCTACACACTGTTCTACGCCCTGCCCAATTTTGTCATCACGTCGGTGCTGCAACCCAACGTGCCTTACGTGCCACTGAAGGATTTCGCTCCGGTGTCGCACATCGGCACCAGCACCAACATACTGGTCGCCTCACCTGCGCTCGGCGTCAAGACAGTGAAAGACTTCATCGCGCTCGCCAAGGCACGGCCCGGCAAATTGATTTTCGCCTCCAGCGCGGCCGGCAGTGCGAGCCATCTCACCGGCGCGAGATTCAATCACATAGCCGGCATCAAGGTCGTGCACGTGGCGTTCAAGGGCGGACCCGACGCCACGATCGAAGTGCTTGCCGGTCGCAGTCAGTACCACGTCGGCACCATGGCCGTGGTGTTGCCCTTCGTTCAGGAAGGCAAACTGGCCGCCCTTGCGGTGACCTCCGAAAAGCGCGCCGCCGTGTTGCCCGATGTGCCAACGTTGGGCGAGACCATGCCCGAGTTCAACCGGCCGGATACCTCCCACGGCATTCTCGTGCCCGCCGGAACAGCGCGTGCCATCATAGATAAACTGGGCAAGGAAACCGTGCGCATCCTGAATCTGCCGGACTTCCGCGAGCGCATGCAGGCCATCAGCTACATCACCGCATCGAGCACACCGGCGGAATACAGCGCCATCCTTCGCGGCCAGATCGCTGCCTTGTCGAAACTGGCAAACGACGCCGGCCTGCGGCCTAAAGGTCACTGATGCCCCGTATGCCAGGAAGCCCCTCGTTAGGGGCGTCTACGTAAGAATATTGCCAGTGTCCGCGGCGATACGTGCATCGTATTCTCAGCCAATCCTGAAACTGACAAAACCACCGTGGAGAAGCGCCGCATGGGATCATTAATCCTGTTTGCCGCCGCCGTCCTTCTGACGCCGGCGGCCCTGGCTCAGACCTATCCCGCCAAACCGATCCGTCTGGTTGCTCCCTTCGCACCGGGCGGCGGGACCAGCATTCTCGCGCACCTGATCACGGAACCGATTTCCGAGTCACTGGGCCAGCCGGTGGTGGTGGATAACCGGCCGGGCGCCGGCGGCGCGCTGGGCGCGGAAATTGTGGTGCGTGCCGAGCCGGACGGACATACCATCATCGTGGTATCCAGCAGCTACTGCGCCACCTCGGCCTATCGAATCCTGCCCTACGATCCGGTCAAGGACATCACCCCGATCGCGCTCATCGGCACCACCGGTCTATTAATGACCGTGCCGCCTTCGTTGCCGGCAAAAACCGTCAAGGCGTTTATTGCGCTGGCGCGGGAGCGGCCGGGCAAGATTAATTATGCGTCGGTGGGCATCGGCGCCGTCAACCACTTGTCGAGCGAACTGTTCAAACAATTGGCCCACATCGACATGGTACATGTGCCGTACAAGGGCGGCGGCCCGGCGCTGACCGCGGTGGTGTCTGGCGAGACCCAGTTGACCGCGGTCAGCATGTTGCCGACCCTGCCGCATCTGCGTTCCGGGCGGCTGCGCGCATTGGGTATCACCACCGCCAAACGCTCTTCGCTGTTGCCCGATGTGCCGTCGGTCAGCGAGAGCGTTCCCGGCTATGTCGTCAATCACTGGTACGGCATGTGGGGGCCGAAAGGCATGCCCGCCAAGGTCGTGGCACTGTGGAACCGGGAAGTCGCCAAAGTGCTGACTATGGACAAAATCAAACGCCAGTTGCAGGGCGAGGGCGTGGAGACCGCTGCCGGTCCGCCCACACAATTCGCCGAGGTGGTGGCCGGCGACGTCGCGAAATGGCGCGGGGTGATCGAGAAAGCCGGCATCAAGCGGCGGTGACCGCGGGCTGCGCGTAGTCACGCAGCACCCGTGGCCCGCTGCGCGCGTCAATCGATACTGATGCCCGTTTGTTTGATCATCTGCTCCCACCGCGCCACGTCGGTGCGCAGGAACGCGGCAAACTCGTCCGCCGTACTGGGCGACACCATGCCGCCTTCAAACTGCAGCTTTTTCTGCACGTCGGGCTGTGCAAGCACCTTGACCACCGCGTGATTCAGGCGCGTGACCACGTCTTTCGGCACGTGTGCCGGCGTGAGCACACCGTGCCAGATGGTCGTCTCGAAGCCGGCAACGCCCGCTTCCGCAAAGGTCGGCACATCCGGAAACAGATGCGAGCGCTTAAGGCCGGTAACCGCCAGCAGTCTTGCCCGGCCGTCCCGCGCATAGCCCAACGACGACACCATGGACGTGATCATGTACGAGACGCGTCCGGCATACAGATCGAGCATGCCGGGTCCGCCGCCCTTGTACGGCACATGCAGCGTGTCGATGCCCACCGCGCGATTGAAGAAGGTGCCCATCACGTGGCTGCTGCCCGCCGTGCCGGCCGAGGCGAAGCTGAGTTTGCCCGGATTGGCTTTTGACGCCGCGATCAGGTCCTTGAGCGTCCTGAGCGGCGATTTGTCGGCGACGACCAGCACCTGCGGCGTGCGCACCACCAGCGAGATCGGGGTGAAGTCGGCCAGCGTGTTGTAATTCTTCTTTTTGCGCACGGCCTGTCCCACCACGAGATTGCTGTCCTGCCCCAGCACGATGGTGTAACCGTCCGCGGGCGCTTTCGACGCCAGCTCCGCGCCCAGCGAACCCGCGGCACCGGCGCGGTTGTCGAGCACGACATTCTGTCCCAACGCTTCGGTCAGGCCGGGACTGATGATGCGCGAGTAGGTGTCGGTGCTGCCGCCGGGCGGAAACGGCACGATCAGCCGGATCGGCCGCGAAGGATAGGTTTGCGCCAGCGCTGGCGCCGCCGCGCCCAACAGCGGGCATGCCGCGAAGGCAAACCCGAATACGCGTCTCTTCATGATGTCTCCTCGATGTTTTGTGTGCAGGCCGTGCGGGCGTCCGTGCGGTCGTTCTGTTTGAGCGACGGCATAGTATAAACAACTGCAGGCACGGCATACCGGCATTGCGGGATGCGACGCGAAATGGCGCGCGCCGCGGCTGCCGCATGCACCGCCGACCCGCGGATTCACCTTCCGGCCGAATTCAACACCACGTTGATTGCAGACCCGGACGACATCCGATCCGGACCGCATTCGTCTTCACAAACGCCGCGCAGACATCGGGCAACACGATCAAGCAACGCGCAAAAAAACCGGGCACACGGGCCCGGTTTAATCAGACAAGGCCAAGTTTTAGTCGGCAGCGAAACAATAGAACAGGCCATTGCCACCGGTGCCTTGCAGCGCCTTGATGCTGCAGCCCGGATCACCCGCCTTGTTGGCCCGCGACGGATGCGACGAATTCCACGACTTTGACGGCGCATCATCGCGCAGCCCCTGGCGATCGTGGTGGCCCACCATGGCTGCACCTTCACCGCTGGTGGTCCAGTTACTGCAGGTCATGTCCTTGCCCGGCGGAAATGCGCGGCCATCGGGCTGCGAGCCGGTCAGAACGTCATGCATGTTCGGTTTGTCAGTGCGCCCGTTCACGACTTCGCCCTTTTCGGTCAGCGCCGTCTGCTTGGTGAGATTGTTATTGCCGTGAAGCTCGTCCACGCTGTTCGCGATTACCTCGCCCTTCGCGTTCTTCCACGGCCCCTTGCCGATGCGATCGCGCGCATTCACCCCCGGCGTACCGCTGGTGCTGAGATAGGCGCGCCACGCGCGATTGCCTGCGCCCGCGGACTGCGCCAGTGTCTGACAATGCCGGTCGGCGCCGGCGAGTCCGCCCAGATCCGCGCCTTTTCCGGGACCGCTGCTGGTTACGAAAAAGCTCATGCCGTCTTTTGATCCCGTCGAGGCACAACCGAGCACCATCGCCGCCACAGCCGTTAAACAGATACTGCCGAGTTTCGTCTTCGTCACTTTGTGCCTCTTCAGAGTTGATCACGCATTGTGGTTAACAGATTATGCAGGCCCGCTATTCCCCTGCCGACCGGATACCGCCATGACATCCGCTGCGGCATGACGGCGGAGTGTAGCATTGGCAAGGCAACAAAAAATATTCAATAAAAACAATTAGTTAAAATGCACCTTCGGCTTGTCGGCCAACGCCGGTCCGATTGCCGCATGTTGCGGGGAACCCGTTGCGCCGCGCTGTGCGCAATGCTGCGGTTTCAATCCGGCGCCAACCACAGCGACTTGGGGCAGACGAGGCGAACCCCGCTTCGCCGGTCTGTTCAGTGCCTCGATCACTTCGCACACACCTTGCAAGGTCCACGCCGGGTGGTGCGATCCCTGGTGATTTTCCGGCTTTGCGTGTGCGGGATGCCGACTTTGCGCGTGCCCATCGGGTATATCCGACCTCTGAAAACCCCGATTTTATTGCGCCAGCCGCCGCCCTTGTCCGGAAAGCGCGATCTTGCGGCTCGTGGCATAGCCCTGCTTGAAGTTCTGCCGGTAAATCGCCGAGCGGTTTCGCAGCGGGTCGCCGGCGACCACGATCAGCCACTGCGTGTCCGGCCGCAGCAGCGGCACGAGACGCTCGGGATCGTCCGAGAGCCGCCACTCTGCGGGCAGCTCGCCCTTGTCGACGAGCCCCGCGAGCGTGGTTTCCGGCGTGTGGTGATCGCCGAGCATCATGTGCCATTCGTAGTAGCGCGCGGGCACCGTGGCATGCTGATTAAGATACGCCGCAACGTCGCGTTTGCCGTAGCCTGCCTTTGCCAGCATCGACGCAATCACCGGCGTCAGCAGCAGCACGTGCGACTCGATGTAGCCGCGCGAACTCTGGTAGGGTTCGATCATGCGTTTGACCCAGTCGACGATCAGATCAAGATGCCGCTCCACCGATTCCCCGGCGCTGCTGAACGGATCGCTCGCCGCCCGCACCGATGTGATCGTCACCACGCTGTCCTCCGGCTTGAAACCGCGGGTGACATGCAGCGGCTGCCAGCCCATGTCGACACAGGCCTGTTCGTTTTCCGCAACCACCGCGCGAAACATCTGGCCGAACGTCGCCATGTCCGTGCTACCGGGCAAGAAGCGCGGCACATTCCTCGCGTATAACCGGTAGAAACGGCCGATGCTGGTATTCGCCTGATTGCCCGGGCGCTGCGCACCCTGTTTGTCGTCAAGCCCGAGTTGCTCCCGTATCGGGCCATTGACGATGATCATCGCCTCCCAGCCGGGCGTGCTGCCGCCGTGTTTCATGCCGTATGCGGGATCGCACATCACCTCGACGATGGCCACCAGCAGCGGCATGTACTCGGGCCGGCAGCCCGCCATCACGCCGTTGACCGCGACGTTCCAGATCGTCGCTTCGGCTTGACTCGGGTGCATGACGCCCAGCACCTCGGCGGGCACGCGGTCCGTGTAACGCAGGAACGCCTCGATTTTTTCCAGCGTGGGTGGAACGATCGGCAGGCCGTCGCTCCACTGGTTGCGCAAAAAATGTTCGTTGACGTCCTCGAAGGTACCGGTGAAGACGATCTCGCGGTCGCCGGGTTGCGCACCGTCGGCTGGCGCTCCGTCCGGTGTATCCGCGTCGGTGAACTGGCGCACGATCTGGTCGACCAGTGCATCCTCGATATTCTTCGCGACGGTGGATCGGTCGTGCGTCGAGATCACCCCCGGATAGGTCGCCACGCGAAGATCGACGCCGGCCTGTTTGCCGATCGCCTTCGCCGAACGGGTAAACCCTTCGTCAATCGCAATCGTCACCGTCGGTATGCCGGCGTTTTCCGCTGCGATACTGGCGCGCGAACTCGCGGCCGTGCAGCTTCCTCACCCGGCGTTGCCGGAGATCACCAGATCACATTCGAACGACTCAAGCTTCGCGGGCAACGCCGTAATGACTTCCGACTCGCGCGCGCCGTAGGTATCGCCGAATTCCCGGTGCGACACAAACCGGATGTTGGGGAAGCGCTTCAGCAGCGCCTTCTCAATCACACCGAAGGTGAATTCGCTGTCGAATTTGTGGTTGGACAGCTCGCCGATGGTGAGCCCGTCCAGCGACTGCGGACGCGTGACCCGCGCCTTGCGCCGGAGTGCGCGCCGGCCCAGTGGCGATACTACTGCATGGATGGACATGGGTACCTCCTCGCTGCATTCTGAACAACCGCTGGCGGATATTGCCAGGCGCCGGCTTCGGACAAAGGCACAAGCAGGGCAGATCAGACTGCCCAGCCTTACTCCGGGATCAGAGCTTGGATACGCGGGTTTCCTTGCTGGTGATGAATTCCAGAAGCGCTGGCTGGCCGTTTTGGGTCGCCTCGATGCCGCGCTGGATCGCCGCCTTGATCTCGCCCGGCTGCGTCACTCGCTCGCCATAACCACCGAAGGCCTTGGCCATGTCGGCGTAATTGCCGGAGATGTCGGTCGAGCGGTATTTCTCGGTGGATACCGGCATCACCTTGAGTTCGATCGCCATCGAAAAGTTGTTGAGCAGGATCGAGAGTATCGGAATGCGCTCGCGCACCGCCGTTTCGAAGTCCATGCCGGTGAAGCCGATCGCCGCATCGCCCCACAGATTCATGCACAGCTTGTCGGGCTTGGCGAGCTTCGCGCCCATGGCCATGCCGAGGCCGGAGCCGAGCTGCGTGGTCTTGCCCCAGCCCATATAGGACAGCGGCGTGGTGGAAACCCAGAACGGCGTAATCTGGTCGCGCGGGCTGCCGGCATCATGGGTCATGATGCAGTTGTCGCGATCGACGGTGTGCATCAAATCCCAGATTACGCGATACGGGTTCAACGGTGCATCGTTGCTGGTCAGCAACGGCTTCCACTGGGCGAGGAACTGCTCGCGCAATTTGGCGATTTCGGCGACCACGGCGGACGCATCGCGCGGCGATTTGATGGTCTGGCCGAGTTCGCCGATCAACGCGTTCAGCACGAGCTGGGCATCGCCGAGCAGGGCGACTTCCGCGCGCACGTCCTTGTTAAGATGATCGGGTTCGAGCGTGGCATGCAGGAATTTCTTGTCGGCCGGGAACTTGATACCGAAGTTGGTTTCGGTGAACGAGCAGCCGATGCCAATGATGAGATCGGCATTCTTGATGAATTCGTGCACTGCCAACGGCACCGAGTTCCCGCCGGAACCGAGTGACAGCGGGTGATTCTCCGGAAAGCTCGACTTGCCACCGAGGCTGGTGGTGACCGGTGCGCCGAGAAGCTCCGCGAATTGCCTCAACTGTGGCCAGGCTTCGGCCCACTGCACGCCCGTGCCCGCATAGATGACCGGCCGCTTGGCCGCGAGGATCGCCGCAGCGGCCTTCCGCACGTCCGCGGGATCGGGCGCGGTGCGTGCCTTTACTACCGGGGTGTAGGTAAAGTCACCGATTTCTTCCTGCCACAGATCGGTGGGCACTTCGATCAGGCACGGGCCACCGCGGCCGTTGCGCAGTTTGGAGAATGCCCGGCGCAGTGCGTTCGGCGTCTCTTTTGGCAGCATCAGATGTTCGGCGGACTTGCTCACGCTGCGCATGTGCAACGCGGACGAGAAATTGGGGTCCACGCCCGCAATGCGCCGCGGATAGCCCTGCGGCACCACCAGCACCGGAATATTCTCGCTGTAACACTGCGCCACGCCGCCATACGCGTTCTCGGCGCCCGGACCGTGCTGCATGCAGAATGCACCAATCTTCTTGCCCGAGGTGACGCGCGAGATCGCGTCCGCCATATGCAGCCCGATGCGCTCCTGCCGCACGATGATCGGACGGATGTTCTCCGCGGCAGCGAACTCGATCAAATGATTCACCGGATAAGCGCAGAGAATTTCCATTCCCTCTGCCTTCATGACACGTGCAATTGCTTCGCCGACTTTCATGAGATCCTCGATTGAAAAGGAATTGAATGATTTCCCGACCAAGCCAATGTAGCCACTATCCTGAATGCCGTCAAACGTCGGCACGGAGAATGACTTCTGCGCGGCGCGTGCAGTTCCGGGTTTAAACTATGCTCTGGATCAGACATTTCCGCAGAGGAGACCCCGCATGGCTACGCCCAAAGTCACCTTCGGATGCGCAATCGGCCATATCGCGCCCGGACACATCGCCGAATTCGCACAACGCGCGGAGGCGCTCGGTTACGACCGTCTGGTAAGCGGCGAGCACGTGCAGGATGGCAATCCCCCGATCCCGCGACTGCTCGCGCTGCCCGTGCTCGCCGCCGCGGCTGCCGCCACCAGGCGCATCCGCGTGATGAGCGGCATCGTCATCGCACCACTCTATCACCCGGTGATGCTCGCGAAACTGGTGGCCACGGTCGATCACATCGCCGGCGGGCGGTTTGACTTCGGCATCGGCATCAGCGGCCAGCGCGGAACCCGCATCGAGTACGACATCCTCAATGTGCCGGTGGAAACCCGCGGGCGACGCGCCGACGAGATGCTGCCGTTGCTGCGCCGGCTGTGGACCGAGGAGCATGTCACGCATCAGGGCACCCACTACCAGTTCGAGGATGCCACGCTGCTGCCCCAGCCGGTGCAGCGGCCGGGCCCGCCAATCTGGATCGCCGGCCGCAGCGAAGCCGCAATGAGGCGCGCAGCCACCCTGGGCGATGGCTGGTATCCGACGCTGTTCACCGTGCGCCGCCTGAAGGAAAGCAACGATACGGTGCGCAGCCTTGCCGCGGCGAACGGCCGCGACCTGAGCACGTTTCACTTCGGCGTGTCGCAGACCACCTCGATCTCGGACGATCCAAAGCAGGCGCTCGCGGTGGCGGTGCAGAACCTGGGCAAGTACGCCACCGCGCAGCGCAGCGCCGAGGACGTCGCGAAAGCGCTGTCACTGACCGGCACCACACAGGCCTGCATCAAGGGCATCGAGGAACGCATCGACGCGGGCGTGCGCGACTTCATGCTCTCGTTTCTGGCCGAGGACGAGCAGGACACCTGCCGCCAGATGGAACTGGTCGCGAAAGAAGTCATGCCCTACTTCCGGTAGCCCGCCGCGATCCCGTCCGATCGGAAAGGTAATCTGCCGACGGCTAGCTCGCGGGGCGATGCGCCCGGAAAAAACGTCTGACCTTCTCGATCGTTCTCGCTTTCAACGCCGGCGGATCGCGCCACGGGAACACCGTGATGTCGGCATTCGGGCAGAGCGAGGCGACTTCGATGGACGTCACGAGCGGATGGGCCGGCGTTTCATCGGGTAACACCAAAATCGGTGTCTGGCAGGTTCGCGCAAAGTCCTTGGTCACGCTGTACACGAATTCGGGATACACGCGGTAGAGCGCATGCAGGTAAGGCTCGACCTGTGCCAGGTTGAGATCGGGCCGCCTCGGCAGCAGTTCCGGCGCCCACACGTCTCGTCCGGAGTTGTACATGTAATCCGGGTGCTGCGGATGATGACCGACAGTCTGCACCAGCACGGCGGCCATGACACGCTCAGGCGCCCGCTCCATCAGTTTCATCGCAAAGCAGCCGCCGATGCAATTGCCCATGAACATGAACTGCCTGATCCCGAGGTGATCCATCAAGCCCAACTGGTCGTCGGCAAACGCGTCCCAAGGCCTGGCGGCCGGGATGGGGCCGGTGGATTCGCCGCCATTCGCGTTGCGCTGATCCATGGTAATACAGCGGAACTCGTCCGCGAATACCTCCATAGAATTGAATACCGCAGTACGCCAATTGCTGATGCGCGAGTTCAGGCCACCACCGGGCACCAGCAGCAGCGGAAAGCCGCTCCCGGCTTCCTCGTAGCGGATGCGAACGTTGCCTTTCTCGTAAAACGGCATGACATTTCCTCCGTGGCAGAGTCAAGCCTGTGCGAGCCCCGGGTAACCCGCCGCGGCAATGGCGTCGCAATGCTCCCGATAGGCCGGATGGCCGCCGCTGTAGCGCATGATCCGCGGAAGTTGTTTGCCTTCGACATTGCGATTCACACCCGTCATCCAGGAGCCGACCTCGTTTGCCAGCAGCCCCTGACCGAGGGCCAGTACGTGATCGGTCCATTCGCCGACACCGGCTGCGGTGGCTTCGATCCGGGTGAGCCCGCGCTGCATCGCATGCTGGATGACGCCGGTCACCCACTCGACGCTGTATTCCGCCGTGCGTGTGTAGTTGGACAGGCCGGCATGCGGCCCCATCGCCATCAGCATGTTCGGAAAGCCGTGCACCAACACGCCCAGATAGGTCTGCGGCCCGTTTGCCCACGCATCCTTCAGGCGCACACCATCGACACCCTGCATATCAATGCGGTCGAAGGCACCGGTGATGGCGTCGAACCCGGTGGCGTAAATGATGATGTCGAACTCGAATTGCGCCTGGCTGGTTTGGATGCCACCCGCCACTACGCGCTCGATCGGCGTCTCGTTGATGTCGACCAGCTCGACGTTGGGCTGGTTGAACACCTCGTAGTAGCCGTTCTCGAGCGGCGGCCGGCGGGTGCCCCAACCGTGGTTCTTGGGAATCAACTTTTCCGCAACCGCCGGATCGTGCACGCGGCTGCGAATCTTGTTCGCGATAAATTCGCTGGCCAGCGCGTTGGCGGCACGGTCGGTCAGCACGTCGCGAAAGTTGGCCTGCCACAGGGCGAAGCCGGGCTCGTTGTAGCGCTTTTCCCACAGCGCGGTGCGTTCCTCGGGCGTGGCTTCAAATGTCGAGCGCGGGTCCGGCCCATGGATATAGCAACTGGGTGTGGTGCCGCACAGCGCCAGGATCTCCGGATAGCGCTCGCGTATGCCGCGCATCTCCTCCTCGGAAATCCTGCCGTTGTGCTGCGGCACGCACCAATTCGGGTTGCGCTGGAATACGGTCAACCGGGAAGCGGTCTTGGCGACTTCCTGGATCGCCTGCACGGCAGTCGCCCCGGTGCCAATGATGCCGACGCGCTTGCCGTCGAAATTAATCCCTTCCTTTGGCCAGTTGTGCGTGTGGCACGACTGGCCCTTGAACGAGTCGATGCCCGGTATGTTGTTGGGCATGGTCGGTGCGGAGAGCACGCCGATCGCAGTAACCAGAAACCGCGTGGTAAAGCTGCCGCCATCGGCAAGTATGATCTCCCAGCTTCGCGTGGCCTCATGGTAGCGGGCCGCGGTGACGCGGGTGTTGAATTGAATGTCGCGTCGCAGATCCAACTTGTCAGCGACGAAGTTCAGATAGCGCTCGTTCTCCGGCTGGGAAGAAAAGTGTTCGCTCCAATCCCACTCGTCGAGCAATTCCTTCGAGAATGCATAGCCATAGGTCCAGCTTTCGGAGTCAAAGCGCGCGCCGGGATACCGGTTCCAGTACCAGGTGCCCCCAACCCCGCTGGCGGCCTCGAAGGCGCGCACCTGGAGTCCCAGTTCGCGCAGCTTGTGGAGTTGATAGAGACCGGTCACGCCGGCGCCGATCACCACCGCATCGAAATCCAAATGTGCTGGCCCTGCGGTATTCAGTGCCTCCGACGTTGCAGTGTCCATTTCGATCCTCCCGCACCGACCAGCCTTGACGACACGGCGTCTTCGGCATGCCGGCGCTGATTCAATGCATTATCGACCGCGCCCCACACCATCCGTCATCAGCCGCGCGATGCGATCTCCTGCGTACGCTTCGCGTTGACCTTGATCACATGCTCCTGATACGCCGGCCGCGCCGCCATCCGCTCGTACCACGCGCGCACATTGCGATGCGCGGGCAGCGCGGCCTTGGGCGTCCAGTTGAACCACCGATGCGTCAGCGACCCGGCCGGAATGTCGGCCATGGTGAGATGGTCGCCACACAGGTATAGCCGGCCTGCAAGATGCTGGTCGAGGATGTCCAGCCACTTCACCTGCGCCTTGACCGCGGCCAGAATCGCGTCCTGACTTCTTTTGTCTTCAGGCCCGAAATAGTTCTGCAGGTAGACGTTGTTGAAACCCGCGAAGTTGAGCGAGCTCCAGTCCATCCATTTCTCCGCGTCGGCGCGGCCGCGCGCCGTGTCGGGACAGAGATTGCCCAGACTGTGCTTCGTGCACAGATAGCGCACCACCGCGCCCGACTCCCACAGCGTCCAGCCGTCTTCCTCCTCCAGCGTCGGCAGACGGCCGTTCGGGTTTTTGCGCCGGTACTCCGGGTCGTCATTGCCGCCGAACTCGCCGCCCCAGTCGATGCGCTGGTGCGCGATCCCCAGTTCGCCGATGCACCACATCGCCTTGATGACGTTCGAGCCGTCCGCGCGTCCCCATATTTTCAGCATGTCGTTGCCTCACCTTGGTTATCAACTTTCAGCACATTAAATCCGATCAGTGCGGGATCACTCCCGCCCCACCCGTTGCGCCGTGTCGCTGCAGCGGCACGGCGCAACGTTTGCCGCTTATTTCGCCAGCGCGCTCTCCTGGGACGCGCGCGGCTTTGTTGCGACCGGCTGTGACGGCACCAGCGCGCGCGCCAGCTCCGCCACGTTGGCCAGATTCTGCGTGTTGATCGCAAGTTCCAGTGCACGCTTGGCACCCGCGGCGCCGAGCACCCGCGCCGAGCAATCGAGGAATTTTTCGTCGCGCTCTTCCGCCAGCACCGGCCATTGCCGCGAGCCGGGCGCGCGGTCTTCGCGCAGCCGGTATTCGTTGCTCTTGGTCTTGATATAGATTTCATTGAAGCCGACGGCGCCGGTGTACATCTTGTTGTCCTCGATGCGGTAGCGCTTGACACTGGGCATGAGCTTGCGCACTTCGGGCCGTTGCACCATGGCATCTTCGAAGGTGTCGATGTTGACCTTGCGATCCAGCAGCATGGCGGTGGCGACATACTCGATGCTGAATTTACCCTCCAAGCCGGTCTGCGGGTTGGTGTGGATCAGCGCGGTGTCGCTGCCGGGCGGGAAGCCGATCTCGACCTTTTCCACGTCTTCGGCTTTGATGTCGTGCTGCTTGAGGAACGGCAGCATGGCGCCGATGGACCGGTGGTTGCAATAGCAGCACGGCCAGCGTTTGAAACTGATGCCCGGCGCGATGACTTCCCACGGTTTGCCCAGTTGGGCGAGCAAAGGCTCCAGCGGCTCGCCGTCCTTTTCCGAGTACGTCGCAAGAAAACTGCCCTTGCCGTCAAAAATGGTGGTACTCGCGGTAAACCCGGCGCGTGCCAGCAATACCGATTGCACCGCGCAGCGCGCCGCGTGCCCGGCATGGAACGGTTTGGTCATGGTACCGAAGTTGGCCAACAACCCGGATGCCTGCGACGCCGCGAGCCCCAGCGCGTGCTGCAACTGGCTCACGCTGAGTTTCATCAGCCGTGCAGCCGCGGCCGCCGAGGCGAACACGCCGGTGGTGGCGGTGGCGTGCCAGCCGCGCTGATAGTGGCCGGTGCCCAGCGCCACGCCCAGCTTACCCGCGACCTCCAGACCGATCGCATACGCCGCGAGCACTTCTTTGCCGGACGCACCGACGGCTTCGCCCACCGAGATCACCGCGGGAATCAATGTAGTGCTGGGATGCCCATGAACATTGGACTGCACATCATCGAAATCGAGCGCGTGACTGAGGATGCCGTTGACGAACGCCGCCTCCGCCATGGTGGTCGAAACGGCGCTGCCCCAGATCGCGGCTTCCTTGCGCGCGCCCAGATCGCGCACATAGCGCAATGCGATCTCGGCCACGTCGTCGACCGAGCCGGCAAGCGCGCAGCCGACGGTGTCGATCAGCGCGTCTCGTGACGCGTCCAGAACATCTGCGGGCAACGCGGATGTCGGTGTGTTGATTACGAATTCTGCCAGGCGTTGCGTGAGCATGGGCTATCTCCCTGTTGAATGAGCCGGATGAACAACTCAAGATAATACACCCGCGGGGCGGGCGACAATGGCGATGCGCCATTACCACGAGCATTCATACCCACACTCTGAAACTTGCTGCAGCGTACAAAAAAACCGCCCCGAATGTCGAGGCGGCTGTTGGGGTCGGGCGATAATCGCGCAGCTTCCAGCACGGCCAATTTGTATGGTTCATCCTGACTTCGAGTGGATGAACAGCCACCATTGCCATTCCCGCGCAGGCGGAACCCATAACACAGCTGCATGAGGTACTCCCTGAGTATTCCCGTCTGCGCGGGAATGACAGGGTTGCTTTCGCATGATTTTCCGGCTCACATGGCGTTTACCGCCATGTCCACAGAAAGCCCGATAAGTCCTCTATTTATGTGCAGTCTGCCTGTCATGCTTCTGGCGATAGATGCGGGCGCTTTGCACATCCTGCGCTTTTTCGATGCGGTTCGCTTCCGCCTTGGAAATCTTGCCGTCAGCGCGGGCGCGGTTTTCCATCTTGTTCACGTGGGCCTGCCCCCTGTCGAGGCGCGCGGTTTCGCGCTGGTTCAATTGACCCGACTGAACGCCCTGATTGATGCGTTGATCCTGATTGGCCTGGCGCTGGTCGATACGCTTGCTGCGCACATCACTCGGCGTGGTTGCGGTTGTCTGCGCGCCCGCCAACGCGGGAAGGGCAATCATCGCAATTGCTGCCATCATCCATTTGAGCTTCATTGGTTGTTCCCTTTTTTACGGTTCACGGATAGGGGCATTCCCATCCCTGCCAAAGCCGCATCCTACGCACCAGTGAAATGTTCAGGTTATACAAAGTGTAAAAGGGTGTAACTTGCAATTCAAAAAATATTGTTTTAAATCATATGCTTAGCAAACATCTCTGGCCATGCGCCACACGATTGCTTACACCACGGCCAGAATCACCAGCATTCCTGTATCAGCGCCTGCAGCATATCGCGTTCCTTGATGAATTCGCGCTTGGGGTCGGCATTGAAATTCTTCAGCGAGTTGTCGACGATCTGCGGCAGCGTGTCGCGCGGTATGCCGAGTTCCGACACGCGGGTGGGCGCGCCGATGCTTTTGAACAGGCGTTCGAGTTCGGCGGCGGCTTTTTCCGGCGCGCTGTCGATGGCGTCGCCCTCTTTCCACACGCCGAGGCCCTGCGCGATCAGCGCCATCGACTGCGGATTGCGCGCGCCGAGCTTGCGGATGATCGTTGGAGACAGCGCGGCGCTGGCTTCGCCCTGCCCCACATGCACGTGCATCTGAAACAGCGCGGTGCCGAAGGCATACACCACACGCTCCACCCAGTGTTTTCCCGCCGCCATGCCGCCATCGTCGGCGTCGCGGTTTTGCAGGAACGCCGCCGCGCACGCGGCAACGCGCGGCGTGACGTCGCTGCTGTCGTTGTAATGCTCCAGCGCGTAGCGCGCGAGGCGAAACGCCTGCAGGCGATCGCCCTCGGACAGCGGCGCGATACGCGTCGCGCCGAGATTCATCGCGGTGCGCCACACGGCGGAAATGGTGGTGGTTTTCACCAGCGACATCGGCGCCGTCATCAGCGCTTCGTTGTCCCAGAACACCGCCACCGGGCGCGTCTTGGGGTCGAAAAATTCCATGCGGTATTTGCGGTTGGGATCTTTCACTGCAGAGCCGGCACGATTCTGCGCCGAGGTGGCCGAGGTCAGCACGTTGATGATCGGCACCTTGGGTTCGAGCAACTTGGGACTGATCGCGGGCGAATTCTCGGGATACTGCGTGATGAGTTCGTCGACGGGGCGCTTTTCGGCCATCAGGATGGCCACCACGCGCGTGCCCTGCGTCACGCTGCCGGAGCCGACGCCGATCAGCATATCGGCCTTCACCGCGTTCGCCGCCTGCGCTGCGGCCGTAACGGCGGAAATCGAGGTGTCCTTGTCCATCTCGTCGTAGACGCCCACGCAGTTGTCGCCAAGGATGCGCCGCATGTGCGCGATCAAATCGGTCTTGCGCGATACCGTGCGGCCGCACACGATGAAGGCGCGTTTGGCGCGGTTGCGTTTGAGTTCGGCCGGCAGATTTTCCAGCGCATCCTTGCCGCTGTAGAGGCGCACCGGATAGACGACGGCGCGAAAATCGTTCTGGTATTGCGCGGCTATGCTCATGGCGCCCCCCCGTGAATCTAAAAAAGATTGTTTAAAAACAAATGCTTACATAATTCACTTGCGGCGTGTCAGCGCAAACCGTTCATGCGCCGCCAGCGCCGCCAGCGCGTGGCCCGCGTTGGACATCTCGTCGAATACCGGCACGCCCTGCGCCACGGCGTTGGCGCGAAATTCGCGCTTGCGTGCTTCCAGCGCGGGCTCGCCGTCGGAGCGCAGCACCAGCATGAAATGCGCCTGGCCCGGGTACTTTTCCTGCACGCGAATCGCGGCTGCCATCAGGTTGTCCAGCACTTCGGGTTTGACGCGCCCGGCGAAGGCAGACAGATTCAGATGCATCACCAGCGCATCCGGTTTGCCGCTGCCGTAAATGATGTCGAGGATTTTTTCCGCCACGCGGCCCTCGTCCTGCGACAGCGTGCCGACCGGACAATCGACCGGATTGGTGATGCTGGTGCCGGGCGGCAGTTTCAGCGCCGCCATGTCGTCGATGGTTGTCTGTTCGAACGGCAACACATCCAGCCCCAGCCGCGCAAAGTAATCGGTGGCGAGCACACTGGTGCCACCGCCGTTGCCGAACAGCGCTACGCGCTGTGTCGGGTGCGCGACACTGGGTTTGACCGATTGAAACAGCAGCAGCGTATCGACAAACTGGTCGAGCGTATCCACCATCACACAGCCGGTTTGCCGTGACAGTGCCACCCACACGCGGTCATCGCCCGCGAGCGAGCCGGTGTGCGACGCCGCCGCCGCCAAGCCCTGCTGCGTGCGTCCGCCCTTGAGGATCACCACCGGTTTGCAGGCTTTCTTTTCGCGCAGCAGTTCAAACAGGCGCCGGCCATCCTTGGCGGTCTCCAGATACAGGCCGATCACGTGCGTCTGTTCGTCAGCGAAGTAATATTCGACGAATTCGCTTGGCGTGACATCGGCACAATTGCCCGCAGTCACCAGCGCGGAAAACTTCACCCCGCGCCCACGCCCGCGGCGAATGATGTCGGTGCCCAGTCCACCGCTTTGCGACAGCACGCCCACGTGGCCCAGCTCCCACGGCCCCACTTCGGCAAACGTGATACGCCCGCGCGGCGAATACAGCCCCATGCAGTTGGGCCCCACCAGACGCATGCCGCCCGCGCGCGCGGCGGCAACCAGTTCGTCCTGCAACACCTTGCCTTCATCGACTTCGCCAAACCCGCTCGACACCACATGCGCAAACTGGGTGCGGCCCTTGGCAGCTTCGAGCATGGCGGGAATTTGTCCGCCGCTCACGCCGATATACGCGTAGTCCACCGGCTTGGGCGTGTCGGCGAGCGATTTGTAGCACGGCAGGCCCTCCACTTCGGATGCAGCCGGATTGATCGGATAAATGTCGCCGGTGAAGCCGAAGTCGCGTATGCGGCGGATGAACACATTGGGCAGCGCGTGCGGATTGCGCGTGGAGGCGCCAATCACCGCCACGGTGCGCGGCTCAAAGAAGCGCGAGAAATCCTGTAAGTTATTGTTTTTATTCATTTATTTATCTCAGGATAAATCGTGCATCCACGGCCACCGCGGCGCTTTCAGACACGATCATCGGGTTGATGTCGGCTTCCTGAATGTCGTCGGCGTGCGTCATCAGCAAACCATTTTCACCGCCGACCTTGAGCAGGGCATCGACGATGGCCGCACGCGACGCGGGCTTGCGGCCACGCGCGCCGGCGAGAATGGCGGCACCCTTGAGATCGTCGATCATTTCTTCGGCATCGATGCGCGTGATCGGGCAAATGCGAAACGACACATCACGCAGCACTTCGACAAAAATCCCGCCGAGGCCCACCATTACCAGCGGCCCAAAGTACGGATCGCGCAGGCCGCCGATGACGATCTCCTGTCCCACCGGCGCCATCTCCTCGATCAGATAGCCGTCGATGCGCGCGGCCTTGATCTGCGGCGAGGCGGCCATGGCGGTGATGGCGTCTTTCACTTCGGCTGCCGATTTCATGCCGACCTTTACGCCGCCTGCGTCGCTTTTGTGCAGGATATCGGGGGACATGATTTTTACCACGACCGGGGCGCGCAGTTGGGTGAATGCCGCATCCACTTCATCGACGCTTTTCACCGTCCGCGATTGCGGTACGGCGATGCGGTACTCGGCGAGCAACGCTTTGCCTGCCTGTTCGTCCAGCGCCGGGCGTTGTTGCGTGCGCGCTTGCGCGATCAATTCCTGTGCTTTCATTCCATTCTCATTGAATTCAACCTTGCCAAATCCAGTTGTCGTTCCCGCGCAGGCGGGAACGACAGGGATGGTTTGTGCGATCTTTCGACAATCATCCCGCGGCAAACATGTCCACCTTCGGCTTCGCCTCACGGAACGGCGTGCCGCTCTCAGCCAGTTCACGCAGTAGATTGGCCGGCTTCCAGCGATCGCCGTAGCGCTGATGCCACTCTGCAATCTGCCGGTACACCTCTTTCACGCCGATACCATCGGCCCAGAACATCAGCCCGCCGCGATAGCGCGGGAAACCAAAGCCATGCAGCCACATCACATCCATGTCGCTGGCGCGCAGAGCCTTGCCTTCTTCCAGGATCTTGCAGGTCTCGTTGACCGACGCGAACAGCAGGCGCTTGAGGATTTCGTCGTCGGTGAACGTGCGCTGCGGGATGCCCAGCTCGCGTGCCACGTCGGCAATCACGGCCTTTACCACCTCATCGGGATGCGGCGTGCGGTCGCCCTTTTCGTAGCGGAACCAGCCGGCGCCGGTCTTCTGGCCCTTGCGGCCCATCTCCACCAGGCGGTCCGGGATCAACAGTTTGCGGAAATTCGGATTCTCCGCTGCGCGGCGCTTGCGCGTGTCATAGCCGATGTCGAGGCCCGACAGATCGCCCACCGCGAACGGCCCGATCGGGTAGCCGAAATCCACCATCACCTTGTCGATCTGTTCCGGCAGTGCGCCCTCTTCCAGCATCAGCATCATCTCGGTGCCGAATGGCGCGCGGCTGCGGTTGGCGGCAAAGCCGTCGCAGGAGCCGGCCACCGCGCTGATTTTGCCAATATCGCGTCCCACCTGCATGGTGCGCAGAATGGTTTCAACAGAGGTCTTGGTGCCTTTCACCACTTCGTAGAGCTTCATCACGTTCGCCGGCGCGAAAAAGTGCGCGCCGGCCACATTCGCCGGCCGCGAGGTCATGCCGGCCATGATGTCGGTGTCGATCGCCGATGAGTTGCTGAGCAGCAGCGCGTCCGGCTTCATCACCTTCTCGAGTTTGGCGAACACCTCTTTCTTGACATCCGGCCGCTCGAACACCGCCTCGATCACCACGTCGCAGTCACCGATGTCTTCGTACCGCTCGACCGGCGTAATGCGCGCCATGCGTTCGTCCATCTGCGCCTGGGTGGTGCTGCCGCGCTTGACACTGATCGCATAGTTGTCGCGCACGCGCTGCAGCCCGCGCTCCAGCACATCGCGCGACACTTCCAGCACCTTCACCGGGATGCCGGAATCGGCGAAGCTCATGGCGATACCGCCGCCCATGGTGCCCGCGCCGACCACTGCCGCCCTGCTGATCTTGCCGGGCTTGAAGTCCTTGGGAGCGCCTGGAATCTTCGCCACTTCGCGTTCCGCAAAAAACGCGTAGCGCAGCGCCTTGGCCTCGTCGGCATTTTCCAGTTCGCTGAACAGGCGCCGCTCGGTGGCAATACCTTCGTCGAACGGCTGGTTCACCGCGGCCTCGACACAGGCGATGCAGTGATAGGGCGCTTTCTGGTTGCGCGCGCGGCGCGCAATCGATTTGCGCATGGCATCGAACATGCCGGGATCGGCTTTGTAGGCCGCGACGTGATCGGTGCGGTCGCGGATGCGCGCGAGCGGTCGTTTGTCGGCGACGCTCTTCGCATAGTCGATGGCCTCGCGCCGCAAATCCTTGCCCGGCACAATGGCGTCGATGATGCCCATCTTCTTCGCTTCCTCTGCGGGCACGTGGCGGCCGCTGACGATCATTTCCATGGCGGCTTTGGGGCCGATCAACCGTGGCAGGCGCTGCGTGCCGCCACCACCGGGCAGGATGCCGATCAGCACCTCGGGCAGCCCGACCTTCGCGCTCGGCACCGCGATGCGGTAATGACAGGCCAGTGCCTGTTCGAGTCCACCGCCCAGGGCGAAACCGTGTATCGCCGCCACAGTCGGCTTGGTGGCGCTGTCGAGTACATCCTGACTGGAGCGTGGCAGCACCGGCCGCGGCTTGCCGAACATGCGAATATCCGCGCCCGCGATAAAGCTGCGCCCGGCGCCAATCAGCACCATGGCTTTCACGTTCGCGTCCGCATTGCCCTTTTCCACCGCAGCAATGATGCCTTCGCGCACCCCCGGCCCCAGCGCATTGACCGGCGGATAGTCAACGGTAATCACGCCTATGCCATCTTCCACATCGAATCGAACTACGTCGGCTTCACTCATGACGGGCTCCTTGAATTTATTTCTTTTTCAAAACTTCGGGTATCAGGCCGGTGTGCACATCCCCCGCCCGGAACTGCTCCGATTTCAGAATCGCAATCACCGCCGGGATGTTGTGCTTCAGCCCCTGAATCTCGAACGCCTCCAGCGCACCGACCAGTTTATCAATCGCGGCCTCGCGCGTGGGCGCATGCGCGATCACCTTGGCAATCATCGGATCATAATGCGGCGTAATCTCGCGCCCCTCGGCGAACCCGGTATCCACGCGCACCGAGCTGTCAGCGGGCGGACGGAACACATGGAGCCTGCCCGGTGACGGGAAAAAGTTTTTCGGGTCTTCAGCATACACCCGCGCCTGTATGGCGTGGCCCTTGATCTCGATCTTCGCCGGCAGGATATCGGCCAGGCGTTCGCCGGCCGCGGAGCGTATCTGCGCCCTCACCAGATCGACGCCGGTGATTTCCTCGGTAACGCCATGCTCCACCTGCAGCCGCGTGTTCATTTCCAGGAAGTTGAACGAGCCATCCGCACCCAACAGCATTTCCACCGTACCGATGTTGTCGTAGCCGATCTTGCGCATGATGCCGGCGATATGTTCAGCGACCTCGGCGACCTTCGCGCGCGGAATGTTCGGCCCCGGCGCTTCCTCGATCACCTTCTGGTTGCGGCGCTGCGTCGAGCAGTCGCGCTCGAACAGGTGCGCGACGTTGCCATGCTGATCGCCCAGCACCTGAAACTCCACATGACGCGGGCGCTCGAACAGACGCTCCAGATACACCTCGGCATTGCCGAAGCCGCGACTGGCCATCGAGCGCGAGCGTTCCACGGTTTCCAGCAACTGGGCCTCATCCTTGGCCGGCAGCATGCCGATGCCGCCGCCGCCACCCGCGGGCTTGACCAGCACCGGATAGCCGATCTCGCGCGCGGCCTTGAGAATCGCCTCGTTGTCCATCGGCAGCACCGGCGAGCCTTTGGACATGGGCATGCCGTGCTGCGCCGCCAGCTCGCGCGCCTTGGTTTTGTGGCCCATGGCGTCGATCCACTTGGGGGACGGCCCGATGAAGCGCGAACCCGCGTCGATCACGCGCTGCGCGAAGCCGGCGTTTTCCGACAGAAAACCGTAGCCGGGATGCAGACCGTCAGCGTGCGATTTTTTCAGGATCTCGATGATCAGATCCTGGTTGAGATAACTCTCGCGCGCGGGCGCGGGGCCGATGGCGTAGGTCTCGCTGGCCATCGCCAGATACGGCGCGCCGGCATCGGCCTCGGAGTAGAGCGCGACGGAATGGATGCCCATGGCGTTGAGGGCGCGCAGGACGCGGGCGGCGACGGCGCCGCGGTTGGCTACTATGACTTTGGTAAACATTTTTTCGTGAAGACGTGAAGGTGTGAATGAGTGAAGGCGCAAATGCAACCCCCGGTGTACCGCATTCACATCTTCACGCCTTCACCCCTTAACAGAAGTTAGTAAGAAGTCGGCCAGGTGCGCATCAAATGCTGCCCCACGCCCTTGGTGATACGCAGCTTGTACACCTCCAGCATGCGCATCAGATAGTCACGCGTATCCTTCGGATGGATCACCGCCTGCGTGGCATATACCGACGCCAGGCCCCACACGTCGGCGCCTTTTTCGATGTCCTTCAGTTTTTCCTCGTAACCCGGCTCACCGAAGCCCACGCCATGCACGATCTTGGTGGCGAACTCCGGGCTCATGAAACTGATCTCGGCGCTGGGCCAGGCGGCGATGTCATCGGAGTGGCGGCCGCCGCCCATGCACACGTAGGCGCGGCCGTAGCTCTTACGAATGATCACGGAAAGGTGCGGCACGGTGAGCAGCGTCATCGCGTTCATGAAATTCATGATGCGCCCCGGCGCGCCGGCTTTTTCCGCCTCGGTGCCGATCTGGAAGCCCGGGGTATCGACCAGCAACACGATGGGGATGTTGAACGAATCGCACATCACCAAAAAGTCTACGATCTTTCGGCAGGCATCGGCATCCAGCGCGCCGCCGCGATGCAGCGGATTGTTGGCGACGATGCCCACGCTTTTGCCGCCCAGCCGCGCCAGCGTCGTGATTGCACTCTTGCCAAAGCGCGACTTCAGTTCAAACATCGTATCCTTGTCCACCACGCAGCGGATGATGCGCTTCATGTCGTAAACCTGCGTGCGGCTCTCCGGCAGGATGCCGAACACTTTGTCCATTTCCGCGCCCGAACCTGCGGGCACCGGCGCTTCCGGCGGCGCCTCGTTGTGGTGGCTGGGCATGTAAGAGAGAAATTTCTTCACCGCCTCCAGCACTTCCTCCTCGGTATCGACGGCCTGATCGACGAGGCCGGTGATGTCGGAGTGCAGGCGCCAGCCGCCGAGTTCTTCGGCAGTGACCTTCTGCCCCAGCGCCATCGACACCAGCCCGGGACTCGACACCGCCACCGTCGCACCCTTGTGCATCACCGCAAAATCGCTGATGCACATCATCCAGGTCGACGAGCCGAAAGACGGGCCGAACGCGGCGGCCACCATCGGCGTTTCTCGCGTGCGGCGAAACTGCGTGTTGTCGTTGCCCAGCAGCATGCCCATGCCGTAGCCGCCCATCGCGTCCGGCAGGCGCGCGCCGGTGGATTCGCCCAGACACACCAGCGGCATGCCGCGCTCGGTGGCGGTGCGCTTCATGTGGCCCACCTTGCGGCCATTGGTGTACGAAGTCGATGCGCCCTTGACGGTGAAGTCGTTGACCACCACCGCCACATCGCGCCCGCCAATGCGGGCATAGCCCGCGATCTTGCCGTCGGTCTGTGTTTCATCGGCTAGGTGCGGCTCCACCGCGGACGTGCCGAACAGGCCCGATTCGATGAACGATTCCGCATCCACCAGTTTCGCGATGCGCTCGCGCGCGTTGAGGATCCCCTTCGCCGTGCGCTTGGCGTACTTGTCGGCGCCGCCGCCCGCGAGGGCTTTGGCGCGGCGCGCTTCGTATTCGGCTAGTAGTGCTTCTGATGCCATTGCATTCTCCAAAACAAAATCAAATTCTTTGACGCAGATTTACGCGGATGAACGCAGATTAACCACCGTTGATCCTGTCTGCGAAAATCCGCGTTAATCTGCGTCAAAAAATGTTTAAAAACCTATACTTACGAAATGGGTGGTAATGCGCGAATCGCTGCCTCCAACGCCGGCACCACCTTCGCGTAATCGCCCACCACACCGAACTTCGCATCACGAAAAATCGCCGCATCCTTGTCGGTGTTGATCGCCACAATAGTCCGCGCGTTCCCGCAGCC
>CADECM010000041.1:35088-47098 GCA_902825845.1 uncultured beta proteobacterium
GCGTCGCGTTTGCGCTCGATGACGCGGATGCGCGAGGGTGGCGCTTGATTCAACCCGACGACATCGCCGCGGCGCTGCGTATCGGCGGGCAGCGCGTCGTAAACACCCGCGCGCACCGTGGCCACGGCAATGGCAGTCTTCAGCTGTAGCGTTTCGCGCACATTGCCGCCGTGCGCCGCGCGCGTGAAGTGCAGCGTGCCGTCCTGCGCTTCGACGTTGACGCAGCCGGTGGCACAAGCCGCGTCGAGGCGAAACGCGAGGCGCGGCAGCACATCGGCGCCGCGTGGCGTGTGCGGGGCGAGCACCAGTGTGGTGGCGTGCTCGCGTGCCACGGTGGCCGCGCAGGTCACCCAGGTGTCGCTGTTGTAGCCGTCGAATGCCTGGCTTGAACCTAGGATCACTTTGTCGGCACCGCGGGTGATCAGCGCTTCTGCCATTGCGCGCTCTGCGCCGAGGAGCAGCGCAATCACGGGCTGGCCGGCTGCGAGGCCCCGCGCCAACGCGATGAGTTCGAGCGTTGCGCTCGACGGCTGGCCGTTCGCCAGTTCTGCGACGACCAAGACACTCATCTCGTCACCACTACCGTCGCTCCGGCGCAGGCCGGAACCCAGGTCGTGACGCGGCGCGCAGGGCCTGAATTCAGTTGCTTCGCATCGGGGAACGCGCTGGGTTCCGGCCTGCGCCGGAACGACGCGGTAGGTTGATTCATCAGCGTCACGATTTCGCCATTGCCGATCGTCATAAGACTTTCGCCTCCCGCAACCGCGCCGCCAGCCGCGCGCCCTGTTCCTCAGGCGTCGGCGCTTCGATGAATTCGCACTGCACCGCCTTCGACGGCGCAAACAGCCTCTCCCGCATACTGCGTGCACCGGCGGCGCCGACCGTCGCCACATCGAGATCAAGGTCCGCCGCCTTCCACACCTGCACCGGCTTCCTCGCCGCGCGCATGGTTTCGCGCAGGCTGGGTGAGCGCGGTGCGCCAATCTCGTTCGATACCGTTACCACTGTCGGCAGATCAGCCTCGACCACTTCGCTGCCGTCATCGAGCACCCGCTCTACGCGAACCGTTACGTTTTCCACGGCCACCGACATCGCAAACGTGAGCAGCGGACGAGCCAGTAATTCCGCAACGCCCGCGCCGACCATCCCAACATCGCCATCCGCCGCCTGCCGCCCGGTGAGCACCAGGTCAACGGCGCCCAGCTTGCGTATCGCCGCCGACAGCGTGACGGCCGTGGTGTAGACCGCGCCGTCGTCACACGCCGCACCCGCCAGCAACACGCCATCGTCCGCGCCCATCGCCAGCCCATGCTTCAACGCATTGCGCGACACTTCGCCGCCCAGCGTGATCACCGTGATGCGCGTACCGGCATGCTGTTCGCGTATGCGCAGCGCCGCCTCGATGGCCTGCTCGTCGAACGGACTCACCACGTGTTTCAGCCCGGAAGCCGGTACCACCTTCTTCGCCTGTTCATCAATGCTGAACATGCTGAAGGCGGCTTCGGGATCGGGAATGTATTTGATGCAGACGGCGATGTGCATTTCTTGTGAATGAGGACGTGAAGTGGTGAAGGCGTGAAGGCGGTACGGCAAAACCGGTGGTTTTGCCCATTAACCTCTTCACCCGTTCACGCCTTCACAGAATTTGTACGTCCGTGGGCACAATCCCGTCAAAGTGCTTGCGCTGATAGTTCCACGGAATCTGCGGCTGCACGCGCCCGGTTTCATCGGTGGCGCGCGCCAGGATCTGATAGGCCCCCGGCTTGTCGACTTCCCACAGCCACGACCAGCGCACCCACAGCCAGCGCTCGACTGGTTCTTCGAGATGGGCATCGTGCCAGGTCTTGCCGCCGTCAACGCTCACTTCCACCCGCTTGATCGTGCCCATGCCGCTCCACGCGCGGCCCTGCACTTTGTGGCTGCCGCGTTCCAGTGGCGAATCCTCGTCCAGCGGATTGAGAATGATGTTGCGCACGCCCATCGCGGTAATCATTTCCTTTTTGGGGTCGTCGGGACCTTCGCCGTAGGTGAAGTAGTGGTGCTGGTAGTAGCACTGCGGAATGTGGTCGAGCACTTCGATCTGCTCCAGCCATTTCACCCACCAGTTGCCGCTCCAGCCCGGCGTCACCACGCGTACCGGCGCACCGTGAATGTGCGTCAGCCATTCGCCGTTCATCGACCAAGCCAGCAGCGTGTCGGGATGCATGGCCTTGGCCAGCGGCATGCCTTTTTCGTAATTGATCACGCCGGGATCGACCAGCTTGAAATCCGCACGCCCCACCGAGCGGTACTGCACCGCCAGATCGGGCTGGCCACGATCAAAGCCCTGGAAGCGCACTGACACGGCGTTGCTTTTGAGACCGACTTTTTTCAACACCTCCGCCAGCGGCACGCCGGTGAATTCGCCCGCGCTCACCGCGCAGGTCGTCGTCGATTCGTTGCTGATCGCGTCGGTACTGGGCACGGCGTTGGTCTCGCGCTGTGCCGCGCGCGCCTGCATGTCCTGCTGGTTGATGCGCGAGGGCTTTTTCGCCTTGCGCTGCTGGTAGTCGAAAAATCCCGCGTCGTTACCGGCACATTCGGTCACTGCGCGCACGGTGCGGCCCGGCAGCTTCATCAAATCCTTCAGCGACATTTCGATTGGCCGCTCGACCAGGCCGCCGATCTGCAGTACCCAGTCGTCCGGGTGTATCGGCTCCGGCACTTCGAGCTGGTTCACCACATAGTAGGCATCCGTCGGCGTGAGCAACCCTTCGAGCTGCGTCACCGGCGCGCGGCCGTTGATCACGCGCCCCTGCGCGTCTTTGCCGGCGTTGATGACCGCGCGCTTGCGGTCCGGCCAGCCCATTACCCAGTCCCCTTCGATTTCCGGTCTTGGCATAGCGATTTCCATTAATATTCAATAAAAACAGATACTTAAATGATTTCGCCAGGCGTTACATCGAGGTAAGTTGGCGATTGGCGCCACGAACCCCAACGCTCGCGGCCGCGTCATCAGGAAGTGGTCCGAGGCTACCGGCTGCTTGTCGCGCTGTCAAAACCCGAAACGCACGAGCGCGTGCCTGGCTGGCGTTCCTGCCACGGCTGTTGACCCGAGCACCCCTTGGTCGCGCGTCGGCCGTTCCTGAATCACACGGGCGTCATTCAGTCGTCGAGCAGCAGATGCAGCACGGGCGTGATATCAAACAGACTGACCACTTTCGTCGGCACCGAGGCCTGCCCGCTGCCCGTCGCATTGCTGGCCGTTACAGTACACGTGTAGCGTCGGCCCACGCTCAACCCGTCCACCCGAATCGATGTTGCGCCCGGGCCGCCTGTTTGCGAACGCGCGACGCCGCCATCGGAGGAAACACAGGCGGCTGCGTAGCCGGTGATGGCTGTGCCGCCGTTGGCCGCCGGTGCGGCAAAGTTGATGGTGATGGACGCGATGCCCGCGGCCACCGAAACGACGACCGGTGCCGCGGGGGGACTGACGAGCTTGTAAATTTTGCCTGCAACCAGGTCGGCAATATGGATTTCGCCGGCTTCGTCCTCGCCAAACGTGGAAATCGGCAGTCCCGATAACAGCAATGGCACATTGGACACACCGCCCGAGGTCGTAGCGCTGACGCGCCAGATGGTGCCGCTGCAGGCGTCACCGTACAGGTAAACACCGTTGAAAATCTGCCCCGCCACAGGCAGACCTGGCATCAACTCGGCCACCGCGCGGCCTCGATACACATAGCCGCCGGTCACGGAACAGCCCTGACCATGATCGTATTCGACGATCGGCAGGATGAGGCTGGTGTCGCTGCACGGCGGGCCACCACCCAGATTGGTACATAGCGTGCCCTCCATTACACGCCAGCCGAAATTGATTCCGCCCGGAGCACCGGCGCGCACAAAATCAATCTCCTCGCGCGCATTCTGGCCCACGTCGCCGATAAAAAGGTGTCCTGCTTCCCGGTCGAAGCTGAAGCGCCAGGGATTTCGCAGGCCATACGCCCAGATTTCCGCGCGCGGTGCGCCTTGCGGTGCGCCGGCGAATGGATTGTCCCGTGGAATGCCGTAAGGCAGTGCACCACTCGTGGAGTTCACATCGATACGCAACAGCTTGCCGAGCAGGCTGGTGAGGTTCTGCGCCAGATTCTGCGGATCGTTGCCCGAGCCGCCGTCGCCGGTGGCGATATACAGGTAGCCGTCAGGCCCGAAACGAAGGGCGCCGCCGTTGTGATTGGCAAAGGGTTGCGGGATCGTCAACAACACCAGCGCGCTCTGTGGATCGGCGGCATGGGAATCGGCAGCGCTGCGCGCATAGCGCGCCACTATGGTCGCGCCGTCGGCACGCCGGGTGTAGTTGACGTAGAAATAGCCGTTGTTGCGATAGTCCGGGTGAAATGCGAGACCCAGCAGGCCCTGCTCGCCACCGGATAGCACGAGTCCCGAAATATTCAGGAATGGCGCCGGCAACACCACGCCATCCCGCACAATCCGGATCTGGCCTGACTGCTGCACCAGAAACAGACGCCCGGAACCATCCCCCGCATGCTGAATGTCCGTGGGACGTGCGATGCCGGAAGCAACCTCGAGCAGCGCCACGGTTGCCTGCGCCGGCCGCACCGTCAGCAGCGCGCACCCCAACAGCGCCGCGGCAAGGCAGGTCCGCAGCGGCACGCGCGCGGCGCTGCGATGGTTACCGTTTCCAGGGCACCCGCGCATTGCGAACCTTGGTCGGCCCCAGAATCTGCGGCGTCTGCTGGTAGCCGAGCTCAGCCAGTTCGCCTCGGGTTTGTTCGACCAGTTTCTGGAAGCTGATGTTGCCGATTTTGCGCAGACGTTTGCTCAAGGCAAAGGTAAATGCGCCGTGGCTGATTGCGCCATGCCGGTACTCATACGAAAATTCCGCCTCGCCGCACGCCTCGATGATCAGCGGCAGATACGGACCAAAGGCGGAGCTTGCCTCGCGCTGCTTGTTGCGCCGGTACTCCGCCTGCGATTGACCGCGCAAAATGGACGAACGGCCAATGCGGCTGGTCGCGCCGTTGTTCCCGAAGAAGGCCTTGTTGACCTTCGCTTCCGACGAAAAATTCGGGTTCATCCGCTTGAAGTCGCGCTGCACCCACATTTCTGCCTTGCTGTCCCACTTCAGCTCGCGATGGCGTATATCGTCGGGCGGATTCAGACCGCGCACGCGCGCGCCGCCCTGCCGGTGCAGGCCGCCCGCGTGGCAACAATCCAGAATCATGGCAAAACGGATGTCGTAGGGCAGCTGGCTGTAGAGCGCGAAAATCTGATCGTCCATGATGGCATGTTCCGTCGTCCAATCGAAATCCCACGGCACCAGCGCCTCGATGTGCCGGTCGGGCTGATGGTCTTCGCCGTACTGCGGTATTCGCGTGCCGTGACCGCTGAAGTAAAGCACGCGTTGCTCGCCCGGCTTGGGCGCGTCAAGCAACCATTGCAGCCGCTCGAGAATGCCTTTGGTCGTCGCACGGTCATCGAGGCACACGCGTATGCTCTCGGGCGGGAAGCCGCATTCCTGCAGCACCGAGCTCATCAGGTAGACGTCGTTGACGCAGCCTTCAAGCCGGTCTTCTTCGCGCGGGTAGGCATTGATGCCGATCAACAGCGCACGTTTGCTGGTGGACGAGGCCGCACGCGCCGCGCGCGCGCCGGTGCGCCCGGCGCGCGCGGCACGCTCGGCGCCAAAGCTGCGCGCGCCACTGCGCAAACCTGCCGCAGGCAGCCACACCTGCTCGACGGTGTTCGCGTGACTCAGATATTCGGCGGCGGAATGGTCGGCGATGCCCGGGATATCGAACGGCGTTTCGATCTGCTCGAAGTTGGCACCCTCCCACAACATGATCGGCGCGGTAAAGAACGCATCTTCCTTGTTGTACAGGTGTTGCCACTGCCTGACGGGCAACGCTTCGATGCGCCCGTTGGTGAGGTTGCGAATGACGAATGGATTGCCAATCTGCGATCCCAGAGTGACATACCGCACCTTCTCCAGCGCGGCCTTGATGACAGGCTTGGCCGCATCCACATGACTGATCGCGTTGTAGGTCACCAGCGAACCCAGGCTGTGCGCGAGGATGACATCAGGCGTGTCTTTGGCAATCGCATCCAGCACCAGCTTGCGCGTCTGCCGTTTGAAGTCCTCGTCTTCCACCCACGCCACGACATAGCCGGCTGTCCACTTGACCTTGTCCGGCACATCGCCAACCGTACCGCGCCGGCCGGTAATCGAGACACTCAGCGCGCTGCGGCTGAGCTTCCATACCGCCTGCATGCTTTCCCACGCCGACAATTTCACGTTCGCGAAAATCGGATCGTAGGTGAGGAAGGAAAACGTCAGCTTGACATCGCCGTATTTCGCAAACACCTTCGCCACCGCGTTCTGCCAGTCCTCCTTCCACGGCGTGTTGCGGTGATCGCCCAGACCGTGCACACACATGACTTTCAATGGCTGCGCCATGCCGTCCTCCTATACGATGTTGTTGGCGCGCAGTTGCGCGATTTCATCCGCGGAAAATCCGCTTTCGGACAGCACCGCGTCGGTATGCTGCCCCAGGCGCGGCGGCATCGAATGTACGGTGGCCGGGCTTGCGGACAGCCGGTAAGGCGAGGTCGGCACCGCAAACGGCGGCAGGCCGGTGCTTTCGGTGTCGTCGAATTGATGGAAGAACTTGCGATGTTCGAGCTGCGGATGATGCACCGCCCGCGCAAGCGGCTGCACCGCCATCGCCGGCACGCCGGCCTGATTCATCAGCACCTCCCACTCCTGCGCGGTCCTGGCCGCAAGCTTGCGCGTGATGATATCGTCGAGCGCCTTCATGTGGCTGACCACCGCGGCATCCGAGGCGAAGCGCGGGTCCCGCGGAATCTCCGCGCCGTCGATGACTTTCCACAGCTTCTCGCGGCGCGAGGCACCGCTGGCGGCAATCGACAAATGGCCTTCCCTGCAGGGATAGGTGTCGCTGACCCAGGCGCCCTTGCCCGAGGCATTGCCCACCAGCGGCGGCGTCTCGTTGGCGGTGATCGCGCGCAGCACTTCCCCACCCATCATGGTCATCGCGGTTTCCAGCATCGAGACATCGATCAACTGGCCCCTGCCAGTGCGCGTGCGCTGGAACAGGGCGATGGCAAGGCCCAGTGCTGCGGCGTAGCCGGTGGTGTAATCGACGATGGTGGAGCCGGTCTTCAGCGGGCCGCTTTCGCGCGTGCCGGTGATGCTCATCATGCCGCTCACCGCCTGGATCACCGTGTCGATCGCAGGATCGCTTTTTTTGGGGCCGGTCTGCCCGTAACCCGTAACCGAACAAAAAATGATGCGCGGATTGATCTTGTTCAGATCCTCGTAACCGATGCCATAGCGCGCCATGGTGCCGCCGCGCAGGTTTTCGATCACCACGTCGGCGTTCTTTGCCAGGCGGCGAAACACGTCCTGGCCTTCCGGCGTGTTGATCGACAGCGTCAATGAGCGCTTGTTCGCGTTGTAGGCAAGGAAGTTGTGCGCCATGTACGCCGCGTGATACGGCGTTTGCAGATTGCCCGAGGTGCGCGCGGAATCGCCGCCATCCGGGTGTTCGACGTGTATCACGTCCGCGCCATGCAGCGCCAGTTGATAGGCGGCAAAGGGGGCCGCGACGATACGCGCGACGGCCAGCACCTTGATGCCCGTGAATGCCTGCTGTAAGTCCATGGTTCCTCCAGAATGAGACAATGATCTCCGCGTTCGCGGTCTCGCAAAATCAAACTTTCGGCCGGACGCGCCAAGAATTCAAGCGCTCATTTGCGCAGTCAGGCGACACGCACCAACTTTTTGTACGTCTCGATGTCTGTGCGCACCATCTCGGCAAATGCCTCCGGCGTGGTCGGCGCGGCGGCAAAGGCCATCGCCAGCAGCCGTGTCTTAATCTCCGGCAGGGCGAGCACGTGCCTCAAGGCCTGATTAATCTCCAGCAACACGGGCCGCGGCGTCCCGGCCGGCGCGAGCAGACCGTAGGCGCCCGAACGCTGATACTTGGGCAGCACTTCCGCCATCGCCGGCACGTCGGGCGCCAGCGACGAACGCTGGTCGGCCACAGCCAACGCCAGCAGGCGGTTGTCCTTGAGAAAAGCCAGCGCAGTGCCCAGCGGCAGCACACTGAAATTCACGCGCGCGGCCACCACTTCAATCATCGCTTCTGCCGAACTCCTGAATCCCACGTGCACTGCCCTGATGCCCGCGGCGAGACGAAACATTTCGTTGTTAAGATGCGATCCGCTGCCGGCGCCCGCCGAACTGAACAGCAAGGGCGCGGGCCGGGATTGCGCCAGCGCGATGAGCTCCTTGACCGACTTCGGTCCCAGCGAAGGTGGCACCATTAGCGCCACCGTGCCGCTGCCCAACTGCGAAATGGCGGCAAAATCCCGGACCGCGTCGTAGGGCAGATTGGCGTGCAGTGCCGCCCCGATGGCGAACTGGCTGGACTGCAGCAGGAACGTGTAGCCGTCGGGGGTCGCTTTCGCCACCGTTACGGCGGCCATGGTGCCGCCAGCGCCGGCGCGGTTTTCCACCACGACCGGCTGTCCCCACAGATCGCTCAGCCGCGGCGCGAGGATGCGCGTCAATACGTCCCCCTGACTGCCGGGTCCCACGGTGACGATGCGCACCGGCTTGTACGGAAATTTCGGCTGCGCCCGCGCGCAGCCGCCGGCCAACGCAAGCACGGCGGCAACCAGCATCAGCAACACGCGCGGCGGGCTCGGGCGGCAAGCCTTGCCGGGGCGGGAACGACCAAAGCCAACGTAGTCTTTGTTCAGCATGTGTTACTCGTTCCGCGGCGCGCCGTCATTTCCGGGCAGACGCGTAGTGTCTCAATATTCGCGTGTATCTACAACGGACGGCGCGGCAACTTTCCCGCGCGGGCTTTCCCATGACCCAGCGGAAAGTGCACGCTGCCCTACCGCGTGTTCGTTTGCCCGCCACCCGGGCCTCTGCTAGTCTTTCGTCATCAACCCACGCACCGAATCCAGACCATGCCATCCAAACTGCTGCCGCGCAAACCCTCCGATCCCAATCCACGCAACACGCATGGTGCCGCCGGCCAGTACCCGGGCCGGGAGGAATGGCGCGCACTGCACAAGGAGTCGGTGATTGATCCGGACCTGCCCATCATCGATCCGCATCATCATATGTGGGACCGCAACGGCAACCGCTACCTGATCCACGAGTTCCTCGCCGACGCCAACACCGGCCACAACATCCGCGGCTCGGTGTTCGTGGAGTGCGGCTCGTTCTACCGCAAGGGCGTGCCGCCGCTGATGGCGCCGGTGGGCGAAGTTGAGTTTGCCAATGGCATCGCCGCGATGTCGGCGAGCAGCGCCTACGGTGACACCCGGGTGTGCGCCGGCATCGTCGGCACCGCGGACATCAGCGTGGGCGCGGAAGTCGCGCAGGTGCTGGACGCGCAGATCGCCGCGGGTGGCGGACGCTTCCGCGGTATCCGCGTCAGCACCAAGTGGGATCCCGACGAGGCACTGAATACCACGCGCTACATCGTGCCGCCCGGCGTGATGAAGGACGACGATTTCCGCAAAGGCTTCGCCACACTGGGACCGCGCCGGCTGAGCTTTGACGCAATGATCTATCACCCGCAACTGCTCGAACTCGCGGACCTCGCGCGCGCCTTCCCCGGCACCACCATCGTGCTCAATCACATCGGCGGGCTGGTGGCTCTGACACGCACCTATCTCGCGCGCAAGGACGAGGCCACCGCGCACTGGCGCACGTCGATGAAGGAACTGGCGAAGTGCCCGAACGTCTACGTCAAGCTCGGCGGATTGGGCATGCCCTATCTGGGCCTGGGTTTTGAACAACGGGCGGCGCCCGCATCGTCCGAAGAGCTCGCCAAAGCGTGGGGACCGCTGTTTGAGCATTGCATCGAGGCATTCGGCCCGCACCGCTGCATGTTCGAGAGCAACTATCCGCCAGACCGCGAGTCCGTCGACTATCCGGTGCTGTGGAATACCTGCAAGCGTATAGCCGCGAAGTATTCGGCTGACGAAAAGCGCGCGCTGTTTTATGGGACCGCGGCCAAGGCGTACCGCTTGAATCTCGATTAGCGAAGCGTCCCGGAAGTCGACGCGTGCACTGGCGTCGGAAGTTGGGGCCAGCCTGCTGAAGTCTTCTTCGATCCAATGACAAGCGGCGCGCGAGGCCGCTGTCACCGGCAGCGCGCATTGCGGCACCGCACCCGCTCAGCCGGCGCCGGCCTGACGAATGCAGGCAGCCGCCGCCTTGTCATAGTTTTCGATGTGCACGATCAGCCAGTTGCGCAGGTAACGTGTGATCAAGGTCGCGGCCATCTTGTCCGCATGATCGGCGAGAGCCTGCAGATCGGCCAGCAACCGCCAGTGCTCCTTGCGGTGCGCCGCCAGTCCGTCGAACGAACTGGCTGCCATCATCCGCTCCTCCGCGCCGAAGTGCCGGGCTGCCAGCCGCAACACGTTCTGCAGTTCGCCGCGCCACCAGCCCACGCCGGCTCGCACGCGCGTCGTATGGGCCAATGCTTTCGTTCGCGCAAACAATTCGGCATGCTCGCGGTCCATTTGCGGCACGCCCAGTTCGAACGCCGGCGACCAGCCGGGCGAATCGTCACGCAGCATCTCGCGCGCGCTGGAATCGGCAAAAACAAAACAGTTCTTGCCGCCGCGCTTGGCCGCGTACATTGCACCGTCCGCGCAGCCCACCAACATATCCGTATTGGCGCCATCATCGGGATAGAGTGCGATGCCAATACTCGCGCCCACCGTCACCGTGCAGCTGCTTGTTGCGATAGGCAGACCGACGGCATTGATGATGCGCGCGGCCAGGACAGCGGCGTCCGCGGGTTGCCGTATGTCGGGAAGCACGATGACGAATTCGTCGCCGCCCAGTCTGGCAACCGTATCAATTTCGCGGATACTGGCGCTCAAGCGGCGCGCTACCTGCCGCAGTACCGCATCGCCGGCGATGTGCCCGTGCTTGTCGTTGATGCCCTTGAACCCGTCCAGATCGACCAGGAGAAGGGCCAGCATATGCTTTCCGCGTTCCGCGGTAGCCAGTGCGATCCGCAAGCGATCTTGCAGCAGCAGACGATTCGGCAGATCGGTGAGCGGATCGTATTGCGCCAACGCCAGCAGCCGGCGTTCGTTTTCGATTCGTTTCGAAACGTCGATGAACCCGAGGAAGTCAACCATGGCAGTACCCAGTGGTGACTTCGTCGCGCGCATCTCGACAAAGATTGCGCCGTCATCCGTTGCCGTCCGGAAGGTGACGGATGCAACGCGCCCGCGCACGGCACTGGTGAGGACATCCCGGACCTGGGCGCGATCTTCCACGGCTATGAAATCAAGGATGGAACGGCCTTGCGGTTGCCGGCAATGGAATAGTCTGGAGAAGGCTTCATTGGCCGTGATCACCACCAGCGCCTGCGCGGCACAACAGGCGAGCAGTTCGCTCGCACACACCGCTTCAGCAAAGGTTTTGCACAGTGCCGAAGCGTGCGAAACAGGCGGTTGGATGCGCGGCAAACCGGACATTTTCAATGGGGATGTTGACCAGCGGGCAGCGCCCGGCCGGCGTGCTGCACGGTTCGGCAGTGGCGACGGCAAAGAGGACCGATTCAAACCACCATTCTGCGGGGCGCGACGCGGCACCGGTTTGATCTGGCGCAATTTTTATGCAATGTGTTTGCGGCGACATGCACAAATGGTGCCGTGGCATGGGCGCCTGCCATGATTGGCCGGCAGTGAGCGGCTTGTTCATTCTGAAATCGGGAGCAGAATCGATTCCCCGATACTGCCGGTGCATGCGCCTGTTGCGCAACATCTGCCGCGCCATCCTGTTTCACCGCGGTGGTTAAAGCAGCACATCCGCGTTCGCCCGTGGTGTATGCGCAGACATTCCGTCTCGCGGTCAGGCGCGGCATGCCCGCCTGTGACACGCCCCTACTGCGGCTTGATCCCGGCCGCCTTGATCACGCGGCCCCACTTTTCGGTTTCC
>CADECM010000042.1 GCA_902825845.1 uncultured beta proteobacterium
AAGAAAGTGCAGGCAACCTACGCCGTGCCGTTCATCCCGCATGTGTGCATGGAGCCCATGAACGCGACCGTGCGGCTGACGGCGGACAAGGCCGAGTGCTGGGTGGCCACGCAGAATGCCGAGGCGTCCATGGCCACGCTGTCGCAGACGTCGGGGCTGCCGCTGAGCGCGTGCGAGGTTTACAAGATGGATCTGGGCGGTGGATTCGGCCGCCGCGGCGGCAATCAGGACTACACGCGGCAGGCGGTGCAGATCGCCAAGCAGCTGCCGCCGGGCACGCCGGTGAAAATGCTGTGGACGCGCGAAGAAGACCTGGGACACGATTTTTATCGTCCGATCCAGCAGGCGAAGCTGACGGCCGGGCTCGATGCCCAGGGCAACATGACCGCGCTGCACATCCGCGTCTCGGGCCAGTCGATCAATGCCTTTGCCAATCCGGCCGCCATCAAGGACGGCAAGGACCGGCGCCAGCTGCAGGGCCTGTGGAAGACCTTGGCGGGCGATGCGCAGTTCGGCTATTCACCGGAGAATCTGCGCACCGAATACGCGATGCGCAACACGCATGTGCCGGTGGGGCCGTGGCGCGGCGTCAACACCAATCACAACGGTTATTTCACCGAATGCTTCATGGATGAAGCGGCCAAGGCGGCGGGCAAGGATCCGCTGGAGTTTCGCCGTGCCGTGTTGCAAAAGCATCCCAAGCATCTGGGCGTACTCAACGCAGTTGCTGAAAAAGCTGGCTGGGGTAAGCCGCTGCCGGCGGGACGCCATCGCGGCATCTCCCAGTTCATGGGCTACGGCAGTTACTCGGCGGCGGTGGCCGAGGTTTCCGTCAGCGCCAAGGGTGAGATAAAGGTGCACCGCATGGTGCTCGCCACCAACTGCGGCCACGCGGTGAGCCTCGAGCAGATCGCCACCCAGGTGCAGGGCGGGGTGGCGATGGGCCTGAGCACGCTGATGAGCGAATGCTCGGTCAGCAATGGCCGTATTCGCGAAAACAATTTCCATCTGCTGAGCCTGCCGAAGATCGTGCACATGCCCAAAGTGGAAACGGTGATTCAGCCCACCTACGACTTCTGGGGTGGCGTGGGCGAGCCCACCATCAGCGTGGTGGTGCCGGCGGTGCTCAATGCCGTGTTCGCGGCCACCGGCAAGCCGGTGCGCAGCGTGCCGCTTACGGGCGGCCTCAAGCTGGTGTAAGGCAAGTCGTGCTGGACCCAAAGCCGGCGCCGTGGCGCCGGCTTTTTTTTGCGGCGTGATTTCCGCGCCGGCGCGGACAGTCCGTGCGAAAGTGAGAAAATGGCAATCCGGATCGCCGTCGTCGCATCAGCCATCAAGGAGGGGACATGAATACCGTTACCGACAACAGCGTGGCCGCACGCGGGCACACACTGCCGAGTCCCTGCGGCGCGCACGTGCTGGCGCGGGCGCTGAAGCGTCACGGGGTCGAAGTCATTTTCGGGCAAAGCCTGCCGTCGGCGCTGCACCTGGTGATACCCGAATTCGGCATACGTCAGGTTGCCTATCGCACGGAGAATGCCGGTGCCGCGATGGCCGACGGCTACGCGCGCGCGTTACAAAAAGTCGGCGTGGTGACGGCACAGAACGGTCCCGCGGCGGCGTTGCTGGCGCCGGGACTGGCGGAGGCGTACAAGGCTTCGATACCGCTGGTGGCGATCGTGCAGGACGTTCGCCGCAACCAGACCGACAAGAACGCATTTCAGGAACTGGACCACTTCGATATTTTTCGCGGTTGCGCGAAGTGGGTGAAGCGCGTGGCAGACATCACACGCATCGAGGATTATGTGGATATGGCCTTTACCACGGCCGCCGGCGGCAGACCCGGCCCGGTGGTGCTGCTGTTTCCGCAGGACTTGCTGCAGGAAGCGGCACCGGCGGATGCGGGTAGCGCGCGGACGGCGTCACTGGGCACTTATCCGCTCGACCGCTGCATGGCCGATCCCGCGCGCATTGCGCAGGCGGCGAAGCTGCTGGCGCAGGCCGAACATCCGCTGATCGTTGCCGGCGGCGGCGTGCATCTTTCGGCAGCGCACGAGGCGCTGGTGCGGCTGCAGGAGATGGCATCGTTGCCGGTGGCCACCACCAGCATGGGCAAGGGCGCGGTGGCGGAAACGCATCCGTTGTCGCTGGGCGTGATCGGCTATTTCATGGGCACGCGCGGCATGGCGCGGCATCTGCGGCCTATGGTGGATCGCGCCGACTGCGTGCTGTTCGTCGGTGATCGCACCAACCAGAACGGCACCGATTCGTGGACGCTGTTTCCAAAAAGCGCGCGCTACATTCACATTGACATCGACAGTCAGGAGGTCGGCCGCAACTATGAAGCCTTGCGGCTGGTTGGCGATGCGAAGCTGACACTGGAAGCCTTGGGCGACGCCCTGGAATGCCTCGATCTGGGCAAGCGCCGCGCCGCGCGCAGCGCGATTGAATCGACCATCGCTGCCGGCAAAAAAGCCTTTCAGGACGAAGCCCGCGCGATGCTCGACTCCGATGCCGCGCCGATACGTCCGGAACGACTGATGCGCGAACTGAATGCGCTGCTCACACCCGATACGCTGATGGTGACCGATGCCAGTTATTCGTCGATCTGGGCGATGAACTACCTCACCGCGCAGCGCGCCGGCCAACGCTTTCTGGCGTGCCGCGGTCTTGCCGGTCTGGGCTGGGGCTTTCCCGCGGCCATCGGTGCCAAGATTGCGCACCCGTCGCGCGACGTGGTGTGCATCGCCGGCGACGGCGGCTTCGGCCATATGTGGTCGGAACTCGAGACCGCTGCCCGCATGAAGACGAAGACAACTTTAATTATCCTTAATAATCAGATACTTGGATACCAGTGGCACGCCGAGGAAGTAATGTACGGCAATCACACCGATGCCTGTCAGTTCATGCCGGTCGATCACGCGGCGATTGCGCGTGCCTGCGGTTGCGAGGGTGTGCGCATCGAAAAACCGGCCGATTTCAAACCGGCGCTGGAGCGCGCGCTGCGTTCGCCCGTGACAACCCTGCTGGATGTGATGATCGATCCCAAGGCGTATCCGCCGATTACGCTGTATGAGGGGAAGATTGCGTTGTGACATTGCGGCGCCAAAATCCATGCCAGTGATCGGCGTGGATGTAAGGTGCTCTGACTACTGTGTGATGATTGCAAGCAACAGGCTGTTGAAATCTCTGCTTGCGTAAACAGAATATGTTCGACCGCTGTCGCGAGATATGAGTCGGTCAATTCGACCCAGGCCGGAAATAGCCCTTGCTTGTATAAGCGGACGTTTAACGTGCGAGCTGAGGCGCCCGCGGTGGCATGACTCGCGGAGCCTGCGATTGGCCGCTGGCGATGGAGCAGCTCACGCCGTCGCGGGTCACCCCGGGGCCAGGGGTTAGGCTGAACTTGCGGGGGTGGGTGAGAGTTTGAGCTTCATGCCTTCGTGCGACGCCACGAATCCCATGGACTCGTAAAAGCGTTTGGCCTCTGGCCGCTGCTTGTCCGTGGTCAGTTGCACCAAGTGACATCCCCGCTCACGCGCGCGACTGATGGCCCAGGCTAAAAGTTCGTGGCCGAGACCTGACGCGCGCTGGGCACTGTCAACGCGCACGCCTTCGATGGTGGCTCGCCAACCGCCCTGATGCGTGATGAAGGGCGTGAAGGTTAACTGAAGCACTGCAATTGGCTTGCCCTCGAGATCCTGCGCGACTACGAGCTCATTGTTGGGATCCTGCGCGATGGCTTCGAAAGCGCAGAGGTAGGATGTAGGCAGTGGATCCTCCACTCGCTCGCGCTTGGTACCGAGTGCGTCATCGGCGAGCATGCGCACGATCGCTGGCAAGTCGGTGATTGTGGCGGGTCTGATGCGAGTGGAGCAACTGACCATTGGGCGTTTTTTGTGGCCTAACTACCAAGTACTACTACTCGAACTCACTCTTGAGCAACTTGCGTACCTCTTCCGGCGGAACCGCCCACGCGCCGGCGCGATAGGGCTTGATGCCGACACGGTCGAGTTCCTGTTTCAACTCAGCCATCTTGATGCCGATGGCGAGCGGATCCATGATGATGGCGCCGTCGACGTCGCGTATGCCCTGATCGATCAACCACTGGCTGAGATACAGCCCCGCCGGATAGAGCGAAGTGGCGCCGCGCGCCACCAGCGGCCTGGCCACGCGCATGAATTCATCGATGAAGGGCTGCGGGTTGTTCCACAAATTGGCGTAGTCGGTGAATGCGAAATCGACATAGGCGCCGGGGACCATGCGCGCTTCGAGTTGATAGCGCCCGGCCAGCTCCTGAAAGAAATGATGCAGGCGCACGTTGTTCACGATAAATGCGAAATTGGGCGCGAGCTGGCTGTAGTAGGCGATGGTCGCCTGGGTCATGAACACCACCGGGATATCGACCATCTCGCGCAGCTCGTGGTACGCGAGATCGAGGCATTGCGTGACGAACACGTCAAACCCCTGCGCTTGGGCGCGCATAGCGCTGCGGATCGTCTCGTGCGCTACGAAGTGCAGGTGGGTGCGGCTGCGCGCTGCGCCGGGATAATTCTTGCCGAGATTGGGAAACTCGACCACGGTATCCGGCCGCGCCACGCGCTTCGCATGCCGCTGCAGCGATTCGTAATACGGCTTGTAGATGTCCGAGGTGCCGAGCGGCGTGCCGCTTTGAATGCAGATTTTCATGCAGCAACCCTGTAATCCGGGCTACGCGGCGGCGGTGTGTTCGGCGGGGTCGTAATCCAGTTCGATCTTGGCGTCGTTCGGGTCAAAAAAGAACAGTTGCCAGGTGCCGTACTCAGGCAGTTGGCGCAAATCGTAGTCGATTCCGCTTGCCTTGAGCTTGCCGAGCATGCTCTTGAGATCGCGGCCGGTAAACGCCATGTGATCGATCACGCCCTTCACCAGTTCGTCCTTGGGCTTGCCGGCAATGACATGCAGGATGGGGTCCTTGCCGTCACGCGCATAGAGCCACGCGCCGGGAAACTTGAACGGCGGACGCGCGCCGGGATGCAGATCGAGATACTCGGCGTAGAAGGCGAGGGTGGTGTCGAGTTTGTCAGTGAGGATGGTGAAATGATTCATTGCGGTGGCGGTCATGAGGGCTCCTTGAAAATGAATGTCTGTGTAAACGCGCCAGGTTTCCGGTTGTTAGTCGCGCCCGGTCTCCCGCAACGCGTCGCCGAGCACGCCCACCAGTTCATCGATCTGTTGTTTATTGACGATCAGCGGTGGTGACAGCGCAATGATGTCGCCGGTGGTACGGATCAGCACGCCTTTTTCGTAGCACTTGAGGAATGTCTTGAATGCACGCTCGGTGGGTTTGCCGGGTTTGGGTTCGAGTTCGATGCCGGCGACGAGGCCGATGTTGCGGATGTCGATGACGTTGGGCATTTCGCGCAGCGCGTGCACCGCCTGCTCGAAGTAGGGCGCGATGTCGCGGGTGCGGGCGAACAGGTTTTCTTCGGCGTAAAGGTCGAGTGTGGCTTCTGCCGCGGCGGTGGCCAGCGGATGGCCGGAATAGGTGTAGCCGTGAAACAACTCGATGGTGTCGGGCGGCGCCGCGTTGACCACGGTGTCGTAAATGCCCTTGCGCACGGCGACGGCGCCCATCGGCACGGTGGCGTTGGTGATGCCTTTGGCCATGGTCATGATGTCCGGCAGCACGCCGAAGGTCTCGGCAGCGAAGCCATAACCCGTGCGGCCAAAGCCGGTGATGACTTCATCGAAGATCAGCAGCAGATTGTATTTGTCGCAGATTTCGCGCAGGCGCTTGAGGTAGCCCATGGGCGGAATCAACACGCCGGCCGATCCCGCCATGGGTTCGACGATCACCGCCGCGATGTTGGAGGCATCATGGGTGGCAATGATGCGCGATTCGAGTTCATCCGCCAGATGCGCGCCCCAGTTGGGTACGCCGCGCGAGAAGGCGTTTTCCTTGAGGTTGTGCGTGTGCGGCAGGTGATCGACGCGCGGCAGCATGCTGCCGTACATTTTGCGGTTCGCGGGCATGCCGCCGACGGAGATGCCGCCGAAGCCGACACCGTGATAGCCGCGCTCGCGGCCGACCAGTACTGTGCGATGGCCTTCGCCGCGCGTGCGGTGATAC
Source organism: uncultured beta proteobacterium (assembly GCA_902825845.1). Lineage (GTDB taxonomy): Bacteria > Pseudomonadota > Gammaproteobacteria > Burkholderiales > SG8-41 > UBA5216. Next base: position 6,113 of record CADECM010000042.1, read on the forward strand.
GCCAGTGCGATTTTCAGCGCGGTATCGACCGCTTCGGAGCCGGAGTTGCAGAAGAACACATGATCGAGATCGCCCGGCAGCATATTCGCCAGACGCTCGGCGACCCGGAACGAACCGGGATGCCCCATGTTGAAGCCGGGCGCGTAGTCCATGGCGCCGGCCTGCTTCTGGATGGCTTCGACGATTTTGGTGCGGCAATGGCCGGCATTCACGCACCACAGGCCCGAGGTGCCGTCGAGCACCTTGCGGCCATCGTCGGTGACATAGTGCATGTCCTTGGCGCCGACGAACAGGCGCGGCGCAGCCTTGAACGCGCGATTGGCGGTGAAAGGCATCCATTGGGCTTCGAGTGACAGGTCGTTGGGCGGCATGGCGGCTCCCGGAGGTGAGGGTAAGTCAGTATTCTACTTGAGCTTCTGTTTCAGCCGCGGAAACACTTTCAGCGCGTTGCCGCTGAATATCTGCGCGCGGGCTTGCGCCGGGATCGCGGCGGCTTCAATGTAGCGCCGGGTATCGTCGTAGTGATGGCCGGTGGTGGGGTCGATGCCCTTGACCGCGCCGACGATCTCCGAGGCGAACAGCACGTTGTCGTGGGGGATCACCTTCAGCAGCAGATCGATGCCGGGCTGGTGATAGACGCAGGTGTCGAAGTAGACGTTTTTCAAGAGATCGGTGGCTGGCGGGCGGTTCATGTCCTGCGCCAGGCCGCGGTAGCGTCCCCAGTGATACGGCACCGCGCCGCCACCATGCGGGATGATCAGGCGCAGCGAGGGAAAGTCCTTGAATAAATCCGCCAGGATCAACTGCATGAATGCGGTGGTGTCGCCATTGATGTAGTGCGCGCCGGTGCCGTGAAAATTCGGATTGCAGGACATGCTGACATGCACCATGCCCGGCACATCGAGTTCGCACATGGCCTCAAACAGCGGATACCAGCTCTTGTCGGTGAGCGGCGGGCCGTTCCAGTGGCCGTCGGAGGGGTCCGGATTGATATTGCAGCCGATGAAACCCAGTTGCTCCACGCAGCGCCGCAATTCGGCCACGCAGTTGGCCGGATTCACGCCCGGCGACTGCGGCAACTGGCACACGCCGGTGAAGTTGTCCGGGTATAGCGTGCACACGCGGTGAATCATGTCGTTGCACGCCTGCGTCCAGTGCCTGCTGGTGGTTTCGTTGCCGATGTGATGCGCCATGCCGCCCGCCTGAGGCGAAAAGATGGTCATGTCCACGCCGCGTTCGCGCTGGATGCGCAACTGATTCTTCTCGATGGTCTCGCGGATCTCGTCATCGCCGACCTTGAGGTTGGGCGCAAGCTGAGCCTTTGCTGGATCGCTCAGCGCGGCGATTTGCTGTTCGCGATACTCGCGCAGCGCGCGGGGCGCGGTGGTGTAGTGGCCGTGGCAATCGATGATCACAAAAAATCCTTTAAAAACATATACTTAAAAACATTCGACGCAGATTGACGCAGATTTTTTCGGGGTTAATCCGCGTTCATCTGCGTAAATCTGCGTCGAAGGGTTTTGACGTTATGCAGTCGCAACGACATACCCCAACGGCGTGCCCATCACCGTGGTGCGCTCCATGTGTCTGCGCTGTTGCTGATCAAAATCCGCCAGTGCCATGTGCATGGTGCAGCGGTTGTCCCACAGCACAATATCGTGCTCGCGCCATTGGTGGCGGTAGACGAATTCCGGCCGCGTCGAATGCCGGTTCAGATATTCAATCAGTGGCTTGCTTTCGTCTTCGGTCATGCCGTCGAAGCGTTTGACTTTTTCGCCGAGGTAGATTGCCTTGCGGCCGGTTTCGGCATGCACACGCACCACCGGGTGCGCCACCGGCGGGCTGATTTTCTTCTGCTCCGCGGCGTGCGCCTGATCGGCAGCCGTGGTGTCGAGCTTGCGGCCGCCGGAAAAGTGGATCGCGTGCAGTTTTGCGATGAGCTTTTGCATGCCGGCCGAAAGCGCATCATAGGCCATGGTCATGTTGGCAAACATCGTGTCGCCGCCGACCGGCGGGATCTTCCAGCAGCGCAGTAGCGAACCCAGCGAAGGCTCCAGTGTATGCGACATGTCGGTATGCCAGCGTCTGCCCGTATAGCGCGACACCGACGGCGTGCCATCAGCCTGCGCTTCGTTGGTGACGAGCATCAGTTCGGGTATCGTCGGATGGCGGTCGCTGGGAAACGCATCATGCCGGTCCAGTGCGCCGAAGCGGCGGCTGAATGCCAGATGCTGCTCGCGCGTGATGTTCTGGTTGCGAAACAGCAGCACGCCATGATCGAGAAACGCGCGATGGATTTCGCCGAACGCGGATTCGCTCATCGGTGCGGTGACATCGATATCGCACACTTCGGCGCCGAGGCCGTGGGAGAGTTTGCGGAGTTTGAATGGCATACCGATCCCCGAATTTGTCACCCTGCATCAATCGTCATTCCGGCGAAAGCCGGAATCCAGTACGTAAACCAACGCGAAGCGCCTAATCAGGCCCTTCAGGCCGGATTACAACCTGGGTTCCGGCCTTCGCCGGAACGACGGTGTCGGTGAACGATCTGCGTTCATCTGCGTTAATCTGTGTCAAAGCTGTTGACGTCACTATCGCGCCGGCCACACCGCCGCATGCGACCCACGCGGCGATGGCGGGCGCGCCCAGCGTCCCGGTGTTTCAGACAATTGCGCTGCCGGCGCAAGATGCGTCACGCGGCCCCACGGCGAATCGGTATCCATCAGCAGCCGCTGCATGACCTCGGGCGGAAATTCCGCGGTCAGGTTCTGGTACTCAGCGGGCGCAAAGCGGCCGAGCTTGCGGAACCACTCGCCCGCGCCGACCAGCGAGGTTCGCACCAGCCAGCTGCCGCCGATGGTGGCGCGGCGGTGCAGCGCGACCATGGTGGCAAATGCCAGCACATAGCCTGCGACGTAATCGTGCGGTGACCCGGGCAGGAACTGCGGCCGGGCATTGTCGGGGCGCCATGCCATGCCGTTGAACGACTGCACCACCGTGTCGTAACCGCGCTTGTCCTTCCACGGTCCTTCGTGGCCCCAGGCGGAAAGTGTCACGTAGATGATGCCGGGACGCGTCTGCGCCAGCGCTTCGGGCGACAGGCCACGCGCCGCCAGCGCGCCGGGCCGATAACCCTGCAGAAACACATCGCAGTCTTTTACTAATCCGCGCATGGTCTCGGCCTGGGCCGCGTCGCGCATGTCAATATGCGCCTGCAACTTGCCGAGGCCGGTGTCCACGTCGGACGGTGCGCCGAGGTCGGGCAGGTCCTTGCGCGTAATGCGCATCACGTCGGCACCGTGTTCGGCAAAACTCTTGGCGCAGGCCGGGCCGGCGAGCACGCGCGTGAGGTCGAGCATACGTATGCCCGACAGCGGCCGGTCACCTTTCGGCAGTGGCTGTACCGGCGCGTCGCCGATCTTGACGATCTCGAACAGCGGTATCTGAGCCGCGCTCTTCTGATGCGCGCATTGTTCCCATTCCGCTTCGCTGCGGATGAAACCACCGCAGCCGCCGTTGGCGAACATTGCGGTTTCCAGTTCCAGGCCGTCGCGCTGCGCCACGGCCTTGGTCACTGCATCCTTGTCCATCGGCACGCCCAGTGCCTTGAGATTGCCGTCGCGCACATTCGGGAAGTTGCAGTGCAGGTAAATCCAGCGGCCGTCCTTCAACTGATAGAAGCCGGTGACCTTGGCCTCGTCTTCTGCCACCTTCTTGCCGTCGATGCGCAGATAGCGCGGGCTGCGCAGCGCGGCGGCCGCGGCGTAGGTGTCGAGGCTCACCTTTTGCGAGCGGCCGGTTTTGAGTTTCCACAACTCGGCGGCGGCCCAGCTGGCGGCCGCGATACATGCCGCGCCCGGCGCCAGAAACTTGTACGGCGTCGGCAACAGCAAATCGGAGCCGGTGATCTCGACATTGCCGCCGGCGGAGGCGGGCAGGCCGGCGAGTTGCAGCAGGTGCGTCAGATGCGGATTGGCCATGGCGATTCCTTTGGGTGTAACTACGAGACTTTCGGTAATGCGTCGCGTTTCTTGTTCCCGGTGTACAGCTCCGGCCAGCGGCGCAGGGTTTCGTCGCTGTCCGGCGTGTACATGTGGCAGGTGTTGAAGGTGCGCGCCGGGGTGCCGGGCACGTGTTTGCGCGTAGACTGGCGCGCGATGTTGGTCGATTGGTATGCGACAGCGGCGAGGCGCCCCAGCAGTTCCCATTGGTGGGTGCAGCCGTTGGCGTTGCCGATGATATCTTTGAGTTGTTTGGTCCAGCCGCGGCCGATGCGCAAGCCCTTCAGCTTTTCGAACCGGGGCGTGATGTCGCCGCACAGCCGGTACGGGCTGGCATCGGTGACCGCCACGCAGTCGTGGACGTTCATGTCGAGATCGATGGTGAGCCGGATCCACATATCGTGCGCGGGGAAGCCCGCCGGCAGGTCCGCGCTGCCGACGCGGTCGTACCAAGTGCAGGCCTTGACGTCGGTGAGATGACCTTCGATATCCCACAGGCCATCGTCGCGTTCGTAACCCCGGCAGTCGATGATGCGATTGTGGTTGAGTTTGCGGGGGGCGGGGCGGGGCAGGGGCATGACTCAAACCTTTGATTCGTTCAAATATCGTGCAACCAAACCACTACTGTCGTTCCCGCCTGCGCGGGAACGACAGTGTAGCTACTATCCTGTGAATGCCACCAACGCATCCACGGCCTTAACGCCTTGCCCCTTGGGCAGCACCAGCACCGGGTTGATGTCGAGTTCCGCCAGCGTGCCGTCGAGGTTGACCGCGAGGTGCGACACCTTGACCAGCACGTCGGCCAGTGCGTCGATATCGCAGGCGGGCTTGCCGCGGAAGCCCTTCAGCAGCGCAGCGCCTTTGACTTCGTCGATCATATCGTGTGCCTCGGTGGGCGTGATCGGGCAGGCACGTATGGCGACGTCCTTGTAGACCTCGACCATGATGCCGCCGGTGCCGAACAGAATGGTCGGGCCAAGCTGCGCGTCGTAGCTGACGCCGACGATGGTTTCCACGCCGCCCTGCACCATTTCCTGCACCAGCACGCCGTTGAGTTTGGCATCGGGTGCGTGTTTTTTGGCATTGGCGATGATTTCGGCATGCGCCTTGCGCACTTCGTCGGCGCTACGCAGGTTCAGGCGCACCACGCCGGCTTCGGTCTTGTGCGGGATGTCGGCGGAATCGGCCTTGAGCACCACCGGGAAGCCGATCTTCTCCGCGGCTTTCACCGCGGCATCGACATCCTTCGCGCAGACTTCCATCGAGGTGGTCACGCCCCAGGCCGCGATGAGTTGCTTGCTTTCCGACTCGGAAAGGCTGTTGCGCTTCAGGCCCTGCAATTGCGCCAGTGTTTCCTTCTGGGCGGTGGTCATCGCCGGCGCGGTGGCGAAACCCTGCTGCATGCGCTTGTCGTGCCAGGCGTAATAGTCGAGCAAGTGCCGCAATCCGCGCGCCATCGAGTCGGGTGTGTAGAACACCGGGATGCCCGCCTTTTTGAGCAGGGGCAGCCCCACCTTGTTGTCGCGGCTGCCGGTCCACATGTAAACGATGTTTTTGTCGGTCTTTTGGCGCAGCTCAATGATCTGCCCGACCTGCAGTTCGGCGCCCGCGCTGGCGACGGCGAGCGCGCCGACACCGGGTTCGTTGATCATCGCATCCATGATCGCCGGGAAGGATTCGCTGTTGGCGCGGCCGGTGAGGTCCGCCGGATTTGCCGCCCAGCCGAAGCCCTTGAGGATGCCGTTGATCACGCCGAGCGCCTTGTCCGACAAGGGTGGTAGATCGAGCCCGTGCGCGCCGCACATATCCGCGGTCAACGAACAAATGCCGCCGGAGTGTGAGGCCACCGCGATGCCGGCTTGTTTGGGTTTGCGCGACTGCGCCATCAGGTGCGAGATTTCGAGCAGATCGTCGTAGCTGGGCACGCGAATCACGCCGTATTGCTTGCATATCGCGTCGTAGAGCGCATCGCTGCCCGTCAACGCGGCGGTGTGCGAACTGGCGGCGCGCCGGCCGAGATCAGAACGGCCGATCTTGATCAACACGATCGGCTTGCCGCGCTCGGCGGCGAGCTTTGCGACTTCGGCGAATTTCCTTGCGTTTTTGAAGCCTTCGACAAAACCCGCAATCACCGTGGTGCCCTTGTCGTCGAGCAGGTAGCGCGCAAAGTCGGCGAATTCGAGATCGGCCTCGTTGCCGGTGGAAACCATGTAGCTCAAGCCCATGCCCGAGTCTGTGGCGCGCGCCAAAAACGGCCCGAACAAGGTGGCACCGCTCTGGCATACCAGGCCGACGCCGCCGGACACGCCGTCGATGGTGCGGCTCGATGAGGTGAGCCACAGGTTATCGCGCACGTTGGCAAGCCCCAGGCAATTCGGCCCGCTGATGCGCAGGCCCGATTCGCGCGCGAACTTCGAGACTTCGCCCTGCAAATCGGCGCCGGAGTCGGTGCCGCGTTCGGAAAAGCCGGCCGAAATCACAATGCCCGCGCGCGTGCCCTTGGCGTGCGCTTCCTTCAGCGTGTCGAGCACATGGGTGTACGGCACCACCACCGCGACCACGTCGGGCGTTTCCGGCAGATCGGTGATGCTCTTGTACGATTTGACACCGAGGATTTCGTCGTACTTCGGATTCACCGCGTAGACATTGACGCGGTCTTTCATTTTGAGCGCGGCGGAAAGCATGCGCCCGCCGTACTGCTGGCGCGGCGTGGCGCCGACGATGGCGAGCGAACGCGGGTTCAGCATCTTGTGTATCGATGCCATCTGGTCTTGGGTCCAGATTGTCATGGTTGTCTTTCTCTCTGGTGGATTGACGCGGAGGGTGGGAACAGACGGCGCCCGGGGCGCGGCTGAATCGGACTGTAACGGCGCATCGCGCGCGGTGCAAGCCTAGGCGTTCCGCAGCTTGGAATGGCGTAAACTTTGCAAATTCCAACCCAACCCGTACGGAGGTGCAGCATGGACAAGCAATTCATCAACCCCGAAGGCCTGCTCAAGCCCGGTGCCTACACGCCGGCCATTCGCGTCAGCGGCGGCACCACGGTTTACGTGTCAGGGCAGGTATCGCAGGACGCGCAGGGCAATGTCGTCGGCAAGGGCGATTTGCTGGCGCAGACGGAGCAGGTCCACAAAAACCGCGGCATCGCGCCGGCGGGGTCGGGTGCGACCTGTGCTGATGTGGTGAAACTCAATGTCTACGTGGTCGGCTACCAGCCCGAACATCGCGCTTTGCTGCAATCAGTGCGCGAGAAACATGTGTCTAAGGACAATCCCCCGACGAGCACGCTGATCGGCGTGCAGGCATTGGCGCGGCCGGAGTTTCTGGTGGAGATCGAGGCGGTGGCGGTGGTGGGGTAATGAATCTGCCCAAATGTGTGGAAACGATATGCTGATACGCAATTACGGTTTGCTGTAGGAACGGATGTATGTGGAGTGGGGACGCCCCGGAGTTGCTGGAAAACTTCGAGGGTTTGGTTATCCTTTTCGAGATTACCCTGATACCGACTTCGCAACGCAAGCAGACATCCATGTCCTCCACGATGGCCTTGACACCGCCACGCAACGGGTCGTCTATTGTGGTCAAGCGGCTCTCGGAAAACAGGGCGCTGGACTTTACCAGCGGCTTCACGATCACACAGCGAGTGTAGGGTGGGCACGTTGTTAGTGCCCACGCGGTCAACAGCCGGTGGGCACAAAGAGCGTGCCCACTCTACATGGGATTCTTGGTAACTAATTGATTTAAAACAATTTTATTATGATGCCGCGATGCTCAAAACGCTGTCCGAGGTAAACTGTTTCAACCAGCGCTCGTTGGTGATTGTGCCTTCCTGCCACACCGCTTCGATGTTGGCGGTGGCGGAATCTTTCACCGCGGGCACGCCGCATGCAGGAACATCGCGGACAAACAAACGGCGCCTTGCGGCGCCGTTTGCTCTTCCTCTACTGTATACGTCGGGTACTGATGCTTACGCGCGGCGGCGCATGGCGCCGATGCCCAACAGTCCCAAGCCCAGCAGCGCCAGCGTGGCAGGCTCCGGAACCTGACCACCCACGGTCGGGCCGGTGCCGACATTGATCAGCGATCCGTCCACGCCCTGCGTAAAGTCGTAAAAGTTGTCGCCGGGATCGACGTCGCTCACCTGGTAGCTGATGCTGCCGCTACCCAGGCTTGCAAACAAAGCGGCAAGGGTTCCGGCGTTGTTGTTGCTGAACCAGCCGGTATCGAGTCGGTTGTCACGAAAGCCGCCAGAGGCATTACTGCTCACCAGGGTGGTCCCCGTGCTGTTGGTCTCCTGCGTGACAACACTCGACCAATCGCCAAAATTGATACCGTTGACCAACAGGGTGTTCTGGTTGCGGTCGAAGTTACCCAATCCGGTGTCGCCATCGAACAGGGTAAAGCGTATCGCCGCCGAGGTCAGTCCGCCACCCAGCGAGCCGATGACGCCGGCGTTGAACCCACTTTGCGTGCCGATGGTGAACGGGTTGGTGCTGGCGAAGCCGGTGAACAATGTCGATGCCGCCAACTGCGCCACCACATGCGCGCCATTGGCACCCTGAAGATCGATAACAATGCCGCCAATTTCGGTGATGCCGCCCGGCAGCGAGCCGCCCGTGGGTGAGGTAACGGTGAATGCGGTGGCTGAGGCCACGCCCGACAGCGCCATAGTCACCGCAGTGGCGAGTGATGCCAAGCTAAACTTCTGAAGTTTCATTGTGTATTCCTCGAATTGCTGCAGCGCGCGTTAAAGGGAATCAGATGCTGCAACGTGCAAAGAGCAATAGTCATGCCTGCCTGTGTAAGTGTCTGACGCGGCAGCACAAAACTTTTTTTCCGCGCTGCGCATCCGGTGAAGTTGTAAAAGAGTTCGACACTGGTTTGTTAACAATCCATTTTAAGTTAATGATTTTGTGTGACTTTTGTCACGGATCGTCGCGCTGGGTATGAGGCGGGGAAAAGTGGTGTTTTGTGGCGGCTGATGGCAAGCACCATGGAAATCAGTGAGCCGGATTGCAAATGCCATGGCCATCGCGTCGGTTCAGGGCAGTCGGCATGGCGCAAGGCAAGACGCCGGTTGTGTCATGCCGCAACATGCCATGTGACAGGAGAGGACAGCGGGCGGTGCGCGCGGCGCAGCCGGGCCGTGCGCAGGCGTAATCAATAACAGCTGCGTGCAATGGGTTACCGGCGCGCGGCAATCGGAATCGAACGTGCCGGCGCGGCTCATCAAAGCGCGATGACGCGCGGTCAGCTTGACGCACGACTACCCTCGCCGCCTGCGCAGGGGCGAGGACGTGGCGTCGTCGGTATTTTATAACTATCTGATTTTATTTATTATTTATGCTGCCGCTGCACCCAGAACGCTGTCCGAGACAAACTTTTTCAACCAGCGTTTGTTGGTGATCATGCCTTCCTGCCACACCGCTTCAATGTTGGCGACGGTGGAGTTTTTCACCGCGGGCGCGGCGAGCAGGGCGTCGCGCCAGGCTTTGAGGTGCGGGAATTTTTCGATGATCCCCAGCGGGTATAGCCGATCCATGAAGGTGTAGCGTTGCAGGAACGGCGCGTACGCTGCATCCACCAGTGACAGATTCGGGCCGTTGAAGTAGGGGCCGTTGTTGCCGCGCTTGGCGAGTGCGCCTTCGAGTTTGGCGAACACCTCGCTGATCTTGGCGGCGCGTTTCAGGAATTCCTCTTCGCCGTCGGCATACGCCGTCTGCGAAATCGCGCTGGCGAAGGTTGGCACGTAGTCGGTCCATGCGCGGTTGCGCGCGCGCGTCACCGGGTCGGCCGGATGCAGCTGCGGCTTGACGGTTTCGTCGAGGTACTCGGCGATGGCGTTGGATTCGAACAGCGCGTCATTATCACCGAGGCGCAGTACCGGCACCTTGGCGTGCGGCGAGATTTTCAGGAACCAGTCGGGCCGGTTATCGCGGTCGATGTAGGTGATGTCGTATTCGATGTTTTTCGCGCGCAGCACGATGGCGGCGCGTTGCACCCACGGGCAGGTTTTGAAACTGCAGAGCATTGGTTTGGCGGACATGATGCCTCCTTGACGGCGGTTGTGATGCGAGCGGCGGGTTGCGCTGTGCTGCGCCCGGCCTGCTGATTCGGGGTTCCCCATCCCGCGAGCGGGAGACGGGATATTACACCGCCCGTTCGACGGCATGTCATGGCGCGGCAAATCCCCCGCAATAAACCGGCGCCGCACCGCGCTGGCGCCGTTGCAAATGCCCACGCGCGGCAGGCTCGGTACCGGGTGCTCCGGCGGCCGCAATGCTTTGCGCGTGAGGCGGGCGACGGTATCGTGCCAGGTGGAATCTGTGGCGGCGCGCCATTGATGACGGACCGTTCCGCATGCAACGCCGGCTATTGCGTCGGGATCTTCGCCTCGCGAATTACCTTGGCGAAACGGTCGTTCTCGGCTTTCCAGAACTTGGCGAAGGCTTCCGGCGACGGGCTGGTGACGATTCTGACCCCGCCATCGTTCAGACGCTTGATAACGTCGGGCGACTTGATGGTGTCGTGAGACACCGCCAGCATCTTTTTCAGGACCGGTGCGGGCGTGCCTTTCGGAAAATAGATGCCCTGCCACGAACCAACCACCATATCCATGCCCTGTTCGCGCATGGTGGGCACGTCCGGCAGGGCGGCAATGCGCTCCGGCGCAATCACCGCCAGCATGCGGATGCGGCCCTGCTTGGTGAAATTCAATGCCGAAGAAAAGGTCACAAACATCATCTGCACCTCGTTGCCGAGCAGGCCGATCATCGCCGGTCCGGCGCCGCCCTTGTAGGGCACCTGCGTCGCTGAGGTGCCTGTGGCATTGAGGAACATGATCATTTCAAGATTGTTCGCGCTGCTGACCGCCGGCGAACCGTAGTTCAGTTTGTTGGGGTTGGCTTTGAGGTAGGACAGCAGGGACTTCAGCGATTTCGCGGGCAACGCAGGATGCACCACGAGGCAACCGGGCACGTCGACCACCTGTGTCACTGCGACGAGGTCACGCAGCGGCTTCACCGGAAAGTTGGTGAAAATGTTGGCATTGATCGCCATGGTGCCGATATTGCCGAGCAAGAATGTGTGGCCGTCCGGATTGGAGCGCGCCGCGACTTCGACGCCCAGATTTCCGGCAGCGCCGGCGCGATTGTCGACCACGACCTGTTGGCCCAGCAGCTCAGCCATGCGCGGCTGCAGGATGCGCCCGACAAAATCAGAGGCGCCGCCGGGCGCGAACGGCACCACCATGCGCACGGCGCGGGTGGGGTAGTCCTGCGCACTCGCGGTCGCGGCGATCACTGCGCTGGAAATGAATGTAACTATTTGTTTTTGAACAGTTTTTTTCATATTATGGATTTTGAGGGTTGGGGGGGGCGCGGTGACCCATCAAGTGCTGCGCTTCTCATCTTCCGGCGTAATGGGCAACGGTACCGGACGTTTCAGGCGCGCCGACAAATCAATCGCCTTGGTCAGCATCAGGCGGTTGTGGCCTTCGCGCGCGGTGGCGTGCTGCGTGGGCACGCCCAGCGACACCCGGTTCAGCCAGCAGTGGGTTTCTTCGCGCATGGGGCCGCGCCGTTCGCCCAGCGCCATATCGCCCACCGGATAGCTGGTCAGAAAATCGACGTGGCGGCGCTTGTCCGGCGCGTAACCTTCGGCCTGGATCAGATTGGTGGCGAGCACCATATCGCGATGGGTGTCGTCGATGGTGAGCACGCCCTCGGTGCCGACCGCGCCGACTTCCAGCGAATACACTGCGCCGGGCCAGACTTCCGGCAGCGCCCACGAAATCACGCCGTGGTAGATGGAGTCGTCGTCGAAGGTGATGGTGTAGCCGGTGCCGTCGACGCCCTGCCAGGTTTTGCCCAGCGCCTTGTTGACCGAACGCGCATAGACTTCGACCGGCTTTTTGGCCTCCATCAGCCACATCACAATGTCGAGCGCATGCGTGCCGGAAATCACCATCGGCGTGACTTCCGCGCGATTGTCGCTGCGCTTGTAATTGTCGATGGCCACCAGGCGGTTCATGAAGGCGCGGGAGGTCACCATGGTGACCTCGCCCAGCGCGCCGGACTGAACCTTTTCCTTGGCCACCAGCCAGCGGCGGCGAAAGCGCTGGGTGTAGCCGATCACGGCATCGACACCGGATTTTTCGATGGCGGCGAGCGTCTGCGCGGATTCCGCGAGGTCGGTGGCGAGCGGCTTTTCGATCAGTAGCGGCAGATTGCGCCCGGCCGCCATGATCACCGGATCGACATGCAGATGTTCATCGGTGCACACGATCACCGCGTTGACTTCGGGACGCGACAGCAATGTTTTGTAGTCGGTGGTGACGAAATCCGCATGGCACTTGTCGGCGACGATCTCACCGCGCTCCGGCTGTTTCTCGGCAATGCCGATCCAGCCGACTGAGGGATGGCGTGATGCGAGTTCACCTCGGATCAGGCCGACACGGCCGGCGCCGACAATGGCAAGGCCGATTTTCTTGGGGTCTTTTTTCATGTTCATTCCAGTTCAAAAACTTTGACACAGATTGACGCAGATTTTCGCAGATTAAGACCGGAGGTTATCTGTGTGCATCTGTGTTTATCTGTGGTTAAAGGGTTCTTGACGTCAGAACCTGGAGTGGCCGCAGATGCACGCTAATAATCCCACTCTGAATTAATCTGCGTAAATCTGCGTCAATCCGTGTCAATAAAGGGTTTGACGTTACCGCGATTCAGGCAGCGGCAAACTCACCGGCTCCAATCGTTCCGCCGACAGATCCGCCGCGACATAGACTTCCATCACGTCGCGCGCTTCCTCGCCGGTGACCAGCACGTTGCGGTCGCAGGCCACGGCTTCGACAAAGTGCACGGTTTCCGAGGCCATGGGGCCGGCATAGGTGTGCTCGACCGGCTCGCCGGGCATGGTTGACATCGGATGCACGATGCCGGACTTCATGGTGGTCAACTGCGTGTCGCGGTGCGTGTCGTCAATGATCAGTGCCCCCTCGGTACCAATCATTTCGATCCAGGTCATCGAAAAATTGGGATACGCGGGCGGCAGGCTCCAGCCCGCGCAAACCACGCACGACACGCCGTTGTCGAAGGTTACGGTGATGTACTGCGTGTCGGGCACGTCGGCGCCGGTGGATTCCTTCATCGCGCCGTAGTTCACCGTCGAATAAACACGCACCACCCTGGCCGGTTGCATGCACCACATCACAAAATCCAGGTCGTGCGTCGCCTCCATCGCGGCGGGCGACAGTTTGGTGCGGCCGGTAATCTTCTTGCCGAGGCCGCGGCCGATGTGGCGGCTGACCAGCGCGCTCACCGGTTTGCCGAGCGTGCCGTCGCGCAGACACTGCTTGACGTAGACAAATTTGGGATTGAAACGCTGCGAATAGCCGATGCTGAACTTGAGCTTGTTGCGGTTGGCGATATGGATCAGATCATCGGCCTCGTGCAGTTCAACCGAAATGGGTTTTTCCAGAAACACATGTTTGCCCGCCAGCAGCGATTCGCGTGCCATGGGGTAGTGCAGCACTTCCGGCGTGGCGGAGATAAACACCGCATCGACGTCGTCGCGCTTGATGATTTCCTTGTAGTCGGCGGTGGCGGATTTCGCGTTGGTTTTCCGGGCGATTTCCGCCAGGCGCTCAGGGCGGGTTTCAACCACGTGAATATCCTTGACCAGCGGATTCATGGCGCAGGTTTCCGCGCGGATGCCACCGCACCAGCCGGTGCCGATCACCGCTACGTTGATTTGTTTCACTGAAATTCCTTGGGGTGAGGGTGCGAATGAAGGCGCGTATTTTATCGTAACGAAGGTCCAACCCTTTATCGCCGCGGATGCACGCGGATAAACACGGATAAACACGCATTACATCAGCGCCAATCATGGCTTCAATAAAATATCAATTAAATCAGTTACTTATAAAAATGTGTTTTTGGCTTTCATCCATGTTCATCAGCGTTCATCTGTGGTTAAAATGGTTTTGACTTTATGAACTTCATCCTAGCCCTTGACCAAGGCACCACCAGTTCCCGCGCCATGGTGTTCGACCATGAAGGCGCGGTGCGTGCGATGGCGCAGCGCGAGTTTCGGCAGATGTTTCCGCAGGCGGGCTGGGTCGAGCACGACGCGACCGAAATCTGGGACACGCAACTGGCGGTGGCACGCGAGGCTCTGGCCAAAGCGTCGTTGGCCGCAAGCGACATTGCCGCCATCGGCATCACCAACCAGCGCGAAACCACGGTGCTGTGGGATCGCGCAACGGGCGCGCCCATCCACAACGCCATCGTGTGGCAGGACCGGCGTACCGCGGAATACTGTGACACGCTGAAGGCATCCGCTGACGGCGCCGACATCACGCGTCGCACCGGCCTGGTGCCGGACGCGTATTTCTCTGCAAGCAAGATTCGCTGGCTGCTCGAGCACGTGCCGCAGGCGCGCGAGTCGGCGCGCGCGGGACGGCTGGCATTCGGCACCATCGATGCCTGGCTGCTGTGGCGGCTTAGCGGCGGCACGGTGCATGCCACCGATGTAACCAATGCTTCACGTACCATGCTTTACAACCTCGCCGACGGCATATGGGACGAATCCCTGCTGCAGCGCTTCGGCGTACCGCGCAGCGTGTTGCCCGAAATCGTGCCGTCAGGCGCTTGGGCCGGCGACACCGCGCGCAAATGGTTCGGCGCACCGATCCCCGTCGCCGGCATCGCGGGTGATCAGCAGGCAGCGTTGTTCGGCCAGCGCTGTGTGCGGCCGGGACTGGCGAAAAATACCTACGGCACCGGCTGCTTCATGCTGATGCATACGGGGAGCAAACGGGTGCACTCGCGCAATCAACTTTTGTGCACCGCGGCCGCGCCGGCGGACGGGCAGCCGCAGTTTGCCCTGGAGGGCAGCGTGTTCATCGCGGGCGCCGTGGTGCAGTGGCTGCGCGACGGACTGGGCATCATAAAGTCCGCGCGGGATGTGGAAGCGCTCGCGGCGGGCGTACCCGACAACGGCGGCGTTTACTTCGTGCCGGCATTCACCGGTCTGGGCAGCCCGCACTGGGATCCGCATGCGCGCGGCATGATCAGCGGGCTGACGCGTGGCAGCACCGCCGGGCACATCGCGCGCGCGGCGCTGGAGAGCATTGCGTTTCAGAGCGCCGACGTGCTGGACGCGATGCACCGGGATTCCGGCATCGCGATCGCCGAACTGCGGGTGGACGGCGGCGCGGCGCGTAACGATTTCCTGATGCAGTTTCAGGCCGATCTTCTCGGCGTGCCGGTGGTGCGCCCGCGCATGACGGAAACCACAGCGCTGGGGGCGGCGTATCTGGCCGGGCTCGCGGTGGGCTACTGGAAAGACGCTGCTGAGATCGACGCGCAATGGCAGGCGGAACGCCGCTTCGAACCGGGATCGGCCATGGCCACGGCGCAATCGCTGCGAACAGGATGGGCGCAAGCGGTGGCGCGTGCTCGTGGCCACGGCGGATAGCTGCAAACGATAAATATGCACGCCGGCCGGTCAAATTCCGCCACATCGGCAATGGCTGTTACGGTAAAATCCTTGAGAATAGATCCCATTACAATGTTTTGAGCTTATTGCCACGGGGCAGGGGGTTGCTCATTTCATATCCAGGGTGTTCTCAAGGCAACAAGCGCCACCGATGAAATCATCGCAGTTGACCGTTGTCACCGCCGGTGTCGTGTTCCCGCGAATGCCCTCGCCGGCGCGAAATGCGGCGTGCCGGGCGCCCGCCGTATAATCGCGCATGCAATATCCGGTAGTCACCATTGCTGCCGTAGGGCTGCTCATCGTGGCCCTCATGGCGGTCCATGTCTACCGCCTGCGCCAGTTTGGACGCCGTTTTCGCCATCAAGCCGCGTTTCAGAAGGCGCTACTCGATAGCGCCGATGCGGCCATCGTTTCCACCACCGCTGAAGGCGTCATTGACAGCGTCAATCGCGGCGCGGAGGAACTCTCCGGCTACAGCGCAGCCGAGTTGATCGGCAGGCCGGTGATGTCGTTTATTCCCGACGTTGCGGTGCTAACCGCGCACGCCGAGGCGCTCTCGCGCGATCTCGGCCGCGAAATCAAGCCCGGTTTTGAGGTGTTCGTGGCCGCGGCGCGCGACGGACGGCACGACACACGAGAATGGCAGATGCTGCGCAAGGACGGTGTGCGCGTGCCGGTGCTGCTTTCGGTTTCCGCGGTACGTGGCGCTACCGGTGCGTCCGGCAGTCACGCGGGTTTCATCGGCATCGCCCGCGATATCAGCGCGGGCAAGCAGGCCGAGCGGGAACTGATCGCGGCCAGGGACGCCGCGGAGCTTGCCAATCGCGGCAAGGATACCTTCCTTGCGACCATGAGCCACGAAATCCGCACGCCGCTGGGGGGTATCCAGGGCTTGCTGGAGCTGTTGTCGCTGACGACGCTGGATAACGATCAGCGCAAGACATTGCAGACCGCGCGCGAGTCGGCCGACGGCCTGCTGCGGATACTCAATGACATTCTCGACTGGTCGAGCCTGGAGGCCGGAAAGCTCCAGCTGGTGCCGCAGGCTGCTTCGCTTGCGCAGATCGTGGAGCGGGTGGCAAACACCTACGCACATGCGGCCAGTGCCCGCAACCTGACGCTGGAGCGCGAGGTCGATGCCCGTCTCGGTGCCGCGCATGTGGTCGATCCGCTGCGGCTGTCGCAGGTGCTGAACAACTTTGTCAGCAACGCGATCAAGTTTACGATGCAGGGCAGGATTGATCTGCGGGCCACCTTGATCGAGCGGCTGCAGGGCGCGGATCGCGTGCGGTTTTCGGTCACCGATACCGGGGTCGGCATCGAAGTGGCGGCGCAGGACCAGGTGTTCGAGCGCTATGCGCGGCAAGCGGTGGATGCCGGACGCATGTATGGCGGCACCGGGCTCGGCCTGTCGATCTGCCGCCGGCTGGCGCAGGCGATGGGGGGTGTCATCGAACTGCAGAGCACGCCGGGCACGGGTTCGACGTTCAGTCTCACGCTCAACCTGCCCACGGCGCCCGCGACGTCGCTGCCGGCGGCCACCGCTGTTCCTGCCAATGAGCCCGCACCGCAACCGCTGGCGCTGGCACCGAACGCCGCCAAGACCGCGCGCCCGCTGGTCATGGTGGTGGATGACAACGCCGTCAATCGCATGATTCTGGCGGCGCAGCTTGCGCGACTTGGCGTGGCGACGGAAATCGCTGACAACGGAGAAGCAGCACTTGCATTGTGGCAGAGCAAACCGTTCGCCCTGGTCATCACCGATTGCCATATGCCGAAGATGGACGGGTATCAGTTGTCACGCGCCATCCGCGATATCGAAGCCGCGGGCACGCGGCCACGCACGCCCATACTCGCCTGGACCGCCAATGCCATGCCCGCGGAAGCGGATGCCTGCCGCGACGCGGGCATGGACGAATTAATGGTCAAGCCGATTTCGATGACGCAACTGCGGGTTGTGTTGTCCCAATGGTTGCGCGATGCGAAGCCCGCGACGGCGCAGTCAGCCGCGACGGGCACGCAGGTTGAACCCGTCGATCTGTCGCAACTGGACAATATCGCTGCCGATGAGGCGCAGAAGACCACCATCCTGGCGGCGTTGCTGACGCAGTCGCGCAGCGACCACGCCGATTTGCAGGCGGCGCTGGACAAGCAGGATATTCCGGCCATCGTGCGCATAGCTCACCGTATGAAGGGCGCGAGCCGCATGGTGGGCGCGAACGAATTGGCGGATGCAAGCGAGGCCATGGAATTTGCGGGCAAGCAGGGCCGCATTGACCATGCGGAAAAGGTGCTCCCGGCATTGGCGCGGCTGGTTCACTGGCTGCAGGCGCATCAGGGTGGGAGCGCGGGCGCGGTTGCGCAGCAAACAACCCGTGTTGCGGACGGACTGTGCGTACTGGTTGTCGAGGATCATGATTTTCAGCGCCAGACGGTCGCGGGTATGCTGCGCGCGCTGGGTGCGCGCGACGTCCTGGAAGCGGGCGACGGCAGGCACGCGATCACGCGCATGACGGAGTTGCTGCCCGCGGTGGTAGACCTGGTGGTGTGCGATCTGGACATGCCGCACATGGATGGCATGGAGTTCATCCGGCATCTGGGTGCGGCAAACAATCCCGCGCCGGTCATCATCACCAGCGCCAAGGAGCGCGCGCTGCTGTCCTCGGTCGAACAGATGGCACGGGCTTACGGTGTCACCCTGCTCGGCGTGATTGAAAAGCCGGTGACGCGCGATGCGCTGGAGGCGCAGCTGGAGCAATACAGCAAGCCGAGACTCCTCTCGACCTCGCAAAAAATAGTGCGTGGCGCCGCGCCGGAGTTCACGCTCGACGAAGTGCTGCCCGGATTGACGGAGCAAATCGAACCTTTCTTCCAGCCTAAAGTCCACCTGGCGACAGGCAGGATTGTCGGTGCGGAGGCGCTGGCGCGCTGGCGCCATCCGTTGCGGGGCATTGTCGCGCCGTACGCATTCATTCCGTTGCTTGAGCAAAGCGGCAACATCGACGCGTTGACCTTTCTGATGCTAGAAAAGTCGGCGCTGGCGTGCCGCCGGTGGCGCGCCGCGGGCGTCGACTGCAATGTGTCGGTCAACTTGTCGCTGGCGTCGCTTGCGGATACCTCGCTGGCCGACCGCATCACGCAAATCGTCAGGGGTGCGGGCCTTGCGCCGCATGACATGACGCTGGAAGTTACCGAGACCACGGCGATGACGGATGTGGCGCCGGCCCTGGAAAATCTCACGCGCCTGCGCATGCACGGATTCGGCCTCTCCATCGACGACTACGGCACCGGGTTTTCGAGCATGCAGCAATTGACGCGCGTGCCGTTTACGGAACTGAAGATAGACCAGAGTTTTGTCCGCGGCTTCGGCGCGAACAGCCGGCTGCGTCCGATCGTGGAATCGAGCGTGGAAATGGCGCGCCGCCTGAATATCAAGAGCGTGGCGGAAGGTGCGGAATCGCAGGCCGACTGGGACGCACTGAAGGCCATCGGTTGCGACCTGGTGCAGGGCTATTTTGTCGCCAGGCCACTGGATGAAGCGGCGTTTGTACAATTTTTCGAATCGTACGGGGCGACTCCAGCCGCGCGGTAGCGCCGTATCGGGTTGGCACGGGCATTGCCGGGTTCGGGGTGTTCCACGCGGTCGGAGGCAGCCGGCAGCGTGCTAATATTTGCGCCGATGCCCACAGCGAGCGAGCGCGTGTCATGCCGTTTCACCGTTTTGAACAGCTGGAAAGCAAGGCGCTGACGCCGGATTTGTCGTCGGCGCGCGGGCCCGTGATCGAGGGCGAGTACCTGTATTTTTGCCTGGTGCACAAGTCCGCGGGCACGGGGTCCGAACTGCACTACCACCCGAACGAGTTGCTGATTTTCCCGCTGCGCGGTCTGATCAATGCCATTGTGGGCAAGGATCGGCGCGTGGTGGGACCGGGGACCTTTGTGCATGCGCCGGCGTTCGCGCGGCACTCGATGAAGGCAACCGAAGACGGTGATTTGTCCTATCTGTATATCAAGGACAAGACCTGGACGGTGGTCGGATTGGCCGCGGATCAGGCGGTGCCGGACAAGGCGCTGACGGTGGATGAGATTAATCGTCTGCACGACACCGGCGCGGCGCGCGATGCGCCCGGCGGCGAAACTCGGGCCGTGATCGAGGGCCTGCGGGATTGTTATTACCCGCTGATCGAGTCGCTGACCGCGCCGCAGGTTTCGGCGCGGCGGGTGTACTGGATGGAAGGCGAACGGCTGGCGTTCGGACTGTTTGACGTGCCGGCGGGCTACGCCGAACCCGAACTGGTCAGCGATCGGGAGATATTTGTTTACGTGATCGGCGGCGGCATGCGCGCCCGCGTGGGAGCGGACAATCGCGACCTCACGCCCGGCGATGTGGTACACATTCCGCGCGGCACGCCCTATCAATTCGATACCCGGTCGGCATTTGTGCGCTATGCCATGGCGTGTTCGACGCCATGGCTTGAGGCGAAAATTGACAACATGACGCCGGCCGAACGCGAGCAGTCGCGCATCCACGGCAAGGCAAACTAAAAACTCCATAAAAACAAATACTTATATGAATCGTATGGCAATAGGGCAAGTGGGACTGGGGATCATGGGCGGTGCGTTTGCCAAACATCTGTTGGCCGCAGAGTTTGGCGTGCTGGGTTTTGATCCGGACAGGCGCGCGCGCGCGGCGCATCGCGCACGCGGCGGGGCGCTGGCGGCATCGGGCATGGCGGTTGCGCGCGCCAGTAACGTGATCATCACCTCGCTGCCCAGCGTCAAGGCGTGCGAATCGGCATTCTTCGGTAAGGAAGGTATTGCCGCCGGCGCGCGCAAGGGTTTGATCGTGATTGAAGCCAGCACCATGCCGCTGGATGTCAAGCACGATATACGTGCGCGCTGCGCCGAGCGCGGCGTCACTGTGCTTGACTGTCCGATCAGCGGCACCGGCGCGCAGGCCGCGGCCAAGGATATTTCAGTGTACGCGAGTGGTGACGCGGCGGCGGTGAAGCGCTGCCAGGCAGTGTTCAAGGGTTTTGCGCGCAGCATGCATTATTGCGGCGAATACGGTAACGGTTCCAAACTCAAATTCATCGCCAACCTGCTGGTTACCATTCACAACGTGTCGGCGGCCGAAGCGATGGTGATGGGACTGAAATCAGGGCTTGATCTGAATCTGCTGTACAAGGTGATCAAGGACGGCGCCGGCACGTCGCGCATGTTTGAGGTGCGCGGGCCGATGATGATTCGCGGTGACTATCGTGCCGCGACCATGAAAGTGGATGTTTATCAAAAGGATATCGATATAATCGGCGCCTTCGCCGCGCAGTTGAACATTCCGGTGCCGCTGTTCGAGGCGAGCAAGGCGTATTATTCGTCTGCGCTGTCCCAGGGTTTTGCCAAGGCGGATACCGCGGCGGTGTGCGCGGTGCTGGAGCAGATGGCGGGCAATCCGCGCAAGCGCATCCGAAGGTCGTGATTCACCCGTAAGCGAAAGAGAACAATATGAGCGAAGCAACACCGATGTCCCCGCAGAGCCAGGCGTCACAAACACTGGCATTCAACATGAAGCTTCTGGCCCAGCATGAAATGGAAGGTTTCGGCGGCATGGGCGAGGGGATCAACATGCAGATCGCCAGGGATGGCCGGCGCATTCTGTGGATGGCGCACGAATCCGCGCCAAAAAATTTCACCGCGCTGGATGTCAGCGACCCGCGCAATCCCAAGTTCGTGATTCAGACCGATCTGCCGCACGGCAACGTGCGCTCCAATTCGCTCGACGTGGTGGGCAACACCATGGTGGTGGCCTACCAGACCAAGGGTTTCAACGACAAGCCCGCGGGTTTTGACATCTTCGACATTACCGTGCCGGAGAAGCCCAAACTGATTTCGCATTTCGATTGCTCGGGAAAGTTTTCGCGCGGTGTTCACGCGGTGTGGTTTGACGACGGTGAATTCGTGCACATGGCGAGCGGCGCGGCGGATTTCGAGCCGACCAATGACAAGGATGACCAGTGCTACCGCATCATCGACGTGCGCAATCCGTCGAAACCCGCGGAGGTGGGGCGCTGGTGGTACCCGGGCACCCGCAAGGGTGACACCGCGCCGCCGCCACCGCGCCTCAAACTCGACGGCGGCTATCGCGCGCACAACACCAATGTCTACTCCAAGGCGCGCCCGGATCGTGCCTATGTCGGCTATATCGACGGCGGCGGCTGGATCCTGGACATCAAGGACAAGGGCAACATCAAGGTGGTGTCGCACTGGAAAAACTCACCGCCGTTCAACGGTTTCGTGCACACCATGATGCCGCTGTTGAAACGCGATCTGCTGATCGCGACCGAGGAGTGCGTGCGTGACAACTGCGCCGACTGGCCCAAAATGACCTGGGTGCTCAATCTCGAAGACGAAACCAATCCGGTGCCGATATCCACCGTGCCACTGCCGTCGCCTGAGAGCTTCGGCAAGCGCGGCGGGCGCTTCGGGTCGCACAACCTGTGGGAAAATTATTCCGCCGACTGTGCATGGCGCTCGGACGATATCATCCTCGCAACCTTCTTCAACGGCGGCTTGCGCGCCTACGACTTGTCCAATCCGTATCAGCCCCAGGAAGTCGCGTATTTTGTTCCCGGCACGCCCAAGTTGTCGCCCAAGGGCGCGGTGCAAATCAATGACGTCTATGTCGACGAGCGCGGCGTGGTGTACTGCCAGGATCGCTTTACCGGCGGGTTGTACGTCGTGGAGTGGACGCAGTAGATCATGGAAGCGCCAGTCCTGGGCCGCAGCGCGCTGTCAGGGCGCATTCCCGTCAGTGTGGTGACGGGATTTCTCGGCAGCGGAAAGACCACGCTCGTCAACAAACTCCTGAAGCGGCCGGAGATGAATCGCGTGGCGGTGATCGTCAATGAACTCGGGGAGCAGGCGATCGATAACGACCTGGTGGAAGTGTCGTCCGAGCAGATGATGCTGCTCAACAATGGTTGTCTGTGCTGCGTGCTGCGCGGCGATTTGCAGGAGACCATGCGCGATCTGTTCGTCAAGCGCCGCAACGGCGAGATCATCGACTTCGACCGGCTGGTGATCGAAACCACGGGGCTGGCCGATCCCGCGCCGGTGATGCAGACGCTGATGACCGACACCATGCTGCAGGCGCAATACCGGCTGGATTGCGTGGTGACACTGGTCGACGCAGTGAACGGTCTGGAGCAGATCAGGACACTGTCCGAGCCGGTCAAGCAGGCGGCGCTGGCCGATCGTCTGGTGATCACCAAGACCGATCTGGTGGACGAGACGAAGGCGGCCGAGTTGGAAGCGGCGCTGCGCGATCTGAATCCGCGCGCGCCGGTAAAGCGCGCGATCAACGGTGAAATAGAACTGGCGTTCCTGGTGGATGTGGCCTTGCGCAGCATGCAGTCGCGCTTGGAGGACGTCGAGCGCTGGATGGGCGCGGATAACGCCGAAGATCATGGCCATTACGGCCACGATGAACACGGCCATGCGCACCGGCACGACAGCAACGTGATTTCGTTTTGCCTGCGCTACAAGACGCCGTTCACCTGGGCGTCGTTCTCACAGTGCATGGAGGTGCTGGGAACGCTGCGCGGCGCGGATTTATTCCGCGTCAAGGGACTGGTGAACGTGGCGGGCCACAAGGGGCCGCTGGTGGTGCAGGGTGTACAGCATCTGTTTCATCCGCCGATCGAACTGGAAAAATGGCCGGGTGACGATCACGAAACGCGCATCGTGTTTATTACCCGCGGCATCACCGAGCAGACGGTGAGTAATCTGTTTTCTGCGATTGCCTCGGTGGCGGCGGTTGCCGCCTGACGCAGGGCGCGTGCCGCTTCGCCGCGAGGTTTCGATGTTCCCGCAGGGGCAATTTCCATAGCCATTCCGGCAACGCGCTGCGGTGCCGCCTCAGGCAGATTCCGGCGATACGATTTCGATGTGGTCCCGGCTGACGTCGACGAAGGGCGAATTCATCACCAGGCGCCCGCCGAGATCCCACACTTCAACGTCGGTTAACGCCATGAAATTCTTGGAGTCGATCATATAGTCCGTGACACGCGCACCCGGCTGCAGATGAATATATCCCTTGATACGATAACTGCGGGTAAGAATCACCACTTTGGTTCGGGCGTTTTGTTCGGCCATGATTGCGAATCTCGCGAAGGTCGGTGTTGCACATGTTAGCGCCAAACAATGTGATGGGCAAATGCGGACTGTGGTTCTCCGCGCTGGTACTGGCGACGGCAGCAGCCGGACTGGTGTGCGCGGGTGAGACAGTCAACGTTGGATCCAAGCGCTTTACCGAATCGTACATACTCGGCGAAATCATGACGCAGCGCATGCGCGCGGTGGACGGCGTAACGGCGACGCATCGCCAGGGCCTGGGCAATACCGCCATCCTGTTCGCCGCGCTCAAGAGCGGCGCCATCGATGTGTATCCAGAGTATACGGGCACGCTCGCGTTTGAATTGCTGGGATTGAAGCGCGTGCCTTTGCTGACCGAATTGAACAGCCTGCTCGACAGTCATGGTCTTGCCGCCGGTATTGCACTGGGGTTCGGCAATTCGTATGCGCTGGCGATCAGCGAAGCGCGCGCGGCGGCGCTGGGTGTTGATGCGATTTCCGCGCTGAAACAGCAGCCGGGCCTGCGCTACGGTTTCTCACAGGAGTTTCTCAATCGCAAAGACGGCTGGCCGGGATTGCGCGATGCCTATGCGTTGTCGGCCCGTCCGGTTGGACTCGATCATGGCGTCGCATATGATGCGGTGAAGGCGGCGACGGTGGACATCATCGACGTCTATACCACCGACGCCAAACTCGGGCGCTACGGACTCAAGGTGCTGCGCGACGACCGCGGCTATTTTCCGCCATATGACGCGGTGCTGGTATACCGCAAGGACTTGCCGCAACGTCATCCGCGGGCTTACCGTGCGCTGCAAGCGCTCGAACAGGGTATTTCCGCCAGCGCGATGATCCGCATGAATGCCGCGGCGGAACTCGATGGCCAGCCGTTTGCGCGCGTGGCAGGTGACTTTCTCAACGCGGGCAGCTCGCAAACCACTAGTCCCCGTCCCGGATGGCTGGCACGGTTGTTCGCCGGGGACTTCTGGCGCCTGACCATGGAGCATGCACTTCTGGTGTTCGGGGCGCTGGTTCTGAGTGTAGGCGCGGGTGTACCGCTCGGCGTGTGGGCGGCGCGTTCCGTGCGCGCCCGCCCGTGGATTCTGGGTGCCGTCGGTGTGCTGCAGACCATACCGGCCCTGGCGCTGTTGGCGTTTCTGATTGCGGCGTTGGGGCAAATCGGCCAGTTGCCGGCGGTGATCGCGTTGTTCCTGTATGGATTGCTGCCAATTGTGCGCAACACTGAAAGCGGGCTGGCGGGTATTGCGCCCGGCCTGACCAAGGCGGGCTTTGCCCTGGGATTGCGGCGCGGCGCGGTGATGCGCCTGATCGAGTTGCCGCTGGCACTACCCTCGGTTCTGGCGGGCATCAAGACGTCAGCCGTGATCAATGTCGGCACCGCAACCATTGCCGCGTTTATCGGCGCCGGCGGCTATGGCGAGCGGATTGTTGCCGGGTTGGCGGTGAATGACCACGCGATGATGCTGGCGGGGGCCGTGCCGGCGGCCGCGCTCGCAGTGCTGATTCAATGGGTATTTGAGCGGGTGGAACGCCGGATTCTATGCTATGGACTGTGAAATCAGTCACAATAGCGCCCTTAATCGCCGAGAACTAATTTTGGGTTTTTCAGTCTTTGCAGTATCGCGGGTTTTTCGCAGGGATGCTGGCGCGCCGTGTCGCGTGATGGGCCTGCGGGTTGGGTATACTGCCGGTTTTGCAGACCGGCGCGATGTCCGACCTGAACAACAAACACGACAGGGACGGAGTTCATGAGCGACCGCGAAATCGACCAGCAGTTGGTCGAGCGCGCACAGCGTGGCGACAAGCATGCCTTCGAGCTGCTGGTTGCGAAGTACCAGCGCAAGCTGATCCGGCTGTTATCCCGGTTTATCCGGGATGCGACGGAAGTGGAGGATGTGGCTCAGGAGGCGTTCATAAAGGCCTATCGCGCGCTGCCCAACTTCCGCGGGGACAGTGCGTTTTACACGTGGCTCTACAGGATTGGGATCAATACAGCCAAGAATTATCTGGTGGCCATGGGGCGGCGCGCGCCGACATCCACGGCCATGGATGCCGAAGAGGCGGAAGACCTCGGAGAGACGGAATTGCTGCAGGACCTGAATACGCCGGAAAACGAAATGATGAGCCGCCAGGTGGCGGATACCGTGAACCAAACGCTGGATAAGTTGCCTGAGGACTTGCGTACCGCCATCTCATTGCGTGAAATGGAAGGCTTGAGTTATGAGGAAATTGCCGCCGTGATGAATTGCCCGATCGGCACGGTGCGCTCGCGGATTTTCCGGGCGCGGGAAGCGATTGCAGAACAGCTGCGGCCCATGCTCGGAACGGGCAAAGACAGGAGATGGTGAGATGGAATCCGTATCGACCCTGATGGACGGTGAACTCAATGTGGACGAGGCTGAGGGGGCAATCGCGCGCCTGAAGTCCGACACGGCCTTGCGCGAGCACTGGGATAGCTATCACTTGATTGGCGACGTGATGCGCGGCGGCGTCGCGGGCACCCCGGGCTTTGGCACGCGATTCAGCGAGCGTCTGGCACTGGAGCCGACGGTGCTGGCACCGCGGTCTCGCGCGGCGCGCGGATCAGGGCGCATCCTGCAGCGGTTCGCATTGCCCGCGGTCGCTTCGGCCGCTGCGATTGCGGTGGTTGGCTGGATGTTGGTGGGCACGGCGCCCACTCAGGATGTGACGGCCGGGCCCGTGGCAGTGGTCCCCGCGCCCGTCGCCGCGCCGCAGGCGCTAAGCGCGGTGAAGCCGGATGCTTCGCAGCCGTTGTTGCCGGAACTGGTATCGTCGGAGCCTGTGCAGGATTACATGCTCGCGCATCAGGGTATTTCGCCCACCACCGCGATTCAGGGCGTGGCGCCCTATATCCGCACCGTTTCCAGCAACGGCGAATAAGCTGATTGTCTTCCCCGTACTGTTTTGGCCTGTCCCATAAAAAACTGAACATGAAATTCTGGCTGGCTGCCGCCGCGATGATCGCGGCGCTTGACGTATGCGCGCAGGACAGCGCGCCGGACGAGGCACTGGAATGGCTCAAGAAGATTGCCGATTCCGCACGCACTGTCAGCTACTCGGGTACTTTTGTGTATCAGCATGGACGCAAGGTCGAAACGTCAAGCGTGGTTCACTATGTAAATCAGGCGGGCGGTGTGTTCGAGAGGCTGGAAACCCTCGATGGCCCGCCACGGGAAGTGGTGCGTGCCAATGATCACGTGACGGCCTATATTCCCGATGCGAAAGCGGTGCTGGTCGAGCGCCGCAGTACGCGCCACTTGCCGGTGATGCTGCCGGAAAATCTGTCCGATCTGAAGCAGTTATACAACGTGACCAAACTGGCCACGGGGCGCATGGGTGGATTTGACTGCCTGTGGATCAGTGTCATGCCCAAGGACACGCTCCGTTATGGCCGCAAGTTTTGTGCGGAACTGGGTTCCGCCCTGCCGCTGCGCGCGCAGGTTTTTAACGAGCGCAAGGAAGTTATTGAATCATTTGGGTTTTCTCAGTTGTCCCTGGGTGGAAAGTTCAATCGCGACCAAGTGGCATCGCGCTATGAGGGGCGTGCGCGCGCGCAAAAATGGCGCGTGGACCGCTCGGCGCTGGATGTAGTGGAGCAGGCTACGGACACCGGCTGGATAGCCACGAACCTGCCAGTGGGGTTTCGCAAATCCATGGAGGTCAAACGCACCATCGTCGGGCGACCGCTGGCCTTGCCGCATCTGGTGTATTCCGATGGGTTGGCGGCCATATCGGTATTTGTCGAACCAAAGCTGCGTGAACTCTCCGGCAGACCCTTGACACGCCAGGGTGCCGTGCATATTTATAAGCGAGTCTACGGGGAATATATCGTGACGGTGTTGGGCGAGGCGCCGGCCGCTACGATCATGCAGATCGCGAATTCGATGGAACTGCGGAATGCGGCAAGTGCATTCCCGAAATGATTACCTAGAACTTCAGGAACAGGAGCGTTCATGCTGAGACGGGCGTTTGTATTCTTGTGTGCGGTGTTGCCCCTGGTGGCGACAGCGCAGTTGCCGGACTTTACGGAACTGGTGGAAAAACAGGGGCCGGCCGTGGTCAATATCAGCACAACGCAATCCTCTGCCCGCAGCCCGCTGGCCCAGCAGTTGCCCAATGTGCCTGAGGATGACCCATTCTTCGAATTTTTTCGCCGTTTCATGCCGAATCAGCCCGGCGGTCCGCGGGATTTCCAGGCGCAGTCGCTGGGATCGGGATTCGTGATCAGTGGCGACGGCTATATTCTCACCAATGCGCACGTGGTGCAGACGGCCGACGAGATTACCGTGCGACTGACTGACAAGCGGGAGTTCAAGGCCAAAGTTATTGGCTCCGACCGGCGGACCGACGTGGCGCTGATCAAGATCGAAGCCAGCGGGTTGCCGGTGGTCAAGTTTGGCGAACCGTCGCGGCTGAAGGTGGGCGAATGGGTGGTGGCCATCGGTTCGCCGTTTGGATTCGACAACACAGTGACGGCCGGGATTGTCAGCGCCAAGGGCCGCTCGCTGCCGCAGGAAAACTTTGTCCCGTTTATTCAGACGGACGTGGCGGTCAATCCGGGCAATTCCGGCGGGCCGCTGTTCAATATGCGAGGCGAAGTGGTGGGCATCAACTCGCAAATTTACAGCCGCACTGGCGGGTTTATGGGACTGTCATTTGCCATTCCGATTGATGTGGCGAATGACATTGCAAGGCAGTTGCGTACCACGGGCAAAATTACACGCGGCCGCATTGGCGTGGTGATTCAACCCCTGACCAAGGAACTTGCGGATGGGTTCGGCCTGCCCAAGCCGCAAGGCGCGCTCGTGAATTCGGTGGAAAAAGGCGGACCCGCCGAGAAATCCGGGATTGAGGCCGGCGACGTGATTCTGCGCTTTGATGGAAAGCCGGTAAACGCGTCCGACGACCTGCCGCGCATCGTCGGCGGCACGCGGCCCGGCGCCAAAGTGACCGTGCAGCTATGGCGTAACAAGGCGTCCCGCGATGTGCAACTGGTGGTTGGTGAACTGGCAGACGATGCACGCGCGCAGCGCGGCAGCGGCGGACGTGGCCAGAAGCCGCCGGCAGCGCCGACAGTATACGGGATGAGTCTTGCGGATCTCACTGACGCGCAGCGCCGGGAACTCAAGGTTGGCGGCGGCGTGCTGGTGGGCGAGGTTCAGGGCGCGGCGGCGCGGGCCGGCGTGCGCAAGGGCGACGTGATTCTCGCCGTCAACAATCAGGACGTAAAGAGCGTGGAGCAGTTCAACCAACTCATGGGGCAGTTCGATAAGGGGCGTATTGTGGCGCTGCTGGTGCGCCGCGGCGCCAATTCGCTATACCTGCCGTTTCGGCTGGACCCGGGTGGAAACTAGTTGAATGCGCAACTGATCGTTTACGCCCGGGCATATTGCCATCTCTGTGACGACTTGATCGCGGCCCTGCGCACCTTGCAGGGCCGCTTTGCATTCGAAATCAAGGTGGTGGATGTGGATGACGATGAGGCGCTTGTGAACCGCTTCGACGAACGTGTTCCGGTGCTTGTCGCATGGGAAAACGGGAGCGAGCGCGAGTTGTGCAACTATTTTCTGGATGAGCCCGCCGTTACTGCGTTCCTTACTGAAATGCGATAAAATACAATCGATTACGTTACGCTTACTGAGGACTGGGGCGCCGGTGGTTGCGAGCGCCCCTTTCTACATCAGCGCGCGGCAGCGGCTCTAGCAATGCACAATGCAATATATACGCAATTTTTCTATCATCGCGCACATCGACCACGGCAAATCCACGCTGGCGGATCGCATTATTCAGCGTTGTGGCGGACTCTCGGATCGCGAAATGGAAGCGCAGGTGCTCGACTCGATGGACCTGGAGCGCGAGCGCGGCATTACCATCAAGGCGCAGACGGCGGCACTGCAGTACAAGGCCCGTGACGGCAAAACCTATCGTTTGAATCTGATCGATACGCCGGGGCATGTCGATTTTTCGTACGAAGTGTCGCGCTCGCTGGCGGCATGCGAAGGTGCATTGCTGGTGGTGGATGCGTCGCAGGGGGTGGAAGCGCAGACCGTGGCCAACTGCTACACCGCAATTGAGCAGGGCGTGGAAGTGGTGCCGGTGCTGAACAAGATGGACTTGCCGCAGGCCGATCCGCAGCGTGTCATTGGCGAAATCGAAGACATCATCGGCATTCCGGCGCAGGACGCGGTGGAGGTGAGCGCAAAAAGCGGCGCCGGTGTGGACGACGTGCTGGAAGCCATGATTGCGCGCGTGCCGCCGCCCAAGGGTGATCCGGCCAGGCCGCTGAAGGCGCTGATTGTCGATTCGTGGTTCGACAACTACGTGGGCGTGGTCATGCTGGTGCGCGTGGTGGACGGCGAACTGCGCCCCAAAGATCGGTTGCAGTTCATGTCGACGCGAGCGGTGTATGGCTGCGAATCGGTAGGAACCTTCACTCCCAAGTCCCGCGCCAAGGATAGCCTGTCTGCGGGCGAAGTCGGGTTTGTCATCGCCGGCATCAAGGAACTTCACGCCGCCAAGGTCGGCGATACCCTGACGCTGGAAACCCGTCCCGCCGCCGAGCCGTTGCCCGGCTTCAAGGAAATCAAACCGCAGGTGTTCGCCGGCCTGTATCCGGTGGAGTCAAGCGAATATGACGCGCTGCGCGATGCGTTGGAGAAACTGCACCTGAACGACGCTTCTTTGCGCTATGAACCGGAGTCATCCACGGCGCTGGGATTTGGTTTTCGCTGTGGATTTCTCGGGCTGCTGCACATGGATATCGTGCAGGAGCGGCTGGAGCGCGAATATGGCATGTCGCTGATTACCACCGCGCCCACCGTGGTCTATCAGGTTCTGCTATCGGGTGGCGAAGTGATCGAGATTGAAAATCCGTCGAAGTTACCGGATGCCTCGAAGGTTGAGGAAATCCGAGAGCCGATTATCAAGGCGTCGATACTGGTGCCGCAGGACTACGTGGGCGCGGTGATCACCCTCTGCATGCAAAAGCGCGGCGTGCAGCGCAACATGCAGTACCTGGGCCGCCAGGTGATGCTGACTTACGACATGCCGCTGAACGAAGTGGTGATGGATTTTTTCGACAAGCTGAAGTCGGTGTCGCGGGGTTACGCTTCGCTGGACTACGATTTTCTGGAGTATCGCGCCGGCGACATGATCAAGCTCGATATCCTGATCAATGGCGAAAAAGTGGATGCGCTGTCACTGATCGTGCATCGCGAAAATTCGCAGTACCGCGGCCGCGACCTGGTGACGCGCATGCGCGGCCTGATTCCGCGGCAGATGTTTGACATCGCCGTTCAGGCGGCCATCGGATCGCATATTATTGCGCGCGAGACGGTGAAGGCATTGCGCAAGAACGTGCTTGCCAAGTGCTACGGCGGCGATATCACGCGCAAGCGCAAGCTGCTCGAAAAACAAAAGGCCGGCAAAAAACGCATGAAACAGGTGGGCAACGTGGAGATTCCGCAGGAAGCGTTTCTGGCCATTCTTCAGGTCGACAAGTAGCGCGCGGACATTACGGGGAAATTGGTGCGGCAATGAATTTTGCGTTAATCATGTTTGTGCTGCTGGTGATCACCGGCGTCGTATCGCTGGCGGAGAGATACTTTTTCCGCCCCCGGCGCGAGTCCGCGGCGGCGGCGGCCGTCAGTTCGCTGGAGGCCCAGGCGGGGCGGCCCAGCGATGCGCGGGATGAGGAAAAGCTGCGGCAGACGCGTGACTCGGTGCGCGAATCACACCTGCGTCAGCCGGCGTGGATTGAATATCCGGTAAGTTTCTTTCCCGTGATTCTGATCGTATTCCTGCTGCGTTCGTTTCTTGTGGAGCCGTTCAAAATTCCTTCGGGATCCATGCTGCCGACGCTGCTGATCGGCGATTTCATCCTGGTCAACAAGTACACGTACGGCATTCGCATCCCCATTATCAACCGCAAAGTCGTGGCGCTGAACAATCCCCAGCGCGGGGACGTGATGGTTTTTCGCTATCCCGAAGACACCTCGCTGGACTATATCAAGCGTGTCGTGGGCGTCCCGGGCGACACCGTGGAGTATCGCGACAAGAAGTTGATTGTGAATGGCGTGGCGGCGCAACTCGCGCCGGCTCCCGACTACAATTATGTCGAGGGCAGTCTGAACTATGTTTCCGCGCAGCGCCAGCTGGAGACGTTTGCGCCCCGGAGCCATTCCATCCTGACGCAAAAGGATATGCCGACGGTGCATCTGGGCGGCGTCAAGCAGTTTCCGTTCCGCGACAATTGTGTCTACAATGACAGTGGCTTCACCTGCAAGGTGCCGGAAGGTCATTACTTCATGATGGGCGACAACCGCGACAGCAGCAGCGACAGCCGTTACTGGGGTTTCGTGCCGGACCGCAATATTGTCGGCAAGGCGTTTATGATCTGGTGGAATTTCGATGAGTTAAAGCGCATCGGAAGCGCCATCAATTGAGGACACAGGGGAGACTGCAATGAACAGGGTGCTGGGCAGATCAGGGCAAGCCGGCTTGTCAATGTCGATATTTCTGTTGTGGTGCATTATTTTGGCGTTTGGCGCACTGCTCGCGTTCAAGCTCGGACCCGCGTATATGGAAGATATGACAATCAAGAAGCATTTCAATACGATTGCCAAGGACGCTACCTTTGCCAGCGGTAGTCGCCGCGAGATCGAAAATGCCTTCGGTAGCCGCTCGCAGATTGACCGCATCGAAGCTATAACGCCCAAGGACATCGTGATTACCAAGGAAGCCAACGGGATCACGTTGAGTGCCAGCTACACCACGCGCATTCCCCTGTTTTACAACGTCAACGCGTGCCTGGACTTTAATCCGGCATCAAAATGAGCGGTGCTGCCGGATTGCCGGGCGCATGGCCGGCGGGCGTCCGTTAGCCGCCGATGCCGACTGACGCCATCCAGCGCAGTCTGGGCTACACGTTCAAGGATGAATCGTTGTTGCGCAGGGCGCTGACGCATCGCAGTCACAGCGCAAATCACAATGAACGTCTGGAGTTTCTCGGCGACAGTGTCGTGAACTGTGTCATCGCGCTCGCGCTGTATCGGAAGTTTCCGCAGTTGCCCGAAGGCGAACTGTCGCGCCTGCGCGCCAGTCTGGTCAGCCAACCCGCGCTGGCGGCGCTGGCCGAAGGTCTAGAACTCGGCCGTCATCTTGCGCTGGGAGAGGGTGAGCTGAAAAGTGGCGGCCGGCAGCGGCCATCCATCATGTCGGATACACTGGAAGCGGTGCTGGGCGCGGTATTGCTCGACGATGGATTCGAGGCGGTGCGCCGGGTGACCGAGGACATATTCAAAGTGCCGCTGGCCTCCATCAGTCCGCAGAGCGCAGGCAAGGATGCCAAGACTCGGTTGCAGGAGTTACTGCAAGGCGAACGACAGCCGCTGCCGCGCTATGCCGTGGTGGCGATTCGCGGCGAGGCGCATGAACAGGAATTCGAGGTCGAGTGTGTGATTGCGCACCTGAACATCCGTTGCACGGGCCGCGGCAGCAGCCGGCGTCGTGCCGAGCAGGGCGCAGCGCGCCTTGCTTATGAACTTGCGGGCGGGTCATGAGCGATACGGCTTTGCGCAGTGGTTATGTCGCCATTGTGGGGCGGCCCAACGCTGGCAAGTCCACGTTGCTCAATGCGCTCATTGGACAAAAGATCAGCATTACGTCGCGCCGTCCGCAGACCACGCGTCAGAATATTCTGGGCATCGTCACGCGGGACGACACGCAGGTGGTGTTTCTGGATACGCCCGGATTCCAGACCCAGTACCGGTCGGCGCTGACCATGGCCATGGAGCGCGGATTCAGAAACGCGCTGGCCACGGCCCATGCCGTACTGTGGCTGATGGACGCCACGGCACGCGAACATGTCGACAGCGAGCTGTATGAACGTCTCAAAGCGTGTCCGGGCGTAGTCATTGCCCTCAATAAGATTGATAAAATTTCCAATAAAAATCAGATACTTGAGTGTATCCAGCGGCTTGATGCGGCGTATCATCCGGCGGCGATTGTGCCGATATCCGCGCAGCAGAAAATGCAACTGGATACGCTGCTGGATGCGCTTGCGCCCTTGCTGCCGCAACAGCCATTCCTGTTTCCGGCAAACGAAATCACCACCGCCACCGTGCGCACGCTTGCATCGGAAATGATCCGCGAAAAACTGTTTCGCCTGCTCGGTCAGGAATTGCCGTACTCGACGGCGGTGGAAATAGAATCCTTTGAAGAAAAGCCCGCACTGACGCGTATTGCAGCCGTCATCCTGGTGGATAAGCCTTCGCAGAAGGCGATTGTCATCGGCAAAGGCGGCGAAAAGCTCAAGGAAATCGGCACCACCGCGCGCAAGGAGATTGAAGTCCTGGTGGAGGGGAAGGTGTTTCTGCAATTGTTTGTCAAGGTCAGGCAATCGTGGGCGGATGACCGAAAGACCTTGAACCGCCTCGGATTGTCCTGATTCGTATTACGCCCCATGGCTTCCAGCAGCAGCATCCGGCACAGGGATCAGGCGGGCTATGTGCTGCATAGCTACCCCTATCAGGAGACCAGCCTGATTGTGGAGGTGTTCACGCGCGAATTCGGACGCGTGGCCATGGTGGCCAAGGGCGCGAAACGGCCCCACTCGCCGCTGCGCAGCGTGCTGATGCCGTTTCATGCGCTGACACTCGACTGGTCCGGACGCGCGGAACTGAAAACCCTGCGCGGCGCTGAATGGCACGGCGCCTTCCGCCTGCTGGCCGGACGCGCGCTGATCTGCGGCTTTTATGTGAACGAGTTGCTGTTGAAGCTGTTGCACCGCGATGATCCGCACGATGCCTTGTTCGATGCCTATGCCGTGACGCTGCAGGCATTGCACGACGCCGCGCGCGCGCGCGACCACGCCGTCGTGCTGCGCTGTTTTGAGAAACGCCTGTTGAGCGAGCTGGGCTATGGACTGATTCTGGATCGCGATGCCGAAACCCGTCAGCCACTGCTGGCGGAGGGGCGTTATCAGTACGTGCTTGACCGCGGTCCGGTTGTGCTGGACCGCGGACCCGGCGCGGGTGGAAGCGGGTTAGAATTGCTGGGCCAGACGTTGATCGACATGCAGGACGACAACTATGCCTCGCCCATGACTCAGCAGCAGAGCAAGAGCCTGATGCGCGTACTGATCGGGCATTACCTGGGCGGCCAGACGCTGCACAGCCGGCAATTGCTGATTGACTTGCAGGACTTGTAAGCGCCCATGACCCGTCTCAGTGTTAATTTGAACAAAGTGGCCCTGCTGCGTAATTCGCGCGCGCTGGGCATTCCCGGCGTGGTTCACGCGGGTACGATCGCGCTGAACGCAGGCGCGCGCGGCCTCACCGTTCATCCGCGCCCCGATGAGCGGCACATTCGTCCCCACGATGTGTTCGAACTCGCCGACCTGGTGCGCTCGTTTGCCGATGTCGAATACAACATCGAAGGCAACCCCTTCGAAAATCTGCTCGACTACGCGCGCAATGTGCGCCCGCACCAATGCACGCTGGTACCCGACGATCCCGGGCAATTCACCTCGGATCACGGCTGGGATCTTTCGCCCGGCGCGCGCGATGTGGCGCGCCTGAAACCGGTGATCGTGGAACTGCGGGCGCTGGGCATACGCGTCAGTCTGTTCATGGATGCCGTGCCGTCCAGCATGGCGCTGGCGGCGACGACGGGCGCGGATTGCGTCGAACTTTATACCGAGCCGTACGCGAAGGCCTTTGGAACACCGGCGCAAGCGGCCGTTCTCGATCGTTTTGCGGCTGCGGCAGCCGCCGCGCGCCAGGCCGGGTTGCTGGTCAATGCCGGCCACGATTTGAATCGTGCCAATCTGGCGCCCTTGCTGCTTGCGGCAGATCCGGTGGCCGAAGTGTCGATCGGCCATGCGTTGATCGCGGACGCGCTGGAGTCGGGACTGTCCGCCACCGTGCATGAGTACCTCGCGGCCATCAATCGGGCAGCCGAAGCCCGCGCGCTCATCCGATGATTTTCGGCATCGGCGTCGATCTGGTGGAAACGCCGCGTATCGCGCGACTGCTCGAGCAGTATGGCGAGCGCTTCGCGCGCCGCGTGCTTACTGAACTGGAGTGGCCCGGCTATCAACGCACCGCCAAGCCCGTGCTGTTCGTTGCCAATCGCTTTGCGGCCAAGGAGGCGTTTTCCAAAGCGATGGGCACGGGTTTCCGTTATCCGGTGACGCTGCAGAACATTAGCGTGGTGCAGAATAGGGCGGGCAAGCCCAGCTACGCGTTGAGCGAAGCGCTCACGGCAATGATGAATCGACACGAAATCGTTGGGCATCATCTGACCATCAGTGATGAGAAATCCATGGCTTGCGCCGTGGCGATACTAGAAAGGTGAATAAAATCAATAACTTGCATTTAGGCCCTGTGATGCTCGATGTTGCGGGCACCGCCTTGACCGATGCCGATCGCCATCGGCTCATGCATCCGCTGACGGGTGGTGTAATTCTGTTTACGCGCAATTACCAGTCCCCGGGGCAACTCGCGGCGCTGACCGCGGAGATACATGGCTTGCGCACGCCAGCACTGCTGATCGCGGCCGATCACGAAGGCGGGCGCGTGCAACGCTTTCGCGATGGCTTTACCGCCATTCCGGCCATGCGCGAGCTTGGCGCCGCCTGGGAAAGGAACGCCGTTACCGCGAAGCAGATCGCGCAAGATACCGGCTATGTGCTGGCGGCAGAGTTGCGGGCGCACGGCGTCGATCTGACCTTTGCGCCGGTGCTCGACGTGGATTTCAATCGCAGCAGCGTCATCGGCGATCGTGCCTTTCACGCCGATCCGGAAATCATCGCGCCGCTGGCGCAGGCGCTGGTGCACGGTTTCAACCTGGGTGGCATGTCTTCCGTCGGCAAGCATTTCCCGGGGCACGGCCACGTGCGCGCAGATTCGCATCACGAGGTGCCGGTGGACGACCGCGCCTACGTGGCAATCGAGCAATGTGATCTGATTCCATTCCGGCGGCTGATCGCCGCCGGAATGGGCGCGGTGATGCCGGCGCATGTGATCTATCCTCAGGTGGACAGCGAACCCGCCGGCTTTTCCGCGACATGGCTGAAGCAGATTTTGCGGCAACAGCTCGAGTTTGACGGCGTAATTTTCAGCGACGATCTGTCGATGGAGGGGGCCAAGGCGGGCGCGGGCGCCGGTGGTGTGGTGGCACGTGCGTGGGCGGCACTGAGCGCGGGTTGTGACATGGTGCTGGTATGCAACGATAGCGGCGCGGCGGATGAATTGCTCGCCGGTCTTGACTACAGCATGCCCGCGGTGGGGCAAGCCCGGCTTGCCGCGATGCGCGGCCGTGGCCCGGTGCACGGCATGGCGGGGTTGACGGCCATTGCGGAATATCAGCGCGCGCTGGCCGCGGTGAAGGAGTTGAGCGCGCGCGAAGGCGATTTGTTCGCGTAGCCCATGCCGCTGCCTGAATCTGCGCTGCTCGAATGCCGGCAATGCACGCGGCTCGCGCAGCATCTCGCAGAAGTACGCCGCGATTATCCGGGGTACCACGCGCGTCCGGTGGCGCCGTTCGGTGTTGCAGCGCCTAAATTACTGATTGTGGGACTGGCGCCGGGCATGCATGGCGCGAATCGCACCGGGCGCCCTTTTACCGGGGATTATGCCGGCATACTGCTCTATAAAACGCTTTATAAACATGGGCTTGCAAATCAGCCGCAAGGCGACAGCGCGAACGACGGACTGCGCCTGAAGCGCTGCCGCATTACCAATGCCGTCAAGTGCTTGCCGCCGCAAAATAAACCGTTGCCGGCGGAAATCCGGCAGTGCAATGGCTACCTGCGCGACGAGATCGCTACCTTGCCCAAGGGTGCCGTGTTGTTTGCGCTGGGAAACATATCGCATCAGGCAATTTTGCGTGCGCAGGCCCTGAAGCTTAAGGACTTTCCGTTCCGCCACGGCGCCTGTCACGAATTGCCGGGCGGGCGGGCGCTGTTCGACAGTTACCACTGCAGCCGCTACAACACCAATACGCGGCGGCTTACGGAGCAGATGTTCGACGCTGTCGTGGCGTCTATCGTGCGACGCATCAAATAAAGCCGATGCCGACCCCGAAATCCGCGGCCACGAGCACGCCGCTTGCGGCAACGTTAGCGGGGTTACCCCATCTTCCAGGAGTGTACCGCATGCTCAGCGGGGACGGCGTCGTTCTTTACG
Source organism: uncultured beta proteobacterium (assembly GCA_902825845.1). GTDB lineage: Bacteria > Pseudomonadota > Gammaproteobacteria > Burkholderiales > SG8-41 > UBA5216. Next base: position 43,974 of record CADECM010000042.1, read on the forward strand.
TCGGCAAGGCAATAGACCTCAAGAAGCGCGTTGCGTCCTACTTTCAGAAGCCTGCCGGACTGTCGCCGCGCATCCAGCTGATGGTGGCGCAGGTTGCACACATCGAGACCACGGTGACGCGTTCCGAAAGCGAAGCCCTGTTGCTGGAAAACAATTTAATCAAAGGCTTAAGTCCTCGATATAACATATTGTTTCGGGACGATAAATCTTATCCGTATCTGGTGATTACCGGGCACAGATTTCCGCGTCTGGGCTTTCACCGCGGCACGCTCGACAAGCGCAGCCAGTACTACGGGCCTTTTCCGGGCGCGGGCGCGGTGCGCGAAAGCATTCAGCTCATACAGAAGGTGTTTCGGCTGCGCAACTGCGAAGACAGCGTGTTCGCCAACCGATCCCGGCCGTGCCTGCTGCACCAGATACGCCGCTGCACCGCACCGTGCGTCGGACATATCAGCGAAAGCAGCTATGCGCAGGATGTGCGCAGTGCAACATTATTTCTCTCGGGTAAGGAAGATGAAGTCGTGGATGGTCTGATACAGCGCATGCACGCGGCGTCGGGGGCCCAGGATTATGAAGCCGCGGCCCTGCACCGCGATCAGGTTTCGGCGCTGCGCGCGGTGCGCGAAAAACAGTACGTGAGTGACGTGGCGGGCCGCGATGCCGATATCATCGCCTGCGCGCGCGCGGGAACGGTAACCTGCGTCAATCTGGTGATGATCCGCGGCGGCCGGCATCTGGGCGACCACAATCACTACCCCAGTCACGCGGACGCGGTGGATGAAGCGCAGATCATCGAGGCTTTTATCAGCCAGCACTATCAGTACCACGGCGTGCCGCCGCTTATCCTCACGCGGCAGGCGCAGGACGTGGAGGAACTGGAGCGCATGTTGGCCGACCACGCGGGCTACAAAGTGCAGATTGCAACGCGTCCCACGGGTGCGCGGCGCGTGTCGCTGGAGATGGCGGAAAAAAACGCGCGCATCGGGGCCAGCCATGCGGCAAGCCTGCAGGCCAATCAGGAAGCGCGGCTGGCGGCGTTACAGCAGGTTCTCGGATTGCCGGAAACCGCGCAGCGATTCGAATGTTTCGATATCAGTCATACCATGGGCGAAGCCACCGTGGCCTCTTGTGTGGTGTACGAAGGATCGGCGATGCAAAAGGGTGAGTATCGCCGCTTCAATATCACCACACCGGTTGCGGGGGACGACTACGGCGCGATGCGCGAAGTGCTGCAACGGCGTTATCGCAGGCTGGTGGCCGGTGAAGGCAAAATGCCGGACGTGGTGTTGATTGACGGCGGCAAGGGCCAGCTGGGGATTGCGCGCCAGGTGATGGACGAACTGGGCATCGGCGACGTCATCCTCGTGGGGGTTGCCAAGGGGGAAGATCGCAAGGCAGGGCTGGAAGCCTTGTGGATGCCCGGGCGCGGGCAGCCGTATGTGTTGGGGCCCGAACACGCCGGCCTGCACCTGGTACAGCAGATTCGCGACGAGGCACACCGCTTTGCCATCACCGGCCATCGCGCGCGGCGCGGCAAGGCGCGCTCCCAGTCACCCCTGGAAAACATCAGCGGCGTGGGCGCCACGCGCCGCCAGCGCCTGCTCGCGCATTTTGGCGGCCTGCGCGGCCTGCAGGCCGCCAGCGTGGAGGAACTCGCGCAGATCGAGGGCGTGAGCCGTACGCTCGCGGAGAAAATCTATCAGGAATTGCATTGAGGCGTTACCATTCGGCGTTATGCCGCTGAACCTTCCCAATCTGCTGACCTGGCTGCGCATCATCCTGATCCCTTTGTTCGTGGGCATCTTTTACTTCGAAAAAAGCTGGGTATCGGCCGCGAATCAGAATCTGGTCGCAACAGTGATTTTTGTGTCCGCTGCAGTTACCGATTGGCTCGACGGCTGGATTGCGCGCCGATTCAATCAGACTTCGGCGTTTGGCGCGTTTCTCGATCCCGTGGCCGACAAGCTGATGGTGGCCGCGGCATTGATCGTGCTGGTGCAGTTGAACCGCGTCGATGCGATCGTCGCGCTGATCATCATCGGCCGCGAGATCACCATTTCGGCGCTGCGCGAATGGATGGCGCAGATCGGGCACTCGAGGAGCGTCGCTGTATCTTTTCTGGGAAAAGTGAAAACCGCAACCCAGATGGTGGCGATACCCATTCTGCTGTATCACGACGCCATTGGTGCGTTTGATTCGCAGTTTGTGGGCACTTGGCTGATCTACGTTGCCGCTGTGCTTACCCTGGTATCGATGGCCTATTACTTGAAGGCGGCATTGCCCCTGCTGTGGCGGCAGGAGTGACCGCTGCAAAGCGCCGGATACACGGGGTGGCGCGGAGGCAGCAGGTCCGGGCGCGGAAAGTGGCGCGGCCGGGCCGATTCCGATAAAATGCGATTTTAGGCGCGTAGCTCAGCTGGTTAGAGCACCACCTTGACATGGTGGGGGTCGTTGGTTCGAGTCCAATCGCGCCTACCA
>CADECM010000043.1:0-36370 GCA_902825845.1 uncultured beta proteobacterium
GTGGACTCAATGTTACTGTGCGATGATTGCGGTCCTCGCAATATGCGTTAACCTCACGCCCTGCCGGAATGGCCGTACGCTCGTGCCGCCGGAACAAATTTGACGACGCGCACAATTTCTTTCGCCCCCGCGATTTTCCGCAATACCGTGGTAACCGCGGTGGCGCTCACCATGCTGGCGCAGATCGGCACGGTGATGGGCATTGCGGTGTTTCCGGTGATCGCACCCAAGCTCGCGGCGGACATGGGCGTGGAGCCGTCGCTGATCGGCTACCAAATGAGCCTGGTCTATGGCGCGGCGGCGCTGGCTTCGCCCTTTCTGACCTGGATGGTGACACGCCATGGCGCCTGCCGCGCGCTGCAGGCGGGCCTGCTGCTGAGCGTGCTGGCGCTGGCGTTGGCACTGATTACCGGCGTTACCGCGCTGGCACTCGCGTCCATTATGCTCGGCGCGGCAATGAGCGTGATGACGCCGGCGGCCGCGCACATCCTGTTTCGTTTCAGCCCGCCGCAGCGTCGCAACCTGCTGTTTTCCATCAAGCAAACCTGCGTGCCCGCTGGCTGGATGGTGATGGCGCTGCTGGCGCCGCCGATAACGCTGTGGCTGGGCTGGCGCGCGGCAATCCTGTTGGTAATGCTGTTTACGCTCGTCATGATCGGCGCGCTGCAGGTGGTGCGCAACGCGTGGGACGACGACCGCGGCCGGCACACGGGCGGGATACGGCAGCAGGCGCGCGAGGGCATGCGGGTGTTATGGCGCATTCCCCAGTTGCGATGGTTGTCGATTGCATCCCTGTTCATGTCGGGCGTGCAGTTGTGCCTGAGCTCGTTCGCGGTCACCCTGCTGGTGCAGGAGGCGGGTTACGGGCTGGTGGCCGCCGGCGTCATGCTGTCGGCGGCGCAGGGCGCGGGCGTTACCGGGCGCATTGCATGGGGCTGGATTGCCGACCGCTTCGGTAATTGCCAGGGCATGTTACGACTGATGAGCGCGATGATGGTGTTGTGTTGCATTGTGATGGCCTTCGTCACGCCGCAGTGGTCGCGGGCGCTGATGTTGCTGCTGTTCGTGGCGTTCGGCGCGTCGGCGATCGGCTGGAACGGCTTGTTTCTGGCCGAGGTGGCGCGGCTTAGTCCGGAGGGCAAGGTCAGCGTCGCCACCAGTGGCGCAATGGTGTGGAACTTTGCCGGCATTCTGCTCGGGCCGGCGTTGTTCGCGTTGCTGTACCGCATCAACGGCAGTTATGCCGAGACCTTCGGCCTTCTGACGGTGTTTGCGATCGGTGGTTTTGTGTTTCTGTTATTGACCGCAGCCAGCGCGCGCCGCGCGGCCGGGGATTGAGATGGGCAATTTGTCCCTGGTCGACGGTTTTGGCGCGAGCGAGTATGCGATATTTGTGTGCGCGGTGACACTCGCTTTCGCGGTGCGCGGCGGGGCGGGATTTGGCGGCGGCGTGGTTATGGCGCCGCTGCTGGCGCTGGTGGCGCCGCTTGCCGTGGTGGTGCCGGTGAGTTCGGCACTCAACATGATCTCCGGCGTCACCCAGGGCGTGCGCGACTGGCGCAAGGTCGAATGGCGCGAGCTGCTGCGCATCGCGCCGTACTCGTTCGTGGGCGTGTTTCTCGGCATCTGGCTGCTGTCGCAGGTCAACGCCAAACCGCTGAGCCGCGCCTTCGGCATCTTTATTGTGTGCTACGCGCTCTACATGCTGAAGTCGCGCGGCGTGATGCCGTCGATCGCGAAACGCTGGCTGTATCCGCTGGGTGCGATGGCGAGCCTGGCGGCCGGAACCATCGGATCACTGTTTGGCGGCGCCGCGGGGCCGCTGTACGTGATGTACCTTTCCGCGCTCAAGCTCGAACGCGACCGCTTCCGCGCCTCCATCACCATGATCATGATCACCATGGGCACCACCCGTGTTGTTGGATACCTGGCGGCGGGCTTGTACACGCAGAAGGTTCTTACCCTTCTCGTGTTGGGTCTGCCGCTGGTGTTGGTGGGGGGGTGGATCGGGGCGCGCGTGGTGGCGCGCATGGATCAGGAGCGCTTCGGCCGCCTGGTCGGCTGCGTGCTGCTGGGCAGCGGCGCCATCCTGATTTTCAAGTAGGCGGCCGCTTGCTCGACGCATTTTCGGCGCTGCAGTTGGCATGGGCTGCCGGGGTGGTGCTCGGCGCGTATGTGGTGCGCGGCATGTCCGGCTTTGGCGCGGGGCTGGTGGCCACGCCGCTGCTGGCATTGCTGTTTCCCATCACCACGGTGGTGCCCACCACTGCGCTGCTGGTGTTCGTGCTGTTCATTTTTCTGACGCTGCGCGACCGGCATCAGGTGCTATGGGATGAATTCCGCCGCTTGCTGCCGCCGACCCTGGTGGGCGTTGCCGGCGGTCTGTATCTGTTCTCCGTGCTCGACAACCGCCTGATGCTGAAAATGCTGGGCGGGTTTCTGCTGCTGTACGCCGGCTACATGCTGATCGCGCAGTGGATCGGCGCACGGCAACTGCGGCTGTCGCAAAAGTGGGCGTGGCCGCTGGGCTTTCTGGGCGCCTTCATCGACAGCCTGTTCGGGGGCGGCGGCGGCACGCTGGTGGTGATCTACATGCACGCGCGCGGCGTGGACAAGGCGCAATTTCGCGCAACGCTTGCCGTGCTGTGGTTTGTGGAGATGATCGCGCGCATCGCCGGTTACACGCTGGCGGGCTACTACACCGCGCCCACGTTGTCGCTGGTGGCGTTGATGCTGCCGTTCATGTGGCTGGGCACCTGGCTGGGCGAAAAAATCAACGCCCGCATCAGTCATCAAACCTTCACCCGCATCCTGGCCATGATGCTGCTGTTGAGCGGCGCAAGCTTGTTGCTCAAGTGACGCCGCGGGGCGCCTGCCTACTTGAGAAAAATAACCGCGGGAAACGTCGACGCCGCCAGCACCAGCACCACCCATTCCAGCCGGTTGCGCCTCAGCCAGCCTGTGAAATGCAGAATCAGAATAATGATCGCGACCACGTAGAAGATGTAGAAAGCCATGCGCACTGCCCCTGCTGATTTTTGCCGCGACTATGATACCCCATTGTCCGACCGGCGTTCACCGTTCCGGGACATTTGCGCGATTTGAGGCTAGTGCCCTTGGTTAAGGGTGTCGATGCGTTCTCGCGTGGCCGGGTGCGAGGCCAGATAGTCGCCGATACTTCCCCGTTCGGTGCCGCGCTCGGCGGCCGCCTTGCCGGGTTCTTTCTGCCGTCCTTCTTCCGCCTTTTGCGCCTTGTCGCGATGCGCCGCTTCGAGCAGGGCCAGCATATCCGCCAGACGGCGCGGCGATATGCCGTTGGCCTTGAGCATGACCGCACCATAACGGTCCGCCTCGCGTTCGTGATCGCGCGAGTATCTGGCCTGCAGCAGGAGCGTGGGCACGCCCGCGGCGACGCTGCTGACATCACCGATGTACCAGGACACGACAAACGCAACAATGGAACCCTGAATCAGCATGCGCAGGCCGTGGCGGCGGTCGATGTGGCCCAGTTCGTGCGCCAACACCGCGAGAATTTCCTCGTCGTGCCGCGCCAGGGCCACCAGCTGATCGGTGACGACGATGCTGCCGTCGGGCAATGCCATGGCATTGGCGCCGACCGGGCCGCCGTCGCGAAAATGCAGGGCGTAGCGCGCCTGACTGCCCTCGGGCGGCAGCAGTCGCGCAAACGACGCCCGCAGTGCATCTTGCCGGTTCGCCGGCAGTTTGGAGGGCGCGAAAATCGCGCGATCCAGCGTACCCAGCGCGCCGCTGCCCAACTGCGCCAGCACGCTGTCGGGCAGGCGAAAGGCGATGAATTCCGACGCCGCCGGCAGTCCCCAGTGATAGCCGGTGAATACGACCGCGACGGCGAGCCCGGCTGCCGCCGCGGCCCAGCGCCAGCGCTGTTGCAGGCGCACCACCCAGCTGTCCGTGAAGCGGGTGGCGTGCAGCAGCCGCTCCATGCCCGCGTGGTCGCGCACCTCGCAATGCGCGCCATCCGCGAACGATATCAGGCGCGGCGCGCGGCCCATGGGTTCGGATATCCGCAGCATCGAAATGTCTTCGTCGCGTTGCACCGCTGCGCCGCGCAGCGACAGTACGCTGTCCGCCAGTGTCAGCGTGACGTCATGGGCGCGCGCGCTGCGCCCGTCAAAATACTGCGCCTGTACCTGCAGCGTGTGCGGTGTTTCGGCGTTGCGCGGCTCAGAAGGAGATGTCGACATCGAAGATGTTGGCGGTTTCTTCGCCCATGGCATTCACCGCCTGCTGTTCCCGCGCAAAGAATTCATCCACATTGCCCGCGGGATGCAGCGCCATGTGAGTAAGGCGGTAGCGAGCAAGGCGTATGTCGGCGAACGGTTTGAACAGGCCCAGCGTGAGCACGATGGCGATGAAGTTTGTCACATAGATGGCCAGCAGATCGCGCGCCCGCACCGCGCTCGAAAACGGATGCCGCTCCAGCGCCGTGTGGTTCCACACCAGATTCTGAATGCGCGCGGAGAACCACGGGCCGACGATCAGAAACAGCACGAGATAAAACACCATCATGACCGTGAGCAGCGTCGCCAGTGCCTTGCCGAATTGCCGCGGATTCTTGTGTGCGCCCTCCAGCCCCGCGAACAGGTTGAGCGAAACCGCGGCAATGCCAAATAGAAAAATGGGCAGCACCACCAGTCCGAGCAATTTGAGATACACCGAATAGAACGGGCCGGCCTCGGCGGTGAAGTTGAACGCAGTCATGCCATAGGCGCTGCCGTTGTGCTGATAGGCCTTGAGACGTTGATGCGCCATCGGCGCCAGCAGGCCCAGCGTGATGTAGCTGAGAAACGTCCAGCCCAGCAGTACCCTGTAGGCATCGGCGGTGCTGCCGTTAAAACGAAAACGCAACCCGCGATAGCTGCTGTTGGCGAGCCGGAAGCTGATGGAGCGCTGCACCAGCCAGGGCAGGGCGATCAGCAGCAGGACGAACACCGCGATCCCCACCGTGATGCTGAAGGCCGCGGCAACATTGTAGGCCGCCAGCAGCCCGATGCCGATCAGACGCCCCTTGAGTATTGCCACGGGATCGCCGTGGTAATCAAAGCCGTTGCCGAGCAGGGAGGTGTTGCGGTAAAAATATTGCAGGCGCCGCACCTTGGCCCACGCTGAATAAATGCCGAGGGTGAGCAGCGTCAGCGCCAGATTGACGATCCAGATGCGAAAGTATTCGCTGCCGGTGCCGGAGAATTCGAACTGCCCGTGCTGTGCGTCATCCAGTAGCGGATTCATGAGGCTCCCTTGCCGTGTGATTATCGGGCCGACGGGGCATTGTAGGGCACACTGACGCGCCGCGTCACACGCGCCGGGCCGTCCGTGCTGGACCATACGACGTGAGCGCAGCTTGCAGTGCGAATCGCGCTATCATGAAGGCCGTCCGCGCCGGCCCATGCGACACCACTGCGCGTGGACGTCAAGGAGGCAACATGCAAGGTTACGGCGGAAAAACGGTCTACGGCGCCCGCGTGGGCATTCTGATGCTGGATACGAAATGGCCGCGTCCGCCCGGCGACACGGGCAATGCGATGACCTGGCCGTTTCCGGTGCTCTACAAGGTGGTGCCGGGTGCGAGCGCGCGGGTGGTGATTCACGAGCAGGGCAAGGGGCTGGGGCCTGCGTTTCTGAAGGCGGCCGAAGAGCTGGTGAAGGACGGCGCCGATGGCATCACCACCACGGGCGGCTTTCTCGCCATATTCCAGAAGCAGCTCGCGGCGCATGTGAAGGTGCCAGTGGCGAGTTCCAGTCTGATGCAGATTCCGCTGGTACAGGCCACGCTGCCGCCGGGCAAGCGTGTTGGCGTGCTTTCGGTGCAGGGCAATCGCATCACGCCGGAACATTGGGACGCGGTGGGTGCGCCGCACGACACGCCGGTGATGGGCACCGAAGGCGGGAAGGAATTCACGCGCGTCATGCTCGGCGACACGCTCGACATGGATTACGAACAGGCCGAGATTGACATCCTTGAAGCGGGTGAATCGTTGCTGCAAAAAAATCCTGATGTCGGCGCCATCGTGTGCGAGAACCACAACATGGCGCCGTACGCTGCCGTGCTCAACGCGCGGCTGGGCGTGCCGATTTTTACGGTATATACGTTTGTGTGCTGGTTTCAGGCGGGGCTGCAGCCGCGTTATTTTGGGCGGCCTGGCGTGCCCACTGTTGACCTGTGGCGCGAGCGCTTATAAATATTGTTTTAAATCAATAGGTTATATATTTTTCGCGCGCTGACTCACCTTCTGGCGATGGTCACGCAGGTTGTCGTGGCCGGTTGGGTGCTGTCTTGCGCATGCGGCTCAGGCCGCATTTTTTCCAGTGCCCGTGTTGCGCTTCGCCCAATAGGTCGGCGATTCCCGCAGCTTTGCCAGCGCCTCGGCGGTTTCGGTACCGGGCGCCATGGAGGCCGCCGTGCCTGCCATCACCTGATGATGGTCGATGTTGAGCAGCCGCAAAAAACTTTGCTGGCCGTGGGTGAGGCCGATGGCACATCCGAGTTCGACGATTTCGGGTTCGCTAAAGTGTTTGTGCATGCGTGCCCAAAATGCGTCATCGGTGTCCAGCCGCCACACGATGGCTTCGGCGAGTGACAGCGCGGCTTTCTGGCGTTCGTTATATTGCGTGGATTTTTCGAACTCGATCAGGTCGTCGTAGTGCGTTTCTTTCAGACCTTCGTTGGCGCCCTTGATCGAGCGCTGGTTGCCGCAGAATTCGCAAATCACCGAGCGCGACACGTAAACGCGGCACAGCTCCTTGATCGCATGGTCGAGTACGCCATTGCGGAAGATGTTGTCCCACGAATCGGCGAAAAACCAGAAGCAGGCCGGCACATGCGCACGCACCGCGGAGCTTTCCGGGCGCGGCGTGCCTTCGCGCGCGCAGCGATCCATCTCCGCGCGCATTTTCTCCGTCATGTTTTCGAGCGGGACGTAACTGATGCGTTGTTTGGCCATGCCGGTCTCCGTGTCAAAGGGCGGCGGGTTGCGCCGCAGGCGCCTTGCCCAGCGCCGTGCGCAGCACCAGTGCCAGCGGCAGGGTGAGCAACACCACGCCGCCGGCGATGGCGATGGTTTTTTCAATACCGATGGCGTCACCCAGGAGCCCGTAGATGATCGGCGCCACGATGCCGGACACCGCGCCGACGGTGTACACCATGCCGAACGCGCGCGGCAGTTTGTCGGATTCGACCAGATCGCCGACCGTGCCGTAGACCACGGATGAGGTGCCCTGGAGCACGACGCCGAGCAGCGGCAGCAGAAAAAAGGTCGCCATGCCCGGCAGTATCAGGGTGGCGAGTATGCCGGCGCCGGTGGCCGCTTCGGTGATGACGATGGTGCGGATCACGCCCAGGCGTTCGGCGAGCACGCCGCAAAAGTATTTGCCTGCCATGCCGCCCACCAGCACCAACGGCACCGCCATCAACGCCCAGCCCTTGGGCACGCCCTTGGCGATCAGCAGAAACGCGATGAAGGTGAGGAAGCCGGTGCGCGTCATGCTGTCGACCATGTCCACCGTACACAGCGCCGCAAAGGCCGGTTTGTTGCGAATGCCCCAGCCGCGGATTTTCGGTTTGGGGTTGTCGGGTGAGGGTACGTGGGTATTCGCAACCCAGAGGAAGATGATCACCGCGGTGGCTACACCGGCCGCGCCAAAAGCCACCACCGGCGCCTGCCACGAAATGCCGGCGAATACGCACAGACTGACGACGCCGCCAAAAACGAATTTGCCCACATCGCCGGCGAAGTTGTAGGTGCCGAGCGCGGTGCGGCGTCCTTCGCCAGGGTAGGCATGCGAGATGATGGTGGACGACAGTGGGTGCTGCACGGCCGAGCCCATGCCGGCGAAAAACAGCGCCACCAGTATCATCGCGTAGCCGCCGGCAAAGCCCAGCGCGATGAAGGCGAGGCCCGACAGCAGTGTGCCCAGCGCCAGCAGATTGCGCTCGCCAAAGCGTTCGGCGACGAGGCCCGCGGGCAGTTGAAATGCCGCCATCGCCACGCGGTGCGCGGTGCGGATGGTGCCGACCTGCGTCAGATTCAGCCCAAATGCCTGTGCCAGCAGCGGCAGCAGCACGTAGCTCACGTCGGAAAAGCCATCATGCACGATGTGCGCGCCGCAGCAGGTTTGCAGGGCGCGCTTGGGGGTGGAAACAGGCATCCGGGCGTTATATCACGACTGTGCGCCAGTGTAGAATCGCAGTTTTATTTTGGCGGGCGGGGACATGAAGTGGATTTTGGGCGGTTCTGTACTGGGCGTGGCGGCATTGGTGGCGTCGGGCCGCTTGCCGCTGATGTGGGTGGTGTACTGTGTTGCGGTGCTGTTTATCGCGGTGGGGTTGGCGCTGGCGTGGGCGTATTTCCGCCGCAAGCATCCCGGCCTGCTGATCATGGGGGTCACCTACGTGGCCTCGGCGATACTTGCCATGTGGATCCGTGAGTGGTGGCCGCTGGCGGGCGGCTACGCCCTGGTGTGGGGAATGCGCGCGATGGGGCTGGAGCCGCCGGTTGAGACTTTGCCCGGCGCGCCATCGGCAACCCCGACAGCCGAGGTCGAGAAGAAAACCTGACGCGGCACTACGTCATTGCCGCGCGTATGCGATGCTTGAACGCGTGGATGGAGCGGCGGATCACCTTGAGTTTGGCGTGATCGTGCGCTGCCAGCGCTTCTTCGCGTTGTTTCTTCAGCTCCTTGATTTTGGTCTTGAACGCGGACTTGTTGATGCCGTGGGCTTCGTGGTGCGCGTGCATCGGGATTTTCAGCGCGTTACACAACGAGGTGATCAGGTGATCCTTGTTCAGCTGCGTGTAGCCTTTCAATGATTCGTGCTCGGCCTCGTTTGCCTTGGCGATTTCGCGCAGTTGCGCCACGGTCTTGTGCTTCAGTTCATCAAATGTATGGCTCATGGGGGTCGTTCTCCTTGGTGAAATTTATTGTAGCGCGGCGCGGGGCCAGACTGCCGTGCGTTGCGCGATGTTTTATAAGTATCTGTTTTTAAAAGATATTTTATCGATCAATCGATGCGGCCATGGCGCGCACCAGATCGCCGAAGTCGTCCAGCGCATTAAAGCGCGGCATCGCGGCAATGTGTGGCGTGAGGATCACGTTGTCGAAAGCCAGCAATTCATCGTCGGCGCGGCCGGGTTCTTCGTACTGTGGATCGAGCGCGAAGCCGCCCAGGTGGCCGCTGCGCAGCGCGGCCAGCAGGGCATCGCGATTCACCACCTGCGCGCGCGACACGTTGATCAGCTTGGCGCCGCGTTTCATGCGCGCGAGCCCGTCGTGGCTCAAGTGATCGCGCGTGCCGGCATTGTCCGGCAACTGAACGCACACCCAGTCGCTTTCGGCCAGAAGCGCGTCCTGCGTGCAGTACGTCACCTGCCATGCGCGCTGTTCGGTCTCGGGGAGCGGCGTGCGCTGCGTGCACAACACGCGCATGCCGAAGGCGTTGGCGCGCAGCGCAATCTCGCGTCCGATTTCGCCAAAGCCGATGATGCCCAGCGTCGTGCCGTAGAGAATGCTCATCCCCGCCACGCGCGGCCAGCCCGAGTTGGGCGTGTAGCCGGTGTCGAAGGTTTTCGGATCAAAGCCCCTGGCACGCAGCTGTTCCATGCTGATCAGCCCGTGCAGCTGGTGCAGCTTTTTCGACAGCGCGAGCATCAGCATCAGCGCGTGCTCGGCGCACGAGACATTGGCGCGGCGGCGCAGCGTCAGCACCTTCACCCCGCGTGCTTCGCAGGCGGCGACATCGATGCCGCGCAGCAGCGTGCCGTATTTCTGCACCACTTTCAGATGAGGCGCCGCCGCCAGTTCCGCCGCACCGATGTCGAACGTTTCGGTAACGATTGCATGCGCCTGCGGCAACTGCACGCGCAACGCCGCCGCATCGGCAACCGGCCGCACATCCGCCGGATACAGCGGCCCGGCCATGGCCCGCAACTGCGCCAGCCAGCCCGCGAAATCCGGCAGATCATGCGCAAAAAAATCGGCCAGTGCGGCCAGCCGCTGCGGCTCAATCGAGGGGTCGAGAAACGCCTTGAGCATGCGCGGAAACGGATCGTCTTCGACGAGGAGGATGGGGCGGGTAGGCATGGGCTGCAGTCGTGTTTGTTGGATTTCTTGAAAATTATATCAATAAAAACAGATAGTTACTTACTATGTGCTGTTGCGGCTGTGTGTGCGTTTCGCGCCACCGTGATAGCGCGGCGCGGTCCAAGGTCGCGTGCCGACATGCGACAATCGCCCGCAGCATAGCGAATCCCGAGCACGCGCGCCGATGACCCGCATAGTAATTAATTGCAGCACCCTCTTTTTCAAGGGTGTTTGTACCGGCGCGCGAGGCGCGTGAATGACCGGCGCGACGCCACAACCGGCAGCCGGTGCCGCAGTGCGTTCGGTGCTGGTGGTCGGCACTGGCTGGACAGGGTCCGCCAAGCGCCAGATCGCGCGCATGATCGGTACCACGCTCGCGGAGGGCGGCTTCGGGTTGATCTGCGGCAATTCGACCGGCGTGGATCGCTGGGTGGCGGAGAGCTACTGCGCCGCGCTTGGCGCGCGAGGCCTGCCGCCGGAAGGCCACTTTGTGCAGATCACGCTCGGCGGCTGGCGCTTCTTCCGGCGCGGTGGCGCGCCGGTGCCCGGTTATGCGGCGCCTGCGGCCTGTCGTGTGCCGGTGGCCAACAACGAAGCGTGGAAGCGCGAGGCGGTGAAGCGCTGCGATGCGGCGGTGATGGTGGGCGGCGGACGCCATGCGAGGGATATCGCGATGCGCGTGATCCAGCATGGCAAGCCGGTGTTTCCGGTGCCCTTCGTGGGCGGCATGACCGGCAATTCGGACGATCTGTTTCGTCAGATTCTGCGCACTTGGGAGGGCTATCCGGTGCCGGGCGTTAGCCGCGCGCAGTACCTGCGTCTGGCCGAACCGTGGGTGGTGGGCACCGGGCAATTGGGCAACCTGCTGCGCGGCACATTGGCCGAAACGCCGGATGTATTTGTATCCTACCGGCGCAGCGACGCACCGGCGGCAGCAGGCCGTGTCGCCAACGATCTCGCGGAGCACTTCGGGCTGCGCCGTGTGTTCCTTGATATCGCCGGCATCGCGCCCAGCCACGCGTGGGATCGCACCATTGAACTTGCGCTGCAACACTGCAAGGCGGGCGTGGTGGTGATCGGGCGCGGCTGGCTGCAGCCGGGCGCAAACGGCGAGCCGCCGCGGCTGCTGCGCGACGGTGACGTGGTGCGTGCCGAGATTGCGGCGCTGCTGGCCGGCGGCAAGGCGATCTTTCCGTTGCTGGTGGAAGGCGCCCGGTTGCCCGAGGCCACCGAATTGCCGCCCGATCTGGCGCCGTTATTGCGTTTTCAGGCGATCTCGATCGGCAACGGGGACTGGGCCGCGACGCTGGCGCTGCTGATCCGTGAAATCGAGACCATTGTGCAGCGCGCAGATGCGGCGCGCTAAAACGGAATGTCGGCGATTGTGCGCCGTACGCTCGGCAATCGCACTTTCTTGAGCCACAGTTTGAGCTGTTTGGGGTCTTCGAACGCAACCAGATCGCGCTGCAGATCGCCGATCTCGAGGCGGATTTCCGCGATCTGGCTGGCGAGCAGTTTCAAGATGTTCTTGGGGTCGGGCGCGTCGAAAGGGTCGAGCAGGTATTGCGACATGAAGCCGGCTTCCACGCGCAGGATTTCGTGTTCCAGTTCCGCCAGTTGTTCGCGCAGGATTTTGTTGTAGTGCGTCAGGCGCGTTTCGCTGACGTTGTTGATGTGGTCCTGATCGATCTGTTCCAGTTCCAGCTGCAGTTCCAGCAACAGCAGCAGGTTGTTTTTGTCGTAGGCCTGATTGACCTTCTGCATCAGCGCGGTTTTGCGCTCGCGCTCCAGCGGATCGGGTTCGCGGTCGGGGTGCAGGGCACTGGCGAGCTTGCGGTAGATTTCGCGGATCGACAGTTTCAGTTGTTCCGCATCGGCCTGCTCGCGTGCTTCGCGTTCGAGCTGGCGCGGTGATTTTTTGCGTTTGGCCTGCTTTTCCATGCGGGCCTGGCGCGCGGCGTCCTGTTGCGCCTGCTGCTCGCGAATTTTTGCCCGGGCTTCCTCGCTGAGGCCGTCGGGCGAATTGGGATCGAAGTCGTCGCCGAAATCGAAGCCGAAGATTTCTTCCACGGCGCTTTTCATCGTCGCCTGATCGCTGGCCTGGTCTTCGTCGTAGTCGGAGCCGCTGTGCTTGTTGTAGAGGGCCTTTAACGTGGGGTCGTCGGCGTCGTCCAGCAGATCGTCCACCATTTCAGTGATGACGTAGGCGATCTTGCGGCGTTCCGTCCTGGTGAGTCCGTCGTGGTCGTGCGCCTTGTCCAGCGCGTGCGCGGTTTTGATTTCGAGTGCCTGCGCTTCATCGATCAGCGGCTGCAATTCGCTCAGGTGCTTCTGGCGGTAGCGGGGAATGGTCGCTTCCCATGCCGCCAGCCGCGCGCGTCCCTGTCCGATCTTGCGGATGAGGGTGTTGAAGGCTTTCTGGTTTCTGGTGAGCGGGGCTTTGTCGGCGTTGCGGGCGATGCTGAGCGCTTTGCCTGGAGTGGTGAGCATGGGCTGTTGGCGAAGATTGCGCGTGTGCTGACCGTCGTTCAGGCTTCCGGGTCGAGGCGCAGTGCCCGGCCCACGCGCGTGTGCATGTTGTAGGCGCCGATCAATACGGTGAGTTCGACGATCTGCTGGTCGTTGTAGTGCTGGCGCAGTTTGTCGAACACCGCGTCGGACACTTCGATATCGGTGGTCATCGCATCGGCGTAGGCGAGCAGCGCGCGGTGCGCAGGCTGGAACAGGCTGCAGTGCTCGCTGCCGTCGAGCGCGGCAACCTGCTGCGGCGTGATGCCGGCCTCGGGCGCGTAGCGCGTGGCGTGAATCTGGAACTGGTAGTCGGCACCGTTCAACTGCGACACGCGCAGGATGGCGAATTCACGTGTCTGTTCGTCGAGCCTGGTCTGCTGGCGAATGGCGTTGTTGAACGCCTGCCATGCTTCGGCGATCGACGGGCTGTGCAGCAGCACGCGATACAGGTTCAGCAGTCTGCCGCCGCGCGCGCCCTTGAGCTTCCCGATCAGGGCCGCCAGCGGGGCCGCGTGTTCGTCAATGAATGGGATGCGGGACATTTTTATAACTATCTGATATTAAACAATTATTTTATCCGTGGATCACTGCGGTAAGCGGCGCGCGCAAGACCTCGCGGGGAAGCGCGATTATAGGCCAATGCCGGCATTTTATGACGTGCCGTAACCACCGCCGCCGGGGGTTTCGATCACGAATACATCGCCGGGTTGCATCGCCGCCTGATCGCAGCCGCCGAGTTCGAGCACGTCGCCGTTGGCGCGTTCGATGCGATTGCGCCCGGTCGCGCCGGGCGCGCCGCCCGCCATGCCATACGGCGGCACGCGGCGATGGCCCGACAGTATGGCCGCGGTCATCGGCTCGAGAAATTTCATGCGGCGAACGGCTCCGTCGCCGCCACGCTGCTTGCCGTTGCCGCCGCTGCTGCGTCGTATGCCGAAGCTTTCGAGCAGAACGGGAAAGCGCCACTCCAGTACTTCCGGATCGGTGAGGCGCGAATTGGTCATATGCGTTTGCACCACGCTGGCGCCGTCAAACCCCGGACCTGCCCCCGCGCCGCCGGCGATGGTTTCGTAATACTGGTGGCGCTCGTTGCCAAACGTGAAATTGTTCATGGTGCCCTGCGAGGCACCCATTGCCCGGAGGGCGCCGTAGAGCGCATCGGTCACGCACTGCGAAGTTTCCACATTGCCCGCGACCACCGCCGCCGGATGGCGCGGATTAAGCATGCACCCCTCGGGGATGATCACCTGCAGCGGCTTGAGACAGCCGGCATTGAGCGGAATATCGTCGTCAACCAGCGTGCGGAACACATACAGCACCGCTGCCATTGCCACCGCCGACGGGGCGTTGAAGTTGTTGTCGCGCTGCGGCGAGGTGCCGGTGAAGTCGATCACTGCGCTGCGGGCCTTTTGATCAATGGCGATGCTGACCTTGATCACGGCGCCGTCGTCCATTTCATAGCTGAATTTGCCGTTCGTCAGTGCGCCAATCACGCGGCGCACGGATTCCTCGGCATTGTCCTGCACGTGGCGCATATAGCCGTGAACGACGTCGAGGCCGAATTCCGTGGTGATGCGCGCGAGTTCGGCGACGCCTTTCTGATTGGCTGCGATCATGGCGCGCAGGTCGGCCAGATTCTGCTCGATGTTGCGCGACGGAAAGCGCGCGCCGCCGAGCAACGCCCGCGTTTCGGCATCACGCAGGCGGCCATCTTCGACCAGCAGAAAGTTGGTGATCAGCACGCCTTCTTCGTCGATGTGTCGGCTGTCGGGCGGCATCGAGCCCGGCGTGATGCCGCCGATGTCGGCATGGTGGCCGCGCGAGCCGACGTAAAAATTGATCCGTTCACCGGCGGCGTCGAACACCGGTGTAATCACCGTAATGTCCGGCAGGTGGGTGCCGCCGCGATACGGATCGTTGAGCATATAGACGTCGCCGGCGTGCATCCGGCCCGCATTGTCGGCGATGACCGCGCGCACGCTTTCGCCCATCGATCCCAGATGCACGGGCATATGCGGCGCGTTGGCGATGAGGTTGCCTTCGGCATCGAACAGCGCGCACGAAAAATCCAGCCGCTCCTTGATGTTGACCGAGTAAGCGGTGTTGGCGAGCGTCACGCCCATCTGCTCGGCGATCGCCATGAACAGGTTGTTGAAAATTTCCAGCATCACCGGATCGACCGTGGTGCCGATGGCAGCGCGCGCCGCGCGCGGTTTGGCCCGGGTGAGCAGCAAATGCCCCTCCGCGGTAACGTCGGCCTGCCACTCGGCTTCAACCACCGTGGTGGCGTTGGCGTCAGTGATGATGGCCGGTCCGGCGATGCGGTCGCCCGGCTGCAGATCCTGCGCACGGTGGAGCGGTGCGGTGCGCCAGGCCCCGGCGTCATACAGGCTGACTGTGGCTGCGGGCGCGGGCGTGCCGCGGCTTTCCCTCACCACCGGCGACTCTTCCACGGAGAGAGGGGCGTACTGTGTGTCATGCCCGCTGGACGACGCCTCCACCGCCAACGCTTCCACCACCAGCCGGCGGCCCGGCATCAGGAAACTGTAGCGTGCGCGGTAGGCCGCTTCAAAGTCGCGTGTCATCTGGTCCAGTGACCCGAATGCCACGACCAGTGCGCTGTCGGTGCCATCGTATTTGATGTGCGCGCGCCGCGCCACGCTGATGCATTCGCCAGCAAGCTGTTGCGCGGCGACTTCCGCGCGCGCGGCATCGGCCAGCGAGTTCAGTAACGCGCTGAGCCGTGGCAGCAGCGACTCGTCAAGCGGCGCCTCCACCGCCTGCTCGCGCATGGCGGTAATGTCGGCAAGACCCATGCCGTACGCCGATAGCACGCCCGCGTACGAGTGGATGTAGATGCGCGGCATTGCCAGCGCGTCGGCCACGCGGCACGCGTGCTGCCCGGCGGCGCCCCCGAAACAGGCCAGCGTGTAGCGTGTGACGTCATAGCCGCGCGCCACGGAAATCTTCTTGATGGCGTTGGCCATGTTGTCCACCGCGATGCGCAGGAAGCCTTCGGCGACGGATTCGATGGACTGTAAGTTATTGTTTTTATTATATATTTCGTTTGACAGCTGTTCGAATTTGGCGTCTGCGGCGGCGCGGTCGAGCGGCGCGCGTCCGGAGTCGCCGAATACCGCGGGAAAATAATCCGCCTGAATGCGCCCCAGCAGCACATTGCAATCGGTCACGGTGAGCGGGCCGCCGCGCCCGTAACACGCGGGGCCCGGTTGCGCGCCGGCGGAGTCAGGACCGACGCGCATGCGCGCGCCGTCGAAATGCAGAATCGAGCCACCGCCGGCCGCAACGGTGTGGATGCTCATCATCGGCGCGCGCATGCGCACGCCGGCGACCAGCGTGTCGAATGCGCGTTCGTAGCCGCCGGCAAAATGCGACACGTCGGTCGAGGTGCCGCCCATGTCGAAACCGATGACGCGATCGAATCCCGCTGCCTGTGCCGTGCGCGCCATGCCCACCACGCCCCCGGCGGGGCCGGACAGCACGCTATCCTTGCCGTGAAAACGGCGCGCGTCGGTGAGGCCGCCGCTGGACTGCATGAACATGACGTTGACGCCCGACAGTTCGCGCGTGATGCGCGCCACGTAGCGGCGCAGGACTGGCGACAGGTAGGCGTCCGCCACCGTGGTGTCGCCGCGTGACACCAGCTTCATCAGCGGGCTGACCTCGTGTGACACCGACACCTGGGTGAAGCCGCATGCGCGCGCGATGGCCGCGAGCTGCTGTTCGTGCCGCGGATGGCGATATCCGTGCATCAGCACAATGGCGCAGGCACGCAGACCCCGCGCGTAGGCGGCGGCGATCTCGCGCCGCGCCTGCTGCGCGTCGAGCGGGACCAGCACCGCGCCGTGCGCGTCCATGCGTTCGTCGATCTCGTGCACCGCACCGTAGAGCATTTCCGGCAGCACGATGTGGCGGTCGAAAATGCGCGGGCGGTTCTGGTAGCCAATGCGCAAGGCATCGCCAAAGCCGCGCGTGATGAACAGCGCCGCCGGTTCGCCCTTGCGTTCGAGCAGCGCGTTGGTGGCGATGGTGGTGCCCATCTTCACCGCGGCAACGCGTCCCGCCGGAATCGGCGCATCGCGTGCCACGCCCAGCAGATCGCGGATGCCGGCAAGCGCCGCGTCGTCGTACTGCCCGGGGTTTTCCGAGAGCAGCTTGTGCGTCATGAGCGTGCCATCGGGACGGCGGGCGACAATGTCGGTGAAGGTGCCGCCGCGATCAATCCAGAACTGCCAGCGGGCGGCTTGCGCGTGTGTTTCCATGGGCGGAAGATGGTACCACGCGCGGGAAAGTGAAGCGCCGCCGCTTGCGGCCGTTGGCCGTTGCAATGGCCGTGAGTGGGATTTGACCGCCTGCGGCGTGGCAGGATAAATTGATGCCAGTTATCCACGATTGACCCGTATGCCGGGTCAGGGCTGGAGCGTGCTGTACCAAACCGATGGGGAAAAACGCATGACGGACACGAACGAAGAACTGGGCGCACTGACGCTCGCCAACGGCTACCTGCATGGCCGGCTTGAGCGTTTGCTGGAACACGATGTGCCGGCGGTGTGGGCGATGCTCACCGTGCCGGAGCGCATCGCGGAATGGCTGGCGCCGGGTGCGATCGAACTCAAAGCGGGCGGTGCGGCCAGGCTTAACTTCACCGACAGTGGCACGGTCATCGACAGCACGGTGACGGCATTCGAGCCGCAGCGGGTGCTGGAATATTCCTGGAGCAGTCCGGGCCAGCCGTCACGGCCGGTACGCTGGGAACTTCAATCCGTCGCCGGCGGCACCCGGCTTACGCTGGCCGTGGGCGTGCCGCAAGGCGAGGACATCGCGCGCGCCTGTGCTGGCTGGGAGGCGCATCTGATGATGCTGCTGGCGGCCATTGAAGGCGTGCCGATCAAATTTCCGTTCGAGCGTTTCAAGACCACGCGTGAGGCATACAAGGTTCAGGCGGCGGCGCTCGGATGAACGGCGGCGGTGCCCAAGGGGGCTCAACCGACGATGGCGTCCGCGCTGAAGAAGGTCTGCGACAGCAAGGCATTCCCACCGCAGCATGTTCGACAATGCCTACCTTGATGGCGCGGCCTTCGGCAATTGCCTGCAGGCCAACTTGCCGGTGCACGAGGAATTTCTGAAGGCGATCGGTGTCCTGAAGTAGCGCGGGTCGTGCGCGCCTGCGTGCATGAAGCGCAGGGTGTTTGCCGGGACGCGCGCGACGTGCGACCTGCGCGGCGGTTCCTCGATCCCTGCGCAGCCGGCTCAGCCAGTGTTCCAACTGCTTGCCCGCGGCCTCGCGGCCGCACAGTCCGAACGGCAACGCCACGGCCACTGCCACGGCGCCGAAAGCAAGCGTCCGGCCTTTTGATTGGCCTCGTTCGCGCCGCTAACGGCAAGCAGGTTGACTACGAGGCCGCGCAGCACTTTGGCGACCCGCCAGCCGGCGAAGCCGATCACCGCGGCCGCAAAGACATCGGGCAGCATGTCGAGCATCTTGCCAATCATGCCCTGCACCGGGGCCAACAGCCCGTCGAGCGCATAGGCGCCGAGTATTGCCGGTATGAACCGGAGGATCACCTGCCAGAACCGCACGTTGCCCGCAGTAATGGACGCTGGCCACAATTCCATTTACGTACGCATGTGTTGAAACTCGCTGCTGGAAGGTGAAGAAGCCGATGCGTGCACCCTGCCTGCTGCGCACGGTGCAGGCGCACCCGGTCAGGCTGGCGTATCAGCCCGCGTGACGTTCGCTGAGCAGGGGCGGCACCCTTGCGTCGCGCCGTGTGTCACCGGCAGAGCGAGGCAGCGCGTCATTTGACATAGCCATATCGCGCGCTGCCGGCATGGCGCCGAGTGCCGCGGCGTGGCCGGGCATCCGGCGGCGCGCATCGCCCTCCACGCTTCCAGCAAGTTTGAACGCCGATACGGCCTGGATCAGTGCCTGAGCCTGCTGGCTGAGATGGTCCGCAGTGGCGGCAATTTGTTCCACCATCGCCGCGGTTTGCTGCGTGCCCTGATTCATCTGCTCCACAGCGCGGCTGACCTGCGTTACGCCATGACGCTGTTCCTCGCGCACGGTTTGCATGTCGGCCATGGTGCCGGCGACCTTGCGTACCGACTCGAGTATGCCCTCCATCGCCTTGCGTGATTCGGCCGCTTCGCGCGTTCCGGCTTGCACCTTGTCGAGAGAGTTTCCGATCAGTCCGCGAATTTCCCTGGACGCTCCGGCGGAGCGCTGTGCCAGCGCGCGCACTTCGGTGGCGACCACCGCAAAACCGCGGCCTTGTTCCCCCGCGCGCGCGGCTTCCACCGCGGCATTCAGTGCGAGGATGTTGGTCTGAAAGGCGATACTGTCGATGACGCCAATAATGTCGGCGATTTTTTTTGATGCGTCATCGATTTCCTGCATGGTTTCTGTCACTTTGCCCACCACAATGCCGCCCTGTTCCGCCGCGCCGGCGGCCTGCAGCGCGAGTTCGCTGACATGCTGGGTGCTTTCGTCGTTCTTGTGGAAGGTGGCATTGAGTTCTTCCATACTGGCTGCGGTTTGCTCCAGACTGGACGCCTGCGATTCGGTGCGTGCGCTCATGTTCTGCGTGCTGACGGCGATTTCACGTGCTGCGTTGCCCACCGCATCGCTGTTTTCGCGAATGGCGGCGACGATGCGCGCCAGATTGGTCTGCATGTCGCGTATGGAGCCGCGCAACTGGCCGACTTCGTCGCCGCTGATTCGCTCCATGGCGGTGTCCAGATTGCCCGACGCGATGGCGTTGGCGTCGTGGATCGCCACGTTCAGCGGACGCGTGATCGAGCGTGCCATCCAGAACATCGCGGCCGCCCCGACGAGCAGCAATGCGCCCACCAGTCCCAGCAACAGGCCCATCAGCCGGCGTTGGCCGGATACCTGTGCGCGCAACAGGCGCTCGATTTCTACGCCCGCGGTCTCCATCAGCCGAAACTGGGCGTCGAGCGCGGTGGACGCGAGTTTGAAGTAGTCGCCGGCGTTGAAGCGCAGCACTTCGATGCGCATGAATTCCAGGTCGGTCACTGCAATCAGCTTCTGTGTATCTTTTTGTGCGCTCAGCGATTCGGCGTTGAGTTTTTCCAGACCGCCAGCGCCGGCAGCGGCTTTTTGAATCATGCTGCGGCTGTGTTCCATGCCTTCGCGCGTGCGTTCCAGCATGGCGGCAATGGTCACCCGCTCCTCGGTCGTGGCCTGCTTGATGCCCAGTATGCTGGTGCCCGTGGCGAGCAGGCGGCCGATGCCTTCCGCAAGCTGGGGTACATCGGCAAATGCCGCTATGAGATGGGAGGTCGCCGCGTCCGACTCCTGCGTCAGGCCGAAGTAATCCATGGTGCTTTCGAGCAGTTTGGACACCTGTGTCAGCAGTTTGCCGTGGATCTGGTTCGATTCCTCGATCGGAAGACCGTTGCCCTTGAGTGCCTTGGTGAGCGCGGTCCAATCGGCGGTAAAGGTGTCGAATGCAGCGCGCAGGGTGGCAGCCTCCGGCGGCAGGGTGGCGCGCGCACGGGTAATCGCCTCGGCAACCTCTGTTGCCGCTGTCGCGCGCTGGGCATCAAGTGACTGATCACCGCTCAGCGCGGCGGCAGACAGACCACGATGGCGCTGCAGCGGCCGCATGATGCGCACGATCAGAATCGATGGCGAAAGACCGCGTATTTCGATCAGCGCCGTGCGAATTTCTTTATTGGCGCCGCGCACATACAGGTAAGTCGGTAGTGCGCACAGCAGCAAGGCAATCAGCCCGAGGATCAGTAACTTGTGCCAAACGCGTATAGCGGACAGCTTCATCGTCTACTCCCGAGCCCGCTTACAAATTGGGTGGACTATTTGTAGGCATTTTTTTGAATTGTGAATAATACGTTAACATTTTGCTGTGCCGCAATGGGTTGTACCCGATAACCACAGGCTGGAAAGATTGTGCTTTCTGTCGTGCGCTGACGATCAGCCGGCGGTCTCGTGTGTGACGCAATCCTAAAGCGAGCGGAACAAGTGGTGGAATTGGCACGTGCCGTGCGCGTCCAGGGGCGTGGCGGGTGATTTCGGAAGCCCTGGACGGTTTATGCGTTTCGCCGCGCCGCATGGCGGACGCGAATGAGCGGCAGTACTGCGTGAAACCGAGGTGCGTCAGCGCATCATGGCCATCGGTGTGCTGCCGTGGGCACCAGTCCGCGGCGCGTACGCTGGCGCTTTACTGCGCCTGTCCGAGCTTCGCGCCGCTGTCCTTAAGCAGCCTGGTCCAATGGTCGGTGTCTTTTTTGAGAAAGGCGGTGTATTCGGCCGGCGTGGAGCCGACGGCTTCGGCGCCGACCACAAACATGCGTTCGGCCAACTTGGGATCCTTGATCGCCTTGACCAGTTCGGCATTAATCTTGTTGACATAGGCGGATGGCGTCTTGAGCGGGACATGCATGCCGTACCAGCCATACAGCGAAAACCCGGGAACCGTGTCGGAGACCGGCGGCGCGCCTGGCAGCAGCTTGGTGGGTTCGCGGTAGGTAACGCCGAGCACGCGTACTTTTCCGGATTTCATGAACGGCGGCAGCGTGGGAACCGCGGGGCAGTAGACATGAATGGCGCCGGACAGAATGTCGGTCATGGTGGTCATGGTATTGGCGTACGGCACATGGGTCATCTTGAGGCCGTTCATGGCGTTGAAATTTTCCATGCACAGGTGAGACGAGCCCCAGTTGCCTGCCGACCCATAGCGCAGTTGACCCGGACGCGCCTTGGCGTAGGCGATCCACTCGGCGATATTTTTCACCGGTGTCGCTGCGCTCACCACGATCGCAAACGGCGTGGTGCCCACCAGTGTCACCGCCCCCAGTTCGCTCGCGAGCATATGCTTTTGGAACATCAGCATCGCGATCAGATTGGTCATGGTAAAGAGCCCGAGGGTATGCCCGTCGGGCGCTGATTTTGCCAGCAATTCCACCGCGATCAATCCGGTGGCGCCGGGACGATTGTCCACAACCACCGGCTGACTCCAGGATTCGGATAGCCTCGCGGCGAGCAGGCGCGCGATGACATCCGGCGCGGAGCCGGCACCGTTGGCCACAATCATGCGCACGGGGCGAACGGGATAGGCTTGTGACTGACTTTGGGCGTGGCCGTGAGCTACAGACACCAATACAAGCACGCTTGCAGATACTGAAAGAATACGCATTCCTGCTCTCCGGATTGGATAGTGACGGCAAAAATAAACAGCGCGGATCATAGCGTATGGCACTGGCACTGCGAATGGCGTGCGCCGCTTGAAGACGCGGTTGCGAATCGCTCTCTTGCCAACCGGCGCTTGTGCGTGCAGATTTTTGGGTTATTGGATTGTTACCGGCGCAGCACTATCGCGTTCGTGACACGCGGCTTTCGTTACAGTCACGCGCGGAATAACAACGCCGCGCGCGATGTCGTATTCATGTCTCGCGTTCCGCAATTCCGTTGTAGTGTGAGCGCGTCAGTCGCCGTGCGGTGTCGGAATTTCTTACAAGCGTTCGTTGTGGATCGTGGGGCACGCGGGGAACTTAAATGAGGGATGAAACAGAGGGCTAAGTAGAAAAACGTAGTTTGATATTTGATGCAAATGTAGAAGCTACTTTCCATATTTATCAAACACTTAACTGTCACTTCTGTTCATGGTAATTGATAGCGCGGGGCATCGGACTGAATACTCGTGGCGCGGGCCTTGCGTGGTGCTGGCGCGAAACGCGCCACACGCGAACTGCAGGTCTGTGACAGGAGGTTCATGATCAACGTGCACTGTCGGATTCTTTTACAGCCGGCAATGGCAAAGTGTGAACTGGTTCACATCTGTCGTTCGGCCGAAGCCGGATGTCGCTGTACTTCCGGCGAGAATCACGCACAAATTCCATTAAATATGCGTATTAAAATTCGAATGACTCGTTGGCACGGTATCTGCTTATATAGGTAGCGCAGGCCACCGATCATGATTCTGAACAGCGAGGAGGGGAGATTGTGCGGTGGCATGCGCAGCAGCGACGGAAGGGAAGCAATCAATCGCCTTCCTTGAACGTCCGGGAGCATCAACAAAGTGGGTGGATGGATTGGTGCAACAAAACGGTCTGGTGATGCTTCCGGACGTGATGTCTAAAACTACGAAAGGAATTGTTGTGAAACTAAAAAAACTCGCTATAGCGTCTTTGGTGTCCGGTGCGATGTGTCTGATCGGAGCGCCGGCCAACGCCAGTTTGATATTGAAGCTCAGTGATGGGGTCAATACCGTCACTGTCGCAGACGGTAGCGCCCAGGATATGAATTCAGTTGCAGGTGCGATTACCTTTATCGGCGCAGTGGGCAGCATCTGGAATATTAACGTTTCCACCGCAATTGGAACCGAGCAATATCCTAACGGATTCGGCATTGACCTGAATTCCGTCAACCTTAGTCGTGGTGCCGGCACACTGTCGGTCGCAATGACCGAGACCGGCCTGAGTTTTGGGGCGCCAGGCTCCTCGTCGCACGTCTCCGGCGCAATTGGAGGGACAACGGCTGGAACCGTTTCCTACGCGCTGTACACGGACAACAGTAACGCCGCGTTTGGTCAGGGGACTACGGTGTTCTCAGGCACTGGCGCCAATCCTGTGTTTTCAGGCACCGGTGGCGCTGACGTTTCTCTCGCAGACCCCTTCTCAATGACTGCGGTACTGAACATCACACACACCGGCCCCGGCGCAACAAGCTTTGACTTCGAAGGCAAGGTGCCGGAACCCGCAAGCCTGGCATTGCTGGGCCTTGGCCTGCTCGGCATGGGTTTTGCCCGGTGCCGCAAGACGGCCTAGTATTGGGCAGCACGTAGTCCAGTAAACCGGACCAAGTCGTTTTCGCGCCCCTTCCGCCAGCAATGGTGGGAGGGGTTTTTTTTTGCATTTGCGGTGCAGACATTGTGCTGTCGGACGTTGAAGTAATTGCGGCGATGCGTTCAGCTTCCATCCCAAAAGCCCCGAGCGGATGCGCATGGGACGCGGGGTGCGTGCCTCGCGGGTGAAATCCAGCATTGCCTGACGCGAATTTGACCGCCTGCATGCGGACGGCTACAGTGGTGCTAAAGCACGTCAACCAGCACGAACGGCAGTAACAACCTGAGGTATTGCGGGGGGTGCCCATGAACGTGACATGGCTCGTGGCGTTATTGTCCTGTGCGATCTCCGGCGTGGCAGCCGCGCAGGCAGATCCGGCGCCCGGATTTCCCTCGAAGCCGATTCGCTGGATCGTGGGCTTCACGCCCGGCGCATCGAACGACGTCGTTGCGCGCACGGTGGCAGCGCGCCTCACGGAAATCTGGGGGCGGCAGATCATCATCGACAACCGCCCCGGGGCGGGCGGCATGATCGGCGGTGAGTTGGCCGCGCGCGCCGCGCCCGATGGCTACACGGTGCTACTGGCAACCGGCGGGCCGAACATCGGCAATCCGCTGCTATCGAAGCGGCCCGTCTACCGGATCGAGGATTTCGCGTATGTCGTCATTGCGGCCGCCACCCCCATGGTCGTCATTGTTACGCCATCGTTTCCGGCACACACGCCGCGCGAATTCGTCGACTACCTCAAGGCGAATCCCGGCAAGGTCAACTGGGCCTCGGCGGGCGTCAACAGCACGCCTCACGTCAGCATGGCGATCTTCACCCATGCCACCGGCGTGAAATTGATTCATGTGCCGTACAAGGGCGGGGCGCCGGCACTGATCGACGTCGTGAGCGGGCAGGTCGCCGGCATGCATACTTCGGTGGCGACGGCCGAGTCGCAGATTCGCGCCCGCCGTGTGCGCGTGATTGCGGTCGCGGGACCAAAGCGCCTGTCATCGCTCCCCGATGTGCCGACGCTGGCGGAGGCGGGCGTCAACGACGCTGAGGCCCCCAATTTTTACGGCATGGCGGCGCCGGCGCGCACGCCGCCGGCGATCGTGCAAAAACTGAACAGTGGCGTCAATCAAGCACTCGCACAGTCGGAGGTTCGCCGCCGGCTGGCTGATCTCGGCATGGAAATCGTCGGCGGCTCGCCGCAGGACGCCGCGCGGTTCGTGATGCAGGAGGCCGGGCGCGTGCGGAAATTGATAAGCGCCGGCGTGTTGACGCCGGAGTAGGCGCGACGCCAACGGCAGCCGGCGTTTGCACCCTGCGGCAGGTTCACCCGCGCCGGTAGGGGAAGCAGCGCGCGGGGTCCAATGTAAGGCCATAGTGCCGGGCCAGTGCCTTGATGTCCTCGGCGTGCCTGGTATAGGGGTCGGCGTTCGCAGGGCCCACCACGACCGGTCGGAACGACGACTCATCCGTGCCGGCCGGCGGCAGCATGGCGGTCACGAGCCCCGCACCTTCGCTGTTGCGCAAGGTTACGAAGATCGGCATCACCTTTTGCACGTGGCTCTTCAGGCCGATCTTTTGCTCGAACGCCCAGGTCGAGGCGGGCGGCACGAACGTCTTTGCCGCCGCTTCAGCCGCCTGGCGAAAGTGTTTCTCGACCGCGTGGTTCATGAGCTGCGATTCGCGGATCGCTTCACCCTCGGTCTCCATCCTGAACCAGGTTCCGTTTGGTCCATCGCAAACAAATTGCATACGCCCACCTCCGGGAAAAGGCTTGCGGGGAACAGGACTGATCGGACACCGGGTGTCAAACCGAATCCAGGTCTTTGCCTTTCGGCGCGGCTAACGCAGCCGCTGAATAACGCCCTCCACCATCTCGTTCAACGATCCGAATACGGTTCCGCCCGCGGCTTCCAGCGCCTTGCGTTTGGCCTCCCAGGTGCCGTGTGAGCCGTGCACCAGCGCGCCGGCGTGACCCATGGTGACGCCTTCCGGCGCGCTGCGCCCGGCAATCAGCGCGAATACCGGCTTGGAGAACTTGTGGGCAATGCAGGCCGCGGCGAAGTCTTCTTCCTCGTGGCCGCCGATTTCGCCGATGATCAGCAGCGCCTTGGTGCGTTCGTCCTGCGCGTAGAACGGCACCAGGTCGGCATAGCGCACGCCTTTGACGGCGTCGCCGCCGACACCGATCCACACCGATGTGCCCATGCCGCGCATGGCCAGGCGATAGCCGGATTCATAGGACAGCGTGCCGGATTTGGACATGATGCCCACCGGGCCGGGTATCAGTGCGTCATTTGGCAGAAAGCCAAGCTTGGCTTCACCGGCGATCGCCATGCCGGGCGTGGAAGCGCCGACCCAGATCGCGCCGGCCGCATCGACGGCACGCTTGGCCTTCAACGCATCGTGCACCGGCATGCCCTCGGTGGGTGTCACGATGTAGCGGATACCCGCAGCCAGTGCCTCCTCGATGGCGGCGAGCAGGTCGAACGCGC
The DNA here is from genome assembly GCA_902825845.1 of uncultured beta proteobacterium. GTDB lineage: Bacteria > Pseudomonadota > Gammaproteobacteria > Burkholderiales > SG8-41 > UBA5216. The sequence continues at coordinate 25,965 of CADECM010000043.1, forward strand.
CCACCAGCGCCACGCTGGTAGTGGCGCCGGTGGCCTTGACTGCCGCCGCGCAGTCGCCGAACAGCGGCACGCCGTTGATTTCCGCCACTTCCTTGCGCGAGGAAACACCACCGACGAGGCGCGTGCCGTATTCCTTCATCAGGCGGCTGTGCAGGCGGCCGGCGCGGCCGCTGATGCCCTGCACGATTACCGGCGTTGTTCGAGTGATTCTGGGATTGAGTGTGTTGTTCATGCCAAGACCTTGTTCGGGTGAAGAGTGAAGGGGTGAAGGCGTGAAGGTGGTGCCCCATTTACCCGTTCACCCTTTCACGCCTTCACGGTCGTTCAGATGCTTTTTCACTTCAACCAGTGCGTCATCCAGATCGGGGTACAGCGCAATGCCGGCAGCGCCGAATACCTGCTGTGCCGCCGGCAGGCCGTTGCCGACCAGCCGCGCCACCACCGGCACCTTGACTTCGGGCACTTCCTGCAACGCCTTCACCACCAGCCGCGAAAACTCGCCAAGCTCGGTGATGCCCGCGAACACGTTGATCAGGATGACTTTGACGTTTTTGCCTTCGCCGATCCACTTCAGCACCTTGACCAGACGCGTGGTTTCGCCGCGCAGGCCGCCAGTGCGCACGTCGAGAAAGTTATAGGGTTTTAGGCCGATGGCGCGCAGTTCATCGATCAGCATCATCGACAGTCCCGCACCGGTGGTGAGCAGACCGATTTCGCCCTCGGGGTCGACCACCACGTAATCGCAGCCATGCTCAAGCTTGAGCGCGGCTTCCGGATAGGCGGTGGCGCGCGCGTGCAGCATGGCGCGCGTGTCGTCCTGCCGTTCGAGCGCGCCGTCGTCGGTGACCAGCTTCGCGTCGCCCGCAATCCAGCTGCCGTCGGCCTTGACGAACAAGGGATTGATCTCGATCAGCATCGCCTCGCTCGCCATGAAGGCTTGAGCGAGTTTGGCGCCGGCGTCGGCCAGCGCGCGCGCTTTGACGCCGCCGAAGTGCGCAGCCAGTTCCTGCGCGCATTCCGCGATTGCAGAAGCGTCCGGCGCGGCGACCGCGGTACGGATCGCGTCTCTCGGCAGGGCTTCGATGTCCACGCCGCCTTCCGCCGCCATGATCACGCGCACGCCGGCTGCAGCTGCGTCGATCATCAGGCTGAGGTAGGCTTCGCTGCCCCCCGCCACCTGCTGCTCGATGCGCACGGCATCGACACGGCGGTTCTTCACCACGCGGCCAAGAATCGCCCGGGTGTGCTCGCTGACCTCTTGCGGGGTGGCGGCCTTCTTGATAATGCCGGCCTTGCCGCGGCCACCGGCGGTGATCTGGCCCTTGACCATCCATGGTCCCGCAGGCAGCGCGACATTGCCGCCGGAGGCGTCGCTGACCAGCGTACCGGGCGGCACCGGGATTTGCAGTTTTGTCAACAACTCCTTGGCGTCGTGTTCAAGTAAGTACATGATTTTATTGAATTATTTTTAAATCGATTTTTTGCCACAGATGAACCCAGATGAACACAGATTTTTCCCGCAGGGGGTTTTATCTGTGTTCATCTGCGTTCATCTGCGGCTAAGGTTTTGAAGTTGTCGTTTTTTTTCGATCGATAAACGCCTGCATCATGCGGCGCGGTTCGTCGGTGTCGCGTGCGCGTACGCAGGCGGCGATGCCGGCTTCGATCGCCTCGGAGATCGGCAGTTGTTCCCAGTCACGCAGCAGGCCTTTTTGCAGACGCATCACGCGCGCGCCGCCTGCCAGCAGTGAACTCAGGCAACGCTCGACTTCCGCATCAAGTTGATCCGCCGCCACCAGCCGCTGCAAAAAGCCGATACGGTGCGCCTCGGCCGCATCGATGAGGTCACCGGTGAGCACCAGTTCCGCCGCCTTGCCCCAGCCGATCAGTTGCGGCAGCAGCGCGGCTTCCATGCCCGACGGAATGCCCACGCGCACTTCCGGCATGCCGAAGCGGGCATTTTCGCCGCCGATTCGAATGTCGCACGCCGCCGCCAGTTCCATGCCGAACCCCAGGCAGTAGCCGTTCACGCGGGCGATGACCGGCACCGGGCAATCGCGTATGGCCTGATTGGCGAGATGCGTGAGGCGGTGTTCGTGCTCGGCGCCCGCGGCATCGAGGTCGCGCATTTCGTTGATATCCGCGCCGGCGATGAACGACTTGTCCCCCGCACCAGTGATCACCACCGCGCGCAGCTGATCGTCTTTCGCCAGACGGTGAAAGGCATTTGCAATGGCGCGTTTGCCCGCCATGCCCAGTGCATTGCGGCGCTCGGGATTGTTGACGGTAAGCCAGGCGATGTGTCCGCCCGCGCTGTCACGCGGGCGTTGTTCAAGGCGTTCCAGCAGCAGATCGCTCACTTGATTTCCACCCGCGGCAATTTCAGCGCTTGCGCGTGTTCCACGTTGGGCGCCACCAGCTGATACAGCGCGCGGCGCGTGTTGGAAAACAGCGAACGCATTTTTTCAGTCCAGGGTGTCTTGCGCGCAAGCTGTGCGGCGGGGCTCTCCCAGACGTCGGGGCCTGTCATTTCATAGGCCGTGAGGTATTTCGGGCCGACATTACCTGAGGTGCAGGCGACGGCGGTGTAACGCCGCGCGCGCAGCACGCCCGGAATATTCGCGCAGCGCGGCAGGTGTTCCTTGTCGTACCAGGCGTTGTATTCGTCGATGATGTGGTCCGGAATGTCGGTGTGAACGATATACATCCACGGTGCGCCCGCCGCGGGCAGCGTGGCGTTTGAATTGGCCACGTCGCACATCAGTTTGAAGTTCATGCGCTCGCGGTTGTTTTCATAGAGCGTGCGCATGCGCTGCGACCACGGCGTCGGGTGCGAGACGATATGCTGAAAATCCGCGCCGGCTTCGATTGCGTCATCGGCGGTTTCGTACCAGGCCAAATAACGGATGTCCGATGTCTCGCACAGGTAGCGGCGCGTGCGCACAAAGCCGGGCAGGGCGGTCAGTTGCGGCACATGCTCAAGGTTGTACCAGTCGTTGAATTCCGCTTCGTACTCGGGTCGCGTGGGACCGAGGCGGACGGTGATAAGGCCGTTGGCGTTGGACATTTGAACCTCAAAGGCTTTGCCGCCACAGATTTACGCACATATTCACAGATAAGAATCCTGCAGTGTTCCAGTTTGCCACGGGTTGCTTCGCAGCCTTCAGAGATGCTGCGCTGAAAGGTAAAACAGAAGTGGTGATTTTTTCTGCGAGAATCTGTGTAAATCCGTGCAAATCTGTGGCAAAAACTTGTTTTTTTAAAGGAGTTCCGAATCCGTTTCCATTACACCACCGCCGGCCCGCGCACGGTGGTGCGATACATCAGCCGCGGCAGCGGGTCGTAATCGAATGTCGCCTTGTGCTGCACGGCGATGTTGTCCCACATCAGCAGGTCGCCCACGCGCCACGCGTGGCAGTAGACGAACTCGGGCTGTGTGATGTGCGCGTAGAGCTTCGCCAGTTCGGCATCGCTTTCCGCGCGTGACATGCCGGTGAGCCACGCAGTATGGCCTTCATTGATGAACAGCCCCTTGCGATGGGTCACCGGGTGGGTGCGTACCACGTCCATTTCGGTATCCGGCACGCTGGCAAGCTGTTCCGGTGTGGGCGCGTGTTCCTGCACGGTGCGGATGCCGCGTCGTTCGTCTTCCTGCTGCGCGGCGTAGTTCTTGAGCCGGTACTCGCGGTAGCTGTGCACGTTGCGCAACTTGTCCACGCGTTGCTTCATGGCATCGGGGAGCGCATCGTACGCCGCGGTGGAACTGGCAAAATAGGTATTACCCAGCGCCACGCCATCCTTGATTGGTACTTCCACCGCGTACAGCGCCGACAGCATGCTGGGTTCGCGTTTATAGGACAGATCGCTGTGCCAGTAACGTCCGGCATCCTGCGCGCCGATCGCCTTGCCGCCGGCATCCAGTTTATTCGACAGCACGAAGATTTCGTCGTGATCGGCGAGGCGGCTTTCCTTGCGCACATGCGCTTCCAGCACGCCGAAGCGGCGCGTAAACGCGATCTGTTGCGCCGGCGTGAGCGTTTGATTGCGAAAGAAAACCACTTCGTTGTCAAAAAAAGCGCTGGCAATTTGCGCAAACGTGTCGTCGTCGAGCGGTTGCGACAGATCTACGCCGGATATTTCAGCGCCCAGGTGCTTGCCGGCGCGGGTTACGGTGATCATGGCAGTGCCTTTGCGTGCTGTATCTGTGGAAATGCAGGTGCGTGCATCGTAGCGAATTTCAGCGCATGCGGAAAGGCCGCGGTCCGTATAAACCTTCGGCGCCGCGCAGGAGTAGAATAGCGCCCGCCATCCATTTGGACGCAAGGGAGAGAGTTATGAAGCTTTTTGGATCACCGACTTCACCGTACGTGCGCAAGGCGCGCGTGTTGATCGAGGAAAAGAGTCTGCCGGTGGAATTCGTGATCGAAGACCCGTGGGCCGAAGACAGCCCGCTGATCGAAAAAAATCCGCTGAGCAAAGTGCCGGTGCTGGAGATCGCGCCCAACGACTATATCTTCGAGTCGGTACTGGTGGTGCATTTTCTGGATCATGTCGACGGCCGCTCGTTCACGCCGCGCGATCCGGTGGGCTACTGGGAGGCGCAGCGCTGGCAATCGCTCGGCAACGGCATCATCGATGCCGCCATACAGCGTATTTTCGAAACGCGCCGGCCGCCGGAACATCAGCTGCAGGACCGGATGGCGCGCGAGGAAGGGCGCATAAGGCGCGCCATCGCGCTGGCCGAGACCGGCTGCAAGGGCGGCGAGTTTCTGGTGGGCAACCGCTTCAGCCTCGCGGATCTGATCATGGGCGTGGCGATGCAGTACGTCGATTTTCGCTTTGCCCATGACTGGCGCAGTGCGGCGCCCAAGCTCGCGGCATGGCATGCGCCGATCGCCGCGCGTCCGTCGTTCGTCAATACGCAGCCGCCCGACTGGACGCCGCCCAACTGAAGCGCCCGCAGGTGACGTGACCGCATTCATGTTGTAGATTGCCCTTCTGCGCAAGACGAAAGGCAGGGGACGAGGGAAACGATGACATCGTGGAGGTGAGCCATGATTCCCCGCAAGTGCATCGACATCGGTATACGCGAACTGGCGGCAGGCATGATGTATTGCTGTCTGCCTGGGAACGGCGCGCGCGAGCACGCGCGGATCGAGTCCTCGTGGGATAAACGCGCAAGCCTGGCGTGCCTGTCGGTGCGCAGCGGTTTTGACGCGCTGCTTGCGGCATTGGCGTTGCCGCCAGGGTCGGAAGTACTGATGTCGGCGGTCAACATCGCCGACATGGTGCGGATCGTGCAGGCGCACGGACTGGTGGCGGTGCCGGTGGATGTCGACATGCGCCGCCTTGAGGTTACGGTTTCCCAACTCGCGCGCGCCGCCACGCCGCGCACGCGCGCGGTGCTGGTGGCGCATCTTTTCGGCAGCCGCATGCCGATGCGGGGCATTATCGAATTTTGCCGCAAGAACAATTATCTGCTGATCGAGGATGCGGCGCAGGCCCATACCGGCGATGCGTGGCGCGGCACGCCCGAGGCGGACGCGAGTCTGTTCAGTTTCGGCCCGGTAAAGCCGTCCACGGCATTGGGCGGTGCGGTGCTTGCGTTTCGCGATGCGGCATTGTGCGAGCGTGTGCGCGATCACATGGCACGGTGGCCGCTGCAGACGCGCGCAGACTACGCGCTGCGTGTCATCAAATATGCCGCGCTGGCGCCCTGTGCCAACCGCTGGATGTTCGGCGCGCTGGCCTTGCTGTGCCGCTGGTGCGGCACCACGCACGACGGCATGGTGTCGGGCGCCGCGCGCGGTTTTACGCGCGGGGAGTTCTATCGCCTGATCCGCCGGCGGCCGGGCGCGCCGCTGCTGCGGCTGCTGCGCATGCGCATCGCGCAGGGTGTTTCGGCAGGCACCGAATTGCGTGCCCGCCATTCGCGCCGCCTGCAGGCTCTGCTGGGCGAATGCTGCGTGGGTTCGGCCGCCGTGCAGCATGCGCACTGGTTGTTCCCCATCACCCATGTCGATCCCGAAGGCCTGGTGCGGCGTCTCGTTGCGCGCGGTTTCGATGCGACGCAGCAGGCCTCCACGCTGGCCGTCATCCAGCCGCCGCCCGGCGCGGCACCGGCGGCGGAAGCGTCGCGCGCGTTCGCACAGCTGGTGTATCTGCCGGCGCATGAAGGCATGCGCATCGGCGAGGTGGAACGCATGGCGGCGGCGGTTGCCGCGTTTGTGCCGCGCTTCAGAAGTGCCGCGAGGCCGTCACCGGCGTAAGCTCGGGATCAAGTTTGAGTTCCAGCAGGGTGTTGTGTTTCAGGCTGCCGCCCAGCGTATTCAGCGCGGCATCGAATTCATTTTCGTCCGCGGCGCAGGCATAGCGCCAGTCGTAGAGCCGCGCGAGGCCGCTGAAGTCGAGCACCGGCGGCTCCAGCGTGAACGACTGCAGCGGCCCGCCGGCGAGCCGCGTGGCCGCGGCATTCAGCGTCGCGTAACGCCGGTTGGATAGAATCACCAGCAGGATACGGGTGCTGTGATGCGCTGCGGTCCACAGCGCCTCCGACGCATACAATGCCGAGCCGTCGCCGATCACCGCCACGATCTGGCGCTGCGGTTTGCCCCGCGTTTGGGCAATGGCCGCACCCACCGAAGCGGCCAGTCCCCAGCCGATGCCGCCGCTGCCGTTGATCAGGTAGTTGCCGGCCTTGAGGTTCATCCACTGGCGCACGTCGGAGGTGGACAGGCCCGATTCGTCGACCCATACGGCATCGCCAAATTGTGTCAGCAGCGCATGAATCGCCCGCGTCGGATGCAGCGCGTGCGCGTTGCGGGCGGGTAACGCGAGCGGCGCGCGCGCGGGTTTTGCGTGCTTCGCCGGTTTGCCGAGCTTCGAAGCAATGGCCGCCAGCGCGGCCTTCAGATGCGTCACCGTGGCCAGCGCGTATTCACCGTCCGCTGCCTGCGCGGACGTGTCATGGCCGAGCCAGGCCTTGCGTTGCGGCAGCCTCGCATCGCTGTAGAGCGTGTTGCGCAGGCCGCGCCCGCCCGCGAACAGCAGCGCGTCGTGCCCGGCGAGGCGATCCGAGATTTGCTTCAGGCTCGGCGGCAGATAGCCGGCGTACGCCGCGCAGGCGCTGGCAACCGGCAGCACGCCGGTATAGGGCGCGGCGTACACCGGCGCGCCCAGCGCTGCGGCGAGTTTCTCGAGTTCGGCGCTGGCGTCGTCCCAATGCACATCTTCGGCGGCGATGATCGCGGGCTTTTTTGCTGTGGCGAGAAATTTTGCGTAGGCGGCGGTCTGCTCGCGGCCCAGCGCGGCGAGCGCTGCCGGCGTGACCGCGGATGGTTTGTCCTGGATATTGCAGTCCAGCAAATCGGCCGGACAGATCAGCGCCACCGGCGCGAATGGCGGCGTCAGCGCAGTACGCAGGGCGCGGCGTATGTTGGCGGCGGCATCGAACTCGTTGTTGAGGACAAACACGGCCTTGCACACCGCGCCCGCCATTTTCTCCACCGGTCCCCACAGGATGGGATGGGTGTGCAGAAAGCGCCGGTCCTGTCCGCCCACCAGCGCCAGCAGCGGCGTGCCGGCGATGCCGGCCGTATAGAGCGTGCCCATGCCGTTGCCGAGGCCGGGTGCCACGTGCAGATTGACCACGCCCAGCGAGCGCGTGGCGCGCGCATAGCCGTCGGCCATCGGCACCGCGGACACTTCCGACAGCGCGACGATGTACTTGAGTTTGGCGTGGCGCTCGCAGGCCTTGACCAGCGGCAGTTCGGTGGTGCCCGGGTTGCCGAAGATGCGGGTGACGCCGTTGAGGCTCAGTGTTTGCAGCAGGAACTCAGAAATTTTCATTTGTAATCAATTAGTTACGTTATAATCTCAATCTGCCCGCATGCCGCTGTCCCTGACCACTTTGGCCCAGCGTCTGGCTTCGGCTTGAATAAAGCCGCGGAATTCCGCGGGCGAATTCGCCACCACGTCGGTGGCGTCCCGGGTGAATCTCGCCACCAGCTCCGGCGCGCGCGCGGCCCTGACCATGACGCTGTTGATGGCGCCGATCAGTGCAGCCGGCGTGCTGCCCGGTGCCATCACGCCGACCCAGCTTGCGAAGTCGTAGCCGGGCACGCCGGATTCCGCGACGGTGGGAATCTGCGGCAGCGCGCTCATGCGCCGCGGGCTGGTGATCGCGAGCGCGCGCAGGCGCCCGGTGTTGACGTGCGGCATCACCGCGCTCGCCGACAGCACACTCAGATCGGCTTCGCCGCCGAGCACTGCAGTGAGTGCCGGTCCGCCGCCTTTATACGGGATATGCAGCGTCTTGACGCCGGCCATGCCGTTAAACAGCTCCACGGCGATGTGCAGATTGCTGGCATTGCCCGCGGACGCGTAGGTGATCGTGTTTGCGCGCGCCCTGGCGAGCGCGATGAGTTCACGGATTGTCTTCGCGGGCACCGCGGGATGCACCACCATCAGGTACGGCGAATTCACCACCAGCGTCACCGGCGCCAGATCCTTTTCGTAGTTGTACGGCATTTTGCCCAGCACCACCGGATTGACCACCATCGGCAGCGATTGCAGCAGCAGCGTGTAGCCATCGCCTGCGCTGCGCGCGACATGTTCGCTGCCGACATTGGTGAGGCCGCCGGCGCGGTTGTCGATGATGACGGTGTGGCCGGTTTGCGCGGTGATCTGCTGGCCCAGCAGGCGGCCGACGACGTCGACAATGCCGCCCGGCGGCACCGGCACCACAATGCGCATGGGCCGCGTGGGATAGTTTTGCGCGTGGACCGCGGCCGCGGGCAGCGCCAGGGCAATGGCGATGGCGATCAGGCGTCTCATTGCGGTTTCACCGGCTTGTGGTCTGATGTGCCAGCACGGCCTGCGCCACCTCGAGCCGCGTGGCGATCCATACTTCGCCGGAGTGCGCCGCGGCTTCGATGATCTTCTCGTGGTAATACGCGCCGCGCGGCCTGCCGAAAATATGCGCGTGGGTGGTGACGTCAATGATGGCCGGACCGCTTTCGTGCTTGAGCAGGATGTTCAGGTGTTCCTCGAAGGTGTCGAGCATGGCGCGCGGCGGCGTGCCGTACTTCATCGATGGCATGTCGTTGACGTCGGTGGACAGCGGAATCGCCACGATTTTCCGGTCGCCATGCGTCTGCACCCACGGCAGATCATCGGCCAGCGTATCGCCGTACCAGGTGAAGCCGGCCTCGCTCAGCAACTGCGATGAATTCACGCTCGGCGTGGCGCGCGGACTGAGCCAGCCTTTGATCGCCTTGCCGGAAACATTCTGCAGCAGATCGGTGCAGCGCTTGATGTTGGCGCGCTCCTCGGCCTCGTTCAGCATCGCCGGCATCACGTCCATGGTGTAGGAGTGCGACACGATTTCGTGGCCGTTGTCGCCGACGGCCTTCACTGCGGCAGGTGTGCGTTCGGCGAGGATGGCGCTGGTCATGACACTGGCTTTCACGTTGTAACGGCCGAACGATTCCATCAGCCGGTAGATACCGCGCGTTGCGCCATACGCGGCCCACGAAATCGCCGTGTGATCGAGCACGCCTTGCGGCAGCGGATTGCCCATGGGGCTGATGCCGGGCGCCTTGCCGTCGGACCAGGCTTCGAGACAGACATTGAAAATCACCGCAATGCGTTTGTTGCCGGGCCACAGGGGTTTTGGAGTGTTCATATATAAGTTATTGATTTTAAATTACTTTTTAATGCCGATACCGCGCATCAGTGTGGCCAGTTCGGCATCCTCGCGTGCGATCAACACGCCAAATTCGGTGGCAGGCAGGAACGCCGGCTTCACAAACAATTTGTTGCTGCCATTGATGAATTCCGCGCTGTGCACCGTTTGACGGATGGCATTTTCCAGCGTGGCAATCACGGCCTTGGGCGTACCGTGCGGTACAGCGATGCCGCGCCACGCGTCGAGCGCGATCTTGTGGCCGAGTTCCAGCGCCGTCGGCACCTCGGGCAGCAGCGGATCGCGTTGCGCGGACACCGCCGCAAGGATGCGCACGGTGCCGGCTTTCAGATGGCCCGCGATGGCGCCCGGCAGCAGCACCAGCACATCGATATGGCCACCCATCAGCGCCGGCACCACCTGTGCGGCGGCGTACGGCACGTCGTTGGCCTGCGAGCCGGCGGCCTTGAACAGCGCGACGCTGGTGATATGGGTATGGCTGCCGACGCCGGAATTGGCGACGGTGATCTTGCCCGGTTGCGCCTTCATGTCGGCGACGAGGTCCTTGAACGTTTTCCATTTTGCACTGGAGCGCACCGCGATCAGCGGCGTTTCGATCAGCACGCGCGCCACCGGATCGAACGCCTTGTAGTCGATCGCCATCTGCCCCGAATGAAACGCGGTGGACACCGAGTTGGAGTTCCACACCATCGCGTAGCCG
>CADECM010000043.1:36470-46425 GCA_902825845.1 uncultured beta proteobacterium
CCGCCAGCGATAGCGTTGCCTTTTCGCCGTCCACTTCCGGCGCGCCCTGGCCACGCACCGCAGCGGCAAATTCCTCAAGCTGATCGACGAAAGTGTCGATTCCTGGCGCGGCCACGGCCGTGGGCTTGTCTTCGCCGCGTTTGAGCCAGCGCAGGCCCGTGTGCAGATCGTAGTACGCGCTGGCGTCCTTGCCGTAGATGTTCATCAGGTAATACTCGGAGGCCGACGCGTAACTGGCGTTCACCGTCGACAGCGCGCCGTTCTCGTGCTCCAGTATCAGGCTTGCCACATCGGGATTGTCGCCCGGCAGTACCAGTTGCGCGGCGCGGCCGCTGACCGCGACGACAGGGCCCATCAGGTAGGTGAGCACGTCGACGTAGTGAATGCCGATCTGCAGCATCACGCCGCCCGGCATGCCGGCAGCCTGATAACGCCACGAGGCAAGATCGATTTTGCCGAGACGGTCGCGGCTGATGTTGCTTTCCGCATTCACCAGTTTGCCGAATATGCCGGCGTCGATCTGTTGCCTGATCCAGCGAAAGTGCCCTTCACGGCGGCGCTGATAACCCATGCCCAGCACCACGCCGGCCTTGCGGCAGGCGTCAGTCAGCGCACGGCCGTCGGCAACGGTGTTGGCAATCGGCTTGTCGAGAAACACATGCTTGCCGGCCTGCGCGGCGGCGACGGTGGTTTCGCGGTGCACGCTGTTGGGCGTGGTGTTGATGATGGCGTCTATGTTGCTGTCGGCGAGGATCGCGTCGTACGAGGGCGCTGCGGCGCACGCATACTTCCTGGCAAACACATTGCGCTTGTCTTGCGAACGCGTGTAGCACGATACGATGTTGATGGTGTCGGTGCGCTGGATTGCATCGGCAAGCACGTCCGACCACCAGCCCATGCCCAGGCAGGCGACGTTGATCGGTTTGAATGACATAACGTAAGTATTTGTTTTTATTTGCTTATTTGTTGTCTATTTTGAAGCCCGCACCGATCGCTTCGAGCGCAGTGCGCGCCACGCGGTCATCGAATTCCCAGGTGCCGCCGGAGACGCCGATGCCGCCGATGCATTCACCATCGACGATGATCGGATAGCCGCCTTCTGTTGCGGTCCAGCGCTCGGGCCCCGCGGCCAGCGCGAGGCCGATGGCATGAATGGTGTCGAGTTCCTGTCCCTGCGCGCCCCTGGCGGTGGTGGGGCGTTTGTTCGATGCCGCGCACACGGCCTTGGTGGTGGACGAATGCACAGTGTGAAAGCGTCCGCCGTCGGAGCGTTCCAGCGCCATCAGATGGCCGCCGCCATCAGCGACGGCAATGGTGATCGGGATGTTTTCCTTTTCCGCGATACCCATTGCGGTGGAAATCATTTTGCGCGCACCGGCGAGGGTGAGGCGTTTGCTGTTGGCTACAAACATGGAATCTCCGTAAAACCTTTGACACAGATGAACGCAGATGAACGCAGATTTAACGCGGAAACCAATCCGCGAAAATCTGTGTTCATCTGCGTCAAAAATGGTTTCTCAAGCTATCTCAATATGAATGGATTCGGCACTTCAGTAGCAGTGGAAATCCACACGCTCTTGGTCTGCAAATACTCGTAAATCATCTCCTGTCCGCTTTCGCGGCCGAGGCCGGAGCGCTTGTAGCCGCCGAACGGCGACATGTAGCTCACCGCGCGATAGGTGTTGATCCACACCGTGCCGGCCTGCAGTTTTTCGCTCATCAAAAAGGCACGGCGCATGTTTTGTGTCCACACGCCGGCGGCGAGGCCGAATACCACGTCGTTGCCGATGGCGATGGCCTCGTCCTCATCCTTGAACGGGATGATCGACAGCACCGGGCCAAACACTTCTTCCTGCGCGATGCGCATGTTGTTGCTCACGCCGCCGAAGATGGTGGGCTCGACGAACCAGCCGCTGCCGCATTCGGGGCGTGTCGCCTTCGTGCCGCCGAGCAGCGCCTTCGCGCCCTCGTTTTTCGCGATATCGAGGTAGCGCAGGATTTTTTCGAACTGCGGTTTGTTGGTGACCGGGCCGACCTGGGTGTCCATGTTCATCGGATCGCCCATTTTCGCCGTTTTGGCGAAGGCCACGAGTTTGTCGACGAACTGATCGTGAATGCTCTGCTGCACCAGCAGGCGCGAGCCGGCGATGCAGGTCTGCCCTGTGGCGGCGAAGATGCCCGAGATCACGCCCTTCACCGCGTTGTCGAGGTGCGCATCATCGAACACGATATTGGGCGACTTGCCGCCGAGTTCCATCGATACGCGTTTGAGGCCGCGCGCGGCAGACTCGTAGATCTTCTGACCAGTGGTATCGGACCCGGTGAACGCCACCTTGGCCACCCGCGGATGCTCGACCAGCGGCGTGCCGGCTTCCGCGCCGTAGCCGGTGATCACGTTCACCACGCCCGGCGGAAAACCGGCGGCTTCGATCAGCTTCATGAATTCCAGCGTGGAGGCCGAGGTGAACTCGGAGGGCTTGATCACCACCGTGTTGCCGGCGGCGAGCGCCGGTGCGAGTTTCCATGCCAGCAGCAGCAGCGGCGAATTCCAGGGAATGATCATTGCGATCACGCCCAGCGGCTCGTGGCGCGTGAAGTTGAAGGTGTCGGGCTTGTCGATGGGAATCACCGCGCCTTCGATCTTGTCGGCGAGGCCGCCGAAATAGTAATACCACTGCGCCATGTAAGCGGTCTGCGCGCTCATCTCGGCGTACAGCTTGCCGTTATCCCGGACTTCGATTTCGGCAAGGAATTCGGATTTGTCGGTGATGAGGTCGCCCAGCTTGCGTAGCAGCGCGCCGCGCTTCGAGGCGTTCATCTTCGGCCATTCGCCCGCGGTGAACGCCTTGTGTGCGGCCTCAACGGCGCGGTTTGCATCTTCCGCGTTACCGCGTGGGATCAGCGCCCAGGGTTTGCCGAGGAACGGGTTGTCGCTTTCGAAGTGCTGGCCTGAGGCGGAATCGACCGGCTGGCCGTTGATGACCATTTGGTATTTGGTGAGCGGTGGTGTGTCCATAGATGACCTTTCAAATTCCTGGGGTCCGGATACAGCCCCTCACCCCAACCCTCTCCCCGTTTCCAGGGCGAGGGAGCGGTCTGCAGGGTTCGCCGGACCCAAGTGCCAATTCCCTCTCCCCAGAATTGGGGAGAGGGCTAGGGTGAGGGGCTGGATAGCGCTTCCAATATGACTTGCATTACGGAGTCGATCCGGGTCAACACGTCATTGTCCCAGAACCGCGGCACACGAAATCCCTTTGATTTCAACCAAGCCGTACGCCTGTCATCATAGGTAGATTGCAGCATATGCTGGCTACCGTCCACTTCAATAACAAGCCACTTCGCCACGCAAACGAAGTCGGGAAAATAGGGGCCAAACGAATGTTGTCGGCGAAACTTGAATTTCGCGGCATTGCGATCTCTCAATCGTTGCCATAGCAGTAACTCCGCACCGGTTTGCGACTTGCGCAGACCTCGCGCTCGTGCCTTCTTGCGTGCGGTGTACGGCACGTCTCATTTGGTGAGTTGCGCCCGTCCATGCGGTGCCCGCGTCAACGCATCCGGCGCCTCCACCGGCCGCGGGCCCTCCACCTGTGCGGCGTACAGCACGCGCCGCTCCTGCGAATCGAATGCATCGCGGCGATGCAGGGTGGCGTGATTGTCCCACACCACGACATCGCCTTTTTGCCAGCGATGTTCATAAATAAACTGCGGTTGCGTGCAGTGCGCCCACAATTCGTTCAGCAGCGCCTCCGAATCCGCCAGCGTCATGCCGTTCACGTAGGCCGCGTGGCGGCGGCCGAGAAACAGGATGTTGGCGCCAGTCAGCGGGTGAGTGGCGATGATCGGATGGCTGGGGCCGGGCGTGGTACGGATGTCATCGCTGAGCGATGCGCCGGGGCGCAGTTTCATCGCGGTATCGACGATGTTGCCCTGCTTGATGGTCTTGCCGCTGATCCTGCGTTTCAGTGCATCGGGCAGCGCGTCGTAGGCAGCGCAGGCGTTGAGAAACTGGGTGTTGCCGCCTTTCTCCAGCGGCGGCACATCAATGGCCACCAGCATGCGCGCCGCGGTCGGCCGCTCCTTGAACGAAAAATCCAGGTGCCAGGACAATTCGCCATCGCCCAGAATGCCAACCGGTTTGCCGTCCTGCGTCAGGTTGGTGACCACCGTCACTTCCGGCGGCAGGTTGAACAAGGCATTCGCAGTGCGCTCCTTGAGGTCGCGCTGATGCAGATTGGAGGAGGACACCGGCGTGCCAAAGTGCTTGATCAGCGTCACCAGGTCGTCCGGCGTAATGGTCTGGCCGCGGATCAGCAGCAGCAGATGCTGCAGCCACGCGGCATGCAGGCGCCTGAACGTGGCGCCATTGAGTTTGCGCAGGTCGAGCCCGCGAATTTCCGCACCCAGCGGGGCAGCTAAGGGCACCACCTCGAAATCGAGCGCGTGATCCTGATCCATGGCGGCAGCAGTCATGATGATGTCCTCCCGGTGTTTACTCGAAAGCTTTTGCGCCCAGCAGGCTTTCGCGAAAGCGGTTCTTGATGTGCGCGCCGTCGCGCAGCCGTATCGACAGCGGGTAGCGGTTGGCGTTGACCTTGATGTCGAGAAAGAGCGGCCCCGGTGTGTTGTAGAGCTGGGGAATCCAGGTCTTGAGTTGCGGCAGCGTGGCAATGGTGCCGGTGGTGGCAAATCCGGCGGCCTTGGCCACGCCCGCCAGATCAACGCCGCGGCTGGTGTGCGTGGGTTGCATGCCGGTTTCGCTGTACAGCTCATTGTCGATCACCACAATCGACAGGTTGCGGATTTTTTCCGCGCCGATGGTGGCGAGCGAGCCCAGCCCCATCAGCATTTCGCCGTCACCGGTGATCACCAGCACGCGGCGTTTCGGTTGCGCCAGCGCGAGGCCGACGCCGATCATTGCGGCCCCGCCCATGCCGCCCCACAGATAATAGGTCAGCGGGTGATCGAGCGTGCCCGCATCGTAACAGGATGAACCAAGGCCGGTCACCAGCAGACTGTCGCCGCGTTCGCCAAGGATTGCCTTCACCGCCACGCGGCGGTCGAGCGTGGATTTATTCGCCATGTTATTTGCTCCAGTCCTTGAACCCCACCACGCGTTGCCCGATCAGCACGGCCACGGCGCGGTTGGTGTGAAATGCCATTTGTGCGCACGCGAAGACGGTTTCGCCAATCAGCGACTTGTCGTCGACGCGTTCAACCACCATGCCGATGTCTTCCAGCACGCGCGGGGTGCTTTGGCCCATCGGCAGCTGCCACGGGTTGAATTCGCCCCATTCCCCGCGCATGGTGACCAGCGTCAGCAGGGGAAAGCGGCACTCGCGGATGGTGCCGAGCATGTTGATGCAGTTGCCCACGCCGGAGGATTGCATCAGCAGGGCGCCGCGGTCGCCGCCCAGCCACGCGCCGGCGAGCATGGCGACCCCTTCCTCCTCGGTCGTCAGCGAAATGGCGCGCATGTGTTTGTCGGCATGACAGCTTTTGATGAGTTGGGTATGTCCCGCGTCGGGCACGTAGGCCACCTGGCGGATGCCGACCTGTTTGAAGACTTTGTAGATGTCCATCGGCCACGTTGGCGCGGCGGCCTTGCTTGCTGCTTTCAAATCAATCCTCCGTTGTGAAAAGCCGACCGTCTGTGGACCCGTCGGCATCGCGCGTGATCATGGCCTGCGCAAAGTGGCTGCCACTCCCGGGCGCATCTCATGCCGTGGAAGGGCGTTCAATCGTTCGTAATAACGACATGCATGCGATGCTGAACTATACCGCAGATTGCGCGGCACTCGCGCGCCGCGCGTAGTCGCGCTGGCAGGGCATGGCCTGTGCTGGTAAATTCCAGTCATCATGATGCACATCCAACACACCGC
The DNA here is from genome assembly GCA_902825845.1 of uncultured beta proteobacterium. GTDB lineage: Bacteria > Pseudomonadota > Gammaproteobacteria > Burkholderiales > SG8-41 > UBA5216. The sequence continues at coordinate 42,353 of CADECM010000043.1, forward strand.
CGCCACAGTCGCGCTCGTCCTGCTCGCCTCCAGCATCACCGCTGGCGCGCAAGCGCCGCCATGGCCGTCGCGCCCTTTGCGTATCGTTTCCGGATTTGCGCCGGGCGGCGCCACCGACATCGCGGCGCGTGCCGCCGCGCAAAAGCTCACGGAATCACTGGGACAATCGGTGCTGGTGGAAAACCGGCCCGGTGCTGCCGGCAATGTGGCCGCGGACATGGTGGCGCGCGGCGCGGCGGACGGCTACTCGATCTATCTCGCCAATGCGACGCTGGCGACACCGTCGCTGTTTTCGCGGCTGCCGTTCGATATCCGCAAGGATTTTGCCTTTGTGTCGCTGATCGGCATGGGGCCCTCGGCGCTGGTGGTGCATCCCTCGCTGCCCGCGCGCAATGTGCGGGAACTGATTGCGCTGGCGCGTGCCCATCCGGGCAAGCTGAACTACGCTTCCGGCGGCACCGGCAATATCACGCATCTGGCGATGGCACTGTTGGTGTCGATGACCGGCGTCGACATGGTGCATGTGCCCTACAAGGGCGGCGCGCCTTCGACCATCGCCACGGTCAGCGGCGAGGCGCAGCTGATGTTCAGCTCGATTGCATCGACGCTGTCGCAGATTCAGCAGGGCCGTTTGCGCGCGCTCGCGGTGTCGTCGCTGAAACGCAGCGCGACGCTGCCCAACGTCGCCACGGTGCACGAGGCCGGTGTCGCGGGTTACGAAGCGAGCTCATGGTACGGGCTGGTCATGGCCGCCACCACGCCGGCACCCATCGTGTCGCGCCTGAGTGGCGACATGGTCAAGGCGCTGGCAACAGCCGATATGAAGAATCGCCTGTCGGCGCAGGGGATCGATCCCGTTGCGGGTGGCAGCGACGCGTTTCGTCAGTATGTGATGGCGGAGATTCCCAAGTGGGCCAAAGTGATCCGCGAGGCGAAAATTCCGGCGCAATAGGGAATTATATAAGTATCTGTTTTTAAACAATAATTTATAATCGCAGGAGGGCTGAGCCATGTACGTTCAATCGCTGCCGGACGGCGCTGAGTTTGATTATGTGGTGATCGGCGCAGGTTCTTCGGGCTGCGTGATGGCGGCGAAGCTGTCAGCCGATGGCCGGCATCGCGTGCTGCTGCTGGAGGCCGGCGGACGCGACACCAGTTTCAACATCAAGGTGCCGCTGTTCGTGGCGCATGTGCTGAATGATGAGAACCTGATCTGGCCCTACATGACCGAGCCGCAGATGCATTTGAACGGCCAGCCGCAGCGCTGGACGCGCGGGCGCGTGATCGGCGGCTGCAGTTCGATCAACGGCAATCTGTTTGTGCGCGGCGACCCCAAGGAATATGACAACTGGCGCGCGCTCGGCTGCGACGGCTGGGGTTATGAGGACATGCTGCCGATCTTCAAGCGCCTGGAGGATTTTCCCGAGGGCGACCAGCACGTGCGCGGCAGCGGCGGGCCGATTCACTGCACGCCGCTCACCAAATTCGATCCGCTGTCGGACGCGTTTCTGGAAGCCTGCGGCGAGGCGGGCTACCGCCAGCTTGACGACTACAACGACGGCAGTTACGAGGGCGCGTTCTACCTGCAGTATTCGACGCGCAACGGCTGGCGCAACAGCACGCCGGTGGGCTATCTCAACCCGGCGCTCAAGCGCCAGAATCTGACCGTGCTGCCCAACGCCATCGTCACCCGCATCGTGATGGAGGGCAAACGCGCGACTGGCGTGGCGTTCCGCCTGGGCGATACCAATCTGCAGGTGAAGGCAAAACGGGAAGTGATCCTGTCGGCAGGCCCGCTGGCTTCGCCCAAGCTGCTCGAACTGTCGGGCATCGGCAACAGTGCCGTGCTGCAACAACATGGCATCGCCGTGCAGCACCATCTGCCCGGCGTGGGTGAAAATCTGCGCGATCATCCCAACACGCGCATCACCTACGAGTGCGCACAGCCGATCACCATCAACGACGTGCTGCGCAGTCCGCTGCGCAAGCTGAAGGAAGGCCTGCGTTTCATGTTCAAGCGCGAAGGCCTGCTCACCATTTGTTCGGCCACCGCGCAGATGAACCACCGCAGCAGCGACAAGACCGGGCAGCCCGACCTGGTGTTGCGTCTTCTGCCGCTGTCCGGCCGCGACCGCTATGCACGCACGCCCGACAAGGGGCTCGATCCGCATCCGGGCTTTACCTTCGGCATCACGGTGCTGCAGCCGTACTCGCGTGGCACCTGCCATATCAAATCCAGTGACCCGTTGCAGCAGGCGGCGATGGACCCGAAATACCTGTCGCACGAGGCGGATGTGCAGACCTTCCTCGACGGCATGCGCGTCGCGCGCAAGGTGGCGCAGCAACCGGCAATGCAGCAAATGATCGTGCGCGAGACCCGTCCCGGCCCCGAGGTGCAGGACGATGCCGGTCTGCTTGATTACATGAAAGGCACCATTCAGACCAGCTGGCACATGGTCGGCACCTGCAAAATGGGCATGGACGAAGCAGCGGTGGTCGATCCGCAACTGCGCGTGCGCGGGCTCGAGGGATTACGCGTGATCGATTCGTCGATCTGCCCGACCATTCCGTCGTCGAACACCAATATTCCGTCGATCGCCATCGGCGAAAAGGGCGCGGACATGGTGCTGGCGGCGGCAAACTAGACAATCACTGCGGAGCGATCATGAATCTTGCGAAGTTTGTACCCTGCGCCTTGCTGTTGGGCGCGTCCCTTGCCGCAGCCCAGCAATACCCGGCCAAGCCGGTGCGCGTCATCGTCGGATTCGCCGCCGGCGGACCATCGGACATTGTCGGGCGCATTGTCGCGGCGCAACTCACTGAGCGTATGGGCCGCCAGTTCATCGTGGAAAACCGCGCCGGCGCCACCGGCATGATCGGCGCCGACGCGGTGGCGAAAGCGCCGCCCGACGGTTACGCGCTTTACATTGCCAGCCAGACCACGCATGCGGTCGCGCCCTATATGTACAGCAAGCCGCTTTACGATCCGGTGAAGGCTTTCGCCACCATCACCCTGGTCGCGCACAATCCGCTGCTGATGGTGGTGCACCCGTCGTTCAATGTGAAAACGGTGAAGGAGCTGATAGCGTTCGCGAGGGCGAAACCGGGTGTGGTCAACTTCGCCACCGGCGGCATCGGTTCGTCGCCGCATATGTCGACGGAACTGCTGAAAAGCATGGCCAAAATCGACATGGTGCCGGTGCACTACAAGGGCGACGGCGCGGCGGTGATCGATATTCTCGGCGGACAGGTGCCGCTGTTTACCGCCAGCATTTCCGGGCTGCTGCAGTACGTGAAGGCCGGCAAGCTGCGCGGCATCGCGATCACCGGATCCAAACGCTCGGCCATCGCGCCGGAGTTCCCGACGATCGCGGAAACAGGCCTGCCCGGCTATGAAGTGGTGACCTGGTTCGGCCTGCTCACTACGGCGGGCACGCCGGCGGAGGTGATCAACAGGATTTATGGCGATCTCAATCAGTCGCTGGCACAGCCCGCGGTGAAGGAGCAGTTTGCCAAGCTCGGGCTGGAAATAGTCGGCAGTTCGCCAGATCAATACGCCGCCTTTTTGCGCTCGGAGAACGTGAAGTGGGGCAATATGGTGCGGCAGCTTAAACTCAAGGCGGATTAGCAAGGAACAACCATGAACCAGAAAATGGGCGTCATCAGCCCCGAAGGCCTGCAACTCAAAGCCGCCGGCGGCGTCAGCCGGCATCTCGATACGCTGGAAGGCAAGACCATCGGCGAGGTCTACAACAATCACTTCAAGGGCGAACAGATGTTTGGCGCCTATCGCCGGCTGTTCAAGGAGCGTTACCCCGGCATCAAGATCATCCCCTTTGATCAGTTTCCGATCATTTACGTCGGCGGCGATCCGGTGTCGCAGAAAAAGGCCGCGGCGGAAGCCGCCGCGCTGGCGAAGGAATGTGGCTGCGACGCGATCATCACCGGCAACGGCGTGTGAGGCACCTGCACTCCGGCCTCGGTGAGGCCGGCCGCAGAAGCTGAAAAGTTGGGCATACCCAGCGTGGTGGTGACCACCACCGGATTTACCGCCATCGCCAAGGCCGCGGGCA
>CADECM010000044.1:0-43079 GCA_902825845.1 uncultured beta proteobacterium
GCTGCCAGGCGCGAAGCCGCGCGCAGCCGGGTTGGGAACCCGGCGAGCACGGCGAGCACGGCGACAAAGCATGGTGGCGATTCTCGGCAATGTTGTATCGATATTAATGGGTTGGGACACTTAGTGTCCCGACCCGCCAGCCGATACCGGTACAGCGCTTGCACTACCCTGGGTGGCGCTGGTACCTCAATCGGACAGCCAATAAATAATTGTTTAAAAACAAATGCTTAGATATTTTCATTTGCAGCGCCGTGAATTACAATACGTCATTCTCGAAAACCGGCCAGAGCACATCCCGGCTCGAAAATGACGCTTTCGATTTCAATCATTGTGAAAAACGGCGAACCCCTGATCCGCCGCTGCGTTGAGTCCGTGACCTGGGCCGATGAAATTATTGTCGTCGATTCCGGCAGCACCGACCGCACCTGCGACATTTGCAGGGAGCTGGGCGCCCAGGTTACGCAAACGTCCGATTTCCCGGGTTACGGGCAGCAAAAAAACCGCGCGCTCGATCGCACCACGCGCGACTGGGTGCTGGCGCTAGACCATGACGAGTGGGTCACCCCGGAACTGCGCGTGGAAATTGAAACCGCCATGGCGAAAGCCGGTGACACCGTGGCCTTTGCCGTGCCGCGATTGTCCAATTTTTGCGGGCGTGATATGCGGCATTCGGGTTGGTGGCCCGATCCGGTGATCCGGCTTTTTCGCAAGGGTGCCGGGCACTTTGCGGAAGATCATATGCACGATCGGTTCGTCGTCAACGGAACCATTGGCAGATTGCAGCAGCCCCTGCGGCATGATCCAATGCCCACATTGGAACACGTGATTAACAAGATCAATGGCTATTCCTCGGCCGGGGCGCGATTCAATTTTGAGCGCGGCAAACGCGCATCGCTGGGCACCGCGATTTTTCACGGCGGCTGGGCGTTTTTGCGCACGTACATACTGCGCGCCGGATTTCTCGATGGTCGCGAAGGCTTTATGCTTGCCGTCTCCAATGCCGAAGGCACGTACTACCGTTACGTCAAGCTGATGCTGCTGGGAAACAAGTCGCGGTGAAGATCGCCGTCATTCCCGCCACCTACAACCGGCCCGATGCGCTGGCCGCGTTGCTCGAGGGTTACCTTGCGCAGGACGAGGGAAATTTCGAGATCATCCTGGCGGATGACGGATCCGCGGAAGCGACGCAGGAAGTGGTACGCGAATACCAGCGCAGGGCAACCTTTCGCATCGATCACGTTTGGCAGGACAACCAGGGCTATCGCGCGGCTACCATCCGCAACAAGGCGCTGGCGAAAACCGATGCCGATTACGTCATTTATACGGATGGCGACTGCATACCCATGCCATGGCTGGTGTCCGGCCACCGCAGGTTGGCGCAACGCGGCCATTTCCTCGCCGGCAACCGCGTCTTGCTGAGCGAACACTTCACGCGCCGGGTGCTCGCCGGGAAAACCCCTGTTCACACCTGGAGACTGTCACAGTGGCTATCCGCGTGGCTGCACAAAGACATCAACCGGATTCAGCCGCTGCTGCGCCTGCCGGACGGTGCCTGGCGCGGGCTGCGGCCAGGGCGCTGGAAAGGCTGCAAGACCTGTAATCTGGGCGTATGGCGCGACGACCTGCAGCTTGTGAACGGCATGGACGAAACCTACGCGGGCTGGGGGATGGAAGATTCGGACCTGGTAATCCGGCTGTTGCGGGCGAACATCAAGCACAAAAACGCGCGCTTTGCCGCACCGGTGCTGCATTTGTGGCACCGCGAGAACGATCGCAGCCGTCTGGCCGAAAACCAGCGGCGACTTGAACTGCTTAAGCAATCGACGCATATCGAGGCGCAACTCGGGCTCAAGCAATATCAATGAGCGCTGGCCCGTCGAGCGCGGACGCACCGCCGCGGCACATACTGGTGGTGGTCACCCGGCGCATTGGCGACGTGCTACTTGCAACGCCGCTGATCCGCTCGTTAAAGCAGGCATGGCCTGGTGCGCGCATTGACGCGCTGGTGTTCGCCGGCACCCAGGGCGTGCTGAAAGGCAATCCCGACCTGAATCAAGTGCTGACGATCGCGGGGGGCGCTGCCGTCACCACCAGCCTCGCACTGCTGGCACGGCTGTTCCGTCGCTATGACCTTGCGCTATCGCTGGTGCCCAGCGACCGTTCCACGCTCTGTGCGGCGCTGGCCGGACGGCGTAGCGTTGGTCTGTTGGCAGATCAGCCAGACCAGGCGTGGAAGAAAAAATTGCTGGGCCAATGGGTGCCTTTTGACTCAAACGACACTCATACCGTACGCGCGCACCTCGCGTTGGCGGTGGCGCTGAATATACGACCTCTGCCGGTCGTGGTTACGGCCTGGCTGGCCGAAGATGCGGACACGGTCGATACGCTACTTGGCGAGGCACAAGCGCCGTTGGCCGTATTGCACCCGTATCCGAAATTTCGCTACAAGATGTGGCACGAAGAAGGCTGGATTGCCGTTGCACGGTGGTTCAATGACAAGGGTTTTCGCGTGGTACTCAGCGGGGGTCCCGGCACCGACGAACACGCTTACGCGGCGTCCATCGCACGCGACGCGCCTGGCACACTGAACCTCGCCGGCCAACTGTCACTGGGCGGTACCGCCGCGCTGCTTGCGCGCGCGAAGTGCTATGTAGGGCCTGACACGTCGATCACGCACCTTGCCGCCGCCTCCGGCGTGCCGACGGTGGCACTGTTCGGACCCTCTGATCCCGTCAAATGGGGACCATGGCCGCAACAACAACCGGCAACAGCCAATCCGTGGCGGCGCCTCGGCGACCAGCGTCAGGGCAATGTGCTGCTGATTCAGGGGCGAGCTGCCTGCGTGCCGTGCAAGTTTGAAGGTTGTGGTCGGCACCTCGAAAGCCCCAGCGACTGCCTGCAATCCCTGTCCGCCGCATTGGTTGTGCAGAAAATTCGTGGCCTGCTCGGCCTGACATGACGCCGAAACCTGCAACAGACGCTCAGAACTTCGCCGACAACCCGTTCGCTGTTCGTGCGAGACCTTCGGCAAACGATATCCCGGGCCGCCAGCCCAGAACCGATTGCGCGCGCGAAATATCCAGAATATTGACGGGCACATCGAACGGCCGCCCCATGGTATAGCGGCGCCGCACCGGAACGCTCGTCAATGTCTCGATCGCCGCCAGGATATCGTTCAGGCTCTGCCCCATGCCGCTGCCCACGTTGATAACGTGCCCATCCGTCCGCGGATCGATAGCCGCCATCAGCGCCAGCACGACGTCATCAACGTAAATGTAATCTCTTACCACGCTGCCGTCGCCCCAGATTTCGATCATCTCCCCGGTCAACGCCTTGTGCAGAAATGTCGTGACTGCACCTTGCGCGGATGCGATACGCTGGCGTTCGCCGAACGGATTCGACAGCCTGAGGACGCAATACGCGAGCCCATGCAGCGCGTGGAACAGGTGGAGATATTTTTCAATGGCCAGTTTGCAAATGCCGTAAGAACACAACGGGTCTGTCGCGTGCGTCTCTGGTATCGGTATCTGCCTGGGAATGCCATACACCGTGCCGCCGGACGAAACAAAAATCACCTTGCGCACTTGATTGCGCACCGCCAACTGCAACAGACTCAAACTGCCCGCGAGATTCGATTCGACATCGTAGACCGGATTTTCATTCGAAGTCCGGGGCAGCGTCGTCGACACCAGATGATAGACAATATCCTGTCCTGCGAGCGCGCGCTCCGTATCGACGGGGTTGACGAAATCCCCTTCGCACCATTCGACATCGTTGCGCCACGGAAATGCCTGTGTGCGGTCACGGTCCGGTCGGTCGAAAACACGAACCACGTGTCCTGCCGCGAGGAGAACGGGCGCCAGATGCGAGCCGATAAATCCCGCACCACCCAGAATGACACATTTCATACGGCCGCCGCGCCGGAAATCGTTGCAGGTATTTTCCGCCGCATTATCGTCGTCAAAGCCAATGGAATGCGCCGTCCCTGCGTTCGCCATGCATTGTCATGCCGTACGCGGCGAGTTCCTCGCCGCGCCAGGCACGCAGCTGCCGGCTTCTGCGCAGCTTGAGCAGTTTGCGTTGCGCCCAGCTTTGATTGAGCAGCGCCTTGTTGTTGCGCGCGCCGAGGCCGTCGCGCTCCGATAATTTCAAATCCTTTTTCATTGCGCTTTGCGTCACCGAGCCGAAATGGTGCAACCACGACGTGCTGGTCGTTCCCACCGCCATGCCCGCTTTGCGAATTTCGTCGAAAAACAACGTATCTTCAAATCCAAACAACTTGGGCACTGAGCGGAAATAGCCAACGTCCATCCACACCGAGGCATGGATCAGCATGCAAACCGCGTGACGGTCGCCGGCGCGCAGCGCGCCCTTCATGCGCCGGGCTGCCTCACTCGCAAATGCAATGTAATCGTAATCCAGCGCGCCTTCGATCATGGAGGGGCATACCAATTTCAACTCATGCTCGCGCGCGCAATCGATCAGCGCCGCAAGCCAACCCGGCGTAACCACCACATCATTATTCATCACCACTGTCCACTCGGCCTGCAAGGCCAGCGCGCCCTGATTCCAGGCGACGCCGCAGCCGAGGTTGCCTTTATTGAACACGCATGGCCCCAGCTCCAGCGATTCGAGATAGGAACGCGTGTCATCGGCTGAACCATTGTCGACCGCCACGATGCGCGCGGGGTCGACCCCTGTCGCAAACAGGCTGTCGACGCAACGGCGTGTGTATTCGACCTGGTTGTAGCAGGCAAATGTGATGGCGTAATCCGGATGGTTTGTCATGCTTGCGTGCGTAATGTGCCAGTTGTGTCGCAGCGCGTCGCGGCACCCAGCAGCACTGCCAGCGTCATGCTGTAAAACGTTACTGTATGCTTCAAATTAAGTATTTCCACGCTGAGGCCAAAAACGAAAAATCCGGTTGCCAGACAAATGCCCATCAATGCCGCCGACCGCGCGTCCCCTTGCGCGATGCGAAAGACACGCCAGAAAATCGCCAGGGGCACCAGGTGAATCGCCAAGCCACTGAGCAATCCAGGCAGGCCGTACTTTACGGCGTAACTCAGTATCTGGTTGTGAACTTCCGCAATTCCGAGATTCACGGCCTCGCCAGTGATCGCACCCGCGTGTCCGAGTGCAGTCAATGTGGCCTTGTAGCCATGCTGCCCCGCACAAAACCGTGGATTGTGCTGCAAAATGTACGCCACGCCATACAGGATCTGCAATCGCAGGCCGATGGAGGTGTCTTTGTGGCCGTGCGCATAGGCTGCGACGTCGGATTGTGCTTGCATCGCCCGTAGCTGAATCATGTCGAACATGGCGACACTTGCGATGCCGATAACGGCGAACAGTCCCAATCCGGCCAGCATTCGCATGCGCAGGTTTGTCCTCAGACCGAGGGTAACCCATAACACCAGCAGCACTGGCACCACCAGCCATCCCCCGCGGGTGCCGCTTCGATAAGACAGGTAAAGACCGGCAAACAATCCGCACAACTTCAGACCAATCGAAACCGGCGCGCGTGCCTCCCCGGACTGGATGCTGAACAGCGAGAGAAAGCCGAGCATCAGGGCAAGGTCACCAAAGTGAATCACGTTCAGAAAATAGGATCCCAGGCGGACCTCCATGGTGGCGCCCGGCGCACCGCCCACCACGATCACGGCGAGTATGGCGCCCGCCGGCATGGACAAGCCAAGCACCTGGGTCACCGGCGTCCTACCCGCACGAATCGCGAGATAAACCGGCACCGCCAGCAGCAGCCTTACCGCCTCGTCATAGGGTTGCCAGCTCAACTCATGGTGGTAGATTTGGGCAGGCAAAATGACCACGACAGCAGATGCCATCGTCAGTGTGAAGGCCTTCGTATCCGCGCGCCATTGCCCAATCGGACGCCATGTTCTGAGCTGGGCCAACGACCATAACGAGAGCGCCACCATCATAAAGAAGAGCGCACCCATCGACCCGCGCATCACCAGCACCAGCATGGGATAGGCGGTGAGTATCGTCAGGGTCAGATAATGTTCCGCAACCGCGCTTTTATTTTGCATGTTGTGACAGGACGGTTCTCGGGGGCGGGAAAGGCGATTACGACACCGGTGCCTGCACCGCAAATTGCAGCCGGTGCAATCGGGCATAGATACCGCCACGCGCCAGCAGTTCCCCATGCGTCCCGATCTCCACGATCTGCCCCTTGTCCAGCACCACGATGCGGTGCGCATGCTCCACCGTGGACAGCCGATGCGCTATCACCAGCGTGGTGCGCCCGCGCATCAGCATTTCCAGAGCGGCCTGCACGTGGCGCTCGGCTTCGGAATCCAGCGCAGAGGTCGCCTCATCCAGCACCAGCACCGGCGCGTTCTTGAGCAACGCGCGCGCAATGGCGATGCGCTGGCGCTGGCCGCCCGACAGCTTGACGCCGTTTTCGCCCACCTGCGTGGCGAACCCGTCCTGCATGCGCACTATGAATTCGGTGGCGTGGGCAGCGTCCGCCGCGGCGGTTATGGCCTCTCCTGTCGCACCGTTCATGGCGCCATACGCTATGTTGGCGGCAATGGTATCGTTGAACAGCACCACGTCCTGGCTTACCAGTGCGACGTTGGCGCGCAGGCTGGCCAGCCTGAGCGTGGAAAGATCATGCCCGTCGAGAAAGATACGTCCCGCGGTGGGCCGGTAAAACCCCGGCACCATGTTGGCAATGGTGGTCTTGCCCGCACCCGAGGCGCCCACCAGCGCCACGGTTTCTCCCGGTTTGATGGTGAGGTTGATGCCTGCCAGCGTGGGCCGCGCCGCCCCCTCGTACTGAAAACTCACACCCTCGAAGCGGATTTCGCCCTGCGCGCGCTCGATGTGCTGGGTACCGCTATCGCCCTCTCCGATCTGGTCGATCAGGGCGAACACGGACTCGGCCGCCGCCAGCCCGCGCTGCAGCGGCTCGTTAATGTTGGTGACACGCTTTAGCGGCGAGGTCAGCATCAGCATCGCGGTGATGAACGACACAAAGCCGCCGACGGTTGTGCCATCGCCGCCGGTCGGTTGCGTCGCCACATAAATCATCAACGCCAGCGCGAACGCCGCGATCAATTGCACCACCGGCACGCTGATCGCACCTGCAGCGGCCTGCTTCATCAGATACCGCCGCAAATTGTTGGTTTGCGCCTCGAAGCGGTTGGCTTCGTAGTTCTGCCCGCCGTAGATTTTGACCACGCGGTGGCCTTCGATGGCTTCCTGGATGACCTGGGTGAGATCGCCCATCGCCCCCTGCGCGTTGCGGCTCATGTGCCGCAGCCGCACGCTGATCAGCCGCGCAACGATCACGATCAACGGCGTCATCACCAGTGACAGCAAGGTGAGTTTCCAGTTGATCCACATCATCCAGCCCAGCAAACCGATGATCGCCAGCGAGTCCTTGAACAGCACGGTAAGCACGCTGGTCGCCGCGGCCGTCACCTGCGTCACATCGTAGGTGAGCTTGGAAATCAGGTTGCCCGATACCTGATTGTCGTAGTAATGCGCCGGTAGTTCGAGCAGGCGGGTAAACATGCGCTGGCGCAAATCCATCACCAGCCGGTTGCCCACCCACGCCATGCCGTAGGACGCCGCATACTCCGCGAGGCCGCGCACCACCGTGATCGCGATGATTGCCAGCGGCATCCAGCGAATGATGGCCGCGTCGCGGTCGACGAAGGCGCCATCGAACAAGGGCTTCATGATGGCCGGCAACAGGGGTTCGGTCAGCGCCACGACCATTGTCGCCAGAATTGCCGCGACAAACACCCCGCGATAGGGGGCGACATAGCGCACCAATCGCAGATAGAGCTCAGTACTGGAAAGCGGACGCGGCGCTGGCGAAGGTTGACTCACCCGGCGAAGATAGCAAATTATTTATGTTAATTCAAATACTTAGACTCATCCCTTCCGCGTGCGCAGCGTACGCCCCTATCGAAACGTATATTGCGCCGTGGCAAACAGCGCGCGTCCGGCCGCGGGCAAGGCCGCATACGTGGGAAATCCCGTGTACACGCCATAGCTGAAATATTTCTTGTCGAAAAGATTGCGCACGCCGGCGTTGATCTGCCAGCTGCCTGCGCGCACGCCGAGCTTGAGGTCGACCACGGTATAGCCAGGCATGCGGTGGCCGAAGGTATTGCTCTCGTCACCGTCAAACGGGCTGCTGCCAATGTATCGCGCCTCGACGTCCGCGCGCGCATTGGCCAGGAACGCCCAGCCCAGCCCGGCGTTCACGGCATGCCGCGGCACCAGCGGCACGCGGTTTCCCGCGATGGGTGTGCCGCCAAACTGCCCGTCACGAAACCGCGCATCGGCGTAGGTGTAGTTGGCATGCGCGTCGACCGACGCGTTGACTTGCCACCGCCCCTCGGCCTCGAATCCCTGACGCCGTGTCGGCGGCAGATTGCGATTGCTGAACGCCAGCGGGTCAAAGAAGATTTCGTTGCGCACCTCCAAGCGGTACGCCGCAAGGCGATACCGCAGCGCGCCAATGCGGCCTTCCGCGCCGGCCTCAACGTCGCGCGCGGTCTGCGGTTCCAGCACATTTACGGTGGCGGCAAACAGATTGTAGTTGTCGTTTACGTTTGGAATGCGAAAACTGCTGCCGATCCTGGCATATACATTGACGCCCGGCATCAGCGCCTGCCGCGCCGATAGATCCCAGGCGTGCAGCGTGCGGCTGCGCCCGCCTGCCGCGCCGGCTTGCACTGCATCGTTCACGGCATAGCGCACGCGCTGCTCGCGCGCGCCCAGTGCCAGCGTGGTGGCGCCAGCGAAGCGCACGGTGTATTGCGCATACAAGGCATCGCTGCGCTGCGTGGCGTGCGGTCGCCCCACCACCGAAGGCTGCGCGTTGGCATCGAACGTCCAGCGTTCGACGTCAGCGCCCAGCACCACGCTGTGTTCGCCGCCGCCGAACCGCGGTTGCAGGCGCAGCCGCGGCGCGAATGTCCACACCTGCATTTGCGTGTCGACGTTATTGCGAAACGGCGTGCCCACAAAAAAAGACGAGGTGGTATCTTTCTCGCGGTACCCGGCATTCATGGCGAACGTCGCGCCCCGCACCTGCGTCTGCGCCGCGAGATTGAGATGTCCGCCGCGCTGGGTGGCAAAGTCGTTCGGCGTCGCGGCTTGGCGCCGGTTCGCGGCGATCTGTGCCTCCGAGATGGCGCCGGGCAGGCCCGTTTTCTGGTCATTCGCGCCGAACTTCAGTGTCACAGAACCGGCGTCACCGCGCCAGCGCAAGTCGCCCTGTGCGTTGTCGATGAGAACGGGATTATTGGCGCGGTAATTATCACTCTCGTAATGACTGCCGTGCAGGCTCAGGCCCGCATGCTCGCCCCCCAAGTTTACACCGGCTTGTGCTTCGCGCGTGCGATGGCTGCCGAAGCCGCCCCCCAGATACGCCGAACGCGCGTTACGCTCGGGCGCCCGGGTAATGATATTGATGGTGCCGCCGGTCGCCCCCGCCCCATAAAGCACAGCGCCAGCGCCGCGCACAATCTCGATGCGCTCGATCGACGACAGCGGTATCGCCGACCAGTTGACCGTGAGCTGCTCATTCTCGCTGATGCGCACCCCATCGAGCAGCACCAGCGTATTCTGGTCGCCGAACAGCCCGAACCCGCGCATGTCGACCTGCACATTGGGCGAACCCGACAGATCGCGCGTTCGCACGCCCGCCAGAGACTGCAGCAGCTGCGGCACCGTGGTCGCCGCACTGCGCCCGATGTCCTGAGCGGTAATGACGCTGGTGCCAACCGGATAACGCGCCGCATCGTCTTCAAAGCGCGTGGCCGTGACCACCACCGGTGGCCCGATGCTCGCCGCCTCCGCAGCCATCGCGCGCCCGATGGAACACAATCCCAAACACAGCGCGAACGTAGTCGCGGCAAAGCCAGTCTTCTTGTTCATGAATGCCCCACAGGTTATGCACGCCCGCCGCGCGCCAAACAACGCGTTGGAAACACCATGGGGAAATGAACAAGACGCGACCCGCCCGCGAGAGCATGGATCAGGCATACCGCTTCCCCGCGGTATTTCCATCCATCGGTACGGGCCGGTATACGGGCTCATGAATCAAATGCGCCGCCTTCCCATGAGCAACACTCACAGTGGCCTGCTGGCGCATCATCGCGATGTCATATTGCGCACATCGCGTTCACTTACCGTTGCGGGGGCAGCACCGGCCTTGAGAACATAAGTATTTGTTTTTAAATACTTTTTCTCGCACCGGTTTCCCGTTTAACCAGCGATCGGTAGCGACCGCCGGCACCCTGTATCGTGTCCGCGCAACGTTCGCTTACGGAGAGCGCGCTACGTGGACGAACGAATGTTAGCACGCACACACGGCCTGATGCGTAATTGCCAAAGTACATTCACATTTCGCTGTTACTGGTTGACTACATGGAATTTTTACAACTATAGTGCGGCCCATGGAAGCGGAGTTCAAATCTCTCGAGGACAAGCTGAGTCAACTGGTCAATCTGTGCCAGCAGTTACGCGCGGAAAACCATCAGTTGCGCCAGGAAGTCGCCTCCGCGTTAAGCGCCAATCGCAAGCTGGAAGACAAAATCGGCGGCGCTGCCACACGCCTCGAAGCCCTGTTGCAACAGCTGCCGAAAGAAGCCACATGAGCGCCGCCGATCCCAGGGATCCCCAGGGGCTGCAGATCACCATCATGGGACGCAACTTTCGCGTCTCGTGCAAGGAAGATGAGCAAGCCGGCCTGCTGGAGGCGGTGGATTACCTCAACCGCCGCATGGAAGAAATTCGCGATCAGGGCAAGATCGTCGGCCTCGAGCGCATCGCCATCATGGCGGCGCTGAACATCACGCATGAGTTTCTGGGCGCCAAGGTCGGCGGCGATTTTGACATGGCCAGCTTCAAGCGTAGAATGACCCAAATGGAAACGGTCATCGACCAGGCGATCGCGGAACAGGCCAAACTGTTCTGAACAGCAGCTGGTCGTGCCGTTCAGCAATTCCCCTGCGGTGTTCGTTAAGGTCTTAAATTCTTTGAGCCAATAAGTGGTATTAGGTTGCTGACTCAAGTGATGCCGGTGTGAGCGTCCCAAGCGGACGAACCTGAAGGCGTCCGGAAGGCGACCCCTTGAACCTTTGGTTCAAGAAAGAGGCCTGACGGCACAGGCGGGGGAACCTTACAGGCAGTGCAGATCGAAAAATGCGGCGTGGCCGCATTTTTTTATGGGAGACGGGGTAAATGCGATACTGGTTAATGAAGTCCGAGCCCGAGGCCTACAGCATCGACCAGCTCGCCAGGGATAAAACCGCACCGTGGACCGGTGTGCGCAATTATCAGGCGCGCAATTTCATGCGCGATCAGATGACTGTCGGTGACAAGGTGTTGTTTTATCACTCCAGTTGCGACGAACCGGGCATCGTCGGCATCGCCGAAGTGTGTAAACGCGCGTATCCCGACGAAACGCAATTCGACAGGAAGAGCCACTACTACGACGAAAAATCCACGCGCGACAATCCACGCTGGCTGCACGTGGATGTGAAATTCGTCAAAAAGACCCGCACCATCGGCCTGCCGGAACTGCGCTCGCACAAGGCACTCGCCAACATGCGTATCCTCGCGCGCGGCAACCGGCTGTCGATCACGCCCGTCGATCCGGCGGAGTGGGAATACATCAACATGCTGCTGTAGTCCTAGGAGACACCATGGCGCCGCCGATTAAAACCATCGACACCCACGCGCATTATTTCCCACAAGCCTATATCGATCTCATCGCGCAGCACGGCAAGCGCGTAGGCACCACGGTCACAGTCGACGACAAGGGTGTGACGTTCATTCAGGTGGGTCTGCATTTGCGCACCGGTCCCATCACGCGCACCTTCATCGACCTCGACGAACGCCTGAAAATCATGGATCAACAAGGCGTCGGCATGCACGCCTTGTCGCTGACGCAGCCGATGGTGTACTGGGCCGATGACGAACTCGGCACGCATTTGTGCGTGGCCTTCAACGACGCCATCAGCGCCGCGCATAAAGAACATCCCGATCGCCTGATCGGCTTTGCCTGCCTGCCGATGCAAAACGTGTCGATGGCGGTCAAGGAACTTGAACGCGCCGCCAGACTACCCGGCATCAAGGGCGTGTACTTCGCCACCGCCGTGCGCGACCGCGAGTTGTCGGACCGCAGCTTCTTTCCGGTATACGAACGCTGCGAGGCACTGGGGTTGCCGATTTTCCTGCATCCGATGATGATCAACAACGAGCGGATGAAACAGTTTTACCTGATCAACCTCTGTGGCAACCCGTTTGATACCGCGCTCGCGGCCTCACACCTGATTTATGGCGGCGTACTCGATGCGTTCCCCAAACTGGAAGTGAGCCTGCCGCATGCCGGCGGCGTGCTGCCGATTCTGCGCGGTCGGCTGGACCGCGGCTTTTACACCCGGGCGGAGTGCAAAACCATCAGCAAGCCGCCGAGCAGCTATCTGAAGCGCTTCACCTACGACACCATTACCTACGACGAAGAATTGCTCGAAGATTTGATCAAGCTGGTTGGCGCGGATCGCATTCTGGTGGGCAGCGATTATTGCTTTGACATCGCGTACGAGGAGCCGATACGCTTCCTGAACGGCGTGAAATCACTCACCGCCGAGCAAAAACAGCAGATCGTCTGGAACAACGCCGCCAGACTCTTGAACTTGTAGCTTGGGTGGAGCGTAGCGCAACCCACCGTCGCGCCACTTGCCAAAGGGAGAAAATAAGCATGAACCCATGTCCTGATTTTCAGATTAACACGCCAACGCGCCGCCACTTTCTCACCGGCCTTGGCGCGCTTGGCGCAGCCACACTGCTGCCCGGCTGCCAGACGGCCGCCACCGGCACACCGGCAAAGCCGTACCGTATTGACGTGCACCACCACTTCGCACCGCCGGGCTACTCGTCGGCACTGCGCGCACTGATGCGCAATCACGCGAAATGGTCGGTTCAGGGCACGCTCGATGAAATGGACAAGAGCGGTATCGCGACCTGCTTCACATCGCTGATCAATCCCGGAATGCAGGCCTGGGGCAACGACCCCGCCGGCTCGCGCAAGATCGCCCGCCTCTCCAACGAATACGCCGCGCAGCTCATGCGCGACCACCCGGGGCGCTTCGGCTCTTTCGCCTCCATTCCGTTTCCGGACATCGGGGCCAGTCTGCGCGAAATCGAATATGCCTACGATGTGCTCAAAGCCGACGGCATCTATCTGTGGACCAGCTACAACGGCAAGCTGCTGGGCGACCCCGCAACCTTTCCGATCCTGGAAGAACTCAATCGCCGCAAGGCGGTGGTGTACACCCATCCCGCCACGCCGGCCTGCTGCTCGCAGATCATGCCCTACATCTCCATCAACGCCATCGAAGGTCCGGTGGACACCACGCGCACCATGGTCAGCCTTCTGTTTCAGGGCGGCGCGGCGAAGTTTCCCGACATCCAATGGATTTTTTCACACAGCGGCGGCGTGACGCCGTTTCTGCTGTCACGTTACCAGCGTGAAGAGACGGAGAAAGACCGCAAGGCCGCGCTGCCCCGCGGCCTGATGCACGAACTGCGCAAGTTCTACTACGACACCGCGCAGGGCCATCATGACGGCGCGCTTAAAGCACTACTCGCGATCATCCCCACCTCGCAAGTGCTCTACGGCACGGACTACCCGTTTTGGGATGGGCGCAAAGTCAGCGAAGGACTGGCGAAGGGCGGCTTCGGAGCCGCCGACCAGATGGCGATCGATCGCGGCAACGCGCTGCGGTTGTTTCCGCGCCTGAAGGGGTAGGTCGGCGCACCTGCCGTATCGCCCTGTCCGGTCTCGGCGCGGGCCGCGTATGTGCAGTACGTTTGCCGTCGCCGCTGCCACTTCGGCCTCACGATTGATTCGGTAGTTGTGGGACGTACGTCCATGCGGAAACTGCCGCACGCCCGCGTCTTCAGGCACGCGCGCGATTGATGTCCCTGGGCTTTCCGAGTCTCCGGGATTATCCGATTGAGATTCCAGCGCGAGGCAGAATCCCGATGCCTCGGTCGTCAAGCGGGCACCAACTGGCGCATGCGAACCGTCATGAGCATGTCACATAGGGATTGCATCATGCGCCGGTAACTTTAGTGAGTGACGCCATGTCCGCCATTACCGTACACCGTTTGCACAAGACGTTCGGCACACGCAAGGCTCTGACCGATGCATCGCTGGAAATCGGGGGGGGCGAAATGGTGGCGTTGATCGGCGCATCGGGGTCGGGCAAATCCACCTTGTTGCGACACCTGTCGGGCCTGACTTTGGGCGACAAGGGTTGGGTCGACATGGACGGCTGTGTGGTGCAACGCAACGGTCGTCTCACCCGCCGCGTGCGCGATGTGCGCTCAAAGACCGGTTTTGTATTTCAGCAGTTCAATCTCGTGGCGCGGCTGCCGCTGATCACCAACGTGATGACCGGGCTGCTGCATCGCGTGCCGCTGTGGCGCAGTTTGCCGGGGCGCTTTACGCGCGAGGAACTGCATCGCGGCATGGCAGCGCTGGACCGGGTAGGCATGCTCGAGTACGCGTGGCAGCGCGCATCCACGCTCTCCGGCGGACAGCAGCAGCGCGGCGCCATTGCGCGCACGCTGGTACAGGGCGCACGCACGATTCTGGCCGATGAACCGATCGCCTCGCTCGATCCCGAATCGTCGCGGCGCGTGATGGAAATTCTTGCCGCCATTAACCGCGAAGATCGATGCACCGTGGTGGTTTCCCTGCATCAGGTTGAATTTGCACGCCAGTTTTGCCCGCGCACCATCGCGTTGCGTGACGGGCGGGTGGTGTACGACGGTGTCTCGGCGCTGCTGACCAACCGCAAGCTCGAAGAGATTTACGGCGCGCAGGCCGGTGAATTGTTCGCTCCCGATCAAGCGCCGATGGGTCCCGTGCCGTATCCCCCCCGCGTAGTGGTTCCGTTTCGCACGGAGGAGCATGTGGCTGCGTAGCATTAATATTGATTAAAAACAAGGAGTTAACTATGTCCCGCTGGTTACGAAAAGTTCTCGTTTTGTGTGCCGCGGCTTGTCTGCCGGTACACGCGCAGAGCACCAATGAATTCAATTTCGGGATCATTTCCACGGAATCGTCGAGCAACCTCAAGGAAAACTGGCAGCCGCTGCTCGACGACCTGCAAAAGCGCACGGGACTGAAGGTGAATGCATTTTTTGCATCCGACTATGCGGGCATCATCGAGGCCATGCGCTTCAACAAGGTACAGGTGGCTTGGTACGGCAACAAATCGGCCATGGAAGCCGTGGATCGCGCCAACGGCGAAGTCTTCGCGCAAATGGTCGCGCCGGACGGCGGCCAAGGCTACTACTCGCTGCTGGTGGTGCACAAGGACAGTCCGCTGAAGAGCCTTGACGATGTGCTCAAAAACGGCAAATCGCTGAGCTTCGGCAACGGTGATCCAAATTCCACCTCGGGCTTTTTGGTGCCTTCGTATTACGTCTTTGCGCTGAACAAGATCGACGCCAAAACGCATTTCAAGAGTGTGCGCGGCGCCAGCCATGAAACCAATCTGCTGGCGGTGGTCAACAAACAGGTCAACGTGGCCACCAACAACAACGAAAATCTGGAACGGTTTACCAAGCGGTTTCCGGACAAGGCCAAAGACGTGCGCATCATCTGGAAATCGCCGCTGATCCCGAACGACCCGCTGGTATGGCGCAGGGATCTTGCGCCGGAGCTGAAGAAGAAAATACGCGATTTCATCCTTGCCTATGGCGCGGGCGCGGACGCCGCGCGCGAGAAGACCGTTCTGTTGAACCTCACCACCGCCGGCTTCAAGGCCTCCGATGATCGCCAGTTGATTCCGATGCGGCAGCTGGAATTGTTCAAGGTCAAGACCAGGATTGAAAGCGACACGGCGATGAGCGCCGCGGACAAGAGCGCGAAACTTGATGAGATCAATCGCAAGCTCGCGCAACTGAACACCCAACTGGCGCAAAAGCAGTAGTGGCCGGGATGAGTACCACCGCTTTGCCGCACACCGCGGCGCCGGCGCTGGAAATACCGCCGCCGCCCAAACAGTCACTGTGGGTGCTGCTGGCCTGGGGTATCGGCTGCGGGCTGCTGGCATGGGCGTGGCACGGCGCCGACATGCGCCCGCTGGCGCTCGCGCGCGATGCCGCGAACATGGGCGAATATGCGGCCGGCTTCTTCCCGCCGGATTTCACCGAGTGGCGCCTGTATCTGAGCGAGATGGTGATCACGCTGCATATCGCCATCTGGGGTACCGCGCTGGCCATCGTGTGTGCGATTCCCTGCGGTCTGCTGTGCTCGAGCAATATCGTGCCGTGGTGGATTTACCAGCCGATGCGGCGGCTGATGGATGCGGCGCGCGCCATCAACGAAATGGTGTTCGCGATGCTGTTCGTGGTGGCGGTGGGACTGGGGCCGTTCGCCGGCGTGCTGGCGATCTTCGTGCACACCACCGGCATTCTGGCCAAGCTGTTTTCCGAGGCGGTCGAAGCCATTGATCCCAAGCCGGTCGAAGGCATACGCGCCACCGGCGCGCACGCGCTCGAAGAAATCGTTTACGGCGTGATCCCGCAGGTGCTGCCGTTGTGGATTTCCTATGCGCTGTACCGCTTCGAATCCAACGTGCGCTCGGCGGCGGTGGTGGGCATGGTCGGCGCGGGCGGCATCGGCGTGGTGCTGTGGGAAATCATCCGCGGTTTCCAGTATGCGCAAACGTGCGCGGTGATGCTGATGATTGTGCTGACGGTTAGCTTGATCGACGTGCTGTCCGCACGGGTGCGCAGGGCATTTATATGAACGCCATGAGCGCGATCGGTCCCGTGCTCGACATGTTGCAGGAGGCCGGCGCGCGCCGCTACGGCGGTGAAGCGGTGAGCCAGCTGGAGCACGCACTGCAGTGCGCACATCTCGCGGAAACCGCAAAGGCGCAGGACGAACTGGTTGCCGCCGCGCTGCTGCACGATCTGGGCCACCTGCTGCACGACCCGGGCGACGACGCAACGCAACAGGGGATGGACGACAAGCACCAGTTCCGCGCGATGCCCCTGTTGCGGCGTCTGTTTGGCGCGGGTGTGACGGAGCCGATCCGCATGCATGTCGATGCCAAGCGCTATTTATGCCGCGCGGATCCCGAGTACCACCGCGCGCTGTCTCCGGCCTCGCGGCAGAGTCTTGAATGGCAGGGCGGCACGTTCACACCCGAAGAAGCGCGCCGCTTTATCCTGCAACCGTATGGCCGCGATGCCGCGCGCCTGCGCACCTGGGACGATCTCGCCAAGACGCCGGGAAAACCCACGCCGGGTGTGGCGCACTTCGAAAAGACCCTTGCCCGCTGCGTGAAGCGCAAGGATTGAGGTGCGCCGGGAGCCGCAAGCGCATTGGCAACGAGCCTTCAGGCCCCGTGAACGCTGCCGCCGGCCGCGGCGGAGAGCACTTTAATCAACGCCTGCGTGGCGTGTTCGAGCGGCCCGCTATTGTCGATGGTGACGATTTGCGCCGCGGGCAACGCAATTTGCGGCGCGCGCGCGAGGCGTGCGCTGATCGCGGCCGCGTCCTCGCGCGCGCGTGCTTGCAGGCGCGCGCGCACCACGGTTGCGGGAGCGGTAATCATCACCGCCTGCAGCGACGGATAACGGGCTTGTGCGGTTGCGAGATACGCACGCGAACCGTTGACCACGACACTCTTGCCGACGCACATCAGGTTGTTAATGATCATCCCGATGCCATAGCAGATATCGTGCGCCTGCCAGTCGAGCGCAAAAATACCCTGACGGCAATAGCTCGCGAAGGCCGCACGGCTGATGGCAAAGTCATCGTCCCCGTCCCTGACGACACGCGTCACGTAGCGAGGCGTGAAATATAAGTTATTGTTTTTATTAAGTTTTTCTCGGGCGCTCGCAATAATGGCGTTCTTGCCGACCCCTGACGGGCCCATCACATAAATCAGGCGTCCCTCATTCATGGCGATATATATCGACGCTGCCGTCAAAACCATGGCGCCGCATCGCGAGAAATGGCGCCTCAGGCCGGCGCTGCCAATAGACGGTCAACGCATCCAGGCGCAGCGGCTGCGTGTGCAATGGCTCGACCAGCCGGCACAACGTTTCGATGATTCGTCCGCGCTCGCGCGGGGGCAGGCGACCGGTCAGGGTCAGATGAAAGCGGAATTCATCAAACACCTGCGGGTAGCCCCATTGTGCCAGCAGGTGCGCCTGGCGCACATTGAGCCGGCCCGGCTGGCGGCGCGCGAGTTCATCCGCCGTGGCCGGCGCGCGCAAGAAATCGAATGCGGTTACACATTGCGCGGCGATGGCATTGACCGCCACACCGCGCGCGTTGCCCTGGGCAAAACTCAACGCGACGAAGTCGTCAAGCTCAACCGGCTCCAACGGCGGCAATGCCACCGCATGTAGTGTCGCCGCGAGGCGCGCTGCCCGCAGATAAACGTCGCCTGGCGTGCCGCCGCGGGCAAGCCGAAACGGCGCCTTCAGCGTGGCATGGAAGCCGTAGCGCCGCGGCTCGCCGGTGATTCCGGCCAGATACGCCGCATCGCAGCTCGCCACGCGCGGCGGCGCCACCGCGATGTCGCGCACCGCGTCGCGCCCCAGCCAGGCACTGCCAAATTTCCACCACGCGCTTGCCGGGTGTGGGGCGAAATAGATCGCATAGCGCGGCGCTAAAGCATCACCCGCGGGTAACGCCGTCGCCGCATGCGTGCAGATTCCCGTGGCGTGTGGTTTTTGCAGCATCAGCGGCCGGTCCGATTCGTTCCGCGTCAATCGTAACGCCGTCTTGTTGCGGCGATATTACGCAGTCGTGATAGCGGCGCCCGAATTTCACAAAACCTTCATGTTCCTCCTGTAGATTCGGGCCAGGATCAACAGGCTGGATCATCGTGATTTCAGGACTCGTCCAAACAGTTGCAAGTCGCCAGCGCTGGATGTCGATACTGGCCAAAGCGGACTGTGCCGCCATCGAATCGGCCTGCAAAACCATCGGTGAGTTGCCACATGTACAGTGGCTGCGCCGTCCGGAAACGGGTCTGGTCATGGTGCGCGGGCGCATGGGCGGCAGCGGCGCCAAATTCAATTTGGGTGAAGTGCCGGTCACGCGCTGTGCCGTGCGCCTTGAGAACGGCATCATCGGCGTCGCATGGGTGCAGGGACGGGATGCGCGTCACGCAGAGCTTGCCGCGACATTGGACGCGCTACTGCAGGCGCCGGAACATGACGGCCTGATCTCGAAAATCCACACGCACATCATTGAACCGCTGGCGGCGGTACAGACGGCGCGGCGGGATCTGAAGGCACGCAAAGCGGCCGCAACCAAAGTCGAGTTTTACACGCTGGCACGGGAAGCGGCTGCGCCACCCTCCTCCGCATAAGGCGAGAACCCGCATGGATACTGCAAACGCACTGACGCCCGGACTGGACAATCCGGTATACGACAGTATCAAAGTATTTCGCGCCGTGGCGGATGCCATGGCACACCCGGGCGTCATCCGCCATGTGCAGGCTCGTCCGCCCGCCCCCGCACAACTGATGCCGGCAGCGGCTGCCATTTGTCTGTCGCTGCTGGATTTCGAAACACCGCTGTGGTTGCAACACGGCCAGCCCGCCGTTGGCGACTACCTGAAGTTCCACTGTGGCTGCCCGCTCGCGCCGCAGCCGCGGGCCGCGGCTTTTGCATTGATCACGGACACCGTGTCAATGCCCGGACCGTCCGTCTTCAATACCGGCGATCCCGAGTATCCAGACCGTTCGGCGACACTGCTGGTGCAAGTCGCGAGCCTGTCCAACGCCAGTGGCGTTCGTCTCGGTGGTCCGGGTCTGCGTGAGCCCGTGTATCTGGACGTCGCCGGCATCCCCGCAGCGTATTGGCGCGAACTTCAGGCGAATCACGCATCGTTTCCCTGTGGCGTGGACGTTGTTTTCGTATGGGGCGAGCGCATTGCGGCACTGCCCCGCACCACCGTGGTGACGTGCTGAGATGTACGTCGCGGTCAAAGGCGGCGAACAGGCGATACTGAATTCATGGCGCCTGCTCGCTGAGCAGCGGCGCGGCGACGCCGGCATACCGGAAATCACGCTCACGCAAATTCGCGAGCAATTGGGCCTGGCGGTCGATCGCGTGATGGCCGAAGGCTCGCTCTACGATCCGGAACTGGCCGCGCTGGCCATCAAGCAGGCGCAGGGTGACATGGTCGAAGCGGTTTTTCTGCTGCGCGCCTACCGCACCACGCTGCCGCGCCTGGCCGCGTCGTTGCCGATCGATACCTCGGCGATGTCGCTGCAGCGGCGCATTTCCGCCACCTTCAAGGATGTGCCGGGTGGCCAGGTGCTGGGGGCCACCTACGATTACACGCAGCGTCTGCTCGATTTTGAGCTGTCGAACGGGGCGCCGGTGGCACCCGCGCCCGCCGCCGCGAATGCGTTGCCCGCGGCGGCAGATATCGCGACGCTGATGAACGCCGAAGGGTTGCTGGCAGAGGAGTCGCCGCCGGCCGACGACGCCGAGCCGCCGGACCTGACGCGCGACCCGCTGACGTATCCAGCCGGCCGCGCGCTGCAACTGCAGAATCTGGCGCGGGGCGACGAGGGCTTTTTGCTGGCGCTGGGTTATGCCACACAGCGCGGTTACGGGCATACCCATCCGTTTGCCGGCGAAATTCGCCAGGGGGCGGTGATTGTGGAAGTGGTGCCGGAGGAACTGGGCTTCGCGATCGAGATCGGCGAGATTACGGTATCCGAATGCCAGATGATCAATCAGTTCGCCGGCTCCGCCACGGAACCGCCGCAATTCACGCGCGGCTATGGCCTCGCCTTTGGCGCCAGCGAACGCAAGGCAATGGCGATGGCGCTGGTCGACCGCAGTCTGCGCGCCGGCGAGCTGGGCGAGGCCGTCACCTCGCCCTCTCAGATGCAGGAATTTGTGTTATCGCACAGCGACAACGTTGAAGCCTCGGGGTTTGTACAACACCTGAAGCTGCCGCATTACGTGGATTTCCAGTCGGAGCTGGAGTTATTGCGCAAGCTGCGTGCGCGGCATTTTGCCGGCGCTGGTACGGACGGAGCCGCGACATGAACGAAAACAGCAGGGCTGGCGGCTACAATTTCGCCTATCTCGACGAACACACCAAACGCATGATTCGCCGCGCGATCCTGAAGGCGATTGCGATTCCCGGCTATCAGGTGCCGTTCGGCAGCCGCGAAATGCCGCTGCCCTACGGCTGGGGCACCGGCGGCATCCAGGTCACTGCGGCCGTCATCGGTCCGGCGGATGTGCTCAAAGTCATCGACCAGGGTTCGGACGACACCACCAACGCCGTGAACATCCGGCGTTTCTTCGTGCGGACCACCGGCGTGCGGGTGACCGGGCGCGCCAGCGACGCAACCATCATTCAGACGCGCCATCGCATACCTGAAACGCCGCTGCGCGAAGGCCAGATCATCGTCTATCAGGTGCCCATTCCGGAGATGCTGCGCTGGCTGGAGCCGCGCGAAGCGGAGACCCGCAAAATGCACGCGCTATCGGAATACGGCGCGATGCATGTGAAGCTCTACGAAGACATCGCGCGCTACGGGCATATCGCCACCACCTATGATTATCCGGTGATCGTCAACGAGCACTACCTGATGCGCCCGTCGCCGATTCCGAAATTCGACAATCCGAAACTGCACATGAATCCGGCGCTGCAGCTGTTTGGCGCGGGACGCGAAAAGCGCATCTACGCGGTGCCACCCTACACCGCCGTGCGCAGCCTTGATTTTGAGGACCATCCGTTCGAAATTCAGCGCTGGCAGCATGCCTGCGAGCTGTGCGGGGCCGCCGACAGCTTTCTCGATGAGGTGATCATCGACAACGAGGGCGCGCGCATGTTCGTGTGCTCCGACAGTGATTACTGCACCCAGCGCCGCGACGCACACCGGCGGGCGGTGGCCTGATGCATGCGCCGCTGCTTGAAGTACAGGGACTGACGCATCGTTATGGCACGCGTGCCGCCTGCAATAACATCTCGTTCTCACTCTACAGCGGCGAAGTGCTGGCGGTGGTGGGCGAATCCGGCTCCGGCAAGACCACGCTGCTGCGCTGCCTGTCCGGGCAGTTGCGGCCCGATGCCGGTTGCGTGATGTTCGAAACACGCAACGCAGGCGCGGTGGATGTGTGGGGCATGTCGGAAGCGACACGGCGCATGCTTGCCCGCACCGATTGGGGCTTTGTGCACCAGAATCCGCGCGACGGCCTGCGCCTCGACGTCAGTGCCGGGGCCAACATCGGCGAGCGTCTGATGGCCATCGGCGCGCGTCACTACGGCAATATTCGCGGCGAAGCGCGGGCATGGATGAGCAAGGTTGAACTCGACGTGCAGCGCATGGACGAGTCACCCGCGGCCTTTTCCGGCGGCATGCAGCAGCGGGTACAGATTGCGCGCAATCTGGTATCGCGCCCGCGGCTGGTGTTCATGGACGAACCGACGGCCGGCCTCGACGTGTCGGTGCAGGCCCGTTTGCTCGATCTGCTGCGCGGACTGGCCTGCGATCTCGGGCTGTCAGCGATCATCGTCACCCACGATCTGGCGGTGGCGCGGTTGCTTGCGCACCGCACGCTGGTCATGCATGACGGCTGTGTTGTGGAGGAGGGTCTGACCGATCAGGTGCTCGACGACCCGCAACAGGCCTATACCCAGTTGCTGGTGTCTTCGGCGCTGCCGGCGTAAGGCTTCCCATCCCCATGAAAAACAAAAAACTGATTGAAATCAATAGGTTATGTAAACACTTTGTGCTGCACCAGCAGGACGGCTTGCGGCTCCCGGTGCTGCACGGCGTGTCGTTGTCGGCCGAGGCGGGTGAATGCGTTGCGGTGACCGGCGGGTCCGGCGCGGGTAAGAGCACGCTGCTGAAATGCCTGTACGCCAACTACCGCACGCAGGCCGGCAGCGCGCGCGTGCGCCATCTCGATGTGTGGATCGACATGGCGAGCGCACACGCGCGCGAGGTCCTTGCGGTGCGCCGCTACACCATCGGCTATGTCAGCCAGTTCCTGCGGGTGATCCCGCGCGTGGCAGCGCTGGACATCGTAATGGCGCCGATGCTGGCGGTTGGCATGGAAGCGCAGGTGTCGCGCCGGCGCGCGCAAGTCCTGCTGGAACGGCTGCACATTGCGTCACGCCTGTGGACGCTGCCGCCGGCGACCTTCTCCGGCGGCGAGCAGCAACGCATCAACATCGCGCGCGGCTTTGCCGCGTCGCCGCCTGTGATGCTGCTCGACGAGCCGACTGCGGCGCTGGACGACGCGAATCGCGGCGCGGTGATCGAGCTCATTCGCGAGGCGCGCCGGCGTGGCGCGGCGGTGCTTGGCATCTTTCACGACGAGGCTGTGCGCGATGCCGTCGCGACACGGCACTTTGAATTACACCCGGTTGCGGCGCACGCATGACGACCCTCACCATTACCAACGCCCGCATCGTCACCCGCGACCGGGATTTCATCGGCAACGCGCGGATGCGCTGTGGCCGCATCGCGGGCGTGGATGAAGGCGCGCTGCGGCTCGCGGGCGCGGAAGACTGGAACGGCGATTTTCTGCTGCCCGGTTTCGTCGAATTGCACACCGACAATCTGGAAAAGCATCTGATGCCGCGGCCCAAGGTGAGCTGGCCGGAATTCCCGGCCCTGCTCGCGCATGATGCCGAGATCGCCGCCGCGGGCATTACCACCGTCTACGATGCCCTGGGCGTGGGCGACGTCGACGAGGCGGCGCTGCGGGGGAAGGATCAGTCCGGTCTCATGGCCTGTCTTGACCAGGCGGAACAGGCCGGACTGCTGCGCGCGGAACACCGGCTGCATATCCGCTGTGAACTGCCGGCGCCCAACGCGGTGCGTCTGTTCGAACCGTTCGTCAATAATCCGCGCGTGCAATTGCTATCGTTGATGGATCACACGCCGGGCCAACGGCAGTGGACCAACGTCGAACAGGCGCGCATCTACTACACCGGCAAAAAGGGCTGGAGCGACGAGAAATTCGACCATGTCGTCACGGAATCGAAAACGCTGCAGGAAAAATATGCGGAGCCGCACCGGCGCTATTTTATCGATCACGCGCGCTGCCACGGCATTCCGCTGGCAAGCCACGACGACACCACGCCGCAACACGTGCTGGACGCGCGTGAAGCAGGCATCGCAGTATCGGAATTCCCAACGACGGGCGAAGCGGCGCGCGCGGCGCGCGAGCACGGGCTGGGCATTGTGATGGGCGCGCCCAACGTGGTTCGCGGCGGCTCGCATTCCGGCAACATTTCCGCCACCGCGCTGGCCAATGAACGCCTTCTCGATGTGTTGTCGTCCGATTACGTGCCGGCGAGCTTGCTCGGGGCGGCGTTTGCCCTGATCGACAAATGCGGCTTCAGCGTGGCGCAGGCGGTGGCCACCGTCAGCCTGAACCCCGCGCGCTGCGTGGGACTGGGCGACCGCGGCGAGATTGCGCTCGACAAACGCGCCGATTTTTCGCGCGTTCGCGTGCTGAATGGCACGCCCAGCGTCATCGCCGTGTGGCGTGGCGGGAAACGTGTCGCGTGACGCGCTGGCTTTAACGGGTGCCGATGACCTTGATTTCGCGTTGAATACCAAGCGTATCCAGCCGGGTCAGCGGCAATGCGAGCAGGAATTCGATGCGGCGCCTGAGTATCAGGGCCGTGTCGAAGAACACTTTTGCGGTTTCTTCGCCGGATCCTGAAAACGCGGCCGGATCCGGCACGCCCCAGTGCGCAGTCATCGGCTGGCCCGGCCAGATGGGACACACTTCGCCAGCGGCGTTGTCGCAGACGGTGAACACGAAATCCAGCGCGGGCGCGTCCGGTTTTGCGAATTCATCCCACGCCTTGCTGCGAAAGTCCTGAGCGGCCACGCCGAATTTTTCCAGGGTTTGCAGCGCGATCGGGTTGACGATGCCGGTGGGATGACTGCCGGCGGAATAGGCCTTGAATCGGCCGCGGCTCAGATGATTCATGATGCCCTCGGCCATGATGGATCGCGCCGAATTGCCGGTACACAGAAACAGAACCTGATAAATGCGCTCAGACACGGCCGCGACCCACTCAGCAGCACTTGGCTGCGGGCTTGACCGCAATACCCACTGGCCGGCCGCTGGCGCTGGCCGTAGTGCAGCAAGCGGCCGCCGCATCCGCGCTTGTGCGCGGGGTTTCGCTGAATACCGGAATGCTGTCGAGCGTATGAAATTGCTCCCAGGCAATGCCTTGCGGATCGGTAATCCAGTGTTTGTCGCTGCGCGCGTAGCAGCATGTGGTTTCGCCCTCGTCCAGCAAGGTCATGTCAGCCGCCTGCGCGCGCGCCTTCAACTCGCCGAGTTCGCCGGCATCGTCCACCTGCAGGCCAAGATGGTCGATGCCCGGCTTGCCGCCCCGGGTGGAAATGGCGAAGTTGATGCGGGGGTCCTCCAGCATCCATTTCGCGTAGTCCGCCTCGACACGCGTGGGCGCTGCCGCAAACATTTTGCTGTAGAAATCGATGCTCGCCTTCAGGTCTTCAACATGGGCATGCACGTGAAATCGCTTCATGGATTGCTCCTTTTCGGTAATTCAACACTTGCAGTGGACCGCCGCTTGCGCGAGACACTCGGCGCCCTGGCAGCAGTTTTCGGTCAGGTAGCCGAGCAATGCGTTCATGCGGGCATACGCGGCGCGATAGATCAGATTTCGGCTGGCGCGCTCCTGCGTGATCAGCCCGGCATGGGTCAGCTCCTTGAGATGGAAGGACAGCGTCGCCGCCGGAACGTCCAGCGATTCCGCCATCGCGCCCGGCGTCAGTCCTTCGTCGCCGGCCACAACAAGGGCCCGGAATACCTGCAGCCGCACCGGCTGCGCCAACGCGGCCAATGACCTGATCACTTCATTTTCTTCCATATTTCCATAATAATGGAAATAATCGGCAACGGCAAGCGCTGCCGTTGCCGAAGCAGAACAACCACGCAGTCAGCGCCCCATGCAATGTGCGCACGCGCTTCATCGGGTTGACACACTTCCCGGATAGGGTGACGCACGGCACAACTTCCCGGCCGGCCTCGACTGCCTCCCGGTCATTGGGCCGATACAGAAAACCCTCCCTATACCGAACAGGAGAACATAATGTTCACCCGCAAGACGTTATTTCGCAGAATTGCCCTGCCGCTGCTGGTAGTAACGGGCGTCGTCATGCCCGTGTTGTCCCATGCCGACGGCGCCCGGGGCCGTGACCACGACGGCGGCCGCGGCACGATTCAGGTCGGGCCGCGGCCGTTTTATCTGATTGAGCAAATGCGTGCCAGCCCGCTCAAGCGCAAACTGGAGCAATGCAGCGCGGGGCCGTTCCAAAAAACAGATTTTTCCATCGGCCACCGCGGCGGCGGCGCGCTCCAGTTTCCGGAGCACACCCAGGAAAGTCATGAGGCGGGCGCACGCATGGGCGCCGGCATTCTCGAGTGCGATGTGACGTTCACCAAAGACGGCCAATTGGTGTGCCGCCACGATCAGTGCGATTTACACACCACCACCAACATTCTGGTGACACCGCTCGCCAACATGTGCTCGCAGCCGTTCTCGCCGGCCGAATTCGATGCCAGCGGTAAACGGACCAAGGCCGCCGGTGCGTTGTGCTGCACCAGCGACCTCAGTGTCGCGGAGTTCAAATCGCTCAAGGGCAAAATGGACGCGTCCAATCCCAACGCCCGGACCGCGGAAGAGTATCAGGGTGGCACCGCCAACTGGCGCACTGACCTGTATTCGACGGGTGCCACCGTGCTCACGCACAAGGAGAGCATAGAGCTGCTGCGCAGCCTGGGCAGCAAATACACGCCGGAACTGAAGGGCGCGAACCGCAATGCCAATCTGCAACTCGAATCGGTGTTCGGCAGTCAGCAAGGCTACGCACAGGCGATGATCGACGACTACAAATCGGCGGGCATTTCGCCACGCAAAGTGTGGGCGCAGTCGTTTAACAAGGACGACGTACTGTACTGGATCCGGAACGAACCAGCGTTCGGGCGCCAGGCAGTCTATCTGGATGATGCCAACACCCCGGCCGAGTTGCCGAGCGCGGCCGAACTCAAGCGCTACGCCGCGCAGGGCATCAAAATCGTTGCGCCGCCGATGTGGGCATTGCTCACGGTGGATGGCACGGGCAGGATCGTGCCCTCGCAGTATGCCAAAGATGCCCGGGCCGCCGGCCTGGACATCATCACCTGGACCCTGGAGCGCAGCGGCCGTATCAAGGAAGAAGTGCTGCCCACCCAGGGCACGTCCTCGCCGTCGTTCTACTATCAGACCACGCTCGACGCCCTGCACAATGATGGCGACATCATGACCACGCTGCATGTGTTGGCAAAAGACGTGGGCATCCTCGGTATTTTCTCCGACTGGTCGGGCACGGTGAGTTACTACGCCAGTTGCATGGGGCTGAAGTAAGGCCGCGCCGCACCACCGCTACGGCGGATTACGCCGTGCCGGTGCCGCGGCGCGCAACAGCGCAAACGTCGGCACAACGCCCCGCCGCACCGGGGCGTTGTGCCTGAATACCGGCGCGTGGATCAGTGAAATGCTGATCCACACCCCCACGCTGAAGTAGAGGGACATCCACACCAGCTCGCTCTGCCAGTCCGTCCAGCGGTGCGACACCACCCAGCGTTCGGTAACGTCGCGCAGTCCATGCGCGATGCTCAGGTACGCGCGCCCGCCGGCCTCGTCGGCGATCCAGCGCGCCCAGTACATCGGCACATCGATCAGGAACATGTAGGCGACGTAGGCAAGGGCCGCCGCGCACCATGCGGCAAGCAGCGGCCGTACCCGCCGTTCGCACTGCGGCCACATCGCGATCAGGCTGGCGGCAATCAATGCAGCGCATACGCCCCATAACGACTCCTCGACCACATGCCCGATATTGGACGTGGTGAGCACCGAATACCAGGAGCAGGTTTCCGCCACCACAATCAACGGCACCGCCGCGGTGGACGCGGCCCGGCCCACCCTGCTACCCGCGGCAGTCGCGTACTCGCGCAGCAGCAGCGCCCACTGCGCGGCAAAACACAGCTCGGCGAAGGTTGCCACCGAGCGCCCGACAAACACGCTGCACAGCCAGGAGTCGAACAGGCACAACCGCGGCACATCGAATACCGGCAATACCGACCGAAACGCGCAGCCCAGCGCATAACCGCCGGACAACAGCAGGAGAAACCGGCGCACGGCGTGCGCGTCGGCGCCGAGGCGGGCGCGGCGCCGCCTGTGCGCGGCAGCCGACAGCGACCAGGCGAGGATGTTGATCCCGCTCACCGCGCACATGAACAGCCACCACCAGAAGATTTCGCCCGTCATCATTTTGTAATGCTGCCATGTTAGGCGCTCACCACCAAGCAATGTGACAAGGCCCCCGGCCGCGGCGCGAACCGACCTGCGCGATACCGGCGCGCAATGCCTGTCACCAAACCGTACGGTGCCCGTCACCGTGCGGTAACCGGCGTTTCCTAAGCTGTGCCCGGCGCGCTGATTCACACATCGTTGGCGCAGCGGGAAACCGAATCCCCTTTGCCGCCTGTTGACCCTTTTCCGACCAAAGGACTTGAACCTCATGAAACCGTATGCCTCCGGATCCACGTCTTTGTTTGCATTGACAACGCTCGGCGCCGCACTGCTTGCAATGTCCGCCAGCGCGGCCGAACTGACCGGGTTTGCCTTGTTGCCGGCGAACACCTTTTCCCCGGGACCGACCTCCGGCCAATTTGCGGGCGCAGGCGCCGGCGGCAATCCGCTGCCGCTGGTTGGCAAGCAACCGGTGCAGGGCGTTTCGTCAGTGCTCAAGGGCCCGACGCCGCGCTCGTTCTACGTGATGACCGATAACGGCTTCGGCGCAAAAACCAATTCGGCCGATACGCTGCTGCGCATCTATGCCTTGCGTCCCGAATTCAGGACCTGGAACGGCGCCGCGGTGACCGGCAGCGGCACGGTGCGCGCGGCCGACTTCCGCTCCGGCCGTGCCCTGGCGGACTTTGACGAACGCAGTTTCATCACGCTGAGCGATCCCGGGCGCAAGCTGGGCTTCGACATCGTGGCCAACATGACGTTCTATCCGAATGGCGCCAACGATGTTCCGGTCGACCCCGCGATCAAGGCCGGCCGCCTGTTGACGGGCGCCGACTTCGACATGGAAGAGGTGCGCGTGGACCGCAAGGGCCACTTCTGGTTTGGCGACGAATTCGGGCCATTTCTGGTGGAAACCGACGCGCGCGGCCGCGTCGTTCGCGCCGAAGTGAAGACGCCCAACATCGTGCCGCCGGGTTCGCTGGCCAGCGGCGCTGAAGTGCGCTCGCCGCAAAACCCCTATCTCGGCTCCGCAACGCCAAATCTCGGCGGCTCGCGCGGTTTTGAGGGTATGGCGATCAATCCCGCCGGCAGCCGCCTCTATACGCTGCTGGAAGGCACCGTCACGGGCGACAACGCCATCAACGGCACGGTCAACAAGAACCTGCGCATCAACGCGTTTGATATCAAGTCGCGCCGCTACGCCGACAACCACTGGCTCTATCAACTGGAAGCCGAAGGCACCAACATCGGCGCCATGACCGCGATCAACGACCACCAGTTTCTGGTGATCGAGCGCAACGGCGCCACCGCCACCGGCGGCGGCACGCCGTTCAAGAAAATTTACGTTGCCGATATCAACGGCGTGGCCAATGGCGGATTCGCGAAAAAATCCGAACTGGTGGACCTGATGAACATCGCCGATCCGCATGATCTGAACGGCGATGGCAGCACCACCTTCACCTTTCCGTTTGTCACCATCGAAAGCGTGCTGATTCTGGACCCCACGACGCTGCTGGTGATCAACGACAACAACTATCCGGGCACCGGCGGGCGCAATGCGAATTCGGATGACACCGAGTTCCTGAAGATCCGGTTGGACCAGCCGTTGGCCGTCAAGGCATTTGACGACGACAAGGATGACGACAAACACGACGGCCGCGATGGGCACGGGACGCATCGTCGGTGAACCTTTCACGTAACCCTGGGGAGAAGCGCATGACTGAAATGATGAAGCCGCTGGCACTTGCCGTTGCGCTGGCATGTGCGGGACAGGCAGCCGCCGAATGCACCGGCGCCGTGACCATTGGCGAGGGTGTGGAACAGATCGTTACCCTGATCGACAACAGGGCAGTCGGCGGCCGCTGCATGAACGCGCTGATTGTCGATACCGTCGCTGAAGGCGCGAACTATGAAAGCCACCGGGATTTCGTCAGGGAAGTGCGCGAACTGACCGGCAAATGGCGCAATCGCGGGCTGATCAGCCGGGGCGAACGCCGCGAACTTCTGAGCGCCGCGG
Organism: uncultured beta proteobacterium; assembly: GCA_902825845.1. Taxonomy (GTDB): domain Bacteria; phylum Pseudomonadota; class Gammaproteobacteria; order Burkholderiales; family SG8-41; genus UBA5216. The sequence goes on from CADECM010000044.1 coordinate 30,382, forward strand.
AGAATTCGAGTGTTGGCCACACCGTCACGGTGCGGCTGATCGGCTTCAACGATTTTCACGGCACCCTGCTGTCACCGGGCACCTTTGGCGTCAACCTGAACGTGCCGCCGGCGCAGCGCCCGGCGGTGGGCGGGGCGGAGTTCATTGCCGGCCATGTCGACAAGCTGAAGGCGCAAAATCCGCTGAACATGGTGGTCGGCGCGGGCGATTTCATCGGCGCTTCGCCGCTGATCTCCGCGCTGTTCAGCGAGGAACCCACGGTTGAGGTGATGAACCGCATCGGACTTGAATTCAACGCCGTCGGCAACCACGAGTTCGACAAGGGCGCGGCCGAGTTGCTGCGGCTGCAGAAGGGCGGCTGCAAGGCCGGCGACCCGAACAGTTGCCAGGGCGCCGCGGTGGGCACGCCGGTGCCATTCGAGGGCGCCAAATTCAAATGGCTGTCGGCGAACGTGGTGTCGACTGCCACCGGCAAAACACTGTTGCCGGCGTACGGCATCAAGCGCTTCGGCGGCGTGAAAGTAGCCGTGATCGGCATGACGCTGAAAGACACGCCGACCATCGTCACGCCGTCGGGCGTGGCGGGGCTGCAGTTCAAGGACGAAGCCGATACCGTCAACGCACTCATCCCCGCCTTGCGCCGGCAGGGCGTCAAGGCCATCGTGGTGCTGGTGCATCAGGGCGGATTCCAGAGCGCCGGCATCTCGGACATCAACGGCTGCGACGGCAATCTGGCGGGTTCGGCGATACAGCAGATTGTGAGCCGGCTCGACGACAAGGTCGACGCCGTGATCAGCGGCCACACGCATGCGGCCTATAACTGCAAATTGCCCAACGCCAGCGGCCGCATGATCCCGGTGACCAGCGCCAGCGCTTTCGGCCGCGTGCTGACCGCGCTCGATCTGGTCATCGACACCAAATCCCGCGATGTCAGGACGGCGAGCGCCAACAACGTGCTGGTGGACCGCACGGATGCCGGCGTGACGCCGAATGCCGCCGTTAAAGCCATTGTTGACGGCTATGGCGGGCTGGTATCGCCGATCGCCAATCAGGTGATCGGTTCCATCACGCGCGATATCCCCAACACCGCAATCGACAATGCCTGCAATATGCCCGCGGGCGATCTGATTGCCGATGCGCAGTTCGGCGCCACGACGGCGGCCGGCTTTGGCGATGCGGTACTGGCCCTTATGAATCGCGGCGGGGTGCGCAATCCGGGTCTGACGTTCGCGGCCCGTGTGGGCGAAGGCGACGGCAATGTGACCTACGGCGAGGCATTTACGCTGCAACCCTTCGGCAACAGCCTGGTGACCATGACGCTGACACGTCAGGACATCAAGAACGTGCTGGAGGAGCAGTTCGCCGGCTGCCGCGGACAGTCGGCGACGACCACGCGCATCATGCTGCCTTCGGCCGGATTTTCCTATGCCTGGGATGGCGGCAAGCCGTGCGATCAGCGCATCAGCAACGTCAAACTGACGGTGAATGGACTGACCAGCACGCTGGTCGACGCCGCGGGCGTGGTCATCGATCCGCTGCAAACCCTGCGTGTGACGGTGAACAACTTCATGGCGACGGGTGGCGACGGCTTCAGTACCTTCCTTAACGGCACCAATCTGCTCGGCGGCGCGCAGGACATCGACGCGTTGGTGGCTTACATGTCGGCTTACGCCGCGCCGAACGCGCCGTACGACCCGGACAACCCGGCACTCTCCAAGCCGCGCATTACGCGTATCAATGCGCCCGCGGGTTCGACCACATGTCCGGGCGGCGCCAACGTCAATCCATAAGTGATGGCCTTTGCCGTAGCTTCCCCGCCCTGCGCAAGCGGGGCGTAAAAATGACGCACCCTGTTTGTCGTCGTCACGCAATGTTGATGTCCGCCGCCGTGCGCGCGGCTGCGACGCTGCTGTGCCTCGCGGCAATCGCGGCAGGCGCTGCGCAAGCCGCGAGCCCCGCGGACCAGCGCCTGAAGCGCCTGCTCGAACGTGCCAACACACCTGGCAGCAACGAAACAACACCGCCCGAAACGCGGCTCCGCCTGCTCGCCGCCGGCGAGGCCGCGCTGGCGCGACGGGATGCCGGGGAGGCCGCGCAACAGTTTGAGCGCGCCGGCATGGTCAGGCATGAGGCGGACGCCGAACTGGGCCTGATCCGCGCCTACATGCAGGCGGGCGAGTACCGGCGCGCGCTGGCGTTCGCATCACACACGGCGGGCGCGCACCCGCAGAGCGGCGCCGGCAGCGCGCTGTACGCGTGGCTGCTGCATATCGGCGGTCAGGCGCGGATCGCCGCGCAGTTGCTGGACAACGCGCGGGCGCGGCTGCCGGACGATGCGTTGCTGCAGGCCACGGCGTCGCTGATCAATGCGCCGTTGTCCGCGCCTGCGGCCGGGCTGTTGGTGCCGCCTGCGCGTTTTGCCCCGTACACGACGCCGCCGCTGCTGCCGCAAACGGCCGCGGTGATCGCCAGTGGCGTGCTGATTGACAGCGGCCGTGGCGTGCTGACCTCTGCCGCTGCGTTGGGCGACGCGCGCGAGGTGTGGGTGCGCAGCGGCCTGGGTCAGACTGTCGGCGCAACCTGGTTGCGCAACGTCGATGACACGGGATTGGCGCAGTTGCGGTTGTCAGACGCGATCTCGATGCCTTCGTTGCCGGCGTTGGCAGCGCGCGACCCGTTCCCCGGCAGCCCCGCTTTCGCGGTGGAATTTCCGGCCATCGCCGGCGCGGTCCCGGGCTGGCCGCTGCTGCGGGTGGGATTTCTGGGCAAGCCGGCGGGCGTTGCCGGGGCGTACCACCTCGGCGTAGCCATGCCACCGGCAAACCGCGGCGGCCCGGTGTTTGACGCCAGTGGGCGACTCATCGGCATCGCGGTAACCAATGCGGTGTCGGGCGACCGGCTGATACTCGCTTCGAAGCTGCGCAAGGCGGTGGCCGAGTACCCACACGATGGGGCGCAATTGGCCCCGGCCGCACGCATGCCGGTGGACGAAATATACGAACACGCGCTGAAGATCACGGTGCAGGTTATCGTCTCGCGCTGATAGCCTGATTTTTATAAGTATCTGTTTTTAAACGATATTATTCTGATGCGGCTTATTTCGCTGTAAGCCCGGCCAACTGCACCACGCCACGCCATTTGGCGACTTCGGCCTGAAGGTGCTGGCGGAAGGCGTCAACACTTGTTCCGCTCACATCCAGCCCTTGGGCGGCGAACCGTTCTCGATAGTCGCGCTGCTGAATGCCGCTCACCACGTCGGCATGGATCCTGGAGAGCACCGGGTTGGGCGTGCGCGCCGGCAGCAGCATTGCGTACCAGGTGGTGTAATCGTATCCCGCCAGTCCCGCTTCGCCGGCGGTGGGCAGATCGGGCGCGCCGGCCACGCGCCGGGTGCTGGTGACCGCGAGCCCCTTGATACGCCCGGCTTTCAGCTGCGGCAGTGCGGTTGCCATGTTGGTCACCATGAACTGGAGTTCGCCGCTCAGCAACGCGGTTGCCGCCAGTCCTGCGCTCTTGTAGGGAACGTGCAGCGCGTCGACGCCGGCGGCAACCGTGAACTGCACGTTGGCCAGATGACTGGCAGTGCCGGCACCGGCCGAGCCAAAGGCGAGCTTGCCGGGCCGCGCCTTCATCAGCGCGATCAGTTCCTGCAGCGATGTTGCAGGCAGCGCGGCATTGACGGCAATGATGCTGGGCTGGCTGGCGATCAGCGTTACCGGCTGAAAATCGCGGATGATGTCGGCGCCGGTATCACGATAGAGCGCGGAACTGATCGCCATGGTCGAACTGGATACCAGCATGGTGTAGCCGTCGGGCGCCGCTCTTGCGACGATCGAGTTGCCAATGGTGCCGCCGGCGCCCGGCCGGTTGTCCACCACCACGGTCTGCCGCCAGCGCTGCGCCAGCGATTGCGCCACCAGCCGTGCAACGATGTCACTGCCGCCGCCGGGGGCAAGCGGTACCACCATGCGCACGGATTTGGCCGGAAACAAATCCGTCTCGGAAGAAGCGGCACCGGCATGTCCTGTCAGAAGTCCAGCCCCCGCGAAAACAAACAGGCACCGCTGAATAAAACGACGACGCATTGCAATTACTCCGATCACATCGCACACAAAATCGACACTCGCACTGGACATAGCCTTCAACTAACGCCGATCTTGCTCATCCTCGTCGTCTCCGTCATCGTCATCGTCGTGCTTCCCGTGCCGCGAACGCTCGATGCGATAGAGCGTCGTCGTTCTCGACACTTCGTTCGCGATGGCAAGATAGTAGTCACCGCGATAACGGTACGCGGTCATGCCCTCCGGCGCCAGGTCACCATTGGTGACGATCATATCGACGTAGTGGGACCGGGCAGGTTCGGTGATGTCAAACACCGCCACCGCAGCCTTCAGCGTGCGCTCCAGGCCGATGAACGCATAGGTGCGGCCGGCTACTTTCAGCAGCGCCACGCCCTCGGGCTCGACGCCTTTGTCGCGGCTGCGGCCATCGTCGTAAATGCCCAGCTCGGCGGCTTTCTTGTCGAGAATATCGCCGCTGTCGTACACCAGATTGCCGTGTTCGTCGCGAATCGAAAACGAACGTGCGCCCGCCGCGTAGAGGTTGCCCGGCGAGGAGTCGGTGTTGGAGATGCGCAAATTGGCCAGCGGCGCCACCGCGCCCAGGCCGCTGGCGGCAGAACGATCACCATCGTCCTCGCGAAAATCGCCTTCGTTGGCCATCACCAGATACGTTTTGCCGTGGCGCTCGTAGGTGGCAATGGTATCGGGCATGTAGAGGCCCTTGACTGCGGGCGAGATGAACGCCACCACGCCGTCGTTATTCGGGTCGATCTGATTGCCCGGCAGGCTGAAATCCTTGGCGCCCAGGCCGATGATTTTGGTGAAGGTGTGGGACGACAAATCCAGCACCGCGATGGCATTGGCCTCCTGCAGCGTGACGAAGGCCTTGCTGCCGTCTTTGCTGACGGCAATGTATTCCGGCTCGAAGTCCATGCCCGTGGCAGTGCGCAGGTTATCGCCGGCAACCTGCACACCCGCAAATCCGGGCGTGGCAATGACCGTGCGCGTGGCCATGTCGATGATGGTGACGCTGCCCGCCGGGTCCAGCGCCGGGCCGCCGTACACCCGCGGTACCGATGTGCCGATGCGCGCACCGTAGGCGCTGGGTGTGGCTTCGTTGGCAACCAGCAGCTTGCGCCCATTGGGGGTAAACGTAAGCATGTCGGGCAGCGCGCCGACGGGCACCGCATTGACACCGGGGCTTAAGGCGCGTGTTTGGGTATCGTAGAACACGACAACGCCGGGGTCGGTGCGGATCGCGGATTCCATCGCGAAAGCCGCGAGACCGCCGTGGATCGCCACGCTGTTGACCGCGCCGTAAGCGGTGGTGTCGATGTGTTCAATCAGCGCGCCGGTACGGGCATCCAGCACGTCCACGCCGGCCACGCCCGCCACCCACAAAGTGTTGGTCCGGCGGTCAAAGGCGGGGATTTCAGACGATTGTCCGGCGGGATTGGCCGTGTCGGAATGCCGGTAAGTCCACTGCCAGTGGAACGACAGCGCCTGTTCCGCAGCAGTTGCCGTGCCGGGCACGAACAGCGACGTGACCAGAAGGTACAGGCAAAACACAAACTTCTTCATCAATGCTCCTCGGAGTTTTCTCGAACGGGATGTGTGTGCGCAACCGCCGGCGCGTCGCGCGGTGTGCGGGCAACGCGTTGCGGTACCGCCATAAATTATGGGGTGCGCTCGTTACCGTTTGGTTACACCGGCTGCCCGCCGGCAGCAGGCGGGGGCGCGGCCGGTGATTCGAACGCCATATCGGTTTCGGCAGTCGGCCAATGGTGAGACTGCGCGATCCGTCGCGCGGAAATTCATGGCGCACGGTCGTCCCGCTCCACCCACTCGACATCATGGATCCGCGGACAGGCGCGCACCGCTTCGCCCGGCGTCGGAAAGAAAGTTTGCCGATCCAAGCGCCTCGTGGGGCCGCAGCGTGCCGGCGTTGACGCGGTTTGCCGGCGAACGCTGAAGATTACGCGGCAGGATACTGCCAGGCGTTAATCGGCGGTATTACATAAGTATTTGTTTTTAAACGATATTTCTATGGCCACCACTCGCTCGCGGCGAGCGGCATGCGACAACCTGGAAGCAGATTTTTTCTCCAGCGCGATCCTGCGCAGTTGTCGCGGCATTGCCGGTTAATTGGCCTTCACATTGGCCTGGCGAAACAGCCTGCCAATAACCTCATAGTCCGACTTCAGCCGCTGCGTGAGTTCTTCCGGCGACCGGTGCGCGGGATCGAGCGTCTGAGCACTTAACTTGGCCGCGATATCGCGATCTTTCATCGCCTTGCCGAATTCGGCGTTGAGCCGATCGATGATCGGCTTGGGGGTGCCCGCGGGCGCAAAGGCGCTGACCCAGGTCGACGATTCATAATTCGGGATGGTGTCCGCGATCGTCGGCACCTCCGGCAACTGCGAGATACGCTCCGGCGCGGTCACCCCCAGCGGGCGCACGCGGTTCGATTTGATGTGCGCGATCAATTCGCCAATCGCCGCCACCTGTGCCTGCGTTTCTCCAGATACCAGTGCGATCACCGCCGGCCCGCCACCCTTGAACGGCACCTGGATCATGCTGATGCCCGCCTTCGACTCGAACATCACCCCGTTCATGTGGGTGAAACTGCCCTGGCCGGAATGCCCGTGAAGAATTTCCTTCGGGCGTTTCTTTGCCAGCGCAATAAACTCCTTTACCGACCGCGCCGGCAGGGAGGGATGTACGGTCAGCACGCTCACCACGCGGGCGATGGGGCTTACGCCGGCAAAGTCGCGCAGCGCGTCGTACGGCAGTTTGCTGTAAAGGTGCGCGTTGGACGCATGGGACGCAACGGTTTGAATCAGCAGCGTATAGCCGTCGGGCTTGCTTTGCGCCACCACCGCCGAGCCGATCGTGCCTCCCGCGCCGGAGCGATTTTCGATGATGAAGGACTGGCCCATCTGCTCCGTAAGCTTGGGAAAAACGAAGCGCGCCACGATGTCATTGGCCCCGCCCGGCGGAAAGGGCACGATCACGCGCACCAGCTTGGCGGGATAGGCCTGGGACCAGGCAGCGCCCGTTGCACAGAGCATGCCGGCAAAGGACGCGGCAAACAGTCGGCTTGTATTCATTTTTTCCTCCTCCTTGTGATGGTGCTTTGGCGGGGCATGCCGGTTCGCGGCAATGCCCCACCATGGGTTCGATCAGGCCCTGCAAGTGTAGCGTAGTCTGATGCAGCCGGCGTGGCGCGCGATCCCGCCATGCGTTGTTGCACGCGCGCCCGCTGCCTTTCGGTCACACCACGGATCGCGCGCCGCGCACTGAAATATTCCTGTCACGGGAACTGCCTATCCTCACGCATCCGGCCATCGCCGGCATATAAACCCGGTCCCGCGAAAAACACCAGAGGAGTACCTTCCATGTCCAACATTGATGACGATATCGTCAGCAATCCGAGCACTAACGAAACATTTGAACAAGTGGTGACCGCGCGCCTGTCGCGCCGCGGTTTTCTGGGCGGCGGCGCGGCGCTGACCGCGGCGGCATCGCTCGGCGGCGTGGGGTCGCTGCTGCACGCGGTACCGGCCGAGGCGAGGCGTGGCGGTCCGTTGCTGGGCTTTCAAGGCATCGCGGTATCCGAAGCTGATAGCGTGGTGGTTCCCGAAGGCTACACCGCGCGCGTGCTGATCTCGTGGGGCGATCCGGTGTCGGACGGCCCCGCGTTCAAGCCCGATGCGAGCAACACGGCCGAAGAGCAGGCCCGGCAGTGGGGCATGCACAATGACGGCATGGTGTATTTCCCAATCCGCGGGTCGCGCCGCGGATTGCTGGTGCAAAACCATGAGTACACCGATGACGTGTTGTTGTTCCCCGACGGCACCGCCAACTGGAATCAGGATAAAACCAACAAGTCGCTCGCGGCGCACGGCGTGTCGATCATCGAGATCAAGAAGAGCCGCGGCCCCGGACACGAGGATGACGACGACGGCGATGACGACCGGCACGGCCGCTTTCCGCGGCAATGGCATGTGGTGCGCCCATCGAAATTCGCACGGCGCATCACCGGCATGACGCCGATCAGGATCGGCGGTCCCGCGGCCGGTGACGACCGCTTGAAGACCAGTGCCGATCCCACCGGCAAGATCGTGCTGGGCACGCTTAACAATTGCGCCATGGGCTATACGCCATGGGGTACCTACCTCGCGTGCGAAGAAAACTTCAACGGCTACTTCCGCACGGCGGCGGCACCCGCCGCGGGTTCCCTCGAAGCGCGCTATGGTCTTTCCACCGGCGGCTTCGGCTATCTGTGGCACACCACTGACAAGCGCTTCCGCGTCGCCGATGAACCGAACGAACCCAACCGTTTCGGCTGGGTCACCGAAATCGATCCGTTCCGCCCGCATTCGATGCCGGTCAAGCGCACCGCGCTGGGCCGCCTGAAGCACGAGGGCGCATGGGTGCAGGAAGCGCGCGACGGCCGCGTGGTGGTTTACTCGGGTGACGACGAGCAGTTCGAATACATTTATCGCTATGTGTCGAAGGACCGCTGGCGCCGCATGATCCGGCAGGGCAAGAGCCCGCTCGACGACGGCACGCTCTATGTGGCGAAATTCAACGCCGACGGCAGCGGCGAGTGGTTGCCGTTAACACCCGACAACCCCGCCCTCGCCGGCTGGTCGTTAAGCGACATTCTGATCAACACGCGCAGCGCGGCCGACCGCGCGGGGGCCACCAAAATGGATCGCCCGGAGTGGATCGATACCTTCCCGCATTCGCTCACGGCGATTGCCACGCTGACCAATAACAGCCGCCGCGGCACCGGCAGCAACCCGATGACCGACGCGGTCAACCCGCGCGGACCGAATACCTATGGCCATATCATCACCTGGCGCTACCGCAAGGACTGGACCGAGCCGACATTCCAATGGGACATCTTTGCTCTGGCGGGCGACCCGGCAAATCCCGTGACGGGCGCCACGATCAAAGGCGACAAGTACGGTTCGCCCGACGGCATCTACGTCGCGCCCAGCGGACGCTTGTGGATACAGACAGACGTGTCGGGCAGTTCGATCAACCCGGAAAACCGCGCCGGCGCCTACAACGGCTTTGGCAATAATCAGATGCTTTGCGCCGATCCCGTCACGCGCGAAACGCGGCGCTTCCTGCAAGGGCCGAATGTATGTGAAGTCACCGGCGTGTTTGTGACGCCTGACGAGCGCACCATGTTCGTCGGCATTCAACATCCCGGTGAAGCGCCCACCGGTGTGAACGACCCGGCGAATCCCAAACGTTACAGCAAGTGGCCGGACGGTGATGCGGGTGGCCGGCCGCGTTCGTCGTGCATCGTCATCACCAAGGATGACGGCGGCGTCATCGGCAGTTAGCAGGCTGCCGGACTGACCGGCTGCAAATGGCGCGGCCGCGGTCCGGCGTGTCCCGATGCGAGCCGGTGCTTGTCGGGTGATTTGGCGCCCTCACCAAAACGGCGGGGGCACTATCGGGCGGAATCGGCAGCAGGGTTGGCGTGATTTCATAAGTATCTGTTTTTAATCAGTTTTTGAAAGTGCCAGCAACCCGACGCACGCCGCGCCACCGCGGAACCATAGAACCCGCGGATTTCTTCGCCGCGAGCGCCTATCACGTGCAGACCCTGCGCGACAAAGCACTTGCGATTGCCGTGCTGAAGAATGCCGCCAACGACGCCGGGCGCGCGCAATGCGCGCCGTCAGTTGCGGGCTGTTACGGCGCGCTGCTGCGCCAGCCATGTCTGCAGGATTTCGCAGGCGGCGGCGGCATCGAGCACGGCCGCGCGCGCGGCCGCACCCACGCCCTGTTCGCGCAGGCGCGACTCGGCCGCCTGTGAACTGAGGGTTTCATCCACCAGCGTGACCGGCACACCGAAGCGTCCTTCCAGCCGCTGCGCGAATCGCCGCGCCAGACGCGCGATTTCGTGGGCGCCGCCATCGGCGTGGCGCGGTTCGCCGACAATCAGCCGCACGGGTTTCCATTCGGCAATCAATGCGGCGATGGCGGCAAAGCGCGTCTTGTTGTCTTCGGCATGCAGCGTCTGCAGCGGATGCGCGATGCCCAGGCCGAGGTCCGCGACCGCGACACCGACGCGCTTTTCACCGAAGTCGAACCCGAGCACGCTGCCGTGCGCGCGCGACGCCGGGTCCGGGGGCTTGGTGATTTCCGTTGCCCGCGCCATTACACGGCCGGCGCCTCACGCTTCACGCCGCTTCCCTCGCGCCGCCGTCACGCATGACCGGCGTCGTCCGACAACATCGACAGATCGATGCCCAGCAGTTTCAGGCCCGCCGCATAGCGCTGTTCGGCAGGGGTTTCGAATAAAACGACCGGATCGGCGGCCACGGTAAGCCAGGCATTTTGCGCCAGTTCGTGCTCCAGCTGGCCCGGCGCCCAGCCGGCATAACCCAGCGTAACCAGCATGTGCGCCGGACCTTCGTCGCGCGCAACCGCCTGCAGGATGTCCCGCGAGGTGGTCAGTCCGATGGCGTCGCTGACCTTCAGCGTCATTTGCCACTCGCCCACGGGGGCATGCAACACAAAGCCCCGATCGACTTGCACCGGCCCGCCATAGTGCACCGGCGTGCGTTTGGCCGCCGCCGCCTGGGTTGTAATATCGATGCGTTGCAGCAGCGTCTGCAGCGTCATATCGATGGGCCGGTTAACCACCACGCCGAGCGCGCCCTGTGCGTTGTGCTCGCAAATGAAGGTCAGCGTTTTCGCGAAATGCGGGTCGGCCATCGCCGGCATGGCCATCAGGAAATGCTGCGTGAGATTGACGGTTTGCACGGGGTTTATCGGCGCCAGAAAGCCGGGGTGAAGATAATCAGCAGTGTGAACAATTCCAGGCGTCCGAGCAACATCGCAAAGCTGCACACCCAGGTCTGAAAATCCGACAGCACCGCGTAGGTGGCCGCGGGACCGACCAGATGCAGTCCGGGCCCGAGGTTGTTCAGACTGGCGGCGGCCGCGCCAAATGCGGTCAGCGCATCGAGTCCGCTCACCAGCAGCAGCAACGTCAGACTGACCAGGCTGGCGATGTAAATGAACAGGAATCCGAGCACGGCAAAAATGACCTTGTTGTCGATGACCTGGCCGCCCAGTTTGGCGGGGTTGACGGCGCTCGGGTGCAGTAGCTTGATGAATTCACGGTAAATCTGGACGTACAGCAACTGCGCGCGAATCATTTTGATGCCGCCGCCGGTGGAGCCGGAACAGGTGGCAAAACTGCACAAGAACAGCATCCACATCGGCGCGAATATCGGCCACTGAATATAGTCGGTGGAGGAGTAGCCGGTGGTGCTGGCGACCGATACCACGTTGAACGAGGCGTAGCGCAGCGCCACCCAGAAATTCGGATAAACCCCGGTTATCAGCAGATACGCGGCGATGCCGACGCAGCTGCCGAGAATGACCAGCAGGCACAGCGGCAATTCGGGGTCGCGCCAATACGGCCTGGCGCTGCGGCTGCGGAAGGCGAGAAAGTGGGAGCCAAAATTGAGCGAGGCGATCAGCATGAATACGATTGCGACCGCTTCGATCAGCGGCGAGTTCCAGTGCGCGAATCCGGCGTCGTGGGTGGAGAAGCCGCCAAGTCCCATGGTGGTGAACATGTGCATCGTGGCATCCAGCCAATTCATGCCCGCCAGGTGGTAGGCGATCAGGCATGCCGTGGAAATCAGCACATAAACCAGCCACAGGCCCTTTGCCGTCTCGGCGATGCGCGGCGTGAGCTTCTGGTCCTTCATCGGTCCCGGCGTCTCGGCCTTGAAGATTTGGCGGCCACCCACGCCCAGCAGGGGCAAAATGGCGACCGCGAGCACGATGATGCCCATGCCGCCGAGCCACACCAGCAGCCCGCGCCAGATGTTGAGTGACGGCGGCAGGGCGTCCAGGCCGCTCAACACCGTGCCGCCGGAGGCGGTGAGCCCGGAAATCGCCTCAAAGTAGGCATCGGCGAAGGACAAGCCGGGAATCAGCATCAACAGCGGCAACGTCGCGAAGGCCGCGCCGCCCGACCACGCCAGCACCACCAGCAGCATGCCGTCACGGGGCTTCAGTTCGAGCTTCAGGTTGCGGCTCGCGGCAAACGCGATCAGCGCCACCACGAAATTGAACAGCATCGAAATGCAGAAAACGCGTGCGGCGCCATCGTCGTTGAGCAACGACGCGGCTATCGGCACCAGATGCGACAGGCTCATCACCATGCCGATCACGCCCAGCGGGCGGATGACTGCGATCAGGGTTCTCATGAATCAGAAAAAGCGGGCCGACACCTGGAAAAGTTTCTCGACCCTGGGCACCATGCGCTTGTTCACCACGAATATGATCACGTGATCGTCGGCTTCGATCACGGTGTCGTGATGGGCGATGATGACCTGATCCTCGTCCCGGGTGTCGCCGGCGGAGCCGATGGCGACGGCGCGCCGCCGCACGATGGCGCCGATGTTGGCGCCCTTGGGCAGATCGATCTCCTCGACGCGCCGCCCCACCACCTGGGAAGACTTCGCGTCGCCGTGGGCCACCAGCTCCAGCGCTTCGGCCGCGCCGCGCCGCAGCGAATGCACCATCGCCACATCGCCGCGGCGCACGTGCGCGAGCAGCGAGCCGATCGTCACCTGCTGCGGCGAC
>CADECM010000044.1:43089-46309 GCA_902825845.1 uncultured beta proteobacterium
CAGGTTGACATTCGAGCCGCGGTTGATCAGCGCGATCACCTTGCGCACGCCCATGCGCTTGGCGAGCAGTGCCGACATGATGTTGTTTTCGTCATCATTGGTCACCGCGCAATAGACGTCCATTTCGCCGACATTTTCGGAGTCCAGCAACTCCTCGTCGGTGACGTCGCCTTGCAGCACCAGCGTGCGGCCCAGTTCCGCGGCAAGGCGTTCGGCACTGGCCTTGTTGTATTCGATGATCTTGACATCGCACTTGTCTTCGATCGCGCGCGCCAGCCGCCGGCCGATATTGCCGCCGCCGCCCAGCATCACGCGCTTGACCGGCTTGTCCATGCGCCGCAGTTCGCGCAGTACGCCGCGCAGATTCTCGGTGGCGGCAATCAGGAACACCTCGTCACCGGCCTCGACCACGGTATTGCCCTCGGGCGTGATCGGCGCATCCTGGCGAAAAATGGCGGCGACGCGCGCATCCATGTGCGGCATATGCGTGCGCAGATAGGAAATCTCGTGCCCCACCAGGGGACCGCCATGAAACGCGCGCACCGCGGCAAGACTGACCTTGCCGTGCGCGAACTCGAGCACCTGCAATGCCTCGGGAAACTCCAGCAGCTTGACGATGTAGTCGGTGAGCAATTGCTCCGGGCAAATCGGCACGTCCACCGCAAAGTTCTCGCGCGCGAAAATTTCCGGATGCGACAAATAATCCGCCGAGCGAATGCGCGCGATCTTGGTGGGCGTATTGAACAGCGTGGAGGCGAGTTTGCACGCCACCATATTGGTTTCATCGCTGTGCGTCACCGCGAACATCAGGTCTGCATCCATCAGCCCGGTCTGTTCGAGTATCGCCGGGTGTGCCGCATTGCCGCATACCGTGCGCACGTCAAGGCGGTCCTGCAGTGCGCGCAGGCGTTCGGGGTTGGTATCGACGATAGTGATGTCGTTGGCTTCCGAGGCCAGGTTTTCGGCAACGGACGAACCCACCTGCCCGGCGCCGAGGATGACAATTTTCAAAGGGTAAGCTCCCGAGTAGGGGGTGATTCTAAGCCGTGCGACCCGCCGGCGCCACGTAAACGCCCCCGCGCCGTGTGGCATAATCGCCGGGCTTTGCGAGGATAACCCATTGACTCGATTATATTTTCCCGGTGAAATCGCCGCACACGGCGAGTGTCATGTGGCTGCCGCGCAGGCGCACCACGTGATCCACGTGCTACGGCTGCAAGTGGGCGCGGCGCTGACGCTGTTCGACGGCCGCGGCGTCGAGTACGCGGCGCAGATCCGCCGCATCGACAAGACGGGACTGACGCTGGGTGTGACCGCAAGACGCGAAGTCTGTCGCGAGTCGCCGCTGACCGCAGTGTTGGCCCAGGGCATCTCCAGTGGCGAGCGCATGGATTACACCGTGCAGAAATGCGTGGAGCTGGGCGTCAGCGCCATTCAGCCGCTGATCACCCAGCGCAGCGTGGTACGGTTGAGCGGCGAACGGGCCGCGCGCCGCGTCGCGCATTGGCAGTCGATCGCCGCCGCCGCCTGCGAACAGTGCGGCCGCAACCTGCTGCCCGCGGTGTTGCCGGTGCTGTCACTGACCCAATGGCTGGGCACACAAGGCAGTGGTGCGCGCTATTTGTTGTCACCGCATGGCGGTACCCGGCTGGGCGAGACGGCGCGCCCCGCGGGTGCGGTGACGCTGCTGGTCGGACCGGAAGGCGGCTGGAACGAAAGCGAAACCGCGGCCGCTGATGTTGCCGGATTCACCCCGCTGGCGCTGGGACCGCGCGTACTGCGCACTGAAACCGCCGCGGTTGCCGCGCTGGCGGCGATGCAGGCCCTGTGGGGCGATTTCTGATTTCTAGTGTTGCGCGATGATCCCGCGTAATATCCTGTTTTTATTGCAATTCCTCTGAAGGCAGATGGCCGCCTCTTCCCCCGACAAGTTTGTGCAGTGGTTCCGCGCCGCCGCACCGTACATCCACGCGTTTCGCGAGCGCACCTTTGTCATCGCCTTCGGCGGCGAGGTCATGTCGGAAAGCCGCTTTGTCGGCCTCAATCACGACCTGAATCTGCTGGCGGCGCTCGGCGTGCGGCTGGTGGTGGTACACGGTGCACGCGCGCAGATTGACGCCAAGCTCAAAGAGATGGGCCACAGCACGCGTTGTGTGCGCGGCCTGCGCGTGACCGATGACATCGCGCTGGCCGTGGCCAAGGAAGCCAGCGGGCGCCTGCGGGTGGAGATCGAAGCGCTGCTGTCCATGGGGTTGCCGAACTCCCCCATGGCCAATGCCGATATTCGTGTCTCCAGCGGCAACTTCGTCACGGCCAAACCGATTGGCATTCTGGACGGTGTAGACCTTCAGCACACAGGCGAAGTGCGCAAAATCGACGCGGCCGCGATCAACGATCGATTGAATTTCGGCGAACTGGTGTTGTTGTCGCCACTGGGATTTTCCGCCACCGGCGAGATCTTCAACGTGCCGCTGGAAAGCATCGCCGAGGCTGTTGCCATTGCGCTGCAGGCGGAAAAACTGATTTTCATGACCGACCGCGCTGGCGTCACCACGGCGCGCGGGCACCTGTTCCGCGAATTGACGCCCTTGCAGGCGCGCAAGCTGCTCACCCGCAAAGACTCGCCGGTCGACGGCGACGCGCGCTTTTATCTGCCGTGCGCGGTGCGTGCCTGTGAAAACGGCGTCAAACGCGCGCACCTGATTTCGCGGCATGCCGAAGGCGCCCTGCTGCAGGAGCTGTTCACCCATCAGGGCGTGGGTACCATGATTGCGCCCGATCCGGTGGAAAAACTGCGCGATGCAAGGATCGACGATATCGGCGCCATCCTCGCGCTGATCGAACCGCTGGAAGCGGACGGCACGCTGGTCAAGCGCGGCCGCGATCTGCTGGAAATGGAGATCAGCCGTTTTGCGGTGCTCGAACACGACGGCATGATCATCGGCTGCGCCGCGCTGTATCCGTTCGCCGAAGAATCCGCGGCGGAACTCGCGTGCGTGGTGGTGCATCCGGATTTCCGCGGACGCGATTCGGGCGAGCGGCTGCTGGAAGCCATGGAACAGCGCGCGCGGCGGCGCCGCTTCAAACGGCTGTTCGTGCTCACCACGCGCGCGGAGCACTGGTTCGTGGAACATGGTTTCGCTGAAGTGGATGTCAGCGCGCTGCCCGCGCAAAAACGCGAAATGTACAACTACCAGCGGCGCTCGGTGGTGCTGATCAA
>CADECM010000045.1 GCA_902825845.1 uncultured beta proteobacterium
TACCAGCGTCCGCCCGGCGAACGCGTATCGATACCGTTTGAAGGCACGCACTTTGCCGGCATTCTGCGCAAGCCCGTGGGCGTGGACAAACCACCCATCGTCATCATGTGCATGGGACTCGATTCGGCCAAGGAAGAAACCGACGCCTATGAGCAGCCGTTTCTCGCACGCGGCATGGCAATCCTGGCGTTTGACGGGCCCGGGCAGGGGGAATCCGAATACGAACTGCCGATACGGGGCGACTATGAAGTGGCGGTGCGCGCCGTGGTGGACTGGGTACTGCAACGCAGTGATGTGGATGGGCAGCGCATCGGTCTGTGGGGCGTGTCGCTGGGCGGCTACTATGCCCCGCGTGCGGTGGCGTTTGAAAAGCGGGTGCGCGCCTGTATTTCGTTGTCAGGCCCCTTCGACTGGAGCGATAACTGGCCCGCGCTCAATGAACTGTCGCGCGAAACCTTTCGCGTGCGCGCGCACCTGACGACGCAGGCGGACGCGCAGCGCTACGGCGCGGCGCTGACGCTGAAGGATGTGGCGCACAACATAACCTGTCCGTTGTTCATCGTTGCCGGCAAACAGGATCGCATCGTGCCGTGGCAGGATGGCGAGAGGCTCGCAAAGGCCGCGCGCGGCAGCGTGGAATTTTTGCTGCTCGACGACGCCAATCATGTGGCGAATAATCGCGGCTATCGCTGGCGCTCACAAAGTGCGGACTGGATGGCGCTGCAACTCGGTGCCATACGGTAATTTCAATAAATTGTTTAAAATCATATACTTATATAATACGAATGGCATAATGGCTGCCATGCTGCCGGCGCGTCATACCGTAGATTTCCCGCCCATCGTTAAGGGACGCAACACATTGCACAGGGAGGTGCAGCGATGAAATTTGCAGTTTGCACGGCCACGCTGTTGGCCGCGGGCGTTGTGCAGGCACAGGACGCCAAAGAGTTTCCGAATCGTCCGCTGCGTCTGATGGGCGGCGGCGTCGGCAGTACCGCCGACTACCTGTCGCGCTACATCGGGCAAAAGCTCAACGAAAAATGGAGCCAGGCGGTAGTAGTGGACAGCCGCTCCGGTGCCGGCGGCACTATCGCAACCGACATCGTTGCCAAGGCGGCGCCCGACGGCTACACGCTGATCATGGGGCACGCCGGCACGCATGTGAGCGCGGTGTCGTTGTACAAGAATCTGCCGTACGATCCGCTAAAGGATTTCGCGCCGATCACCCGCGTCAGCAGTGGCGTTACGGTGCTGGTCACACATCCGTCGCTGCCGGTAACCAACGCGCGTGAACTGGTGGCGCTGGCAAAAGCCAAGGGTGGGTTGTCGTTCGGGTCCGCGGGGAACGGTACCATCAGCCATTTGACCGGTGAATTGTTCAATCAGGTGGCCGGCGTCAAGCTGCAGCATGTGCCTTACCGCAGTGCCGGCGGCGCGCTGACGGCGCTGCTGTCGAATGAAGTCGCGGTGTCGTTTCTGTCGCCGATCACCGCGCACACGCAGCTCAAGGACAAACGTATCAAGGCGCTTGCGGTGTCGGGCAAGACGCGCTTTCCCAGTGTGCCCGACATCCCCAGCGCGCCCGAGGCAGGGTTGCAAGGCATGGAAGCGGAACTGTGGTTTGGACTTTTTACCACCGCAAAAACACCGCGCGCGATCATCATGAAGCTGAATCAGTCGGTGGTGGAAGTGCTGAATCGCGCCGACGTCAAAGCGGCAATATTGACGCGCGGCGCGCTGGTGATGCCGGGAACGCCGGAAGACCTGGGCAACTTCGTGCGTGACGAACTCAAAAAATGGACGCCCCTCATCAAGGCCGCGGGCATCCAAGCCGGTTAAATATAAGTTATTGTTTTTAATGAGGTTTTATTAATGGCACGGAAAACCAGAAAAGTAGAGCCGCAGCGCATTCAGGCGTCGTCGATCGATCCCAAAAAGCGCGTGTCGGCGGCGCCTGATGGCTTGTTTGATCCGGCGAATCCCGGCCACCGCTGGGATCTGCCGCTGCAGGCGCCCGGCCGCATGCAGGTGGATTTCGAAGAACGCGTCGACTTCCGGCGGCTGCACAACTATCGCCTCGCGCGCACGCGCAATGCCCTGGCGCAATCGGATCTGGGCGCGGTACTGGTATTCGATCAGTACAACATTCGCTACATCTCCAGCACGGTGATCGGTGAGTGGGCGCGCGACAAACTCACGCGCTGGTGTCTGCTCACCGGCAACGGCGAGCCATGGGTGTGGGATTTTGGCTCCGCCGCACGCCATCACAAGATTTACGCGCCGTGGCTGCCGGCGAATCATTGTCTTGCCGGCAATGTCGGTTTGCGCGGCGCGATCAATCCCAGGGTCGGCTTGTTCGAAGACGCGGCGAAGGAGATTTACGACATTCTCAAGGCGGAAGGCGTTGCCGACATGCCGATCGGCATCGACGTTTGTGAACCGCTGTTTCTGTTTGCGTTGCAAAAGCTTGGCCTCAATGTGGTCGATGGTCAGCAGGTGATGCTCGATGCGCGCGAAATCAAAAGCCACGACGAAATCACCCTGCTCAATATGGCGGCGTCGATGGGCGATGGCGTGTATCAGGATATCTTTGAAGCGCTCAAGCCGGGCGTGCGCGAAAGCGAAGTCGTGGCACTGGCGACCAAACGTTTTTACGAAATGGGATCGGATTGCGTGGAGGCGGTCAATGCCATTGCCGGCGAGCGCTGCAGTCCGCATCCGCACAATTTCACTGATCGACTGATCCGGCCTGGCGATCAGGCCTATTTCGACCTGATTCAAACTTACATGGGTTACAAGACCTGTTACTACCGCACGTTCACCGTGGGCAGCGCCACGCCGGCGCAGCATGACGCCTACAAAAAGGCGCGCAAATGGATGGATGACGCGATCGCGATGTTAAAGCCCGGGGTCTCCACGGAGCAGGTGGCCAAGGCATTGCCCAAGTGCACCGATATCGGCTTTGAAACCGAAATGTCGGCCTTTGGCCTGAACTTCTGCCACGGCCTTGGCATGGGCCTGCACGAACGACCGCTGATTTCGCGCCTGAATTCCTTGAAGGATCCGTACGAACTCAAGGCCGGCATGGTATTCGCGGTGGAAACCTTCTGTCCGGCAAAGGACGGGGTTTCGGCGGCACGTATCGAGGAAGAAGTGGTGCTGACGCCCAACGGCGCGAAGATCATTACGCTGTTTCCGGCGCAGGAATTGCCGATAGCTAATAGGTATTGAGGGCGTGAAGGAGTGAAGGAGTGAAGGAGTAACCTCTCGCGGAGGCCTGCCTCCTCGCCCCCTCGGCAGGGGGGAGAGGGCGGATTTCACTCGTTCACGCATTTGAGAAGCACCAAACTAAGCAAAACAAACATGAGCCAAATTCCCAAAGAACCCACAGCCCTGGGCCACGACATCCGTCTCGAGCTGTACAAGTTGCAACTCGAGCTGCGCTATTGCGAGAAACGCGCCTACGATCTGTTCCTGCAGAACCTGATCAAGGGCACCAGCCATTTGTCGCTGGGACAGGAGGCAATTGCCGCCGCTTTCGGCGTGGCGATGCGGCCGGATGACTGGACGTTCTGCACCTACCGCGGGCATGCGCATACGCTGGCACGCGGTGCGTCCATGGAGGGCGTGCTCGGTGAATTGATGGGCCGCCAGTGCGGCCTGCTCGGCGGCAAGGGCGGCTCGATGCACCTGACCGACGTGGCCAAGGGGGCGATGGGCTCCTATGCCATCATTGGCGCGCACCTGCCGGTGGCGGCCGGTGCGGCGTGGAGCGCGCAGTATCGCGGCACCGAGCAGGTAGCAGTGTGCTTTTTCGGCGACGGCACCACCAACATCGGTGCGTTTCACGAGGCGCTCAACTTCGCGGTGATCTGGAAGCTGCCGGTGGTGTATGTGTGCGAAAACAATCTCTACATGGAATACACGCCGATCGGCAGCGTGACCGCGGTGGAACATCCCGCGGCGGACCGCGCCGCGGCCTACGGTCTGGAAAAAGTGGTGGTCGACGGCAACGATGCCGATGCGGTGTACGGCACCGCGCTGAAATATCTGGAGCGCGCGCGCAAGGGCGGTGGGCCGGCGCTGATCGAATGCATGACCTATCGCCACAGTGGCCATTCGCGCGCCGATCCGGGACAGTACCGGCCGCCAGGCGAACTCGACCGCTGGCTCGAACGTGATCCGATCAAAATCTATCGCGAGCGGCTGCTGGGGCTGGGTATCGTCGAAGCGACTCTCGCCGATCTCGAAAGCGAATCCCTGCGCAAGGTGGATGCGGCCACGGAAACGGCCCGGGCCTCGCCGGTGCCGGATATCAGTGAAATTGACAAAAACGTGTGGGCGGACGGGAGCACGGCATGGCGGAACTAACCTATCGCGAAGCGGTGGCCGCGGGCATCGCGCAGGAAATGCGGCGCGACGACAGCGTGGTCTTTTTGGGCGAAGACATCGGTGCCGCCGGCGGCGTGTTCAAGGCGACGGTGGGCTTGTTCGAGGAATTCGGCCCGCGCCGCATCCGCGACACGCCGATTTCCGAGCAGGCAATTCTGGGCGCCGCGATGGGTGCCGCGATGACGGGCCTGAAACCCATCGCCGAAATCATGTTCTCGGATTTTCTGGCGGTGTGCTGGGATCTTGTGGCCAACGAGATTGCCAAGACGCGTTACATGACCGATGGCCAGATCACGTTGCCGCTGGTGATCCGCACGGCGAATGGCGCGGGGTCGCGCTTCGGCGCACAGCATTCGCAGTCGGTGGAAAACTGGGCGATGGCGATTCCCGGCATCAAGGTGGTGGCACCGGCGTTCCCGGCCGACGCCAAGGGTCTGATCGCCGCGGCGGTGCGCGATCCCGATCCGGTGCTGGTGTTCGAACAAAAATCGCTGTACGCATTCAAGGGCGAGGTGCCCGATGGCGAACACGTCGATCAGATCGGCAAGGCCCGCGTGCTGCGACAGGGCAAGGACTGCACCATCGTCGCGCTGGCGCTGATGGTGCATCGCGCGCTGGAAGCGGCGGAGATACTCGAAAAAGAACACGGCATTTCGTGCACCGTGGTCGATGTGCGCTCGCTGGTGCCGCTCGACACGGTGACCATACTGGCGGAAGTGGCGAAGACGGGACGTCTGGTGACCATCGAAGAGAACCCGCGCCTGTGCGGCTGGGGCGCGGAAATTGCCTCCATTGTCGCCGATGAAATCTTCTGGGATCTGGATGGCCCGATCATTCGCATCACGACGCCGCATATTCCGCTGCCGTCGGCGGATTTCCTCGAAGACAACACCATTCCGTCGGTGGAACGGGTGGTGCGCGAGATACGCGAAAAGATCGACTAAGCGAGGCGCGCGATGCGAGGAATATATAATAAGTATTTGTTTTTATTGAGTTTTTTATTTTTGAATCAAGCGGGTGCCGTCGACACCCTGCTGTTCAATGGCAAGATCATCACCGTCGATGATCGCTTCTCCATCGTGCAGGCGCTGGCGATCCAGGATCAACGAGTCGTCGCCACCGGCAGCAGCGCAAACATGCGCAAGCTGGCCGGTGCCAATACCCGGCTGATCGATCTGAAAGGCCGCACGGTGATCCCCGGCCTGATCGACAACCATTCGCACTGGATACGCGCGGCGGAGCACGATGAACTGCGGTTCGACGGCGTAACCTCGCGCGAGCGGGCGCTGCAATTGCTCGTGGCGCGCGTGCGCACGGCGCGGCCGGGCGAATGGGTCACGGTGCTGGGCGGCTGGTCCGAAGAACAGTTCACCGATGACGCGCGCGGATTTTCGCTGGCGGAACTGGACAAACTGGCGCCGGAAACGCCGGTGGCACTGCAATCGATTTACCGCCACACTTATCTTAATAGTGCGGGCTTGCGCGCGGCAAAAATCGATGACAACACGCCCGATCCGCCTCGCGGTACTCTGGAAAAAGACGGCGCCGGCAAATTAACCGGTGTGGTGCGTGGCGCTGGCGGGGTGGCCTTCGTGGCGGCGCGGGTGCCCAAGCTCGAAGCCGAAGCCCGCATGGCGAATGTGCGCAAGCTCGCAAGCTACCTGAATTCACTGGGCGTAACCGCATGGGGCGATGCCGGCGGACGCGGCATGTCGGCGGGCCATTACGAGCCGTACCGCGCACTGGCCGACAAGGGCGAGCTCAGCGTACGCGTATTCTGGACCACCATACGCCAGCCGGCGACGCCGGCGCAGGCGGACAAGGTGCTGGCGGAAATTGCCATGCTCAAGCCGTTTCAGGGCAACGACAGCATGGATCACATCGGATGGGGCGAGTCTGTTTACTCGCCGGTCACCACGCAGTTATTGCGCGTGCAGAAAGAGGTCAACCCCGAGGGCCTCGCGCAGATGAAACGCATTGCCGCCGCGCTGGCGCAACGCGGCATTTATCTGAACTCGCATGTCGAAATGAATGGCCCCATCGACCAATTCATCGCCGCGTACGAGGAATTGAACAAGACGACGCCGATGCGGGGCTTGCGCTGGAGTTTTTCGCATCTTGACCAGATTGACGAACAGCAGCTGCAGCGCATGAAGCGCCTGGGCATGACGGCGCAGATTCACAGCAGGCCGCTGATTCAGGGCGTGCTGATGCACAAGGTTCATGGCGACAAGGCGTGGGATATGCCGCCGTTCCGGCGCGTGCAGGATAGCGGCATCGTGTGGGGCCTGGGTTCGGACGCTACGGCGGTGACGACCTCCAATCCGTTTTATACGCTGGGCTTTGCGGTGACCGGCAAAATGGTCGGCGGCCACCACGTCAACCGCCAGAGCATTTCGCGCGAAGAAGCGCTGATCGCGCATACGCGCAGCAATGCATTCATTCTGTTTCAGGAAGCGAATCTGGGCTCGCTGCAAAAAGGAAAATACGCCGATCTGCTGGTGCTGGACAGGGATTACATGACCGTGCCGCCGGATGCGATCAAGGATTTGAAGCCGGTGTTGACTATGGTGGGGGGGAGGGTGGTGTATGAGCGTAAGTGAATTAAGGGCGTGAACGGGTGAACGAGTGAACGAGTAACCTCTCGTGCAGGCCGGTTCCCTCGCCCCCCCCGGGCAGGGGGGTAAGGGGGGATTTCACCCGTTCACCCGTTCACGCCCTTGCAAAAGTATCAATCAGCAATCAATCAGATCAGCAGATAGCGCACGCCAGAAAACATCATGAACATCATCATGCCGCAGCTCGGCGAAACCGTCACCGAGGGCACTGTCACCAAATGGTACAAAAAAGTCGGCGACGCGGTGAAAGCCGACGAGACGCTGTTCGACATCGAGACCGACAAGGTGAGCACGGAAATCCCGTCGCCGGTGGCGGGCGTCATCAGTGAAATCCGCGTGGCGGAAGGCGTGACGGCAAAAGTGGGTGTGACGCTGGCGGTGATTACGGAAAGCGGCGCAGCAGTCAGGCCGCCCGCGGCGCCCACGGTTACGGCTACTGTTGCCACGGCGGTTCCCCTGTCACCGGTGGCGCAACCGTCCCGGGTGGCGCCACGCGCGCGCCCTGACGAGCGCCTGTCACCGGTGGTGCGGCGGCTGATCGCAGAACACCGTCTGCAGGCAGCGTCGATCCGGGGCAGCGGGCGTGATGGCCGCATCACGCGCGATGACGTAATTGCCCATATCGCGGGCAACGCCGCTTCGCGGGGTGCCGCGCCCGCCACGGCGATGCCGCCTTCGGGCAGTGCGACGCCCGCAGCAGGCGATACGGTGCCGCTGAATGCCATACGCAGGCGAGTCGCGGAAAACACGGCAAAATCATGGGCCAGCACGCCGCATGTGCTGCAGGTGGCCGAAGCCGATTTTTCGCGGATCGTGCAAGTGCAACGCGATCATGGCGACGCCTGGAAGGCACGGGAAGGCTTTGCGCTGACCTTCATGCCGTTTGTGACGCGCGCGATTTCGATTGCGCTGGGCCGCTTCCCCAAGCTGAATGCGACATTCAATGGTGACAGTCTGATGCTGCACAAGCGTATTAACATCGGCATCGCCGTCGATCTGAATTTCGACGGCCTGATGGTGCCGGTGCTGAAGGATGTGCCGGCCAAATCGCTGCCGCAGATCGCGCGCGAGATTTACGACCTCGCGTCACGCGCGCGCGCTGGAACGCTCAAGCCAGACGAGCTCACCGGTGGCACCTACACCATCAGCAATAATGGCGCGTTTGGTACGGTGATCACTGCGCCGATCATCAATGCGCCGCAGGTGGCGATCATCTCCACCGACGCCGTGCGCAAAAAGGCGGTGGTGGTCGAATCACCCGAAGGCGACAGCATTGCCGTGCGCCCGATCGGCGTGCTTGCGCAATGCTTCGACCACCGCGCGGTGGACGGTGCCTATGCGGCGGCGTTCCTGCGCGAGGTGAAAAGCGTCATTGAAACGCGACAATGGGCGCAGGATATGCAGGCCTGACATTCTGAATGCAAACACCCGGACAGCCGCGCCCTTGACGACACGCCCGCTCAAGATCGTTCCCATGCCGGCCGCACTCGGTGCGGAGGTCTTGTGCGACGACGTGCGCCTCGCCAGCGATGCCGTCATCGCGCAGATTCGGCAGGCCTCGCTTGATCATCTGGTGCTGCTGTTGCGGGATCAAACACTGTCTGATGGCGAACTGCGGGCGCTGGGTGCACGCTTCGGCGAATTGCAGCTGTCCAATCCGCTGCCCAGTCCGCTGGCCAACGAGGGCAAGGCAGTGCAGGGTGGGGGCGATGCCGCCATTCCGGAAGTAACCGTGGTCTCCAATATTGTCGACAATGGTGTAGCCCTTGGCGGTCTTGGTGACGGCGAATTGGTTTGGCATACTGATATGTCGAGCTTTGCCGTGCCGCCGAAGCAGACATTTCTGCACGCGCTGGAGGTGCCGGAACGCGGTGGCCGGACAGGTTTCCTGAACATGTATGCCGCATACGAAGCGTTGCCGCCCGCACTCAAGGCGCAGGTGCGTGGGCTCAATCTCAAGCACGATGCCACCATTGATGCCGCAGGCTATGTTCGCAAGCAGTTCGCGCGGGATGCCGATCTGGATTTGCGTGCCGGTCCCGGTTCGGTGCACCCGCTGGTGCGCACGCATCCCGATACCGGCCGCGCGTGTTTGTATCTGGGACGCCGAGCGCGGGCGTACATCGTGGGCATGGATGCGGCCGAGTCCGATGCCGTGCTCGATGCGCTGTGGGCGCATGCAACACAGGCTGAATTTTCATGGCGTCATCAGTGGCGAGCCGGTGATCTGCTGATATGGGATAACCGCTGCACCATGCACCATCGCGAGCCGTTCGATCCCTCGGCGAGGCGCTATCTCCATCGGGTCGTGGTCAAAGGTGCAGCGCCCAGCCGCAGTGCCTGAACGTCTGCATGCCGATACGCAGTAGCGTGCTGTAAGGCCATGATTAAACAAGTGTTATTCGGCTGCCGGGCAGGGCGGAATTAAGCAAATATCCAGCGCGAAAAACGCGAAAAAGCCGGGCATCTGAGGTATCCTTGCACCCTCGCAAAAACGGCGCTGGCAGTATTGCGTCCGGCGGCTGCCTCGCTTCATGGCAGCCGCACTCATCCATCGATTCGGAATTCTTCATGGCAAATTTGAAGCAACACAAACTGGGCTGGATTGGCATCGGGCGGATGGGCTATGCGATGGCGGAACGGCTTGCCAAAGCGGGCTGCGACATATCGGTATGGAACCGCACCCGGTCCAAGGCGGAACCCCTGGCCGGCAGCGGTGCGACGGTGGTGGATCATCCTGCCGATCTGGCCGCTTGCGACATCGTGTTCACCATGGTGTCCACCGGCAAGGACGTGAAAGAGGTGCTGTTTGGAGCGAACGGCGTGATGTCCCGTGGCGGTGCGCCCGGGATGGTGGTGGACAGTACCTCGATCTCGCTCGAAGAGTCGGCGGAAATCCGAAAACTGCTCGATACACAAGGCGTCAAATTGCTGGCCGCGCCGGTGTCGGGCAATGCCAAGGTGATCAAGGCGGGCAAACTCACCGTCGTGGCCTCGGGTCCAAGACCGGCGTTTGACACGGCGTCACCGTATCTGGAAGCCATTGGCCGCGGCGTGTCGTACGTGGGCGAGGGCGAATTGTCGCGAATCGCCAAGATTTGCCACAACGTAATGTTAGGGGTGGTGATTCAGAATTTGTGCGAGATCACCGTGCTCGCCGAGAAGGCCGGCATGCAGCGCCATGCGTTCCTGGATTTTCTCAACAAGAGCGTGATGGGTTCGATGTTCACCGCGTACAAGTCCCCCGCGCTGACGAACCTGGATTTTCATGTGACATTCACGCCGCCGCTGCTGTTGAAGGATATCGATCTGGGCTTGTCGTCCGGGCGAACCTACGGTGTGCCGATGCCGACGACCTCTGCCGCGCGCGACCAGGTACAGACCTTGATCGGGCATGGCTACGATCAGGATTTTTCACAGTTGTTGTTGTTGCAGGCAAAGGCTTCCGGCCTGGAAGTCAAAGCCGAGAACGTCGACATGAGCGACGGGTTGTCATAAACGCGTTTTCGAGGAGATTGGAATGAGGCGTTTCTTTGGGGCATTGGTGGCGGGACTTATGGTGGCCAGCGCCGCGCAGGCACAAAACTACCCGACCAAGCCGGTGCGGGGCGTGCTGACCTTTCCGCCAGGCAGTGTGGTTGATATCGTGGGGCGCATTTATCTGCAGAAACTTGCCGAGTTTTGGGGCCAGAATGCGCTCGCGGATAACCGTGTCGGCGCGGGCGGCACCATTGGTGCGAACATCGTTGCAAAGGCGGCGCCGGACGGCCATACACTGCTGATCCATTCATCGGGGCATGCGGTAGCGCCCGCCATCTATGCCAGACTGCCGTACGATACGCTTAACGATTTCGTGCCGATTGCGCCGCTGATCGAACAGGCGAATGTGCTGATCGTATCGCCCAGTTCGCCGTTCAAATCCCTGCCGGAACTGCTGGCACGGGCACGCTCCAATCCGGGCAGCGTCAACATTGCTTCGGCCGGCATCGGCAGCGGCACGCATCTGAATCTGGAGGCGTTTAAGGTAGTGTCAAAAGTTAACGTGACCCATGTGCCCTACAAAGGTTCCGGCGAAGTGATGGTCGACGTCATAGGCGGCCGGGTTGACGGTTATTTTGCGCCGATGGCGGCGGCACTGGGAAACATCAAATCGGGCAAAGTGCGGGCATTGGCCGTGAGTACCAAGAAGCATTCCAAAGTGCTGCCGGATGTATCGACCATGGCGGAAGCGGGCGTCCCAGGTTTCGACTTTTCGCTGTGGCTGGGTGTGTGGGGGCCAAAAGGACTGCCCGCGCCGCTCGTCGGCAAGATTGCCGCGGATATCAAACGTGTGAGTATGGATCGGGTTTCGCGCGATCGCCTGGCTGAATTGGGTAACGATACTTTAATCATGGCGCAGCCGGAATTCGCAAAATTCGTGCGTGCGCAGGTAAATGAAATCGCCGGTTTGCTGAAGGCGGCGGGCGTCAAGCCTCAGTAGTTTGCGGCGGCAGGCGCCACTGCGCCACGCCGGTCGTGATGAGGCGCACGGCAACATTGGCGCCCCACTGGAAAATTTGGAATCCCAATACCGATGAAGTGCATGTCATGAAGTATAGAAGACTCGGCCGCAATGGTCCCCAGGTGTCCACTATCAGCATGGGTCGTGGCGCTACGCCCGTGCAATTCGACACGCCGTTGGAAGCGGAATTTAATGCCGCGATTCATCGCGCCCTGGATCTCGGTGTCAATTTCTTCGACAGCTCCGATGCCTACTGGGGAACGCGTCACGAGGTGTTGCTAAGCCGTGCGCTCAAGGGCCGCCGCAACGATGTGTTTATTGCGACCAAGTTTGGCAACATCGATTTGCCCGACGGCAGAAAGGGCACCAATGGCCGGCCCGAGTATGTACACCAGCGTTGCGACGACAGTCTGAAGCGCATGGGTTTGGACGTGATCGATATTTATTTCGCGCACCGGGTGGATCCCAACGTGCCGATCGAGGATACCGTGGGCGCGATGAGCGAGCTGATTTCGCGCGGCAAGGTGCGCTTTATCGGCATCTGCGAAGCGTCCGCCAAGACCCTGCGGCGCGCGCATGCCGAGCATCCTTTGACCGCGTTGCAAACCGAATACTCGCTGTGGTTTCGTGAATCCGAGAAGGACATCATTCCGGCCTGCAAGGAGCTGGGCATCGGTTATATCGCGTATGCGCCGCTGGGCCGGGGGTTGCTGACCGGCCGCATCAAGGCCGTGGAGGATATACCGGAAAACGACCGTCGACGGCATCATCCGCGGTTTTTCGAGGAGAATCTGGCGCGCAATGTGCAACTGGTGGCTGAGCTGGAAACCATGGCCAGGCGCTACGACGCGAGTCCGGCGCAGCTGGCGCTGGCATGGATTCTGGCGCAATGGGAGGGCATCGTGCCCATCCCGGGCACCAACAGCGCCCGCAACGTCGAGCAGAACGCGGCAGCCGTCGATCTGGCGGTGGCGGCCAAGGACATCGCGAAGCTGAGCGAGATATTTTCGATAGGCGCGGGCTCGGGAGAGCGGTATATGCCCAATGTGCTGAAAGGCGTTGGCATATAGCGGCTGTTTTGGGATTCGCACGCTCATCATTTTGCAACAGACTCCAGGAAAGCGGACAGCGTATGGCCAAAGCCAGGGCAGGCACAAAAAAAGACGTTGAACTCACCCGCGGCGAGGATCGTGAAGATCACGCGCGCACGTTCAACACCTTGCAGGAAATGGTGATGCATGCGCGGCGGAATTTGTCGCGTTTTCAGTGGGACACCCTGTGCGGCGGTTCCGATTCGGAAACCACGCTGCGGCGCAACCGCATGGCACTGGATAGTCTGGCATTGCGGCAACGCGTGCTGGTGGACGTGTCGAAAATCGATATGAGCACCACGCTGCTCGGCGAGAAGATCAAGCTGCCGGTGTTTATCGCGCCAGTCGGAAATTTTCTGCAAATTGCTGATCCGATGGGCGCGGTGGCCGTGGCGCGCGGCGCCATCGCGGCAGGCACCACCGCCTTTATCAGCACTGCGGCCAAACCCAGTATCGAAGATGTCGCCCAAAGTGTCGATCATCCGCTGCTGTTTCAGCTCTACGTGCGCAGTGATCGCGCATGGATGCGCGGTTTTCTGGATCGTGCCAAGGCAGCGGGTTATCGGGCGATCTGCGTGACGGTCGATCGCGCCTACTACAGCCGCCGTGAGCGCGACATCATCAACCAGTATCTGCAGCGTGCTGATTCGGGCGATCCGCGCCATCAGGCGAGCCTGACCTGGGACGATGCGGCGTGGATCAAACAGCATACAAAGCTGCCGCTGATACTCAAAGGGATAGCCACCGCGGAGGACGCGAAGCGCGCGGTCGAAATCGGCGCGGACGTGGTGTACGTGTCGAATCACGGCGGGCGGCAGATCGATCACGGACAGGGCACCATCGAGGTGCTGCCGGAAGTGGTCGAGGCGGTGAATGGCAAGGCCGAAGTGCTGTGGGACGGCGGCGTGACGCGCGGCACCGATGTGGTGAAAGCAATTGCGCTGGGCGCGCGCGCGGTGGGCGTAGGCAAGCTGCAGGGCTGGGCGCTTGCCGCGGCCGGCGAGCAGGGCATCACGCGCATGTTCGAACTGCTGGCGCAGGAAATTCACACCACCCTGGGTCTGATGGGGGTGAATTCGTTGAAGGCGCTGAACCCCTCGTGGGTGCGGCCGGCCATGCACACCGGCAAGTTCGGCATCACGTGCAACTATCCGGTATTCGAAGAAACGTTCAACCGCTAACACCCTGCCATTTGTGGCCGACATGTCCGCCTGATAACGCAGGTTTGTCGGGCAGCCATGGGTGTCGCGCCAGCAGCTTGTGTCGCCGCGGACGGCGTTGCAGCAGAGGATGTGGACTATGGTGAGCCGCCATACCTACTGACGCCCTACCATGTCTTGGCAGGATGGGCGGTATCCGCCTATACTTGCCGTGGTCCCGCACTGGAGCGCACCGCATGAGCCTCTCCATACGCCCCCTCACTGAATCCGGTTTCGCTGGAGAAGTGTCGGGTATCGATCTGACCCGGCCGCTTGATCCCGCAGAAGTGCGGGCGATAGACGATGGCATGGACCGGCACGGCGTGCTGGTGTTCCATGGCCAGCGGTTCACCGACGAAACCCAGATGGCCTTCAGCCGATACTTCGGCGAACTGGAACTTTCCTCCGGCGCCGAGTTGAGTAAAGCCAGCGAGCGCCGTCCTCTGCAGCGTGAGATGGCCGACATTTCCAATCTGGATGCAGCGGGTCGGCTGAGAACCGCGACCGACCGCTTGCGGCTGACAGCACTGGGTAACCGCCTGTGGCATTCCGATGCCTCGTTTCGGGCGATTCCAGCGAAGTATTCGCTACTGTCGGCGCGCATCATACCGGGCGAGGGCGGCAATACCGAGTTCGCCGACATGCGCGCCGCCTATGACGCGCTGGACGGTGAATTGAAAACCGAAATCGCTGATCTGGTCACCGAGCATTCCAATGCCTATTCGCGCGAGCAGATCGGGTTTCTGAAATCCGACTATGGCGCCGAAAACCAGGCAAAGCTCAAGCCCGTGCGTCACCGCCTGGTGCGCTTCGATCCTCGTACGGGACGCAAGAGTCTCTACCTGTCGGCGCATATCGGTGCCGTCGTGGACTGGCCGGTGCCCGAAGGACGCATGCTGATCCGTGAATTGACCGAGCACGCGGTGCAGCGTCAGTTCGTTTACGCGCATGCGTGGAAGCAGTGGGATCTGGTGATCTGGGACAATCGCACGACGATGCACCGCGCGCGGCGCTACGACGATCTGCATGACGTGCGCGACATGCGCCGTACCACAATACGCGGGGCGGGTGTTACCGTCAGCCAGGAACAGCAAGCCGCATAAAGGAGATTGCTCACATGACCATGGTAATTCGCGCCGTGCAGAACGGTTTTGCAGGCGTCGTCACCGGTATCGATATATGCGCGCCGCTCGCGCCGAATCAGATCGCGGCGATCGAACGCGGCATGGACGACTATGCGGTACTGACGTTTCCCGATCAGCCGCTGACTGACCCGCAGCAGGTGGCGTTTACCGCAAACTTCGGGCAACTGGAAATTACCCTTGCCGGGCAGATGGCCAAGCCCGAGGAAAGGCGCTTCCAGCAGCTAGAGCTCGGCGATATATCCAACTATGCCAAGGGCGACACCACGCGGTTGCGGGAGCGTGCCGATCGCGCCCGTATGTACGCGCTGGCAAATCGCTTGTGGCATTCCGATGCGTCGTTTCGTGCCGTGGGCGCCGGTTACACTCTGCTCCATGCACGCATCGTGCCCAGCAAGGGTGCCGACACGCAGTTTGCCGACATGCGCGCGGCGTATGACGCGCTGAGCGCGAAGGAAAAAGCCGAGGTGGAAACTCTGGTGTGCGAACATTCGATCGTGTTCTCACGGCAGGAAATCGGTTTCGCCGACTACAATCCGGGATTTGAGGAACATCTGAAGCCGGTGCCGCACAAACTGGTGTTGACGCATCCGAAGAGCGGACGCAAGTCGCTTTATCTGTCGTCACACATTGGCGGCATCGTTGGCTGGCCGGTTCCGGAAGCACGGGCTTTCCTGCGCGATCTGACCGAGCATGCGACGCAGCCGCAGTTTGTGTACGCGCACAAATGGAAAGTCGGCGATATGGTGATGTGGGACAATCGCATGGTGATGCACCGCGCGACACGCTTCGACGATCTGAAAGAAGTGCGTGATCTGCGCCGTACCTCGCTCAAGGGCGTTGGGCTGGAGGTGAAAGCGCAGCAAGCCACGGCTTTGGCCGAGGCTGCCGCGTAAGGCAGGGCGTCCGCGCCGCCGGCCACGGGCCGGCAAGGCGCGTTATGCCGGGAACTGCCGATAATTCGGGCGCGACGGCTTATCGCACCTTGATGCCGCGCTCCGTCACGACCTTGGTCCAGCGCTGGTATTCACGCTGGATGCGCTCGTTGAATTTCTGCGGCGTGCCGCCGGTCGGTTGCATGCCCTGCTTTTCCAGATTGGCTTTCATTTCCGGATCCTGCAGAATCTTGTTGATGGCCCCGTTCAGCGCAGTGACGATGGGCTGTGGCACGCCGCGCGGCGCCATGGTGCCGAACCAGAGTTCAACGGCATAGCCGGGTATGGCATCGCCCACGGTCGGCACATTGGGCAGGGCATACCAGCGCTTTTCCGTGGTCACCGCCAGCGCGCGCAGTTTTCCGGTTTTCACATGCGGCACAATGGGAAGCAGACTGCCGACGATGATGGGCGCCTGTCCGGCCAGCAGGTCGGTCATGGCCGCGCCGGTGCTCTTGTAGTGCACGCCAACCATGGTCGTCTTTGTCATGCTAAGCATCAGTTCCGTGGCCATGTGCGTCAGTCCACCGACGCCACTGGTGGCAAAGGTCAGCGCGTCCGGCTTGGCGCGAGCCAGCGCAATCAACTCTTGAGTGGTTTTGGGAGGCAGCGAAGGGTGGATGGTGAGCACGAATGGCGTGATGCCGAATTCGGCAACGCCTGGGATGCTGTTGATCGGATCAAATGCAGGTTTGTGTGTCGCAGCCGAAGCCGAGAAACTGCCCGACATCATCATGATGGTGTAGCCGTCGGCGGGTGCCTTGGCAACGATTTCCATGCCCACGATACCGCCGGCGCCGGCGCGGTTATCGACGATAAACTGCTGCTTGAAAATTTCGCCGAGTTTGGCGGAAACCTGGCGCGCCGTGATGTCGCTGCCGCCGCCGGGTGCAAAGGGCACGATCACGCGCACGGTCTTGGTGGGGTAGCTTTGTGCCGCGGCAAGTGACGGACCAAGCGTGGCAGCCAGCAGCGCGGCGCGGACGGCATGTTTCAGAATTGTATTGGGCATGATACTCCTCGGGTTTTTGGGGCGCGTATTCTAACGTCTTATGGAGAAGGACGTTGACTGGCGTGCCTACGGGCGGGGGTTTTTCAGGAATTCGGCGTTGACAAAATTGATCAGTTTGTTGTCCTTCAGATACAGGCAGGCGGTTTGCGCCGCCTTGGTGCGCAGATCGGTCAGTCCGTCCGGACTGTAAAAACCGGAGTGGGGACCCAGCAGCACGCGGCCTCGAATCCACGGCTCGTTGGCCTGCCACGCCTTGACCAGGGGATCCGCCAGTGTGGCCGGTTCGCTCGGTAATACATCAAGGCCCACGGCGAGAATCCGGTTGCTCTTCAGCCCCTCGAGCAGTGCCGCCGTGTCGCAAATCGGCCCGCGCGCGGTGCTGATGAGGAACACGCCGGGTTTCATTTTTGACACGGCGTCGGCATTGATCATGCCGCGGGTATCGGGCGTCAGCGGCGCATGAATGGTGATGACGTCGGCGACTTTCAGCAGGTCCTCGAGTTTTGCGGCACGCGTGAAACCAAATGACAGTTCGGCGCCAATCGACAGCTGCGGATCGTAAAAAACCACGTTCATGCCGAAGGCGCGTGCGCGCAGCGCCGAGGCGGTGCCGATGCGGCCCATGCCGATCACACCGTAAGTGGCGCCGCGCAGGCGCCGCGCGGTCACGTTGTGGGTGTGGGTCCAATTCGCGGTGGGGTCCTGGCGCAGGGCGGCGTCGTAGATCGCCGTGCCGCGGGCGAATGCGAGCATCATGGCGATGGCGGTGTCGGCGACTTCAGTGGTTCCGTAGTCCGGCACGTTGCACACGGCAATGCCGGCTTCGCCGCACAGCTTGAGATCGACGTTGTCGTACCCCACACCGTTGCGAACGATGATGCGGCATTTTTTCAGTTGTGGCACCACGCCTTTGTCCATGGGAATGCGCGCCACCACGATGCCATCGCAGCTCTGCCACGCGTTGAGATCGACCGCGTCGAAACTGGATTTGCGTGGATTGATCAGAGTGACGTCGCCGCCAAATACGCCGGCTTCAATATCGAGTTGTTCGGAGCGGCTGTCGGGGTAAAGCATGGTAATGGCCATGGGTATTCCTTGGGCGTGTGATCGCGTTTTAATTTTTATCAATAAAAACAGATAGTTAGGATACGAGTGCGACTGCGCCATGTAAATCGCGCCCGTGCATTGTAACGGCGACCGCGTTGGCTGTGTTCACATGTATAAGCGATATGGCGGACTGTTAGAATGCGTGCCTTTGCGAAGAGGGATGGCGATGCGCCGGGGTGTGGGCTCGATCAAACGAAATCGCTGGTTACTGTGTTTTACAGGGGTGCTGGCAAGCGTTCAGGCGATGATGCTCGCGCGGGCCTCACTCGCGCAATCCGCAGCCGATGGCGCTGGCGTTTATGCGTCCAACTGCGCGGCCTGCCATCAGTTAAACGGGCAGGGCGTGGCGGGGGTCTTTCCGCCGCTGGCGGGGCATGTGCCGACACTGCTTGCGCGTCCGTCGGGCCGCGATTACCTGATACGCGTGGTGTTGTTCGGATTGACAGATACCATTACGATCAATGGTCAGAACTATTCCGGGGCGATGCCGCCATGGGTATCATTGGGCGATGCCTCACTGGCGGCGGTGCTCAATCATGTGGCCATCGGTTGGGACCAACGCCAGCGCCTACCCGCAGATTTCAAGCCATTCAGGCCGGACGAGATAGCCGCCGCGCGCGTGGAAAAGCTGGCCGCATCGGACGTGCATGCAATGCGGAAAACGCTACTGCCCGCCGCGCAAACCCCTGCTGAAAATGCCGCCGCGACCCGGCGGGTCACCTATACCGCTGAGCAGGCGGCGCAGGGCAAGTCCTCTTACGTGCGTAACTGTGCGGATTGCCATGGCTCTACGCTCGACAATGGCGAATTCGGCGGTGCGCCGTTGCGTGGCGCGTGGTTTGACAATAAATGGGGCAACAGCAGCGTCGCCAACCTCTACGCGTTCACCAAAGCGAAGATGCCGCCGGATCGGCCCGGCGCACTGAGTGACAAGGTATACGCCGACCTGGTGGCGTATATCCTCAGCGTCAACGGCTACAAGGCCGGAGAGCAGGCGCTGCCAGAGGACCCCAAGGCACAGCAGCCCCTGTCACTCAAGCGCCAGTGAAATTCGCGGCCGCGCTTTACTTGTTACCGGGCAGGGCAAAGACCCACAGTACCGAGCCCCCGTCCGGGTTGCGGATTTCGGGCGTCAGCGTGGACAGCGAGCGCGCGTGGCTGGAGCCGTTGCCCACCGCGACCGCGACGTACTGTTTGCCGTTGACCGCGTAGGTAATCGGGAACGCGTTGACCGCATTGCTGGTGCGAACCTGCCACAGCAACTTGCCGGTGGTGTCGTCAAACGCGCGCACGTACCGATCCCACGCGCCCGAAAACACCAGTCCGCCGGCGGTTGCGAGCGCAGCGCCAGTTTGCGGCGCACGCGTGCGTACCGACCACGCCTGCTTCTGGCTGTCCAGACTCACCGCATCCACGCGGCCGATATTGCCGTCGCTGTTGGGAATTGGCCGACGCGCGTAAATGGCGCGGCCGCCGCCCTTGTAGACTTCGCCCGGGCCCAGCGGCGTCGGCGTGGTGTCGGAACAATATTCGTTCAGCGGCAGATACAGCATCTTGGTCTTCGGGCTGTATGCGGTTGCCGGCCAGCCGCGGCTGCCGGGGTCCGCCGGGCAATTGACCGTGGTTTTGCCGATATGCGGCACCGATTCCTGATTGATGGTTTTTGCGCCGGTCTTGGGATCGATGCCGGTGACGACGTTCTGATACACCGTTTCCTTGTGCCACAGCCATTCGCCGGTCGTGCGGTCGAGCACTTCAATGATGCCCAGCTTGCCCACTGTGACCAGCGCCTTGCGTGTTTTGCCCTTGTACGGGAGATCCACCAGGATACGCTCGTAGGCATAGTCGAGATCCCAGGTGTCGTTAGGCAAGTGCTGAAAATGCCACTTCAGTTTGCCGGTGGCGGGGTCCAGCGCCAGCGTGGAATCAGTGTAGAGCGCGTCGTTCCTGACGCCGTCTTTCTTGGGTGCAAGGCCGTTCATTTCGGCAATCCACGGGTAGGGCTGACCGACGCCGACAAAATAGGTGTTGGTGTCGGTATCGTAGCTGCCGGCGTTCCAGGTGGATGCGCCGTGCCGCTTTTCGACCGGCAGATTGTTCCAGGTATCGCCGCCCGGTTCACCGGGCTGCGCCAGGGTGTGAAAGCGCCACACTTCCTTGCCGGTCTGCGGATCATGTCCGGTGATGAAACAGCCGCCGGGTTGCGCATTGCCGCAGCCGCTCATGCCCTGGATGATTTTGCCGCCGGCAACCAGCGGACCGCCGGTATAACGCCAGCCCTTGCTCCAGTCCGCGGTGGCATGGTCCCAGGTGATCTTGCCGGTTTTTACGTTCAGCGCGATCAGATGGGCGTCCGAGGTGGCAACGATCAGGTTCTCGCCGAAGATTGCCATATTGCGCTTGGCAAGCGGATTACCGCCGGCCGCCACCAGTTTTTCCGGCAGATCGCGTTTGTACTCCCACAGCAGGTCGCCGTTGGTGGCGTCGAGCGCCTGCACTTTGTCAGCGTAGTTGAAAATGAACAGCACGCCGTCGTGCACGATGGGCGTGATTTCAGTGGCGCCCGTGCTGAGCGCCCAGGTCCACGATACCTGCAGATTCTTGACATTGTCCTTGTTGATGTTGGCAAGCGGGCTGTAGCCGGTGGCATCATAGGTGCGGCGAAACATCAGCCAGTCGCCCGGGGGCGGATTGCGCAGCATCTGCTCGGTCACCGGCGTGATCGATTGCGCGGGATTGGCGCGTTTGGCCGGCTGGGCCAGTGCAAACGTGCAGGCCAGGGAC
The DNA here is from genome assembly GCA_902825845.1 of uncultured beta proteobacterium. Classification (GTDB taxonomy): domain Bacteria; phylum Pseudomonadota; class Gammaproteobacteria; order Burkholderiales; family SG8-41; genus UBA5216. The sequence continues at coordinate 20,782 of CADECM010000045.1, forward strand.
AGCATGGATATGCCCAGTGCAGAAGCGTGTAGCGTGCGTTTTTTGTGCATCTTATGTCTCTCCTTGTAGGTGGAATTCCAGGGTATGGCGCGGTGGGTCAAGCTGCGGCGTGATGGTATGACTTGCCGATGGAATAAGCAACGGCCGGTGCGCATTGTGATGTGTTTGCGTCGCGCCTAAAATATCGGGATGACCAGCGAAGAGCGAATGCGCATGTCACGGATCACCTACCGGCTTTGTATCAATGGCGTGCCGCGCGAGGTCACGGACTTTCCCGGCACAACGCTGCTGGGCACGCTGCTCAGCCTGAAACTTGACGGCACCCAATACGGTTGCGGCAGAGGCGAATGCGGCGCGTGCACGGTGCATCTGGACGGGCGTCCCGCCCTGTCCTGCCAGTGCGAGTTGTCGGAGATCGGCGAACGCGAGGTGGTCACCATCGAAGGTTTGCCGGGGGATTACGCCTTTGCGCTATACGAGGCGTGGGGTGCGGAAGGCTTAAGCGCCTGCCGCCGCTGTCAGGCGGGCCAGATCATGCGTGCGGCAGGCTTGCTTACCGGAAAGCCAAGCCCTGCACGTGACGAAATCGCCGTGTGGATGCAGCCCCACGATTGCACCTGCGGTGCGCCCGGCAGGATGGTGGATGTGGTGATGCGCGCGGCGGCAGAACTGCGGAGCCGTAGCGGCTAGATTTTTTCAAGCGTCGCATGCAGGCTACAATGCGCGCATGCGCAAAGCTAAATCGGCCGCGCCCTGCGATGTGGCCTTGTTGGTCGATATCGAAACCGGCGCGTGGGGCGCCAGCGGAAAATTCGTGGTGGATCGCGGCAGCGTTGAGGCATTGCTGTATCGCTGCCTGCGCACGCTGTACGAGCATGTGGCGATTGTGCCGTTCGATCCCGGCATTACTGCGACGATCGAGGCATTGCGCGAATTGAAGCCGCGCGTGGTCTTCAACATCACGGAATGGGTGGACGGTGACCGGCGGCTCGATGCAGCGATCACCGGGCTGCTGGATCTGCTGCACCTGCCGTATACCGGCAGCAGTGCCGAGGCGCTTCAGATTTGCAGGGATAAATCTCTTTCAAAACAATTGGTTATGCGTCGCGGTGTGCAGGTTGCACAGGAGATGCTGGTGCGTCCAGGCGATGATGTGCGCGCGCCCGCATTTGGTTTTCCGCTACTGGTCAAGCCGCAGTACGGTGACGGCTCCGACAACATCGGCAAGGGCGCGCTGGTTCGCAATCTTGCTCAATTGCGTGTTCGCGTGCGCGCGATTCATCGCAAACAAAAGCAGCCTGCGCTATGCGAGGCTTTTATTCCCGGCGAAGATATTTACGTCGCGCTGCTGGGTAAGGAACCCCGGGTCATGCGTCCGATACAGGTGGTGATCGGTCGCAAGCATGCCAACGCACCGTTGTTTGCAACGTACAGCGTCAAGAATAACGGCGCTTACCGCAAGCGCTGGCGCGTGCACTGGATCGAACCAAAGCTGCCGGCTGCGGTGATGCGCGAAATACAGCGCGCGAGCCGGGTGGCTTTTCACGCGCTCAAACTCAACGGGTATGCACGGATGGATTACCGTCTGACGCCGGATAATCGATTGGTGTTTCTGGAAGCCAACGCGAATCCCGATCTGGATCCGGACTCATTCGGCAGGAATCGCTGCTTTGCGGGTGTGCGCTATCGTGACGCGATCAAGACGATTGTTGAAACGGCGCAGCGTCGTGGCAGGGCGCGGCGCTGATACGCCGCGCGCGGTGACTACCTGCCGGTAAATTTTGGTTTGCGCTTTTCGCCGAAGGCGCGCACGCCCTCAAGGCGGTCTTCGGTAACCACGGTGCGGTTGTAGGCCTCGACTTCGATTGCGAGGCCGGTGCGCAAATCGACATCGAGCCCGCGGCGGATTGCGGTCTTGGCCTGGCGCAGTGACACCGGGGCGCTGGCGCACATCGCGCGAGCGGTTTCGAGGGCGGCGGGCAGCAAGGCCTCGGGTTCGCATACGCGATTCACCATGCCCCACTCGAAGGCTTCCTGGGCGGAGAAGGGACGGCCGGTCAGGATCAGTTCCTTGGCGCGGCGTTCACCCACCGCGCGCGGCAGGTTCTGCGTGCCGCCACAGCCGGGCAGGATGCCGAGCGTGGTTTCCGGCAGCGCAAATCGCGCCGTGGTCGAGGCGTAAATGAAATCGCACGCGAGTGCCAGTTCACAGCCGCCGCCGAAGGCGGAGCCATTGACCGCGGCGATCACCGGCGCTGTGCAATTCATGATCGCGTAGTAGGCTTCCTCGAAAATGGCGTGCTGCATGCGCCACTGCTCGTCGCTCATGCCGTTGCGCTCTTTTAAATCGCCGCCGGCGCAAAACGCCTTGTCGCCCGAGCCGGTAATCAGCACGCAGCGGATATCCTGCGGGTGAAACGCCAGCGGTCCGAAGATTTCGCGCAGTTCGATGCCCATTTGAGTATTGAGCGCGTTGCGCGTTTCAGGCCGGTGTAGCGTAACCCGCATCAGGCCGTCGTCGGATTTTTCCAGCTGCAGGGTTTGGTGTGCCATAAAAGTATTTTAAAATCAATAGGTTATATTTAATCGATGCGTGCGCCGGAAGCCGCGATGACCTGGGCGTAACGCGCCGTCTCCGATGCGATGAACTGCGCGAAGGCTTCCGGTGTATTGCTGGTCGCCTCGACGCCAGCCGCAGCGAAACGATCGCGCAAATCGTTCTGGTTCATGATGGCCGCGAGTTCGCTGTGCAGACGGGAAACAATGGCAGGTATGGTTCCTGCGCGTGTGAGCACGCCGTTCCACGAACTGGCTTCGACGCCGGGCGCGCCGCTTTCAGCGGTGGTCGGCAATTGTGGCAACAACACCGAGCGCTTGCTGTGTGCCACGGCCAGCGCCTTGAGTCGTCCGGTTTTGACGTGCGGCAGGGCTGGGGGAATGGTAGTGAACATGAACTGGGTTTGCCCGGCCAGCAGATCGGCTATGGCAGGGCCGGCACCCTTATACGGCACGTGCGTCATGTTGAGACGGGCTACGCGTTTCAACATTTCTGCGCCCAACTGATTGGCGCTGCCGTTGCCCGTCGACGCATAGAAAATTTCGCCCGGCCGCCTGCGGGCAAGCGCAATGAGTTCCGGCAAGGTGCTGGCGGGGAGCGAGGGGTGCGCGACAATAATCTGCGGCAGCACCGCGATCAGCGAAATCGGCGTGAAGTCGCGTACTGGATCGTAAGGCAGCTTCTTCACCAGACTGCTGTTGATGGCGTGGGTGGTCGCGGTGCCGAGCAGCAGCGTGTAGCCGTCGGGTGCGGATTTCGCAGCGAGGTCCGCGCCAATCACCGTGCCGCCGCCCGCGCGGTTGTCGACCAGTACCGGCTGATTCAGGTTGCGCGACAGCCGCTCGGCCACCAGACGCGCCACCATGTCTGCGCCGCCGCCCGGCGCCAGCGGGACAACGAAGCGCAGCGGACGGACAGGGTAGCCGTCGGTTTGCGCACGAAGCGGAGCTGCCGCTGTCAGCAATATCACCAGCAGCGCAGAGCCGCGCAGACTCATGGGAATACGATCTCCGCTGCCGTGGTGATGCTGGCAAAACGCGACACCATGTCCAGCGTCACCTTATGATGCTCATCGGTGATTGCGGCGCTGCAGTCGTCGAGAATCACGATATCAAAGTCGCGATCGTGGCCGTCTTTTGCCGCGGAAAGCACTGCACCGGTGGTGGACACACCACACAGCACCAGTTTGGTGATCTGAAGGGTGCTGAGAATCACCTCCAGACGCGTGGCGTAAAACGGACTCACGCGATGCTTGATGATGTCGTAGTCGTCGGGCTTGGGCGCGAGTTTGGGATGCACTTCCGTGCCCCAGGTGCCGAGCTTGAACAGGCCGGCCTTCTTGGCGCCCATGAACACGCCGCTGTTGGGCGACACTTCGCGATAGTCCGGCGAAAAGCCCACGCGCACGTAGCCGATCTTGACGCCCGCGGCGCGCGCCTTGGAAAGCGCGAGCGCCGTGTTGTCGATCACCTTGCGCCGCTCGAGAATGGGTCCGTACCCCTTTTTGCCATTGGGGCCGTCTTCATGAATCAGGTCGTTGATCATGTCGAGGACGAGGAACATGGTGTTGGGCATGGGGTTCTCCTAACGAAACATCAAAAGCACATCTTTGCCACAGATTTCACAGATGAACACAGATTAAAAAACAGCTTAAAATCATATAGTTACATAATACTACCGTTGTTGTCTGTGTAAATCTGTGAAATCCGTGGCGAAGGTTTTGAATGTTCTACCGCACCACCGGCAATTCCAGATCACACACCGCCCCGTTCAGCGGAATCCGGGTGGTGGGATCCTTCGAGGGCAGCATCACCGTGGCGAAACCGGGCGAGGACAGGTCGCCGCGCTGGTTGATCCCCATCATATCGATATCCACCAGTGCGCATCTGTCCTTCACGTATTTCTTCACCACCTTGCCACTGATGAACGTGGTGTCGCCCTGGCAATTGAACAGCCGCGCTTCCATGCGCAGGCGTTTCAGCACGCCGTCGTCGCCCATCCAGTTGGTAATGGCGGTGGCGAACCAGCATGCGCGCTGCGGCAGGTAGTCGTACATGCCGGGCACGCCCACGTCACGCGCGAAGTCCTCACGATGATGGCCGATGCCGGTGTACTCGACGCCGCCGCCGGTTTTCTTGTTGCGGATGTAGTGGTTCGGGTGCCTGGCCGCATGGCGCAGCAGCACGCCGTGCGCCGAGCCGCGGCCGGAGGCGATGACGAAGGCCATGGTGTCCGATGCCGATAGCGGGCCGCGGGCGATTTCGTCAATACTGTCGCCAACCTTGACGTCCTCCCAGTGGCGCGTCTTCTGTCCCTGAATGCGCTCGATTTCGGTCATCACCATCTCGTCGATACGGTCGCGCTCCTGCGGCGAATAGACATGGGTTTTGATTTCCTTGTATTTGCCCTTGTCGCGGGAGGCCTTGCGCTCGTGGCGCGCGGTCAGGCCCAGCGCGGTGCACAGCACTTCGTCGCGCTGATTGATATAGGTTGATTCCAGGTACTGCATCGCCATCTTGCCGGAGAAGCGCGAGATTTTTTCCTGCACATCGATCACGCGGTTCCAGATGCTGATGCGGTCGCCCGGACGCACGTTGCGGAAGTATTCGCAATCGATCGCCACGCCAAAGCCGTGTACGCCAGGCAGTCCCCAGTACGAACGGCCAGGCCAGTGGTGCGTCCACGGGAAACACGGGTGCGCGATGAGTCCGCCAAAGCGCGTCCAGCGCGCGTATTCCTGGTCACGGTAGAGCGGATTCAGGTCGCCGATGCCGTTGGAGAAAATGGTGATGCTGTCGACGCTGGCATCGCGCAGGAATTGCTCAGGACGCAGCTTGCTGCCGATCAGTTCGCGCGCGGCGGACATCGATGCTTCGTTGATCAGGCCTTCCGGCGCGTCTTCGGTGATTTTGAGTTCGGTGGGTTTGTTCATGAGTGTTCCTTCAAACGATTAACAGCGAAAACCTTTTAGCCGCAGATTCCGCAGATTGACACAGATTGAAAGGCGCAGTGTTGAGTGCATCGCGTGTTGCGGCATTCATGGTTTTAATCTGCGTCAATCTGCGAAATCTGTGGCGAAAGATTTTGAATTGGGTTTAGCCTGCAGCCTTCAAGGCTGCCCGTGCCTGCGTCACCAGATCTGTCAAATCCCTGCACACGTATACGCCGTGTTTGGCCAGCATTTTAGTCTTGGCGGCGTGGCTGTCGGCCTTGCTGCCGACCAATGCAGCGGCGTGGCCCATTTTTTTGCCGGGTGGCGCGGTTTTGCCGACGATCAGCGCGGCGATGGGTTTGGCGTCCTTGCGCGCGGCGTAGGCGGCCACCGCGGCTTCTTCGGAGCCACCGATTTCGCCCAAATAAGTCACCGCTTTGGTTTCGCGGTCGGCATGGAACAGTTCCAGCGCTTCGGCCGCGGTGGTGCCCTTGATCGGGTCGCCGCCGATGCCGATCACCGTGGTCTGGCCGATGCCGGCGAGCGTGAGGCGTTTGCTGCCTTCGTACGACAGCGAGCCGCTGCGCGAGATCACGCCCATGGGGCCGCGGGTGAAGCAAAACGACGGCATGAAGCCCATCTTGGCCTTGCCCGGCGAAATGATGCCCGGTGAATTGGGGCCGACCAGCCGCGCGCCGTTGGCCCTGGCCGCGGCGCGGATTTCGATGGTGTCGCGCACCGGCATTTCGTCGGCGGTGGCCACCACCAGCTTGCAGCCGGCTTCGATGGCTTCGATCGCCGCCGCGCGCACCAGCGGCGGCGGCACGAACACCATCGCGGTATCGGCGCGCGTGGCCTTGCACGCGGCGCGCGCGCTTTCGAACACGGGTATGCCTTCCACCTTGCCGCCGCCACGGCCGGGCGAGACGCCGGCGACGATGGTGGTGCCGTAGCCGCCGGAATCGGTGGCGAAAAACTTGCCGTAGTTGCCGGTGACGCCCATCACCAGCACGCGGTTCTTTCGATCCAGCAGGATGCTCATGCCGCCCTCGCCAGTTTGACGGCTTCCTTGATGGCATCTTCAAGGCAGGCGTGGTTTTTGGCGCCGAAGGTGGCAAAGATCGCCGGCACCTGGTCGACATAGGTGCCGTCGAGTCGGAACACCACCGGCTTTTTGCTTTTACGCATGGCCATGTTTTCTTTCATCGAGTTGGCGACGCGGTTCATGTGCGTGCCACCGCCGAACACACTGACCAGAATGACCTTCACCGCGGGATCGGCATCCAGCATCTCGAACGCCGGCTTGTAGCCGCGCGTCGAGGTGGGGCCGGGGCTGGCATCGAGAAAACACGCAGGCTTGCCGCCGTAGGCTTTGATCATGTCCATCGCGCCCATGGTCATGCCCGCGCCGCCGGAGATCAGCGCGATGTCGCCGTCGAGCTTCACATACATGTGGCCCATGGCGAGGCTGGCGCGTTGCAATTTGTCGACCCGCGCGAGTTCCGCGTTGCGCTGGGCGAGGATGTCGGCGCTGCGATAGTGCGCCCAGTCGTCGTAAACCACCTTGGCGTCGAGCGCGATCAGTTCGCCGTCTTTCAGGCGCGCCAGCGGGTTGATTTCAATGGTGTGGCAGTCGCGTGCGGCGGCAGTTTCCACCAGCCGTTGCGCGAGGAAGATCAGCTTCTCGCGCAGATGGAAATCCTTTTCCACGGTTTCCAGCACCGCGCGCAGTTCGTGCGCACGGAACTTCCAGTGCGGACCGATCGGGTAGCGTGCCGGCGGCTTGCCGCTTTCGATATCCACGCCACCCCTGGGCGAGTAGAGCGCGACATAGCCCTCTGCCGCGCCGTCGATGGTGACCGAGAGATATAACTCGCGCTCGATCGGCAGCCACGGATCAGCCAGAAGGACTTCCGGCTTTTCGTCACCGAAGGTCGTGTTGAATAATTTTCTGGAGGCGGTCTTGAGCTGCGCAGCGTTGTTGGCGCGGATCACGCCGCCCTGTTTGCCGCGACCGCCGCTGCGCACCTGGGCCTTCACCGCCACTGGATAAGCCGGCACTTTGGGCGCGCGCGCGCCCGGTTTGATCAATGTGCCCTGCGGCACGGCGACGCCCACAGCACGCAAAAGTGCCTTGGCCTCGTGTTCAAGAATCATCATGGGCGAAACCTTCTCCCCGGAATTGGCATTCGGCTGTGATTGGCCGCATTCACGCGAGAGTCCAGCATGCGCGAGGTGCGAGTGGCGAAAACCTTGGATAATAATCAATCACGCGGGCTTTGACAAAATCCATGGAGAACGAAATCGTGAAACCCAAAGTGTTGCTGACCAATGCCATTGGCCGCGAAGGTGTGGAGATATTGGATGCGGTGGCTGACGTGGTGGTCGCACCCGACACACGCGCGCAGACGCTGCTCGACTGCGCGCGTGATGCCGACGCGATTCTGGTGCGCGCCAATCTGCCGCCGAACATTTTTGACGTGACCGAACGCATCCGCGGCGTGGTGCGCTATGCGGTGGGGCTGGACATGATTCCGGTGGAAGCGGCCACGGCAAAGGCGATCCCCGTGGCCAACATGCCCGGTGTGAATTCCGAGTCGGTGGCCGAATACGCGCTAAGCGCGCTGCTGCTGATGGCGCGCCGCATGCATCTCATCAACCACACCCTGCGTAACAAAGACTGGAACTCGGCACGTGTCATCGGCGAAAAATCCGTCGAATTGATGGGCCGCACCATCGGCATCATCGGCGTTGGTAACATCGGCTCGCGTCTGGCGGAAATCTGCCATGCGGGGTTTCGCATGCAGGTGCTGGGACATCAGCGCCGGCTCGATATGCTGCCGCCGTACGTTAAGGGCGCGGCGATCGATACACTATGCCGCGAAAGTGATTTCATTGCGATGTGTTGCCCACTCACGGATGCCACCCGCAACCTGCTGAACCGGGAACGCATCGCGCTGATGAAGCCGGGCGCCGGCATCGTCAATGTGTCGCGCGGGCCGGTGTGGGACGAGATGGCGGTGGCCGACGCGTTGCGCGAAGGGCGCCTCGGTGGTGCCGTGTGCGATGTCTACGTCGAGCAGCCGCTGCGGCGCGATCACCCATTTCTCGCGCTGGACAACATGGTGCTTACCGCGCATATGGGCGGTCTCACGCAGGAGAGCATGCGGCGGCTTTCCATCGGTTCGGCGCAGGAGGTGCTGCGACTGCTGCGCGATGAAAAGCCGGTCAATTTCGTCAACCCCGAGGTGTGGGAAAGGCACCTCGCACGACTACGCGGGCTCGCGCCAAGGCACACCTGAATTTATCCGCACGCCTTGAGCAGCGGCGCGGTCAGCGACGACAGTGACACGCGCTGTTTCCCTGCGGCATCGAAATTCTCCGGCGCCAGCCAGCGTGTGAATGCCTGATTCAGCGCCGGCCATTCGCTGTCGATGATGGAATACCAGGCGGTGTCGCGGTTGCGGCCGCGGTTGACCATGGCCTGACGAAACAGGCCTTCGTAGGAAAAGCCGAAGCGCCGGGCGGCCGCGCGCGAGGGCGCGTTGCAGGAATCGCATTTCCATTCGTAGCGCCGGTAGCCGGTTTCGAAGGCGTGCCGCATCATCAGGTACATGGCTTCGGTGGCCACCGCTGTTTTCTGCATCAGCGGCGAAAATTTAAGGCTGCCGATTTCGACCACGCCGTGCGCGGGTTCGATGCGCATATAGGCGGCCGAGCCAACGGGCTTATGCGTGTGCAAGTCGACTATCGCGTGAAACAGCGGGTCGTCGCCGAGACTCGCTTTCTCCATCCAGCTGCGGTACGTGTCAAGGTCCGCAAACGGACCTGACGACAGATAGGTCCAGCCGGCCCCGCTGGCATCGAGCGCGTTGGCCGCAAACAGGTCGGCGGCATGCTGAGCGGCACTGATGGGCTCTACGCGGCAAAAGCGCCCGGCCAGCGTCACGCGCTGGATGCGTGGCGGCGCCACCCATTGCGGCAACGCCGCGCCGACCGGCTGGCCAAGCGCATTCTTGTGTGCGACCGTGTTCATAAAATATTGTTTAAAAACATATAGTTACGAAAATTCTCCAGGATCAGCGCAAGCGCCGCGTTTCCGCCAGCGCGCCTTCGTATTCCAGCAGATTCCGCGGGCAGTTGCCCAGCACGCGTTGCAACAGCGCCTGCGCGGGTTTGCGTTCGCCTTTGATCAGATGGGCTTGCGCGACATAGAAATCCGCCTCGCACAAAATATCCCGGCGCTGCGCGGGATCGCTGGCGTTGGCGGCGATATTTATCGACGCAACGTCAGTGCGGCCCATGAACAGCGCGATCAGCGGCGTCGGCCATCCCCCGCGCAGACGGCGTGTTTCGCGCTCCAGCAAATCCCCGGCACTGTCGTCGCCACCGCGCCTGCGCGCGAGAAACAGCCACAACGCCACATAGATATTGGGCTTCGCCGCAAGGGCTGCATCAAGGTCGGCCGCGGCGCGCGTGAAATCGGAGGCATAAAAGTAGGTGCGGCCGCGCGCAAAATGCACCCCGTCGGCCTTGCTGTTCAGTTGCAGGGCCATGGAAAAATCGGCCAGCGCGCGCGGATAATCGCCTTTGACCGCAAGCTCGATGCCGCGCGCGTGGTATACCACCGGATCGTCGGGCTTGAGTTTCGCCGCTGCATCAAAATCTGCAATGGCGCGCTCGAATTCGCCCTGGTTGGACCATGCCGAACCGCGGTAATAATGGGCATTGGACGCCTTCGGGTCGAGCTTGAGCGCGGCACTGTGATCGGCAATGGCGCGGTCGTAATAGCGTTTGCCGGCCCAGCGAATCCCGCGCTGCACATGCCATTCGGCAATCGTTACGCTGCCGGCTTTGCGCGCCTGGATTGCGGCCGTGCAATGCTGGATGGCGACATCGGCATCGGCGGCATTGCGGCAAAGGGCTGCGTCATCCGCCGGCTGCGCATGCACGGGCCCCTGGGCGAGCAACCAAAAAAAGACGAACCATCGATGTGTCATGCTGCCTTTCCCGCTGAGAATGGCCGGCCGCGGAAACGCGGCAGCGCGTGGTGCAGATTATAACTTTGAGCCAGCGGCAATGCGCTCATATGCGGATCGCGTACGCTGGCGCGAGGATGTAGGTGTCGATTGCGTAGTAAGTGCGTCACCCCATCCGCAGAGTTTTCCGGATGCGGTGCGCCGGGGCTCGGCGTGGCAGGCCACCAGGCAATTCACCTTTTCGGCGCGTTCGAAGCTGTCGTGGGGAGATGGCTCGCGCGATGGTGAATATGACGTTGATGCAGGCGCAGTGCGCCTTGCTCAAGGACACTTAGAAGGCGAAACCGGCGTTTCGGGAGTTCCCTGCGATGGCGCGCTGCGCCGGCAGGAATTCAGAGCTGTGCGCGAATTACCGCAGTCGGGCTTACAGCGGCAGCCGGCGTGCGCCGTCAAAGCGCGCTTGCCAATAGGAGTTGTCGAATTCCGCGATTTCCACGGTTTTGCCGCGCCGAGGGGCGTGGATGAAGCGGTTGTCGCCGATATAGATGCCGACATGCGAGGCGGTGGCGCGCATGGTATTGAAAAACACCAGGTCGCCCGCCTGCAAATCTTCGATCGCGACCGCAGTCCCCTGGCGAATCTGGTCAAATGAGGATCGAGGCAGCACCAAACCGGCCGCTTGCTGCACCACATACTGTACGAAGCCGCTGCAATCAAATCCGGTTTCCGGCTTTGCGCCGCCCCAGCGATAGGGAATGCCCATATATGCCATGGCATTGAATACGAGATCATGGGCGCGGCCCACCAACTGGCCCACGCGCGAACTCAAATTAGCCGCTAAACCCTGATCGTCGGCAATAGCGGGCGTCACCGGAGCGGCCAGACAAAATGCAAGAAAAAGGGCGGAAAGTGATTTCATGCGCGGAGTTTACGTTCCAGTGACTTGATTGTAAACAGTTAATTCCCGTAGGAAGCGTGCATAACGTCACGCCAGGCGCTTGATGCCTTGCGGCAACGGCGGTCTGCGCGCCGTACTTACTTCAGTGTCGCGGCATATTCCCCGGCATCGAATCCCACCAGCACGGCGTTGCCGGCTTCGATCACCGGCCGCTTGATGGCACTGGGAAATTCCACCATCAGCGCGGCAGCCTTGGCATCATCGAGCCCCTGCTGGCGCGCGGCAGGCAGATCGCGAAACGTCTTGCCCTTGGTGTTCAGCACGTGCTCCCGGCCCGCCTGCTTGATCCAGGTCTTGACCCGATCGGCGGGAGCGCCCAGCTTCTTGTAGTCGTGGAACTGGTACTTGATGCCTTTGCCTTCGAGCCACGCGAAGGCTTTTTTCATGGTACTTCAGTTGCGTATGCCGTAAATGGTGACCATTGTTGCGTCCTGTTCAGTCAGACAGAAAAAAATCGCGCACCACGCCGATCTGATCGGCATTCATCAGCATGGGTGCGTGACCGATGCCGGGGAATTCTACCAAGCGCGCACGGGGGCCGCGCTGCGTCATGGCAGCAGCGGTATCTTTGAGCAGTAGATCCGAATCCGCGCCGCGCAGCAGCAGCGTCGGGCAGGTGATCGGATCGTAGTACTGCCACAGCGGCACATCGACGATCGGCACGCCCTGGAATGGCGCGGCAATGCCCGGGTCGTAGTTGAATCCCCACTGGCCATCGGGGTGCTGCGTGCTGTTGTGGCGCGTGAGATGTTCCCACTGCGCGTCGGTAAGCGACCCGAACGGCGCGGAGATGGCGCGCACGCACAGTTCCAGCTCCTTGAAGCTGGCAAAGCGCGGGTCCTTGCCCAGATAGGCGACGATGCGCGCTAGCGCCGATTTTGGCACCACGCCGCCGACGTCATTTAATACCAGCCGCCGGATCGGCGTGCGCGGCAGGGCCGCCAGAATCATGCCGATGATGCCGCCCATCGAAGTGCCCACCCAGAAAATCTCGCGCATGCCATCGGCGGTGAGGCGCGCAATCAAAGTGGTGATGTCGGCGGCGTACTGCGCGTTGAGGTAACCCGTCTTGTCGGCGAGCCAGCTGCTCTTGCCGCGGCCGACGACATCCGGACACACCACGCGAAAATCGCTTTCAAGTGCCTGCGCCAATGTGTCGAAGTCGCGGCAGTTGCGCGACAGTCCATGCACGCAGATGACAATGCGCGGGTTGTCACGGCCGCCCCATTCCGTGTAATGCATGGTGTGCAAGCCCCCGGGGCTCAGGCACGACACTTCGTTTTCCCGCATGGCAGCTCCTTGCACCGGTCTACGACGAACAGCTTACCGCGATGTCTTTCGCCCACGCCGGCGGCGGCGCCGCGTAGGCGTGGTGCTCCGGTTGCTCATCGAACGGGCGCCGCAGAATCGACAACAAGCGGTCGATCTCGGAAAAATCCTTGTGCCGCGTGGCCTTGTCGATGGCGACCTGCGCCAGGTGATTGCGCAGCACATATTTGGGATTGACGCGATTCATGCGCGCCCGGCGCTCCGCATCGTTGCCGGGCTCGGCCGCAAGCCGGGCGGTGTAGCGCGCCGCCCATGCGTCAAACGCGTCGCGGTCGAGCATGAGGTCGCGCGCGGCCGCGGTGCCGTCGCCGAGCGCGCGAAAGAAAATCGTGAAGTCCGTGCCGTGCGCCGCGAGCAGGGTCAGCACGTCGCCGATCAGAACATCGTCGCCGTCAAGTGCCTGTGCGAGGCCCAACTTGCCGCGCATCAGCACGTTGTACTGGTCGAGATAGGCACCTTCATATCGCGCCAGCGCGGCGTTGCACACTTCGGCGTCGATCAGCGGCGTCAGCGCCTGTGCCAGCCGCGAGCAGTTCCACAGCCCGATATAGGGTTGATTCTCGTAAGCGTAGCGGCCCTGGGTGTCGGAGTGATTGCAGATGTGGCCGGGATCGAAGGCTTCCATGAACCCGAACGGGCCGTAATCGAGGGTCAAGCCGAGGATCGACATATTGTCAGTGTTCATGACCCCGTGGCAAAAACCCACCGCCTGCCACTGCGCGATCAGGCGCGCGGTGCGCACAATCACTTCATGCAGAAATTTCTCATGGGCATCGGGAAGCCCCGCAAGCGACGGAAAATGTCCTTCGATCACGTGGTTGGCAAGTTGTGTCAGGTAAGCAGGCTCGCGCCGCGCGTAGAACACCTCGAACGAGCCGAAGCGGACATGCGAGGGCGCCAGCCGCAGCAGCACCGCGGCGGTTTCCGGCGTTTCGCGGTAGACCGGCTCGTCCGCGCCCGCGATGCCCAGCGCGCGCGTGGTGGGAATTCCCAATGCATGCATCGCCTCCGAGCACAGGTACTCGCGGATGGTCGAGCGCAGCACGGCGCGGCCGTCCGCGGTGCGTGAAAACGGCGTTTCACCCGCCCCTTTGAGTTGCATTGACCAGCGTTCGCCGCGCGCATTGACCACTTCGCCCAGTAACAGCGCGCGTCCGTCGCCCAGTTGCGGCACGAAGGTGCCGAACTGGTGCCCGGCATACAGCATCGCCAGCGGCTCCGCGCCTGGCGGCAGCTGATTGCCGGCGAGTATGTTCAGAAAACGTTCGCTGCGCATCTCGGCCGGATCGAGATCGAGCAGCTCAGCGGCTTCGTCACTGACACTGACCAGATAGGGCGACGCCAGCGGCGTGGGTTGCAGCTTGCGGTAAAACGCCGGTGGCAGCCGTGCGTAACGGTTGTCGAAATTGAACTGGGTAATGTCGCGCAGCGTTGTTTGCATGGCGTTGGTTAACAGCGAAAGCCCTTTTGACCTGGATTTACGCAGATGTTTGAAGATAACGCCAGGGTAATAAAATCTGCGTCATTCGGCGTCCGGATTTCTTGACCTACCGCTTCGTAATCCGGCTACCGCGTGGTCGCAACAAAATCTTCGTCGTCCTGATGCTCGCGCTCAAATTTCAGAAATTCATAGTAGCCACATTTGTTGCCGTACGGATAGGTGCGGCAGGTGCGCGGCCGCGCTTCGTAGACCGAGCAGCGGCGCTTTTCGCTGTTGAAAAATATGCAGATCGAGGTGAATGATTCATCGGCGTGGTGGCGCAGGATGACCTTGCCGTCATCAATCTTGGTGTATTTTTTTTCGGTGGCGGCAGGCGTGAGATTGAGATGCTTGGCCAGGCGCTTCACGTCGAATTCCGAGATTTCAATCTGATCGTAGCTGCAGCAGTAGCCGGGGCATTTGCTGCAGTCGTAGCGGGGTTTGGTTTTGTCCATGTGGGCTTACTTTTTGTGAGGATGGGATTGTCCGTGAATTCGGCCCGCCGCGCCATCCATAATATACGTTCCCAGCGCCGCCCAGTCGCGCTCGCCGTACCCCTGCGCAATGGCAGCCAGGTGCTGCTCGCGCATCAATGCCGCGGTGGGCAGCGGCATGTCTAGGTCGGCCGCGGTTTGCAGCGCGAGTTCGACGTCCTTCAGACCCAGCTTCAGGGTGAAGCTGGGATTGTCGGGATTGTCCAGCATCAGGCGCCCGTAGTTGATGTGTGACGACGAATTCATCGCAGTGGCCGTCACGATGTCGTAGAACACGCGCGGATCGATACCGGACTTTTCGGCCAGCGCCATGCCCTCGCCCAGACTTTCGATAATTGCCGCCAGCAGGAAGTTGCGCGCGACCTTGAGCGCATTGGCCTTGGGTGCTTCATCCGCCACTTTGAACCAGCGCCGGCCCAATATCGTGAACAGAGTCTCGCAGCGCGCGAGCGCATGCGGCGCGCCGGCCGCGACGATGTCCAGTTCACCGCGCGCGGCAAATTCAGGGCGTCCGAATACCGGGGCGGATACGTACTGCGAGCCCTGTATGCGGTGCAGGGTGTCCAGCTGATGTCCCATGCGCGGACTGACCGATGCCATGTTCAGGTGCAGCGTGGCCGGCGGCAGTTGCCGCACCAGTCCTGCGGCAATCCAAACCGCTTCGGTTGCGGCATCATCGGCCAGCATGCTGATGACCACGTCGGTTGCCAGTGTGTCGGCGGCGCATGCCGCGATCACCGCGCCGCGCTCAGCAAACCTTTCTGCCGCGGCTGGCGAACGGTTCCATACCGTCAACTGATGCCCGGCATCCAGCAGCCGCGACACCATGCCACGGCCCATTTGGCCGAGGCCGATAAACCCGATCTTCATTTTGCGCGCTCCCGTGAACGGCACATTGTGTCGCAAAGCCGCGCGTGACGATAGCGCGGCGCGGCGTGCGATACAATCGCGCCTCGCGTTCAACAGGGAAGGCGGAGCGTCATGAAAAAAATCCCGGCGGTGCTGTTGCTGCTGCTCGGCGCGGGCCAAGCGGTTGCGCAGGGCACGGTCTATCCCAATCGCAGCATACGCATTGTGCTGCCGTGGCCGGCGGGCGGCATCACCGATGTCATCATGCGCGCGGTGAACCTGCACCTTGTCGGGGCGTTGGGCCAGCAACTGGTGATCGATAATCGTCCCGGCGCGGGCGGCACGCTGGGTGCGGCGATTGTCGCCAAGGCGCCGGCGGACGGTTATACGCTGCTGATGCACGACATCGCCAGCCATTGTATTTCGGCGACGCTGTACGGTAAAAAAATTCCCTACGATCCGCTCAAGGATTTCCAGCCGATCCTGTTGGTGGCCGGTTCGCCGATGGTGCTGATCGCGAACCCGGCGCCGCAGGTGCGCACGCTGGCGCAGTTGATCGCCCTCGCCAAGGCGCGCCCGGGACAACTCAATTACGCGTCGTCGGGCGCGGGATCGATCACGCATCTGGCGGCCGTGCGCATGCAGATGCTGGGCAAGGTGAATATTGTGCACGTGCCGTTCAAGGGCAGCATCCCGGCCGCGTCATCGGTGATGAATGGCGAAACCTTCATGTCGTTTTCCACCATTCCCGCCGCGTTACCGCACGCTAAGACCGGGCGGCTGGTGTTGATTGCGCAATCGTTCGCCAAACGCGCGCCGCAGATACCTGACGTGCCGACACTCGCCGAAACGCTGGGCGATTTCGATCTGGGGTTGCGTTCGGGGCTGTGGGCGCCCGCGGGCACGCCGGGCGCGGTGGTGGAGCGGCTGCACGCCGAGGTGATGCGCGCGGTGGAACAGCCGAAGGTAAGGGACGTTCTGAGCGCCAACGCGGCGATAGCCGGCAACATGAGTTCGCAGGCATTTGTGGAATACGTCGCGCGCGAAACCCGTAGCTGGGGCGACATGGTGCGCGCCGCAGGCGTGAAGATCGATTAACCGGAGAGGCAATCATGGATTTGGGCATCAAGGGCAGGGCGGCCATCGTCACGGGCGCATCCCGCGGCATCGGGCGCGAAACCGCGCGGCAGTTCCTGGAGGAGGGCGTGCGCGTGATGATCTGCGGGCGCAATGCCGCGACCATCGAGCAGGCGCGGTCCGACCTCGCGCGGCAGACCGGCGGCGACGTGCATGCCGTGGTTGCGGACATGACAAAGGAGGTCGACATCGCGCGGCTGGTGGACGCGGCAAGGCAAAAATTCGGCACCGTCGATATCCTGATCAACAATGCGGGGCAGATGTACTCGGGCCGTTTCGACGTGATGACCGATGCCGGTTTGAAGGAGCAGTTCGAAACCAAGATTTTCGGTTTCCTGCGCGCAATACGGCTGGTATATCCGGTCATGAAATCGCAAAAGTGGGGCCGCATCATTAATATTATCGGCGGCGCGGGCAAGGAGCCTGATCCGTACATGTTCGGCAGCGGTATTACCAATAGCGGGCTGCTCAACATCACCAAGTCGCTGTCGACGGAATTCGGCGAGGATAACGTGCTGGTCAACGCCGTGTGTCCCGGGTGGGTGGCCACCAACCTGTGGCAGCGCAACGCGCAGGGGTTGCAGCAGGAACTGAAGGCGCCAACGGAAGAAGAGGCGCGCCGGCTTGCCGCGCGCAAGAATTCGCTGAACCGTTTCGGCAAGCCCGAAGAACTTGCCAATGCGATAGTGTTCCTGTGTTCGGAGCGCTCGAGCTACATCACTGGCGTGTCGCTGAATCTGGACGGGGGGCGCCTGAAGGGCTTGTGGTAATTGTTATATAAAGTATTGATTCTAAACAATAAATTATAAATCAATGTACCGGGTCTGCGTGTTTTGCGGCAGCGCCAGTGGCAATCATGCACGGTTTGCCGCTGCCGCGCGCGAGATGGCGTACCTGCTGGTGGAGCATGGCTGCGGTATTGTTTTTGGCGGCGGCAGCGTGGGTTTGATGGGCGTATTGGCTGAAGCGGCGCTGGACGCGGGTGGCCACGTGACGGGCATCGCGCCCAAGCTGCTGCTGGAAAAGGAGGTTGTGCATCGCGGCCTTTCCGAACTGCTGGTGGTGGACAGCATGCACGAGCGCAAGGTGCGGATGACGCAGCTTGGAGATGCGTTTATCGCGTTACCCGGCGGCTATGGCACGCTCGACGAGTTGTTCGAGGTGCTGACGCTGCAACAACTGGGAACGCACGACAAGCCCTGTGGTCTGTTCAATGTGGATGGATTTTTTGACGGACTGATTGCGTATCTGGATCATGCAACGGCGCAAGGATTCTTGCGGCCGGCGAATCGCGGCCTGCTTGCGGCCGATGCGGATGCGCGATTGCTGCTCGCGAAGCTGCGCGTGCCGCACCAAAAGCCGGGAAGCGGCGAAATCATTTGATTTTCCAGCACAGAATCGTTACCGTAACCCTTGCACTGTTCGCGGACGCGACCGCGCTCGTTTGCCAGTGACAATTTTTTTCAGCATGGAGCCGACATGAACACCGAATCCAGTTTCGCCGAGGCACAGAGTTCCCGCGACAAGATCAAGAATGATCTCAAGACCGTGCTGTCCGACATGGACGAATACCTGCGCGCCACCGCCAGCCAGACCGGCGAGAAAATCGGCGTAATACGCGAACGCCTGCAGGAACATATGCATAAAGCCAAGGACCGGCTTGCCGACACGCGCGAAGCGGTTGTCGACAAGACCAAGGAAGCGGCAAAGGCCACCGACGAGTATGTGCATGACAACCCGTGGCGCGCGGTGGGCATCGCGGCCGGCATCGGACTCATCATCGGCATGCTGATCGGCCGCCGTTAGACACCCGGGCGGCATGACATTGGCAGCGCCGGACGATTCCGCGCCGCAATCCACGCGCGCAGCGGGTGCGCAGGGCGGCGGCTTGCTGCAGGCACTGCGCGCGTTGCTGGCGACGCTGCTGGCCACCGTGCGCACGCGCGGGGAACTGCTGCAGACGGAAATTGAGGAAGAACGTCTGCGCGTGGCGGGCATCGCGCTGTTTGCCGCCGCCGGCGCGTTTTTCCTGCTGCTGGGTATACTGTTGCTGTCGTTTTTTCTGGTCCTCCTGTTTTGGGATTCCAATCGCGTGCTGATGGCCGGCTTGCTGGCGTTCACCTATTTGGTGATTGGCGCCGCGTGCGTGCTGGCCGCGCGCCGGCGCTCGCGCGAGAAATCGAAATTGTTCGCCGCCAGCCTGGCTGAACTGGGCGCTGACGGCGAACGTCTCAGGGACTGAGATGTCGGTTGCCCGGCACGTCGCGCTGGCCTTGCGCAAGGCGCGTCTGCAGGAGCGCATCGCGTTGCAACGCGATCAGATCGCGGCTTGTGTCGAGTCGTTTGAGAAGCCGCTGGCACTGGCCGACAAGGTGCTGCAGGCGGGCCGCGTGATTCAGCAGAAACCGTGGATTGCAGGGGTGGGCGTATTTGCGCTGGTGGTGCTGCGCCGGCGGCATATATGGCGCTGGATCGGCCGCGGATGGACCCTGTGGCGCGCCTGGCGCAGCGGGCGCCGCTGGCTGCACGAAAACGGTTATCTGTAGTTTTCAATCAGAACCCTTTAATGCGCATGATGTATTTTCTTGTCGTCGTGCTGGGCGTCGCGGGCATTGGCGCATTTATCTGGAACTATCGCCGCCAGGCGGCGGCGCGTGAAGCGGCCAGCGCGGAGCGCATGAAAGCCTTTCTGGAACAGGCGCGCGCTGAGGCCGCGGCGCGTCAGCCCGGTGCGTCCTCCGCGGCGCCCGCGGCGCCTGCGGTGGTAACGCCGGCGCGCGCCGCGCCAGCCCCGGCGGCGGCGCGAATGACGGGTTTCGTCCTGCGCGCGCCGCTGCTGCAGGCGCGGCAAGGGGCATGGTTCGATGCACTGAAAAGCGCGCTGCCGGATCATGTCGTACTTGCCTGTGTGAGTCTGGCTGCGTTCATTCGTCCGGCGGATACGATCGTCGGCTTCGCGCGCGAGGCACAGGAGCGCAGGCTGGCGGACGCCGTGCTGGATTTCGTGGTGTGCGACCGGTTGCTGCACCCGCTTGCGGCTGTGCAGTGCGTCGCGCGCAGTGGCAAGGCGGCGGACGCGGCGGCGTTTGCCGCCGCCTGTGTGGTGTCGAACGGATTGCGCTGGGTGGACGTTTCGGCGCAGACGCTTTTGGACGCGGCTGAAATCAGGCAGCGCGTGCTGGGTGCCGCGCAGTCGTCGCAAAACGGCGCCGATGCCGGGTAATGAACATAACCCGCGGATCATCCGCTGCGCGGGCGGCCGCGGCTGTCGCGCGCCATGTGCGGCAGATCAATGGGCGGGTTGTATCAAATGGACGTGGTGATGGTATGAGGCCCCGGCAGCGGAACCTGCCGTCGCGCATGGCGGTATACGTGGTGGTGTTGATACTGGCGGCGACGCTGGGGCCACGGGCGGGCGCGTGTCTCGCCACGGACGACGTGACCATACACACCGAGCGGCAAGGCGATGCGGTGACGGTTGAAGCGCGCGCCCTTCTGACAGCGCCGCTGCCGCTGATCTGGGAAACGCTGACCGATTACGATCGGCTGGCGCGCTTCATTCCGGGAATGCTGGTGAGCCGCGTGGTCGAACGCCGGGGGCCCGCGGCAATCGTCAAGCAGCACGGCGAGGCTGGACTCTTTTTCTTCACGCGCCCGATCGACGTGGTGGTCGAGTCGCTGGAAAAGCCGCCGCATGTGATCGAGGTTCGCGTGCTGTCGGGCAATCTGAAACGGCTGGATGGCCGATACCAGATTGAACCGGACGCAAGAATCCCCGGACAGTATGTGCTGCGATGGTTCGGTGTTATTGAGCCGAAAGAGAGTTTGCCGCCCGTCGTGGGCGTGCCGATTCTGCGCTGGAATATTGGCGCCCAGTTTCGCGGCATGGTGCGCGAGATTGAGCGACGCGCGCAGTTGCACAAGGTTGGGCCTGATAAATAGTGTTTAAAAACAAATACTTACGATTTTTAATTGGGGTGGTGTTGGCGGCGCTTGGCGGCTGTGCCGCAGTGGACAGCGGGTGGCGCGGCGAACTGTCGGGCGCGCCACCGGCGGTCCAGGCATCGGCGCGCGCGTGTGCCGCGCATTTCGCGGCGCTGGACGCATGGGTCGCGCGCACAGGTGTTGGCGATGCCGAAGCTCATCGCTTGCAGGGATTTCCCTATTTGCGCGTTGACCGCTTTCATGCGGGTTTGCGCGCGGCGGCGCGCGCCGATGCGCAGGCCCGGGCGCAGTGGCTGGCGCGCCTGCAGGCGCTGGATCAGGCGGCCAGGCGCGCGGAGATTGCGAATCTGCCGGACGCGGCGGTGCGCGCGTTGCAACCGGAAAACCCTGACCGCGCCGCGCTGCTGGAAACCACGGCGCGCTGCGCCGGCGTATTGCGCGAGCAGGATGCGCCGGTACCCGCGAGGGTCGACGCCATCCACGCGCGCGCGCAGGTTCCGGACGCCTACGCGACGTGGCTGCGCGTGGCGGGCTTCTACAGCCTGACGCAATGGCCGTTTGCCAGGGGCATTGCGCAGTGGCATGACGAGGCGCGGCGCGATTTTCAGCGGGGCGCGACCGTGGGTGCGTACGATGTGTCGACGACCCGCTACGTGCCCGCCGCCAAA
Organism: uncultured beta proteobacterium; assembly: GCA_902825845.1. GTDB lineage: Bacteria > Pseudomonadota > Gammaproteobacteria > Burkholderiales > SG8-41 > UBA5216. Next base: position 42,110 of record CADECM010000045.1, read on the forward strand.
TCCGCGGTGCGGCGCGCGGAAATTGCCGCGCTGCTGCGCCGCGCCGGCGACAATCCGCTGCGCGTGCCGCAATTCAGCGACGACGAGCAGAAGCTGCTGCTGGACGCCTACGCGCCGGTGCTTGAGGTGGAAAGCGGCGGCGACTACGACCGTATCGGCACACTGCGGCTGAATTCGGACAGTGGGCCGGCGGTGGTTGACGGCGCGTCGGTGCTGTATCACCGGATTGCGTACACGCGTTTTGGCGAGCGGATTCTGACGCAGCTGATCTACACCGCTTGGTTTCCCGAAAGGCCGCTGGATCACGCGCTGGATGTGCTGGGCGGACATCTCGACGGTGTGGTGCTGCGCGTAACGCTGAACGACGATGGCGACCCGCTGCTCTACGACAGCATCCATCCGTGCGGCTGCTACCACATGTTTTTTCCGACAGCGCGCGTCGAGCCGCTGCCTGCGCCCGAAGACGCAGGGGAATGGGCGTTTGCGCCGGCGTCGCTGCCGGCGCATGGGGCGGGCACGCGCATCGTGTTGCGCATCGCCACGCGCACGCACTACATCACGCAGATTGCCCTGGAAGCGGGCGGTGGCGGGCGGCAGTACGCGCTGCTGCCGGAGTCGGGCCTGCGCACGCTGCCGTTGCCGGATCAGCCGCGGCGCTCGCGCAGCCTTTACCGGCCGGACGGGCTGGTAGCCGGCACTGCGCGCGGCGAACGCTTTTTTTTCTGGCCGATGGGCATTCCCAGCGCGGGCGCGATGCGCCAGTGGGGAAACCATGCCACGGCCTTTGTCGGGCGCCGGCACTTTGACGATGCGGACCTGATCGAAAAGCGTTTCCGTCTCATCGATCGCTAACCTGCCGCGTGGGGCAGGTGCCGTTTCCGGGATAATGCACCGGCATGAATACGCCACTTGCGCAGCGCTGGGACATTTTTTGCCGCGTCATCGATAACTACGGCGACATCGGCGTGAGTTGGCGTCTCGCCCACCAACTCGCCACTGAGCACGGCCTCGCGGTGCGTTTGTGGGTGGATCGGCCGGCGGCGTTGCGCGCTCTGCTTCCACAGTTGGATGACACGATAGCGCGGCAGACGGTATGTGGTGTGGAGGTATTTGCGTATGACCCGAGCAACGAGGCCGCGGCGTATCCACGGCCCGCGGCGGTGGTGATCGATGCCTTTGGCTGCGGCCTGCCGCCGGCCTACGTGGCAGCTATGGCAGACACAGGGGCAATGACAGCAATCGGCCGGCGGCCGCTGTGGATCGTGCTCGAGTATTTCAGTGCCGAGCCGTGGGTAAGGGAACACCATGGCCTGCCGTCGCCGCATCCGCGATACGGCTTGCCGCGCTATTTCTTTTTTCCGGGCGTCAGCGAAGGCACCGGTGGCATCTTGCGCGAGTCGGATTTGCCGGCGCGGCGCGACGCTTTCGACACGCAGGCGCGGCAGCGCTGGTGGTCGCGGCATGGCTTCGACGCGGTGCCCTCCGCGGCTGTCGCGGTGTCGCTGTTTGCCTATCCGCGCGCGCCGTACGAGGCGCTGCTGGCGGCATGCGCGCAGGGCGCGATCCCGGTGGTCGCCGCGATCCCGGCGGGCCCGCTGGCGGCGGGCGTGCGCGAGGCGTGGGGTGTGCGTTTGGCAGATAGCGCGCGCAAGGACAACCTTGAAGTGCGCTTCATGCCATTTGTGCCGCAGTGTGAATACGATAGTTTGTTGTGGGCCTGCGATGTCAATTTCGTGCGCGGCGAGGATTCGTTTGCGCGCGCGCAGTGGGCGGGACGGCCGTTCGTCTGGCACATTTATCCGCAGGATGGAGACACGCACCTCGCAAAGCTGGAGGCATTTCTCGCGCAATACGCCACGCATCTGACGCGGCCGGCCGCGCGGGCCGTGCGCGGACTGTGGCATGCCTGGAATGACGTGGCCGGCGCGCCTGCATTGGCCGCGGCGTGGGCGGCTTTTGTGGAAACCCGCGCGGACCAGACGCAGGGGCTGCGGAGGTGGCAGAAACAACTTGATGACGTGGGTGATCTCGCCGGCAATCTCCTCAAATTTTGCCGGAAAATGCTATAATCCACGGCTTTTTTAAATTATTTTGCAGCTTGCGACGAAGGGTGCGCGATGAAGATAGCTCAGGAAATCAGGGCGGGTAACGTGATCATGGTGGGCAAGGATCCCATGGTGGTGCAAAAGGCGGAGTTCAGCAAATCGGGGCGCAATGCCTCGGTGGTGAAGATGAAGCTGAAGAATCTGCTCTCCGGCACCGGCACCGAGACCGTGTACCGTGCCGACGACAAGTTCGACGTGGTGGTGCTCGAACGCAAGGAAGTGACCTATTCGTATTTTGCCGAACCGTCCCATGTGTTCATGGACGCCGATTTCAATCAATACGAAGTCGACAAGGAAAACATGGGCGACGCCCTGAATTACCTCGAAGAGGGTATGCCGTGCGAGGTGGTGCTCTACAACGAGGCGCCGATATCGGTGGAAATTCCGCAGACGCTGGTGCGCGAGATCATTTACACCGAACCCGCGGTGCGCGGCGACACGTCCGGAAAAGTATTAAAGCCTGCCAAGCTGGCGACGGGCTATGAAATCCAGGTGCCGCTGTTCTGCGCCACCGGCGACAAAATCGAAATCGACACTCGCACTGGCGAGTACCGCAGCCGCTCCAAGGGCTGAACGTCCGCCACGGCTCAGCGCACTGACTGCGCCGGCTGCCTTCGTCATTCCGGAAATCGAGATCGGAAAAGCGCGCCGGACGGCGCGTTGCCCGCGGCGAGGCGCAGATCAAGTGCAGCTCAACCGCCGTTATGCCGCGATCATCCGGGTGCGCAAGTTTGCGCCAGTGACCCTGTGCCGGCATACCGAAAAGCGGGTCTTTTGCAGGCTTGACAAACCGTTTCAGAAGTGTATAAACGCCTCTACGAGTTTAGTTTCAAGCTGCTGATTTAAGGACGATTTAGGCAGTCTCGTTTCTTTTTCGGGCTCTGAGAATTAAACGTCGGGCGGGGGTGGAGATGCTGGCCCCGATACTTCTCAACTTCTAAAAGGGAACGAAATATGGCGACAGGCACGGTCAAGTGGTTTAACGATGCTAAGGGCTATGGGTTTATTACGCCGGATGGCGGTGGCGAAGATCTCTTCGCGCACTTCTCGGCGATAAATGCCTCCGGATTCAAGACACTGAAAGAAGGCCAAAAAGTGACTTTCGATATCACGGACGGCAACAAGGGCAAAAAGCAGGCCAGCAACATTCAGGCCGCAAACTAACTGGTCGTATCTGTTCAACTTGAAAGCCGGGCTTGCCCGGCTTTTTTGTTGGTATGGTCGGGGGAATCCGTCCGTCCTATTGCGCCAGTACCTGCGCAAGATCAAGCAACGCGGTGTCCGCCGGCTTGGTCCTGCCGGCCACTTCCGCCAGAGGGGTGGCAGTGATGGCACCGCATTGCACGCCAAGAACCACGCCGTAATTGCGCGCGGACAGGTGATCGACCGCCGCGGCGCCCAGGCGCGTGGCAAGTACGCGGTCCGCCGCGGTGGGTACGCCGCCGCGCACCACGTGTCCCAGCGTGGTCACGCGCAGCGCGAAGCCGATACTGTCGCGATGATCGGCGAAATGCTGCATGATCGCGCGCGCACCGTGGCGCGCGCCCTCGGCAACGACCACCAGCGCATGGGTCTTGCCGCGCGCGTAGGCCGCATGCAGGCTTTCGGCAATGGCGTGCGGCTCGATATCCCGTTCGGGTATGGCGATGACATCCGCGCCGCCCGCGATGCCGGCCATCAGCGCGATGTGGCCGCAGTTGCGTCCCATGGTTTCAACCAGAAACGCGCGCTTGTGCGACGAGGCGGTGGTGCGCAAGCGGTCGATGGCTTCGAGGGTGATATTGACCGCGGTGTCGACGCCGATGGTGACATCAGTGCCCGCCAGATCATTGTCGATGGTGGAGCCGACGCCGACCACCGGAAATCCTGCCGCGGCGAGGGTGCCCGCGCCGCTTTGCGAACCGTTGCCGCCGATCACCAC
>CADECM010000046.1:0-3572 GCA_902825845.1 uncultured beta proteobacterium
GAGGACAAAGTAATTACGGGTGGTCGGCCAATTGCTGTCGGACGGCCCGCACCAAGTGGACGGCAGGTGTACAGCGGTCAGGGGACCTTGCCACTGGCCTGGCATTGAAGGGCGGGTTTCCCGGGAGACGAACCTACGCTATCGACCGATGCTGTGTGAGAACGCGTCGGTCATTTCTGCTGGAGGTAAGGAGTGGCAAAACCATTGTCAGGAATACAGGCTAAGTGGGGGTGGCGACCAAGACTGCTGATGTGATAATCCATGCCCAGTGGGAATTTTTTTCGTGATGCACGAAATTTTCGCGTTTTCACACAGCCTCGACCCGTTGCTGCCGTTCACGGCTGTCTGCTGCGGGGCATCGCGATTTGTAGGGCGCCAACTAGCGCAGCGCATTGCGCCGAATGTGGCGTCGCCAGACACACTTGCGGCGCATTGCCCTTCAGTTAATGCGCCCTACGCGATCTATCGCGTGTTGGCGCGCACCAATGCGGGCATGATAATTTGGTGGTCCGGATTGGGGCGCCGAATTTTGAGGTTCGTATTTCCTATCCTGGCCGATCAGATTCCCCCAAAAAAAACAATTGCGCCCGGCAGCGCACAGTGCAATTTTGTAATGGCAACTGCGCTTTGCCCGCACAAATCCACACCTGCCGCAGCTGATTATTTCTTCCTGGCAGGCTTCTTCTTGGCGATTTTTTTCAACGCTTTTTTGGCCGTACCTTTTGTCTTGCTCGCCGGCTTCGCGGAGACTTTTTTCTTGGCCGCTTTTTTCGGAGCTACCGCCGCCGCCGGCGCCATCCCCTCCTTCAACACTCCCGCCAGCCACTTCCACGCCGCCGGTCCCCATTCACGTTCATTGCGCGCGGCGATGTGGCCGTCGTCCGGATACACGCGCGCGACGCGGCCGGCGGGCGGTCCGCTTTCCAGCGCCATGTAGAGGTTGCCGATCGGGGTGAGGTGGTCGACCTTGCCGTTGACGAGGAACATCGGCATGGTGAGGTTGTCGAGCAGGCCGTTGTCTTTGAGTGACCAGCGCAGGAATTCGCTGCGCTGTTCTTCTTCGGTCATCTGGTGCGGTTCGGGCTTGGTGCCGCGCGGGCCGAACCAGTTGGTCTTGTGGCGTTCGAACGCGGCATTGCGGATTTCGGCGCGTTCTTCGTCGGTGCCCCAGTAGCCCACGCCGCCGGGGGCGCAGGAGATCAGGCCCTTGATGCGGCTGTCGAGCGCGCCGAGGCGCATCACCCACAGGCCGCCGCGGCTGACACCGAACGCGCCGAGGCGGTTGCCGTCGATTTCGGGGCGCGATTGCAGGGCGTCGAGCGCGGCTTTCCACGCGACTATCGCTTCGGGCGAATGCTCGAAGGTGGTTTGGCCGGTGCCGGGCGCGTCGACCACCAGCGCGGCGAGGCCTTCCTTGTTGGCGCCTTCGGCGTATTTTTCGCGGTCTTCCTTGTACATGTCGCCGCCGCACATCACCAGCACCGCAGGCACCTTGTTTTTGGCGGAGGCGCCTTTGGGCGGCCGCAGGAAGCCGACCGCCTCTTTGCCGTCGCGCTTGATGCGCAATTCGATCTGCGGTTCGTCGCGCAGCGCGGTGGCCTTGTGAAAGCAATCGAGGTAGCGCTGATACGACTGCGCCTTGATCGGGCTCATCTCCGCTGCGCAAATGGATGAGCCGCCGTGATAGGGCGCGGGGAACCGCGCCAGCGAATAGAACGTTTTGGCCTCGAGGAAATTCTTGCGCGCGTTGGCGCGGTCGCCGCGCGCCAGTGCTTCGTTGGCGAGATTTTCAAAGCGTTCGGCAACGGCGCTCCACGCCGGCACCCAGTCTTCGTCCTCGGTGCTCTTGATGTTGGCCACGGTATCAATCAGCGCCTGCAGGTCGTCCACCAGGTTGAACCAGCGGCGATAAAAGCCGCCGATGGTGACGGAAAACGGGTCTTCGCCGGCCCGAACCGGCAACGTGGCCAGTATCGCGGCCTTGTCCTGAACTGCCATGATGTGAATCTCCTGAGGCTGGGCTGTGGCTGGGAATGGCGCCGAATTTTGGAAAAGCCGAACACTACGGCGGCGCATGGTGATTGTAAAGCTGTGCGACAATTATGCCGCTGAAGCGGTAGTACTCCTGCAAATTTATGACGGGCCGCACCCGTCCTGCAAGCCATGACGACACCCATTGATCAAGTGCGCGGCTGGATCGCCCATGCCAATCGCGTGGTGGCACTCACCGGCGCCGGTATTTCCACTGATTCGGGCATTCCGGACTATCGCGGGCCGCAGGGCGTATGGACCAAAAATCCGCTGGCGGAAAAGATGTCCGACATCCGCTATTACATGAACGATCCGGAAGTGCGCAAGCTGTCGTGGCAGAACCGCCTCAACAGCCCGGCCTATGCGGCGAAGCCCAACAACGGCCATCGGGCGCTGGCGCAGCTGGAGAAAAGCGGAAAGCTGCACGCGCTGATCACGCAGAATGTCGACGGCTTGCATCAGCGCGCGGGCGTGCCCGCCGAAAAGGTGATCGAGGTGCATGGCAATTTGCGCCGCGCCATGTGCATGTCGTGCGGCTGGCGTGACGATATGCAGGTGGTGTTCGAGCGCCTGCGCGCGGGCGAGGAAGATCCGGCGTGCACCGAATGCGGCGGCATCCTGAAGAGCGACACCATTTCCTTCGGTCAGGCATTGATCCCGGAAGTGATCGATCGCGCGCTGCAGGTGGCCCGGGAGGCGGATGTGTTGCTGGCGGTGGGCAGCACGCTGCAGGTGTATCCGGTGGCGGGCGCAGTGCCGCTGGCCAAGCAAGCGGGCGCCAGGCTGGTGATCCTCAATGCACAGCCGACGCAGTTTGATGATATGGCCGACGCGGTGCTCAACACCTCGATCGGCGAAGCGCTGCCTTTCTTGTGTGGCGCTTAAAAGTTGTTTAAAAACAAATAGTTATATAATGGAGAGGATGCGATGAAAGTTTATCTGGGCACGGTGTCGGGCAATTCGTACAAGCTGCGCATTTTGTTGTCGTTGCTGAAAGCGCCGCATGAGGTGGTGATCATCGACATGCCCAATAAGCAGCACAAGAGCGCCGAGTTCATGAAAATCAATCCGCGAGGCGAGGTGCCGGCGATCGAGGACGACGGCAAGGTGATCTGGGATTCCGCCGCTTGCCTTGTCTACCTCGCGCGCAAGTTCGGCGGCGAACAATGGCTGCCGACCGATGCGGCGGGCATGGCGGAGGTGATGCAGTGGGTGGCGCTGGCCGCAACCGAGATTCAGTGCGGCCTGCAGTATGCGCGGCGTGGCGTGACGCAGGGCCGCTGGACGCTGGGTTCGCTCGAAGACGGGCAGAAGTTCGGCCGCGTCGCGCTCGATATCTGCGAGGCGCGGCTCGCCAACAATGACTGGCTCGCGCTGGGGCGGCCCACCATCGCGGAGCCCGCATGTTTTCCGTACATCGAGACCGCGCCGGAGGCGAAGGTGGCGCTGGAGCCCTATCCGGCGATCATCAAGTGGATGGAACGCTGCAAGAAGCTGCCGGGGTGGGCGGCACGATGAACCGGACCTGTATGTTGCCGTGG
>CADECM010000046.1:3672-35852 GCA_902825845.1 uncultured beta proteobacterium
GCAAGAAGCTGCCGGGGTGGGCGGCACGATGAACCGGACCTGTATGTTGCCGTGGCTGCGTGGTGAGAATCCTCGCACATCACATTCGTCGTCCCGGCCTGCGCTGGAACGACGGTGTTGGTAACACATTACATCATCATTCCTTGAGGCACATCGTGAAATTCGCATTGCTCGCGCTACTGCTGTTGCACGCGCATGTCACTTATGCGCAGTCCTATCCCAGCCGCCCCATCCGCATGGTAGTACCGCAGCCGCCGGGCGGCACCATGGACACCGTCATGCGCGCGCTCGGCGAACAGTTGTCGCGCCAGCTGGGCCAGCAATTCGTGATCGACAACCGCGGCGGCGCCAATGGCGTGATCGCGGGCGAGATCGTGGCCAAGGCGCCGCCCGACGGTTACACCATGATCTATACCTCCAATTCGCTGGCCAACAATCAGCTGGTGATGGAGAAACCGCCGTTCGATGTGCTGCGCGATTTCACGCCGGTGACGCAGGTGGTGAAAATGCAGGGCTACTACGTGGTGATCAATCCGCAGGTGCCGGCGAAAACCATGAAGGACTTGATCGATCTGTCGAAAAGCGGCCGCATGCCGATTCACTTTGGCTCGGGCGGCGTCGGCAACAGCCAGCATCTGCTGGGCGAACTCATCAACAAGCGCGCTGGCACAAAATTCGTGCATGTGCCGTACAAGGGCTTTGCGCCGGTGATCACTGCCGTGATCGGCGCGGAGATTCAACTGGCGTTCGCCTCGCCGCTGACCGTGATGCCGCATATCAAGGCGGGGCGCCTGCGGGCGCTTGCCACCAGCGGCGCCAAACGCTGGCAGGTGCTGCCCGAGGTGCCGACCTTGTCCGAATCCGGCATGCCGGGTTTTGTCTACGACCCGGCGTGGCACGCGATATTCGCGCCGGCGGGCCTGCCCACGGCGCACGCCGCGCGCCTGCACGACGAAGTGACGCGGGCGCTGACCGCGACCAAAATGCGCGCGACCATGGAGGCGGGCGGTCATCTGCCGATCGCCAGTGCACCCGCGGCGTTTCGAAGATTTCTTGAGACCTATCTCAGGGATATGGTGGTGCTGTCGAAGGAAGCCGGCGTCAAGCCGTTGTAGGCAATTCAAACTCAAAATGAATCGGGGAAACATGCAACAAAAAATTCGCTGGATGCTGCCGCTGGCGGCGTCCGTGGCAACGCTGGTCACCGTGCCGGCGGCGGCGCAGCAGCAGCGCTATCCCGCGCGGCCAATGCGCATCATCGTCAATTTCACGCCGGGCGGCGCGACCGATATTCTGGCGCGCCTGTTGAGCGCGCGCTTTCTCGCGGCGTGGGGCCAGCCGGCGCCGGTCGAGAACCGTCCTGGCGGCGCCGGCAACATCGGCGCGGAAATTGTGGCGAAAAGCGCCCCGGATGGCTACACGCTGCTGATGTCCACCGCCTCGACCGCGGTCAACGTGACGCTGATTCCGAAGATGCCGTACGATCTGCGCCGCGACCTGGTGCCGATAACGCAGGTGGCGTCGGCGCCGATCGTGGTCGTGGTGCATCCGTCCGTGCCGGCGCGCACCCTGCCGGAACTGCTAAAACTCGCCAAGTCGCGCAAGGATGCGTTGTCATTTGGATCCAACGGCACCGGCACCACCAGCCATTTGGCGGGTGAATATCTGCAGCAACTGTCCGGCGCGAAGTTTACGCACGTGCCGTTCAAGGGCGCCAGCGGCGCCATGCTGTCGCTGGTTGGCGGCCATACCGACATCGGCATGCCCGCGACCACCAGCGCGCGTCCGCACATCGCCACCGGTAAATTGCGCGGCCTCGCCGTCACCACGCTGCGCAAGTCGTCGGTGCTGCCCGATCTGCCGACGGTAGCGTCGTTTTATCCGGGGTTTGACATCGACAACTGGTTTGCACTGTGGGCGCCCGCCAAAACGCCCGCCGCGATCATCAGCCAGTTGCAGGCAGAAGCGGTGAAGAGCCTGCAGCACGCGGACATGCAAGCCTTTTTCGCGCGCGAGGGCGCGGAGCCGGTGGGCAGTTCCTCGGCCGAGTTTGCCGCGCATATCGAACGCGAAATCGCCAAGTACGCAAAGATCATCAAGGCTTCCGGTGCACGCCCTGACGCATAAATAAATGTTTAAAAACAGATACTTATGCGATTGTAGCGCGGCTGCGGTGTTGGCCCTTGCGGCCGCTTCGGTGTGCGCCGCGCAGCCCGCGTATCCGCTGCGGCCGCTGCGCATCGTCACCGGCTTTCCGCCGGGCGGCAACACCGACATCATCGCGCGCGCGATGGCGCAAAAACTCACCGAGCGCCTCGGCCAGCAGGTGATCGTCGAAAACCGTCCCGGCGCGGGCAGCATGATCGGCACGGATTACGTGGCCAAGGCCACGCCCGATGGCTACACCCTGCTGCTGGTGAGCGGCGCAGTCACCACGCAAGCGGCAGTGCTGAAAAAATTGCCATTCGATCCGCTGCGCGATTTTGCGTGGATCAGCAACGCGGTGAGTTATCCGTTTGCAGTGATCGTCAAGCCCAATGCGCCGATGAAAAACATCGGCGAACTGATCGCCATCGCCAAAAAGTCGCCGGGCAAACTGAACTACGCCTCGGTCGGCATCGGCTCGGTGCTGCATCTGGCGGCAGAGTTGTTCAACGTCATGGCCGGTGTCGACACCACGCACATCCCATACAAGGGCGGCGCAGAGCCGATGCTGGAGCTGCTCAGCGGGCGCATCGATCTGGTGTTCGAAACCCTCACCAGCGCCTTTCCGCACGTGCACAGCGGCAAAATCCGCGCGCTGGCGGTAACCTCGCTGCAACGCTCGCAGCAATTGCCCGATGTGCCGACCGTGGCGCAAACCCTGCCCGGCTATGAGGTGGGTTCGTTTTCTGGCTTCGCGGCCCCGCGCGCCACGCCGGCGGATCGCATTGCGCGCCTGAATGGCGAAATGCGGGCGATCCTTGCCCTGCCGGATATCCGCAAGCGCTTCACCGATCTGGGCGGCACCATTTCACCCACCACCCCGGACGAGTTCGGACGTCATGTGGCAAGCGAGATTGCCAAATGGCAAAAAATCGCGCGCGCCAAGAAAATCGAAATCCAGTAGTTGCCGCGACTGTCCGCGACCCGGCCCTGATCATGAACGCGCCGCCCAGAGTTTTCATTGCCTCGTTATCCGAGCAACTCGCCGCCGCGCGGCGCATCGAGGCTGCGCTGCAGGCGCCGGGACAATGGACGGTGGACGTATGGCCGGAGCAGTTTTTTCGATACCAACTTTGCGCATATCGCGCAGGGCGCGCCGACACGCGTCAAGCATTTTCGCATCTATCGCTGCAGTGCCGGGGACGAACAGATCATGCAGCAGCCGAATCCCGCGTCTTCGGAGGCGCTGATCAAGGTGCGCATTGCGTCGTTGAGCGCATGAATCCCGCCCCTGCATGCGATCATTCGCAAACCATTTTTCCGCGCTACAGCAAATGAAATTCGGACTATTTGGTGGGGCGCAGGCCGTTTCGGCCAGTGGCGTGGTCGGCCAGGGCTTCAAGGACTGCATCGAATACAACGTCGAGGCCGACGCGCTGGGCTATCACAGCACCTTCATGGTGGAGCACCACTTCACCGGCTGGACGCAATTGTCGGCGACGCTCAATCTGCTGACGTGGCTTGCCGCCCGCACGCAACACATCCGCGTCGGCACCGCGGTGATGGTGCTGCCGTGGCATAACCCGGTGCTGCTCGCCGAGCAGGCGGCGACACTCGACCTGCTGTCGGAGGGGCGTCTGGATCTGGGCATCGGCAAGGGCTATCGCTACACCGAATTCAACGGCTTTTGCGTGCCGGCGTCGGAGGCCGAGGCGCGCTTTGACGAAACGCTCGACGTGCTGATCAAGGCCTGGACGCGCAACGAACGCTTTTCGCACCACGGGCGCTTCTGGCATTTCGAGAACATCGTGGTCGAACCACCGAGCGCGCAACAGCCGCATCCGCCGCTGTGGATGGCGGCGGGCAGCGACGAATCCATTCGCAAGGTGGCGGCGCGAGGGTGCAACCTGCTGCTCGATCAGTACGCGCTGCCCGACGTGATCGCGCATCGCATTGCGCTCTACAAGTCGGAGGTGGAGGCCCGCGGCCGCACGTACGACCCCATGAACGTGGCGCTGGCTCGCGATGTCTACATTGCACGCGACGAAGCCGACAAGCAGGCCGCGCTGGAACGCAGCGCGCGCCAGCGCCAGCGCATCATTGACGTGGCGCGCGCGCCGGGTCAGAGCGGCGGCTCGCATGTGCTGGCCTACGCCGACTCCGCCAGCGGCAACGAAGCGGCGGCGCTCTACGGCAGTCCGGACGAGATTGCGCGCAAGCTGGAGGCGCTTCACGCCGCGGGCGTTCGCTATGTGCTTGCCAGCATGGGCGGTGCCTCGCGCGACAGTCTGCGCGGTTTCGCGCGGGAGATCGTGCCGGCGTTTGCCGGGCGCCGCGGATGATTCCGCCGTCTATTCCGGTCGCCCGATGAAATAGCCCTGCGCGCCGTCCACCATCAGGCTCTTGACGACATTGAGTTCCGCTTCCGACTCGATGTATTCGATGATCACCTTGATGCCGAGTCCGTGCGCGATGCCCACCAGCGCCTGAATGAAAAACTGCTTGTCGGTGGACTCAACCACGCCGCGCGTGTAGCCGCCGTCGATCTTGATGTAATCCACCTCCATGCCGCGCAGAATCCCCAGCGTCGACGTGTTCTGGCCGAAGCGGTCGATGGACAGCCGTACGCCGGTCTGGCGCAGGCGGTTGAGTACCGCCTTGACCGTGTCCAGATGACTTACCAGCGCGTGTTCAGGCACCTCGATGATGATGTGCCGGGCGACCTCGCGCCGCGCGTTGAGAGCGGCAAACAGCCAGTCGACAAATGACGCGTCGAGCACCGATTCCAGCGACAGATTCAGCGCGGCTGCGCCGCCTTTGACCGGCCCGTAGGCCGCAATGCGCTGGATCAGTTTTTCGGTCACCACCTTGTCCACCAGCTGCAGCGCGCCGAGGCGCCGCGCGGTGGCGATGAACGCGCCCGCACGCACCACGGTGCCATCCGAGGCCAGAATACGAATGCTGGCTTCACACGCGTAATGCCACGGCGCATTGGCGGCCTGGCAGGCGATCACCGGCTGGTACTGCAGCACCACGCGTTCCTGCGGCAGGCCCACTTTGAACAGACCGTTGATCTCAACGGCCATGGCGGTGTACTGCTCGCTTTGTGCCTCCAGTTGCAGATGCCAGGCCGGCGTGCCACGTGCCTGTGCCACGGCCAGTGCCTGTGCCGCCGTGCTCATCACTTTGCCGAAGCTGGCGTCCTCGTGGTAGCGGTAATAGGCGAACCCGGCGTGCGACATGACGCTGTGCTCGGTGCGTGGCATGCCTTCCAATTCGCTGAAGGCGTGCATCAGTGCGTCGCCCAGCTTGGGCACGTCCGTGTCGGCAATGTCGGGCACCACCAGCGCGAATTCCGGGCCATCGAGTTTTGCGGCCAGCGAGCCGCTGTAGCCCTTGCAGGTCTCCTGTAACAATACGGCGGCGCGCTTGAGCAGCGTATCGCCGGCGGCGCGGCCCTCGCGCTGGTTGTACTCGGTGAAGCCGTGAATGCGCACCACGCCGACCACGCCGCTGTCGAGCTTTAGCGGCTCGCCGATCAGGTGCGTGAGCTGCTCGTTGAAATCATTGCGGTTCATCAGCCCGGTGACCTCATCCACGTACGCTTTCCTGCGCATGCGGTCGGCGAGTTCGGTTTGCTCTTTGAGCATGCCTTCCACCGAATGGCACATGGAATTGAGCGCGATCGAGATGCGGTGCAGCTCGCGCGCCCACGGCAGTTTGTCGAGGATGGTGAATTTGCGTTTTGCGATGTCGCCAGCCTGCCGCTCCATGTCGTCGAGCGGGCGCAGCGCAAGCCGCAGCACGAACACCACTGCCAGCAGCGACACGACGGCGATCGCCAGCAGCACCCAGAACGAGCGCTTGGCGATGTCCCACATTTCCTGGTAGGCGTGTCCCGGGTGACTTTCGACCTCGACCATGCCCGCCTTGCGCCAGCCGTCCATCACCACGGCGCTCATGCGCGGCGTGGGCAGGGTAAAGGCGGTCATGAACCAGCCCGGCACGCCTTCCGCGGCGATATCCACATGCTTCCTGAAGATCGGCGCGCCGCCGTTCACCTTGCTCACCTGAATCTCGCTGAAGTAGCCGCGGTCGAAAATGGCGCTGGTCATCAGTTCGATGGTGACCGGATCGTTGAAGCTCCTGCTCTGCGTGATCGACAGGCCGAGGGAGGTGGCGGTGTCCTGCGCATGCGCCTGCATCGAACGGCGCAGGTAGTCGCGCGTGCTGCTGACGACGGTGTAGAGGGTGGCGACAAACACGATGACCCACAACAACGTGATCAAAAACACCAACAATCTGGAGAGTTTCATGTGTTGCCCCGCTATTTTAAATCTTGTTTAAAAACATATGCTTAAGTAAGTTCATCGCGTGCTGCGCATGCGCGACTGCAAATCCCGCCAATGACCGATGCGGTCTGAACTGCCGACCGATTGGCCGCGGCCCGTTTGCTCCTTGGCGAGCCACAGCCCCGAGCCGTTAAAACTGTAGACCGGCAGCAGATCGTTGCGCGCCGAGGCCGGCTGTATGGTCTTGTTGATATTGTCCAGAATCAGCGGCTCCGCGTCCGGCGTCTCAAAATAAGCCAGCACCATGTGCGCATCGTTATAGATGCGCAGTTCCTTGACGTAGGTGATCTGCAGCTTCTCGTCCGGCACGCCGAGCGCGCGCAGCGTGAAATACTTGGCGATCGAAAAATCCTCGCAATCGCCGCCGTTGGTCGACAGGAACTCGACCGGTGAAGCCCAGTAATCCACTTTGCCCCAGTGTGCCGTGTCGCTGATGAACGGCGTGAGATTCATGAAGTCGTTGACCAGATCCAGCTTCTGGCGGGTACTGAGCAGGCGGTTTTTCGGATTGTTCACCAGGCTGCGCCAGCCGCTCAGGCGTTCTTTGGCCACTGCGCCGAACTGTTGCGCGAGTCGCGCGATCTGCGCGTCGGAGACGGTGGCGATCTCCTGCGCGTACGCCAATGCGGCCAGCCCGATGGCCAACGACGGCAGCAACCGGGCCAGCCACGGGATCAGTCTGCGGATTATTCGTTTGGGGTTCACGGCGCGGACGCATTATCCAGCAAAACCCGGCACGCCGTGAACGAGGCGCCGTGCTTAATTCACGCTGCTGTGCGAAACACCGTGTCCGCGCGTGACAGGGTAACGATCCGGTGTGGTGTCGGCACCACAATGGCAGCGGTGGAACCTCGCCCGGCGCGGGAGATGCTGCCTTTCTAACCGTTCACGCCGCTGGCTTAAAACCTAAATCTTGAACGCCTCCAGCGTCTCCGGCGCAAACAGGTCCTTCGCCTCCAGCCGCCGTTTCGACAGTCCCTGCTCATGGTGATAGCGCAGGAAGGTTTCCAGCGTGGCCTTGTTGGCTTCGTAGCCGTACGGCCACCAGTCGTCGCCCATATTGCGCTTGAGCCATTCCACCTCGGCGATCATCCACGGCAGCATGTTGCGCAGCGCCGCGGTTTCGAACATTTCCTGATAGCAGATGCGCTGCGCCTCGGCAAAGGCCTTATAGAGTTCCATCGCGATCCAGCGGTTCTTTTCGTAGACCTCGCGGCGGATGGCGATGGTGTGCATGATCGGGAACATGCGCGTCTTCTTGTAGTACGCGCGTTCCACGTCGACGTAATCCTCGAACAGGCGTTTCACCTTGTCCGGCTGGGTATGCAGGGTGGAGGGCATGCGCGGACTGTGCAGGGCATCGATCTCGCCGCTGGCGAGCATCTGCGACAGCGTCTTGCCGGCGGGGATCGGGTTGAGTTTGATGTGCGGCGGCAGATCGAGCTTCAGCTTTTCGTCGCGGCCCGGGGTTTCCTGACCGCCGGTCCAGTGCTCGCAGTCGGTGATTTTCACGCCGTATTCGTCCTGCATGATGCCGCGGCTCCACACCGGCGCGGTCATCTGGTATTCAGGTGAGGCGACTTTCTTGCCGATCAGGTCTTTGGGTTCGCGTATGCCGCTGGCCGCAGAAATGAACGTGCACGAGTGTCGAAACATGCGCGAGGGAAACACCGGAATCGCGATGAACGGCTGCGGATCGCGAAACAGCGACACGGTGTACGACGACAGCGACAGCTCGGCGACATCGAACTCCTGATAGCGCAGCATGCGAAAAAACGTTTCCTCGACGATGTGATCGAGAAAATTCAGTTCGATGCCGTGCGGCTGCACGCGGCCGTCGGCCAGCGCGCGCATGCGGTCATAGTTCCAGCAGGAGAGGGCGAGGCGGAGTTTGGGCATGTGGGATTGGCTTTTTCAATTCAATAAAATCAGATAGTTATGTGTGTTCCGATAGTTTACTCTGGCAAGGCGCGCCAGTGATGTGCCTTGCGATGTGTCTCGCGGTGCTCTCATCAGACCCACAAGTGACAATACTATGAGTGAGTTTTCGCGCGTCGCTGCCGCAGTAGCCGGCGACGCAGCCAACTGCGGTTTTTAAGGATTATAGCGCCGTGCCAAGACTGGCTGGCCGGGAAGGTGCAGATCGGAAAAAGGCGACTGGCGATATCGTGACGCCCCTGCATGATCGTATACGGATTCAGCGTGGATCATTCAGATTGTACAGCGCAATCGCCGCCGCCCACGGAAAGTCAACTTGCTGTTCAGCCACCCCCCCCAAATTGACCGCGTGACGGTTGGCGAATACAGTAACTGCCATGAAAAGACTTGGCAGGAAATTTCTGTACTGACTGCGTGAGCCATGCAACATGCCTTGATCATGCCGTTTACAGTAGACGGAGGAAAAGCATGAAATCAGTTGCCACAGCGATTTTTGTCCTGGTTTCAGTGGCCGCGCTGGCCACGAATTATACGTGCGCGGCCGAAGTATACAAAGTCAGCCTCACTGGCAACGAGATTGAATCAGTCACATCGGGACGATCTGGCGGCGTGCGTCAGTATATTGGCGAAATCCCGGACGGCGGATTCCGCGGTGTCGAATGGCACGAGGCGGGCGACATACCGTGCCACTTCGACAGCCACATGCGATATGTGAATAACGGCTACCACGTGGTCACCGGGAAATACTTCAACGGCTGCGGGCCGTCGAACTGGGGCAACAAGAAGTCGGTGATGCTGGACAGTGACAGCAATCTTTCACCGGGTATCTTTGTTCGCGGAGTCTCAATTTGCGACAACGACAAGGACAACCATCGGCTCAAGGGCATAAGGCTGTATTCCGCCAAGGTCTGGGACACTAGGAAGCAAATCGACACGTTGAGCGGCTACGTCGGAGACTCCCACTCGGCGTGCAAGGCATGGAAACCCGCCGTCTACTGCGCGAGCGGAACCATCGCCACTTCTATGGTGCTTCACGTCAATCGGCAGAATGGCACACTCGGCAGTTCTTCTGATGCGGTGTGGGGGATTTCGCTGCTCTGTAGGAAGGTCGAATGGAGCTGATAGTGGCTCGCGTAATCGTCTTATTTGTCGAAGTCGTGACTTTGACTCCGGATGGTGTCCGACTGCTATCAGGAATTTTGAACAAGTAAGACCGACCGAAAGCAGGCCTGGCCCAATGTCGAAGTGTTCATTCAGTGCCGAGTTGAGTCGTGCCGGCCCTTCGGCTGAGTTGAGCGGAGAGACTGTTCCGACGTCGGCTTGAACAAATGGCCTGCTTTAACTTGTTCAAGAACTTGGCGGAAAAATGCGGCGCTTGCCGGCGAACCCATGAACCCAATTGCAAAGCAATTGAGCAGTACTGTGATCCAGAAAATTATTTGGAACGAGCGCTTGCGTGACTTGTGCCGGAACACCTGTTGCGCCAGCAGTGCACCAGGCCAGCCGCCCAGCAATGAACATAACTGCAGTTTGTTTTCAGGTGTTCGTTGTTCGCTTCGCTTCGCGGCCCGCTTGTCAAGGCCGTACAAGGTGAATGCCACGCAGCTCATTGCAGCAAAAACCCAAAACAATAACACCGGGAACCTGCCCACTTTCACGAACCACCACAGCACCGGAAAAACGATCAGCGCGACGATTGAAAGGAGAACCCGTTTCGACATCAATACGTTCGAGACGGCGGTGAGCCCGGTGGGCCCCACATTAACAGCGCGGCTCTTCCCATCGAGCGTTTTAGATATCTCATATGAGACAACGTGACCGACTGATGGTCGAGGCGCACCACCGACCATACTGCCGATATGAAAGAACACTTTTGTACCGCCGGACTCGGGTTCGATAAAGCCAAAACCTCGGTCATCTTTCCAATCCGCAATGCGTCCTCGCATCGGCCAGTATCCCATAAAAAAATATCGCAATATCGTCCGCACGCATCTGCGGTACAACCTTTCTCAATTTGTTCGCGCACAAACAGGCTTCCCAAGGGCACCAGCTACTGATGGCGAGACCCTCGCGCAAGCCGACTGCTTACACCCGCGATAGTTTCCCCCGCCGCGGCCAGCGTTCAGCCATGCGCGGCAGCACCTCTTCCACCAGCCGCCGGGTCTGCGTGTACATGTCCTCGTCGCCATCGGCCGCCGGGCGCAGAATGAACTTGCTGGCGCCATTGTCGATATAGCGGGCAATGCGCTCGACGATCGCCGCGGCATCGCCAATCGCGAAGTGCGCGCTGGCGTCGCGGCCGGTGCGGGCCTTGTAGTGATCCATTACCCTGGTCACGCCGGGATCGTCCGCGTTGCCAAAGCGGAACGCAAACGCGGCGCCGTAGTGATCTTCGTCGATCGAACGGCCGGCCGCGGCAGTGGCTTCGCGGATCGCCGCAATCACCTGCCCGACCGTCTCGGGCGTTTCCGATCCGGCCTGCCAGCCGGTGCCGTATTTGGCGGTGCGCCGTACCGCCGCGGCCGACGAGCCGCCGATCCACATCGGCAGTTCGGCCTGCGCCGGCAGCGGTGAAATCGAGGCGTTGGTGAGCTGGAAGTGTTTACCGGCGTAGGTGAGTGTCTCGCCCTTCCACAGCCGGGCGATGATTTCCAGCGCCTCGTCGGTCTTGCGGCCGCGCGTGGTGGGGTCGAGGTGCATGGCCGCCCATTCCGGCCCGCGCGGGCTGCCGATGCCGAAGCCGGGCAGCATGCGGCCTTCGGACAGCACGTCGATGGTTGCGCACTGCTTGGCCAGCAGCAGCGGATCGCGCAGGGCTGCCCCGACGACGTTGACACCGAACTTGATGCGCCGCGTGCGGCCGGCAACCGCGGCCAGCATGGTCATGCACTCCAGCACCGGGGTGCGGCTCACCAGCCGGTCGTTCTGCCAGATCGAGTCGACGCCGCCCTGTTCGCACAGGTCGACCCAGCGCCAGAAACCGGCGGTGGTCTGGAACGGGTATTCCATCAGGCCGATACCGGCGGCAATGGTGCGTGGCATAAGGTCAGTCCTCCGCGTTGGCGGGCCGCACGCCATCGGGCGGCCACGGCATGACGCCGTCTTCGAGTGGGATTTTCAGACTCCGCAACAGGATGGATGCGCAAACCCAGTTCGCGATATCGACCACCAGCTCGACTTGCTGGCCGGGGACGGTCACGTGACGCGTGATTTCAGTCCAGGTCTGGTCGCTGATGGTCTTGCCGGCCAGTGTCTCGTCGGCGGCCTGCAGCACGGCGCGGTCCGCGGGGCTCAGCCGGTTGGATGCGCGCCAGTCGCGCACCGCCAGCACGTCCTCGGGCGGGATGCCAAGCTCCGTGCAAATGCGCCAATGCGACGTCCACTCATAGACCGAGCCCGTGACCCAGCCGATACGCATGATGATGAGTTCCCGCAGCCGGTGCGGCAGCGAATTGTTGCGAATCAGTGTCTGGATCTGGGCCGTGACCACGTTCAGCACGGTCGGGTTGTTGGCCAGCACGCGATACACCGTGCGCGTGGCGGCGGCGGGCGGCAGGCCCGCGGCCTCGATCAGCGGCGGCATCTGCGCGGCCGGCACCATTTTCACGCGTTCGGTCATGTTCGCCTTTCATGAGCTACCGGCTGCTTGAAGTGGCGTGAATTGTCTCGCGCCGGTCACCGCGCTGCAATACGCCAGCCGTTGTCGCTGGTTGCGATGGCGGCGCACGCCGGCAGTGCGGTGACGGATCGCTGATGCCGCACGGGTGTTATTGCAGGGAAAAGTAAACACCCCTATGATTATCTTCCCGTCCGCGCGTGTGCTTGCGCACTTTGGGCCACTGCACATTCGCGCCTGCAATGCGGTGTATCCTCCTGCCCCGGCGGCATATTGTCCTTTTGAGCAAGGGTATGCACAACATTATCGTGTCCGTCTTGTGCCTGGGCGCAGTCGGAATTGTCTTGGGCTACGTGATTGGCGGTGTGACGGCCGCGTTCTATGCGCTGCTGGCGCTGATTCTGCTGGGATGGTTGCCCATCCCGTTCCTCGCCATCCGCAATCGGGGAGGGGCGCGCTCCGTGGCGTCGCTGCTCAAGGACTTCGCGTACCAGGTGGACCACGTCAGACAAGCATTGGGGCGCAACCCGAAGGCGCTCGAGCTAGGCGTGCTGGCTGCGTTCGACAAGCTTCATGCGGAAATCACATCGCTGCTCAAACGCCGCAAGATACGCATCGCGCAGGTGAAACGTGAAGTGCTGAAATTTCACGACGTCGATGAATTCATTGCGCCTCGCTGGCGGCCGCCGACCTTGAGTGAAATGGGTTACGTGCTGGCGGCTGCTGACAAATTTTCGCCGGATGCTGCAGTGCTGGCGTTATACAAATTTTCCGGAGAAGGCAGACAGCATGGCGGCACGGTATCGGACACCTACACCATCCTGAAAGAAGGTTCTTCCACATCGTTTTCTTCCGCGTTCCCGGCAAAAGTCCAGTCGCCTTACACCATTCGGTTGGCTGCCCCCGAAACGGCGGCGGTTTCCGAAGACGCCGTGCCCGCGGCGCCGGCCGAGGCGCGCGGCGCGGCGGATTCAGAGCATAACGTCGGCTACATACTCTCGCTGCTGGGACCGGTGACGCCGCTGAGCGCCCATGCGATTGACGAGAATCTGTGCGCGCTCGCCCGCCTGCCCGCCGCTGCATCGCGGGCCGAGACGCCGCCTGCGGAAGCGGTGTGGCGAGACGTGCGGACACTGTTGACGGAGCCGATCAGCCGCCGCGAAGCGTTCCTTGCCGCGGCAGCAACAGCCCTGCGGCAGGCGCCGCAGCTGTTCGTGTGTGCGCTGGCCGACGTCGAACACGCGCCCGGCGCCGTCGCCGGGGAGGAACCGTCATCGCTGGCCGCGCTCGCCGCGTTGCTTGAGCCCGCGGACGCCGCGTCGCGCCTGGCGCTGCTCGATGTCATGCGGCGTTTCGAGGATTTGACGCGCGCGCTGCAAAGCGTGCCGGCGCAACAACCGATCGCCAATCCCGGCTGCGCGTATGTCGACGCCCGCGGCGCCGAAGCAGACGCCGGGCTGCTGAAACGAATTGCGCAGCTGACCGCCGCTGGCGCTTTGCCTGCGCGAGGGCCCTCTGTGCATGTCGTCACGAATCTGACGCAAGGTGAATTTGAGGCGCGGTTGGCCGGCTATGGCGAATTGGATCCGGGCGGCGACGGACAGGCGGTGATCGATACGTTGCTCGGCGGATTGGACGCACAGGTATTGGCGCTGCATACCGTTACCCACCGCTATGCGCTCAAGGCGCAGGACGTTCTTGGTGCCGCGCCGCGCCGTCTGCTCATCCTCTCCGTCGATCTCGCCCTGGTGGATATGGAGGGCATGGCGTCCGGAATTCAGTATCTGCTGTGGACGCTGAGTGGCCGAACGCTCAGGGTGGACGAGGCCCGACTGCACGAATTGCGCGCCGCTGCGCTGCAGATCGGCGCACACGCATGGCAAGCGTCATTCAATCCGGACACGGCAGCAGGACGAGGTGTCGCCTGCCATTACGATGTGACGGTGTCCGCTTGAGGTCTCGTCTAAAAATAGTTAATAAAATCAAACAGTTACAGGATCCGTGCCGAGCGCTGGAAACAAGCCGTGGCGGGCGTGATCCTTGAACGCCTGATCCTTCGGCAGCAGCAGCGAGCAGGAGCGCACGTGCTGGTCTTTGGGGTCCAGCCCGGGCAGCGCCTTGCCCTCGCGATTGGCCTGCGCGCTTTGTTGGAGCAGCCGCCGCATCATGACGATGCCGCGGTCGGTCGGGCAGAGGTTTTCCAGCGTGCGGTCCTGCACCGTGCCCATCGATTCCTGTAGCGACGCATCCTGCATCGCGATGCCTTCCACGCCGGAGTAGTGCACGCCTGTCTTTTGCGCCGCGCGGTCGATCAGGTAATCGTTGCCGCGGTTGGCCAGCGGAACGAAGGTGCCGGGCACGTATTTGACGTGGATGCCTTTGCCGTCTTTCATGGCGTTGACTTCGGCTTCGGACAGATCGCGGCGCGGATGATAGTTGAAACTCCACGCCCAGCAGTTGGCGTCATCAATCGGCACCCACATGTGCCCGCCCAGCGGGTGTCCCGCGCGCGGCGGGATGATGGTGTGCATGGGCATGATGTAGGGCGTGATGCGCCAGTAGTACTGATCGTTGTCGGCATTGCGCCGCGCGCCGATCAGCAGGCCGCCGGGGAAATCGGCCACCTCGAAGAACGGCATGCGGTCTTTTTCGTTGTACTCGTTGCCCTTGCTGCCGACGAACAGGGGATCGGTTTTCAGCGCGCCGCCATGCAGGAAACTGACATGGGAAGAATCGATGCCACCTTCGATTGCCTGCAGGTAATTGCATTCCTGCAGCCGCTTGGACACATAGCGCTGGCGCGGCGACACCTGCGTCCATTCCAGTGCGGGCGACGCCGGCTTCAGCTCGGATGGGCCCATGTAGGTCCAGATCACGCCGCCGACTTCGATGCACGGATAAGATTTCAACTTGATGCGTTTGCACATGGGACCCTTGCCACCATCTGCGCCTTCGCCTTCCGAGGGCAGGTCGGTGCACTGACCGGTGACATCGTACTTCCAGCCGTGGTACGGGCAGCGCAGACCGGATTCTTCATTGCGTCCGAACCACAGCGACACGCCGCGATGCGCACAGAATTCGTCGATCAGTCCCAGCCGGTTTTGCGTGTCGCGAAAGGCGATCATGCGCTCGCCCAGCAACTTGACACGCACCGGCGGGCAATCCGGCTCCGGCAGCTCCCACCCGTGCAGTGCCGGCAGCCAGTAGCGGCGGAACAGGTCGCCCAGCAGCGTGCCAGGGCCGGTTTGGGTGAGGGTGTCGTTTTCCTGCTGCGTCATCATGGCGAATCACCTTCGTTCGTTTGCGGCATTGTGAGCGGGATTCTATACCCGCTGGCACGCCGATTCGCTACAGTACGACTATCAACCTGGAGGCGTGAATGTCCACATCGATACTTCCCCGCATTGCGCTGGCACTGGGCGATCCCGCCGGCATCGGTCCGGAAATCGTGCTCAAGGCCGCGCTCGACCCTGAGGTGCAGGCGCTGTGCCGGCCAGTGCTGTATGGCGACCGCGGCGTGTTGCAAACCCACGCCGCGGCCTGCGGGCTGCTGTCTGAAGTGCAGGGCGGCGCGTTCGATCTGGTGGCGCTTCCGCAGTTCAAAGCCGGCGAACTCAACATCGGCGAACTTGCCGCCGCCCACGGCACGGCGGCCCTCGACAGCGCGCGTGCCGCCATCGAGGCGGCGCTGCGCGGCGAGGTGGCGGCAGTGGTGGCCGCGCCGATGACCGAAACGGCGATCAAGATGGCGGGTATCGACTTCGATGGTTACCCGTCGTTCGTCGCGCGCTGTACCGGCACGCCGGTGGAAGATGCGTTCCTGATGATCTGCTTTGATCGTGACGGACGTGAACTGCGCATCGTGCACACCACGCTGCACGTGAGCCTGCGCCGTGCCATCGAACTGGTTACCCGCGAACGCGTGCTGCATTCGATACGCGCGGCGCACGCGGCACTGCAGCGCATCGGCATTGCCGCGCCACGCATCGCCGTGTCGGGGTTGAACCCGCATGCCAGCGAAGGCGGCCTGTTTGGCGATGATGAGCGGCTGGTGATCGAGCCCGCGATCGGCGATGCGCGGGCGCAGGGGATTGACGCCGACGGCCCGTTCGGCGCCGATACGATATTCCACAAGCCCGGCTATGATGCCTGCGTGGTGATGACGCACGATCAGGGTCATGTGGCGGCGAAGTCGCTGGCCATCGACCGCACCGCGGGACTCACCATCGGCACGCCGATTCTGTTTTCGTCAGTGGCGCATGGCAGTGCGTACGACATTGCCGGTCAGAACAAGGCGAGTCCAAGGGCGGTGATCGAGGCGGTGCGCCGGTTGGCGGGCGCGAGTGTTGAGAAGTCCGTATGACGTGTTTCGACAAGTCATTCGGGTTCGGTGCGAGTTCCATTCAAACCGTCATTACCGCGCAGGCGGAAAGCCGTAACACAATTGCCGCGGGCGACGACGTATGGATTCCCGCTCCATGGCTGTCATGCTTTACTCAGCCTTTGCCCCGGCGATCTTCACCACCTGCGCGTATTTCGCCCTGTCGACGCGATTCTGCGCCGCATATTCTTCCGGCGTGCTGCCCACCGGATCGATGCCGAGCGTGGTGAACCGCTGCGCCACCTCGCGGTTGCGCACGGCTTGCGCAATGGACTTCGATAGCAGGTTGACGATGGCGCGTGGGGTCGCGGACGGTGCCATGATGCCAATCACCGGCGGGTAATCAAAATCCTTGAGGCCGGTGACTTCGGCAACGGTGGGCACGTCGGGCGCCTGTGTCGAGCGCTTGAGCGTGTTGACCGCCAGCAATTTGATGCGGCCCGCGGCGCGGTGCTGGGCGATCGACGGCAGCGCGGACAACGCGAGCGACACTTCGCCGCTAAGCAGCGCGGGCACCGACTGCGCGGAACCCTTGTACGGCACGTGAATGAGTTTTAAACCCAGAGGCCCATTGAGCGCTTCCATCGACAGGTGATGCAGGCTGCCGATGCCGCCTGAGCCATAGCGCAGCGTGCCGGGCTTTGCCTTGGCGAGCGCAATCAGTTCCGCCAGCGTGTTGGCGGGCAGGGACGCGTGCGCGGCAAAGAACTGCGCCGAGGTGCCCATGATGCTTACCGGTGCAAAATCCCTCACCGGATCGTAGGGCAGCCGGGCGTACAGCGCAGGATTGATGGCCGTCTGGCCGACATCGGCCACCAGCAGGGTGTAGCCGTCGGGGGTGGCGCGCGCCACCAGTTCACAGGCGCCAATGCCGCCCGCGCCGGGACGGTTGTCGATCACGAACTGCTGCTTGAACATCTCGGTCAGTCGTGCCGCCACGAGTCGCGTCATGGTGTCGGGCAGGCCGCCCGCTGCATAGGGCACCACCACGCGCACCGGTTTGTCGGGGTATTGCGCGGCGGCTGGCGTTGCCGTCAACGCGCCCATGACCAGTAGATACGTCGCTTTCAATTTCAGTGGCTCCGCGCGCGGCAAAGGGTCCAGTATAATCGTTCGCACGCTGCAACCGGGGCAGTCACGCATGAGCAACGTCAATCCGTACCGCAAATCCTACTTCGATACCCAGCCGGATTACCTGTTTCCGCCGTATCGGTCCACGGTCAAGCGCGCGCCGCTGCAGCCGCTGGTGCAGATACCGCAGACACTGTCCGAAATCACAGGCCCGCTATTCAGCGCTCAGGACGTGGCCGACGGCGATTGGGATCTCACCGCGCAGCACGCCGGCGAACCGCTGGGCGAACGCATGATCGTGTCGGGGCGCGTGCTCGACGAAAGCGCGCGGCCGGTGGCCAACGCGCTGGTGGAACTGTGGCAGGCGAATGCGGCCGGCCGCTATCGTCACCCGGTGGACAATCACGACGCACCGATCGATCCCAACTTTACCGGCTTCGGGCGCGTGGTGACGGATGCGCACGGGGGGTATCGTTTCAAGACCATCAAGCCCGGCGCCTACCCGTGGCGCAATCACTACAACGCGTGGCGGCCGGCGCATCTGCATTTTTCCCTGTTCGGCCAGGGCTTCGCGCAGCGGCTGGTGACGCAGATGTATTTTCCCGGCGATCCGCTATTGGCATTCGATCCCATGTATATGAGTGTGCCTGACGACAAGGCGCGGCAGCGGCTGGTGTCCGCATTCGACTGGGAAAACACGCAGCCCGAATACGCGATTGCCTACCGCTTCGACATCATCCTGCGCGGGCGTGATGCCACGCCGATGGAGAACCCGCGATGAGCCTGTTGCTGACCGCGGCACAAACCGTGGGCCCGTTTGTTTCCATCGGCTTTGAGAAGGCCGCCGTGGCGGATGTGGCCCCGGCGGGCGTGGCGGGCGAGCGCATCACCATTAGCGGACGCATCTTCGACGGCGACGGCCAGCCGGTCACCGATGCGGTGCTCGAAACCTGGCAGGCCAATTCGTTTGGCAAGTACGCGCATCCCGACGACACCCAGGAAAAACTGCTGGAAGAAAACTTCAGGGGATTCGGGCGCGTGCTGACCGACACGCAGGGCGGTTTTCGTCTGACCACAATCAAGCCGGGCAGGGTCGCTGGTCCTGATGGCAGAGAGCAGGCGCCGCACATCACGGTGATCATTTTCATGCGTGGCTTGTTGAAGCATTTGATGACCCGCGTGTATTTTCCGGCCGACCCGGCCAACATCGCAGACCCTGTACTCAGTCTGGTGCCGGCGGAGCGTCGCGCCACGCTGATCGCCAGCAAGGCGGGCGATGGCAACCTGCAGTGGAATGTGCACCTGCAGGGACCGCACGAAACCGTGTTTTTTGACTACTGAGCCAGAATGAACGACCACGACCACGAGCTGATCGACGATCTGGTCACCGCCAACCATATTCTCTATCACGAGGGCGTGGTGGATGGTTTTGGCCACATCAGTGTGCGCCATCCCGCGCGGCCGGACCGGTTCTTGCTCTCGCGCAGCATTGCGCCGGCCACGGTTGCCGCGGACGACATCATGGAGTTCGACCTCGATGGCAATCCGGTGGATGCGCGGGGACGCAAGCCGTATCTGGAGCGCTTCATTCACAGCGAGGTCTACCGCGCGCGGGCCGACGTGCAGGCGGTGGTGCACAACCATTCACCGGCGGTGATTCCGTTTGGGGTGACCGGCGCCCGGCTGCGCCCGATCTCGCACATGAGCGGGTTTCTCGCGGGAGGCGTTCCCAATTTCGAAATCCGCGATGCCGGCGGCCCGGCCACCGACATGCTGATTCGCACGCCGCAACTGGGCGTGGCGTTCGCGCGCACGCTGGGCGGTGCCGCGTTCGCGTTGATGCGCGGGCACGGCGCGGTGGCGGTGGGCGATTCGATCCGGCAGGTGGTGTATCGCGCGGTTTACGCCGAGCAGAACGCGCGGCTGCAGATGGAGGCGCTGCGGCTGGGCGACATCAACTTTCTGAACGATGCGGAAGCCGCCGGCGCCGATGCGGCCAACTATGTGAATATGGACCGACCGTGGGAACTTTGGAAACGGCGCGTGGCGCGCGAACGCTGATTGCGCAACAAAAAACGGGGCGGCATTTGCCGCCCCGTCTCACGTGCTTTGCCTGCAGTTACAGCCCGCTGCCGATCAGTCCGCCAATGACGGCGCCGATCGCGGTAGTCACACCGCGTGCATCACCGTAGCCGATCGCGTTGCCGATGACGCCGCCGATCACGGCGCCGCCGATGGCACCTTCGACGTTCGTCCCGCCATTGCGATCCGGGTAATACGCCGGAGCAGATTGCGGATAGTAGGCCGGTGCCGGTTCGGGATAGGCCACGGGCTCGGGATAGTAGGCCGGCGCGGGCGCATACACCGGCGGTTCGACATACACCGGCCGCTCCACATACACCGGGCGTGTCACGACCACGGGACGCTGCACATGGACCGGTGCCGGCGCGTATATCGCACGCTCAAAGCGCCCACGTGGTTCAAACCGCGCACGCTCGGTCCACGCCGGCTGCGCGCGATACGTGATGGCCGCAGGCGCAACGGCCGGCGCGTGACGATATGCGGGTTGTGTGACCGCCGGCGTGCGTGTTGCGCGGTTGTTGCCATTGTGTCCGCGCCAGTCGTCGGCGTGCGCGGCAAACGCGGCGGTGGTCAGGCCTGCGACAGTCAGCAACTTCAGCGTGTTTTTCACTTTCATGGCGTTCTCCAGTTAACAGTGACCCACATCCAAAAACGCCTGACATGGCACCGGCGCATACCGCACAAATGCAACAGAGTGTTGCGAGGGTAACGGCCCCGTAACAAAAATAATGTTTAAAAACAGATACTTATATTTATTTCGTGATCTGTTCACGATGTATGGCGGGGTGCCCGATGGGTGCGCCTTTGCAAAACGGCGATAATGGCTGGCAAGGGGGCATCATGAATTCAAGCGTTTTTGCGGCAGCGTGCCTGGTGGCGTCGGGATGTCTGACCACGGCAGTGGGCGCGCAGACCTTTCCGTCGAAGCAGATTCGCATCATCGTGCCGGTGGTTGCTGGCGGCAATCTGGACATTGTGGCGCGCGCGATCGCCACGCCGATGAGCGAAACCTTCGGCCACCCGGTGATCGTCGACAATCGTCCTGGCGCGAGCAGCCTGGTCGGCACGCAACTGGTGGCCAGGTCGCCGGCGGACGGCTACACCCTGCTTACCATTGCCAATACGTTCGCAACGGTACCCTCGTTGATGCGCAATCCGGGTTACGACGCGATCAAGGATTTCACCGGAGTCACGCTGACCTGCGTGGTGCCGATGCTGCTGGTGGTGACGCCGACGCTGCCGGTGCGCACCGTGAAAGACCTGATCGCGCTGGCCAAAGCGCGTCCCGGCCAGCTCGCCTATGGCGCCTCCGGCATTGGCAGCACCGGGCACATCGCCGCGGCGCTGCTGTCGGTGCAGGCGGGCATCAACATGCTGAGCGTGCCGTACAAGGGCAACGCGGCGACGGTGGTCGACGTGGTCGCGGGCAACGTGCAACTGATGTTCGATCAGGTCAGTTCCGCCAAAGCTTTCGTCGATTCCGGCAGAACGCGCGCGCTGGCCATCACCAGCCTCAAGCGCTCGCCGTTGTTTCCCGACGTGCCGACTGTCGATGAATCCGGACTCAAGGGCTACGAAGAGATCACCTTTAACGGGCTGATGGCGCCCGCGGGCACGCCGCGTGACGCCTTGCGGCGGCTGCATGGAGAGGTATCGCGCATCGTGCGCCTGCCTGAATTGCACAAGCGTTACCTGGAGCGTGGCATCGAACTCGCGACCAGCGCATCGCCCGAGGCATTCACGGCCTACGTCAAGGCGGAGTTTGACAAGAAGGCCAAACTCGCGCGCGACGCGGGCATCCGCATCGAGTAGGCTCACCGGCAAACCACGGAGCGATCATGGGCACGCCGACATTGGTGATCGGCAACCGGAATTACTCGTCATGGTCGCTGCGCGCATGGCTGGCGCTGGCCAAACTGGGCATCGACTTCGAGGAAATCCGCGTGCCGCTGTTCGTCGGCGGCTACAAGCAGCGGCTGCTGCAATACTCGCCCGCGGGCAAGGTGCCGGTGTATCTCGATGGCGAGATCACGGTTTGGGAATCACTGGCCATACTCGAACAACTGGCACAGACCCATCGCACCCTGCTGCCGGATGCGCCGGACGAGCGTGCGTTGGCGCGCGCCATCGCCGCCGAGATGCATGCCGGGTTTGCCGCGCTGCGTGGCGCACTGCCGATGAACTGCCGCGCCAGCGGCCGCCGAGTGGCCATCACTGACGCCGTGGCGGCCGACATCGCGCGCGTGCAGGCGATCTGGAACACCTGCCGCGCGGCGGCGGCAAACCGCGGTCCATGGCTGTTCGGCACCTTCTCCCTTGCCGACGCGATGTACGCGCCCGTGGCATCGCGGTTTCACACCTACGGGATCGCCTGTGAAGGCGCGGCGGGAGAATACGTGCGCGCCGTGCTGGATGATCCCTGCATGCGCCATTGGTATGCGCTCAGCCGCCGCGAAACCGAAGTCATCGCCGGGGACGAAGCCGGCACCGTGTAGTGCCGGCATGCAGGAAATTCGTGGTTACGCGCGCCTTACTTTGATCGTGTAATTGCCCATGCCGCTGTTGCGGTTGTAGTGCCGCACCTGCGCATAATAGGTGCCGGGAATCAGATCGGCGACGATGCGCGCGTTGGTGTCGAGGCCGCTGTCGTCGTCTTCGGCGATCACGTTGGTCTGGCTGTCGGGGCCAAACAGTTTCATCACCACATCGGTGGGGCCGCGGGTGTCGATGATGTGGCGCGCGCCGGCGGTGACGGTGAACTTGAACAGATCCTCCTCGCCGGCCTTGCCGATGGCGGCCGCAGTGCGGCGTTTCGCGCTCACCACCAGTGGCGTGGCGTCGTCCACCGTGGGCGCGGCCTTGGGATAGGCCTGCGCACTGGCAATGAAGGCCTTGTCCATGGCGTACAGCACATGGTTGGCCTTGGTGGCCACGCCGTTTTTCGTCCACGACGCGGGGAAGAAATACAGCATGATCGACTCCGCATCGAAGCTGGTGCCCTTGATCTGGTCGGCGGTATATTTTGACAGCACGTTGTGGCGGATGGTGGCTTGATCCCAGTTGTTGGGCGGTCCGGCGAGATCGCGCAGCACCACCGATTCGTTCCATTCGATGCCGCCGGCGGGGTTCTGGTGTTCGTGTGCCAGGCCCAGCGCATGGCCGAATTCGTGGGCGACCGTGCCGCCGTCAAGGAAGCCCAGATTCATCGTCGGCTGATTGGCGGGAATGCCGCGGTTGTCGGTGCCGATGTACGACCACGCGCCATCGTTGGGATCGAAGGCAATGCGAATTTCGGCGTCCGGCGCATTGTTGAAATCGAATTTGATGTTGGCGAACGGCGTCCACCACAGGGCCTGCTCCTTTGCCTTCGCCTGCTGTGCCGCGGTGCCGCCGATGAAACGCACGCGCAGCGTGCTGCCGTTCATCCACAGTTTGCCGATGGGCATAATCGCACGCACGCGGCCGCTGCTGCGCCGGGTTTGTTGCATGCGCATTGCATGGGCGGGTAACACGCGGTCGATACAGACTTTGGGACGCTGTGCCATTGTGAGCTCCTGGTGGATTGATTTGCCGTTGCTGCCGGAGTAAGCCTACTGCCTGTGGCGAACCTTGTGCAATACGACGATGGGCCTAAGTTCGATCCAACGCAGGCGGTCGGGGCGCGCGCGCGAAGCGGCACCTGGCAACCATCACACGCAAAAAAACAGCGCCGGGGATACCGGCGCCGGAATATCATAAGTTATTGATTTTAAATGATTATTTTCCAGAACAAAATTTGATGTAAAGCGCGGCGAAGGCGGACGGCTCATCCAGCATCGGGAAATGTCCGGAGTTTTCCATGATCGCGAGTTTCGCCTTGGGCGCGGCGCCGGTGAGCCGGTCCTTCAGCGCAATGGTGGGGCCTTTGCGGCCGTAGACGATCATCATCGGCTTTTTGATTTTTTTCGCGGCGGCCACGGCATTGAATTCGC
Organism: uncultured beta proteobacterium; assembly: GCA_902825845.1. Taxonomy (GTDB): domain Bacteria; phylum Pseudomonadota; class Gammaproteobacteria; order Burkholderiales; family SG8-41; genus UBA5216. The sequence continues at coordinate 27,229 of CADECM010000046.1, forward strand.
GGATGCCCCACATCACGTCGAGCATGGCCCATGCGCCGGCCTTGCAGCGGTCGATGTTCCAGCGTTGTTCGAGCGCGGCGTCGACCACCGCCACGCGTTCCTTGATTTGCGCGGTGGTTTGCAGCGGCAGGCCGAAGTTGCCCTCGGTGTGGTGCCAGTTCGCGCCCCATTCCTCAAAATTGCGGCATGGCGTTTCCACCGGTACCGCGCTCAGCGTGCGCGTGGGGAACATGGATGCGAATGCCAGCGTGACGCTGCCGCCCACCGATGCGCCGCTGATATGCGCCGCCTTGATCTTGAGCCCGGTCATCAGCGCCGCCAGCGCCTTGGCGTGGTCCTCCATGGCGAAGTGGCGCTGGATGCGGTCGGAATCGCCATGTCCGGGCATGTCCCACGAGATCACGCGAAAGTGCCTGGCCAGCAGCGGCGCCAGCGTCTCGTACTGGTGCGCGGAACCGCCGTTGGTGTGCATCAGCATCAGCGCCGGTCCTTTTCCGGCTTCGCGGTAGTGAATGCGGCCGTGGGTTTTGGTTTTGACAAAACCGTCGCGTGTGACGGAATTCGATTCCATGCGTATTCTCCGTGAGTGAATGGGGGTGCGTGCTGGTGGACACTGTGCAGTGCGGCCGTTCGGCGCGTGCGGCCGCGCTGGCGGAAAGTTTACGACAGGTGCGGCGCCGTGGACAACAGGGGCGCCAGTGCCTTACAGCGGCTTGAGACTGGAACTGGAATAGTATTTTCCGCCCATGAAGACCAGCGGCGGATAGTGGTGCTCGGCAAACTCGGTCACTTCACCGACGAGGATGACATGGTCGCCCTTGTTGACCTCGGTGTGGCCCTTGCAGATGAAATGCGCGGATGCGCCCTCGATGATGGGGCAGCCTTTGAGATAGGCTTTCCAGCCGCGGTGGGCGAAGCCTTCGGGCGGCGGCGCGGCGTGTTTGCGCGCGATATCGATCTGCGTTTCAGCCAGAACGCTGACCGAGAACTCCTCGGTCTTGGAAAACGTCTGATAACGCGCCGACTGCGTGCGCAATGTCCACAGAATCAGCGGCGGATCGAGCGATAGCGAGGCGAAGGAATTCACCGTCATGCAATGCACGTGCTTGTCCGCGGTCTGAGCAGCGATCACCGTAACGCCGGTGGCAAAGCGGCCCAGCGCGGAACGCAGCGCCAGGCGCGGGTCGGCGGCGGCGGGTGGTGCCCTGCCGGCGGGCGGGGGCGTCACGCGTGTGTCCCGAAGCATGGCCGGACACTCACGCCGCGGCCGCCTGCGGCGCGGGTGCGGCGTCGAAGCTGGGCCCCAGGTCCTTCACATGCGGGAGGATTTCCTCGGCGAACTGCTGCACCGATTCCGGCGCGATCGACGCCATGGTGAGCAGGATGTAGCCGGCCCCTGCGTCAGCCAGCGCGCCAATACGGTCGACGATCTCCTGCGGCGAACCCATCAGCGCGCTGTCATCGCTGGCCAGATCGGGGTCGGCCTGACTGACCGGGCTGGGCGCGGCGCCCGGCGTGCCGTGCACGGCGATGGCGCCAATGCGCTTGAACGTATCCTTGCGCCGTTCCAGCGCTTTCTGGCGCTCGGCCTCGTTCTTGACGATGGTGAGCGAGCGTGCGACGGCGCAGCGCGTGGCGTTGCGCGGCTGGCCGATTTTTTCCAGGCCGTCGAGGTAGGCGCCGACACGATCGCGCACCTGGCCGACGGTGGCGAGCTGATCGAGCATCAGGTTGTAGTTCTTGCCGGCGACATAGGCGATGCCCTGCGGGCTGCCGCCCGCCAGCCAGATCGGCGGATGCGGGCGTTGCACCGGTGCCGGTTCCACCACGATGTTCTCGTAATCCCAGCGCTTGCTGTGGTACGAAAAACGCTCATCACTGGCCCACGACTTCAGCATCAGCGCAAAACACTCTTCGAACCGGTCCTGCGCCTCCGTCATCGGCACGCAGAACGCGGCGAATTCTTCCTTGCGGTAGCCGCGGCCGATGCCCAGATCGACGCGGCCGCCCGACAGCACATCCAGCGTGGCAATCTGCTCTGCCAGCAGCACCGGGTTGTGCCAGGGCAGCACCACCACACCGGTGCCGAGGCGGATGCGCGTGGTTTTCGCAGCAAGATACGACAGCAGATTGATCGACGACGACAGCTGGCCCTGGCCGGTGAAGTGGTGTTCGACCAGAAAAATACCTTCGAAACCGATTTTCTCGGCCGCTAGTACGTAATTGATAAAGTCGCGGTAGCCGTAGCTGTCATGCAGGGTGTCTGCTCGCCCGACACGGGCGCCGCCAAAAATGCCAAATTTCATGGGGTTTTCCTCTTCGAATCAATCATTGTAAGAACCCGCACGTTTGGAAACAAGCGCCATTTTGTCATAGCCTGGTTTCCATTTCGGCAATAATCCGGGTCTGGCGTGGATTGGGCATAATGTGGATTTATCGGAGTGGACGCGCATGACAGCCGACAGCAGCGCCGGGCGCATTGAAGGGGTATGGAAGCTCAAGCACTATTCGCGTCGCTTCCTCGATACCGGCGAGGTGCGCAGCGACCTGCTGCCGCAGGCCTATATTCTGTATACGCCGGGCGGTTTCATGATGTCGATCACGGTCGAGGAAAAGCGCGAACCGCCTGCGGGCGAGGTGCTCACCGACGACGAGCGCGCGCGCCTGTTCAAATCGATCATCAGCGCCTACTCGGGCACCTACCGGGTCGAGGGCGACACCGTGATTCACGACGTCAATCTGTCGTGGAACGAAGCATGGACCGGCACCCGACAGCTGCGCAAGTTCAAGGTCCGCGGCGATGAACTGGTGATCGAGACCACGCCGCGTACCGCGGGCACCGACACGCGGCAGTTCATCAATACGCTGACGTGGGAACGGACTGAATCGTTTCCTTTCTCGCAGCCTACCTGCTGAGCAGTGACACTTGCCGCATCCCCTGGCGCCGGCTGTTTGAGACTGATCGCCTTTGACCGTGCGCGCCGCCTTCGCTACAGTGGCCTGCATGATTGATACTCAAGGCACTATCGCGAATCGGTTTGCCGGACTGATGCTGGCAGCCAGTCTCGCCGTGGCAGGCTCGGTGACTGCGCAGCCTTATCCCTCGCGGCCTGTTCGCTTTCTGGTGCCCATGGCACCGGGGGGTGGCGGCGACCACGTCACGCGGGTGATGTCGCAGAAGCTGCAGGCACTGTGGGGCCAGAATGTCGTCGTCGACAATCGCGCCGGCGGCACCGGCGCCATCGCGCTTGAGACAGCCGCCAACGCGCGCCCCGATGGTTACACGATATCACTGTGCACCGGCAGCCACGCCGCGCGCCAGGCCATGAAGGCGCGGCTTCCCTACGATTTGCTGCGCAGTTTTACGCCGATCACCCAGGTGACAGCCCAGCCGTATGTGCTGGTGGTCAACCCGGCGGTGCCTGCGCGCAGTGTGGCGGAAGTACTGCTGCGCGCCAACGAAAGGCCGCAGGGACTTAGCTATGGGTCGGCCGGCCAGGGCAGCATGCAGCACCTCGCTGGTGCGATGCTCACCTTGCTCGGCAAGGCGAAGCTGCTGCATGTGCCTTACAAAGGCGGCGGCCCGGCGATGACCGATTTGCTTGGCGGGCAGATCGACATGATTTTCATGACGTCACTGGAGGCTGTGCCTCATGTGCAGAGCGGACGGCTGCGCGCACTGGCGGTCTCCGGCGCGCGGCGCCTGACGTCGATGCCCTATCTGCCGACAATGGCGCAAAGCGGCATCCCGGGATATGAGGTGACGCAATGGTACGGCGTGGTCGCGCCGGCGGGATTGCCGCCGCCGCTGCTTACCCGACTGAGTGGAAGTCTGATCGAGGTGCTGAAAGCACCAGACCTGATCGAGCGCTTTGCGAAAAACGATGTGGATATCGTCGCCTCGACGCCCGACGCGTTTCACATCCATATCGCCACCGAGATCGAACGCTTCGGGCGCGTCACCAGGGCTGCCGGTTTGAAACTTGATTGAGCCGCAATGCCCGCGTCGAGGGTCATCGCATGCGGCTGTAGTCCAGCGGGTAGAGCAGCATGCTCTCAACGCGTTCGACCTTGCCGAGCCAGGATTCCTTGATGAGTTTTGCAAGGTCCGGGTCCGTTTCCTGTGCTTCGCGCCAGCGCTGCCAGCTCGCCAGATCGGGAAAGCGCCGCAGTTCGATGCTGCGGTGCGACCCGGTATTGGTCGTCCCCGGACCGATCACTGTATCGAAAAACCCGGTCAGGGTTGCCCCTTCTCGTTGCAGCGCCGGCGCAACGTGTTCGAAGTAGAACTTGTGATGCGCGGCCGATGCGCCCGGGCGGAAGTAAAGTATGCGCTGCTCGAAGTAGCCGCGCGGCTGTCCCCGCACCGCATCCACCGCCGGCCACTCGCGCGCGAGCGGCGGCGCGCCGGCGGCGCATTTCACGATGGATGTCGTGACAAAGTCGTTGTGGAAGGATAGGCCGGTTTGGTAGCGCTCATTGAGATCCGCATCCTGGTGTACGCGTTCCCGATGCTGTTCCCACGCGGCGAGACTCTCAAATTGGCGAATCTGGTAGACACCGCACCCTGCCTCTGCGCCTATCCACACTTCCCACGCGCCGATCAGCACGGAACCATGGGCTTCCAGCGCCCCCATGGCTTCACGCTGAAAGGCAACATGGCGTTTGATGAGGCGTCCGCCGCGCGCAATGACGAGTCGATGCTGATAGATCATGTGGGGTGTCCCGAGGCGGTTTCAGATAAAGCCCAAATGCTGGCGGCGACTGCCCGCCAAAACATTCCTGCGGACCATTCGCTGCGCAAGGGCTTCACTGTATCCGCGCCCATGGGCGCGGTCAATTTTTCGCCCATGGACACCCGTGCCCGCGCTGACGCGCGCGGCATCCGTCTGACGCCTACTGCGATTTGTAGAACACGTACTTTGCCTCGTAGCCCACCTGCTGTTTGCCGCCCTTGTTGGCTGCATCGCAGGCAGCGGCGGGGGCAACGCCACCCCTGGTTTCCAGCCGCTGCACGTAAGTCACACCGGTCATCGCGCCGTTACCCATTGCCGGATTCGCCTTCACCAGTTGCAGTGCGATGTTGCCGGCACCCCCGGGCGCCACGGCGACCTGCTTGCCGGTGATTTTGGAGCCGTCATGTGCCTCCCAGGTGGGGCCGCCGTAGTACTTGCCCACGGCCTTCTGGTTCACGTCCCAAAGGGTTGCCACCGGCACCACGAATGCCCATTCGAAACTGCCCGCAGCGTCCTTTTTTTCGCGGCATTCGTAGGTGATTTCCCCCTTGCCCAGCGTCTCGAGGGCAATGGCGTGGCCCGCCGGCACGCGTACCGGCGCGGGGAGTTTACTGTTGTCGATATTGGCAAAAACACTGCCGGACGATGCCAGCAGCACAGCACAGGTAATCGGTTTGAACATGATGAATCCTCTCTTGGTCAGTGGGTGTTCCGAGATGCCCTGGTCAGGCGTCTCACCAACCACTACCCGCGCGTCCGGCGTCCGGATGCAGGCGTGCAATATTTTTTATGGAAGCTGCGGGGCGGCGGTGCGACCCACGAACAGGATGGGCCCGGTGGGACGCCCGATCGGCGAGCCGCTTTGCGGTTCCAGTGTCAGTTCAAACAATTGTTCGCGTTCCAGCGCGGGCAGTCTGGCAGTGTCGATTTCGGTGACACGGTCGGGCGGTACCAGACCCAGCGACGTCGGCGCGGCGGCGTTTTTCGGCTTGGTCCAGAACTGCAGCGACTTGCCCTCGGCGACGCGTGCGGTGGTCAGCGGGATCAGGCGCAGCTTGCCGCCGGCAGCCGCCTCGACAATCCAGCCGGCTTCCTGTTTGTCCGGACTTTGCAGCACGGCGAAGTAGCGCTCGCCCATCTGCGGCGTGGCGCCGGGCCACATCAGTTTCAGCGCCAGCGCGAGCGCCAGCGCCGCCGCGACCGCCGCGCCAAAACGCCACACGCCGATGTCGCTCCACCAGCGTTGCCGGGGTGACGGGCGCTGAGACGCGACAGGCAGCGATCGTTCGATGCGCGTCCACACATCCGCGGCCGGTTCCTGCGGCGCGAGCAGGCGGGTCAATGGCAGCAGCTTGTCCTGCCAGTAGTAAACCTCGCGCTGCAACTCAAACTCACGCGCCAGTGCCTGCTCGAATTGCGCGTGCTCATCCGCGGGCAGCGAGCCCATCACGTATTCCGCGGCCATGGCCGAGCGCTCGGCGGGATCGGTGGGCATCATGACAGGCATTCCCGCAGCGCGATAATGCCGCGCCGGATCCAGGATTTCACGGTGCCCAGCGGCGTGCCCAGTTGTGCCGCGACCTGTTCGTGCGAGTAACCATCCACGAATGCCAGCAGCACGGCTTGCCGCCGCTGTTCCTCAAGACGCTCCAGGCACTGTGCCAGCGCGTGTTGTTCGGCACTGTCATCCCGGGTCTGCCATGCGGCGTGTGCATCCAGCAGTTCTGCGTGACGCGGATCATCACGTTCCGGCGACGCGGCGGCGCTGCGCAGTGCGTTCAGGGCGCGATGCCGCACCACGGTGTAAATCCAGCCGCGTGCGGAACCGAGCGCGGGGTTATACGTGCCGGCCCTGCGCCAGATTTGAACAAAGGCGTCCTGCAGAATTTCCTCCGCCAGCTCGCGCCGTCGCACCAGACGCAACACGACGGCCATCAGCCACCGTCGTTCGCGTTCGTAAATGGCGCGCAGGGCAAACTGGTCCCCCTGCGCACAACGCGCCAGCGCAGCCTCGAAGTCGAGTGGCAGATCGGAGGATTCAGGGGCCATGGTCAGTAACAGGGTTTGGACATGCGCCCAGTACTACCCGCAAGGCGGCGCTTTGGATGCGGAATGCGGGGAAATAATATATCAATAAAATCAATAAGTTATGGTAAATTTTGCAGCGGATGCCGGATGCGCTCGCCAACGACGTCCGGGCGCTCAGTCCGCACGTGCCCCGGATGCACGCACCACCGGCGCCCAGCGTTTCACTTCTGCCGCGACGAATTCGGTGAACGCGTTCGGGTCCAGATCGCCGGGTTCGATGCCGTCGGGGCGCAGGCGCGCGCGCACCTCGGGTGCGTGCAGCGCGCGGCGCACGTCGCTGTTCAGGCGATTGACGATGTCGGCCGGCAATCCGGCCGGTCCCGACAAGGAAAACCAGATCGTCGCCACCAGTTCCGGGAAGCCGGCCTCGCGATATGTGGGCACCCGCGCATAGTCCGGCAGGCGTGCCGCGGAACTGATCGCCAGCGCACGCAGACGGCCGGCGCGGATTTGCGCACTGGCGGTGGTGAGTGTGGTGGAAATGGCATGGGTGTTTCCCGCGACCACATCCACCACCGCGCCGCTGGCGCCGCGATAGGGAATGTGCTGTATGTCGAACGCCGCGCTGCGTTTGAACAGTTCTGCAATCAGGTGCCCCTGCGTGCCGTTGCCGGGGGAACCGTAGGTCAGTTCGCGCGGTTTGGATTTTGCAAACGCGATGAATGATTTCAGGTCCCGCACCGGCATCGAGGGATGCACCGCCAGCACCGACGGCGGCCCGCCGAACAGCGCGATGTGGCTGAAATCCTTCACCGGGTCGAACGGAAACCTGCGTGACAGCGCGGGCGCCACGGCGTGCGAGGCCACGCCCGACACCAGCAACGTGTAACCATCGGCAGTGGCGCGCGCCACGTACTCCGAGCCGAGCACACCGCCGGCACCGGGCCGATTCTCGACGATGCAGGATTGGCCGAGGCTTTCGCTCAATTTCCCCGCCACGATGCGCCCCAGCAGATCGGCGGTGCCGCCGGCCGCGAACGGCGCAACGACACGCACCGGGCGCGCGGGCCAGGTCTGGGCCGGCGCCAGCGCAGGCAGCGCGGCGAGCGTGAGCGCGGCGATGACGCGAGGAATTTTGGACATCATGGTCGAATGGCGATGAAGGTGAACAGTGGCGCGGGTGTGCTGGTGGCGCTACGATGGCGCCTATCGAAGAATACCATCCCGCAGGAGATCGTCATGTCACACGCGCAAACCCGCGTCATCGGCGGCGTTACTATCTATGTGCCCACCGGCGCCATCGAAACCGCCGCCCATGCCCTGGCGCCGCGCCTGACCACACTGCGCGGCGCGCGTATCGGCATTCTCGACAATCACAAGGAGTTCGCCGACATCGTGCTGCGCGGCATCGCGCAACGGCTGCAGCAGGAACACGGCGTCGACGTCAAAGTCTGGCGCAAGGATTATCTGGGCAAGCCGTCGCCGTATGCGCAGGAGATGGCCGCGGGCTGCGATGCGGTGATCAACGGCGTGGGCCACTGAGGCTCGTCAACCCCATGGACCGCGCGTGACGCGGCCGAACTCGAAGCGCTGGGCATGCCGACGATTACCGTGGTGAGCACCGCCTTTGCGCCGCTGGCACAGGTCACCGCGCAGGGTATTGGCCATGACGATTTGCCGTTCGTGGTGGTGCCGCACCCGGTGGGCGACCGCGATCTGGCGCTGATCGAACAACGCGGCGCTGACATCGCCGAACTGTGCGTGCATGCGCTGACCACACCGGCGGAGACGCTGGCGCGCGAGGTGCATCAGCATCCGTTTCCGCTGCCGGACGCGGTGATGCCGCGGTGAGGGAAGTAA
>CADECM010000046.1:35952-45874 GCA_902825845.1 uncultured beta proteobacterium
TCTGTGTCGAAATGCTTTTGACTTTGATCCAATAATGACCACCGAAACCGACGCGTCCTACGACGCCATCAACGACTATTTCTACGACCAGGGATGGACCGACGGGCTGCCGATCGTGCCGCCGACGGCGCAGCGCGTGGACGCGATGCTGGCGGGCATGCCGGGTTGTGACGCCGAGGAACTGATCAGCGTCGTGCCGCCGAAGATGGGCCGCGCCACGCTGCGGCAGGTTGCGGTGAATGCGGTGATGGCAGGATGCAAGCCCGAATATCTGCCGGTGGTAGTGGCGGCGCTGCGCGCGGTGTCCGAGCCCGCCTACGGCCTCGCGCACCGGCAGACCACCACCCACGCCGGCGCGCCGCTGATCATCGTCAACGGTCCCATCGTGCAGCGGCTGCGCATTAATTGCGGTACCGGTCTGTTCGGCCCGGGCTGGCGCGCCAATGCCACCATCGGCCGCGCGCTGCGTCTGACGCTGGTGAATATCGGCGGCGCGGGGCCGGGTGTCGATGCGTCGCAAACCGGGCATCCGGGCAAGTACACCTACTGCATTGCGGAATACGAAGCCGCGAATCCGTGGGAGCCGTTGCACGTGACGCGCGGCTTCCGGCGCAACGACAACGTGGTGACGGTGGTCAACGCCGAAGCGCCGCACAGCATGACGGAAAACATTCAGACCGAGCCGCTGGAAATCATGCGCACCTTCGCCTCGTCGATGGCCACACTCGGGGTGAACAATCTGTACTCGCAGGGACATCCGGTGCTGGTGCTTGGCCTCGAACATGTGCAGCACCTCTCGGCGGCAGGCTGGACCAAGCGTGACATCCAGCAGTCACTGTTCGAACTCGCGCGCCAGCCCTGGGGTCTGATGAAAAACCGCGGCAAATCCAAGGGCCCGCGCTTTCCGGATTTCGTTGACCGCAACGATGACAGCTCGATGGTGCCGATCATTAATGCGCCGGAGGATTTGATCGTGATGGTCGGCGGCGGCGCCGGCGGCAAGTCGATGTTTTTGCCGACAGCGGGCGGGCAGAGTTTGTCGGTTTCAAAAATAATTGTTTAAAAACAAATAGTTATGGAGATTCCCCATGAGCCTGCCGCGTATTCATCTGCTGATCGGTCCCGGCACCCTGCACAGCCGCGGCAAGGACCGCATGGATTTCCATCACTATCGCAACAGCGGCTACCCACGCATGACGGGCGGGGAATTACTGACGGAAATTCCGGAAATCGCGCGCGTTGCCGAGGTCACGGTGGATGCCGGCAATCCGCACGAGGTGGCCACGCTCGACGACATCTGCCGCCTGGCGCAGCGCGTGAATGCGCTGCTGCAGCGCGCGGACGTCGACGGCATCGTGTTCGTGCAGGGCACCAATGTGCTCGAAGAAACCGCGTACTTTCTGACGCTGACCGTGAACAGCGCCAAGCCGGTGGTGGTGACCGGCGCGCAACGGCCGTTCACTGCGTTGAGCGCCGATGCCGCGCTCAACCTCTACGACGCGTTTCGCGTGGCGGCGCATGCGGATACGGCAGGCAAGGGCGTGGTGGTCGCCACCAACGGCGAGATCAACGCCGCGCGTGACGTCACCAAGACCAACACCTATCACGTGCACACCTTTCGCAGCCGCGATGTCGGTCTGCTGGGCTACGCCGATGCCGACCGTATCGTGTATTACCGCGCGCCGCTGCAGCGCCACACCACGCACAGCGAATTCACGCTCGACGGGATTACCGCATTGCCGCGCGTCGAGGTGCTGCATGTGTATGCGGGCACGCAGCCCGGCATGGCGGATGCCGCGTGCAGGCTGGGTGCGCAGGGGCTGGTGATTGCCGGCATCGGCGCCGGCGCCATCGGCAATCTCACGCCGGAGTGCGCTGCGATCGCGGCCGAGCGCCGCGCGGTGGTGGTGCGCAGCGCGCGCGTGGGCGAGGGGCGCGTGGTGCGCGACAGTGCCTATCACGAGCCGAACATGATCGCCGCCGGCAATCTGCTGCCGCAAAAAGCGGCGCTGCTGCTGTCACTGGCGTTGACGCGCACCACCGACCTTGACGAGATACAGCGCATCTTCGACCAGTATTGACGGCGCGGTGGATGCTACGATAGCCCCATGCCTGCCGCTGCCACTGCCGCCGCCCCGCCGCCCAAGGGCGAAATCGCGCAACTCGCGCGCCTCGGCCGTTTTCTGCTGCCGTATCGCGGGCGTGTCGTCGTCGCGCTGATTGCGCTGCTGGTCGCCGCGGGCTGCGTGCTTGGACTGGGGCAGGGCCTGCGCTATGTGATCGATGCCGGTTTCGGCACGCGTGACCCGCATCTGCTGAATCTGGCGCTGGCGGGGGCGGTTGGCGTGGCGGTGCTGCTGGCGGGCGCAACCTTCACCCGCTTTTACCTGATGATGAGCGTGGGCGAGCGCATCATCGCCGACCTGCGGCGCGCGGTGTTCGCGCATGTGCTGACGCTGTCGCCGGCGTACTTCGATGCCGCGCGCACCGGCGAACTGGCCTCGCGCCTGACCAACGATACCGAACAGATCCGCCAGGTGATCGGCTTCGGCTTGTCGATGTTCCTGCGCAATCTGCTGATGACCAGCGGCGCGCTGATCCTGCTGTTCGCCACCAGCCCCAAGCTGGCGGCGTTGATCGTACTGGGCGTGCCGGCGATTTTGATACCGATTCTGGTGGTGGGGCGGCGCGTGCGGCGGCTGTCGCGCGACAGCCAGGATCGGGTGGCCGACGTGTCCGCGCACATTGACGAATCGCTGCACGAGGTGCGCACGGTGCAGGCCTACGGCCACGAGGTGCATACGCGCGCGCGTTTCGACGATGCCGCCGAGGCCGCCTACGCCAGCGGCGTGCATCGCATCAAAGTCAAGGCGTGGCTGATCGCGCTGGTGATGCTGATCGGCTTTTGCGCGGTGGGGCTGATTTTGTGGGTGGGCGGGCACGATGTGTTTGCCGGGCGCATCAGCGGCGGGCAGCTGTCGGCCTTTGTGTTCTACGCGGTGATGGTGGCGAGCGGCGCCGGCACCATTTCCGAGGTGTGGGGCGAAATCCAGCGCGCGGCGGGCGCGACCGAGCGCCTGTTCGAGTTGCTCGACACCCGGCCGTCGCTGGTGGCGCAGCCGCCGCTGATCGCGTTGCCCGAACGGGTCGCCGGCGCCATCCGTTTTGACGACGTGCACTTTGTGTATCCCGCGCGGCCGGAAAGCGCGGTGCTGGCGTCGGTATCGTTCACCGTCGCACCGGGCGAACGCGTGGCGCTGGTGGGGCCTTCCGGCGCAGGCAAATCAACGCTGTTTGCGCTGATCCTGCGCTTTTACGATCCGGCAGCCGGACGCATCCTGGTCGACGGCGCCGATATCCGCCACTGCGATCCGCTGGCACTGCGCCGCGCCATTGCCATCGTGCCGCAGGACCCGGTGATTTTCTCCGGCAGCGTCACTGACAATGTGCGCTTCGGGCGGCCGGAGGCATCGGACGCCGCCGTGCGTGAAGCCTGTGCCGCGGCGCACGCGCTGGAATTCATCGAGCGCCTGCCGCAGGGCTTTGCCACCGACCTGGGCGAGCGCGGCGTCAAATTGTCGGGCGGGCAGCGCCAGCGTATTTCGATCGCGCGCGCCCTGCTCGCCGACCGGCCGATACTGTTGCTCGATGAAGCGACCAGCTCGCTCGACGCGGAAAGTGAACGGCAGGTGGCCGCCGCGCTGGCGCGGCTGGAGCGTGGCCGCACCACGCTGGTGATCGCGCACCGGCTGGCCACAGTGCGCAACGCCGACCGCATCATCGTGATGGATGGCGGCCACATTCATGCCGTCGGCACGCATCAGACGCTGCTGCGCGACAGCGCGCTGTATGCGCATCTCGCGCGCCTGCAGTTCATCGCCGAGGCTGCGTAGGCACGCAGGTTGGCGCTATACTGCGGCGCGGAGGAATCGATGCAAACAAAGATCAAATGTTGCGGTGTTGCACTGCTGGCGCTCGCCGGCGGTGGCGCCCAGGCGCTGGATTATCCGTCGCGTCCCGTGCGCGTCATCGTCGGCTTCGGCACGGGCGGCCCCGACACCACCGCGCGCATCCTGGCGGCGCAACTGGGCGTGCAGTTCAATCAACAGTTTGTGGTGGATAACCGGCCGGGTGCCAACGGCATCATCGGCGCGGACATCGTCGCCAAGGCGACCCCCGACGGCCACACGCTGCTGCTGACCTCGGGCTCGTTCGCGATCAATCCCAGCGTGCGCAAAAAGCTGCCGTTTGATGCGGTGCGCGATTTCGCCCCGGTGTCGCAGGTTGCCGGATCGGACGCGCATATTCTGGTGGTGCATGCCGGGCTTGGCGTGCGCTCGGTGCGTGAGTTGATCGAGTACGGCAAAAAGCCCGGCGTGAAGCTCGCCTACGGCACGCCCGGCGTCGGCAATTCGCTGCATCTGGCGGCGGCGCTGTTCAACCAGCGCGCGGGTATGAGCATGGTGCACGTGCCGTACAAGGGCGCGGGGCCGGCGATTACCGCGCTGGTAGCAGGCGAAGTGCAGGTGATGATGGCGACCCCGCCGCTGTCACTGCCGCAAATTCGCGCCGGGCGCATCCGCCCGCTTGCCTATAACCACAGCGCGCGGGCGCCGTTCCTCCCCGACGTGCCGACCATGAGCGAAGCAGGCGTGCAGAATACGCAGATGGAAGCCAGTTGGCACGGCCTGCTGGCACCCGCGAAAACGCCGCCCGCGATCATCGCGCGGCTGGAGGCGGAAGTGCGCAAGGCGGTGAGCGTGCCGCGGGTGCGCGAGCAGTTTGCCAAAGTGGAGCTGAAGCCGGTCGGCAGCAGCGCCGCCGAATTTCGCGCGCTGCTGGCGGACGGCATCCAGAAGCTGGGCGAGATTGTGAAGATCGCGGGCATACAGCCCGAGTAAGTTTATTTTTGTCGATAGGGAGAGCAGCATGCCAGTCAGACGCGTCGTCGTAGGTCACAACAAGGAAGGCAAATCCGTGCTCATTTCCGACGGTCCCGCGCCGGCAGTGCGCACCAATCCGCTGCGGCCGGGCCATGTGTCGAACGACATCTGGAAAACCGGCCCGCTGCCGTACCCGCTGCACGCCGTGCATGAAGACCCCACGCTGGGTCCGCGCCAGATTCATCCCCCCAAGGGCGGCACCATCATCCGCATCGCGGAAATCGGCCCGGAGTCGGAGGAAATTCGCAACATGACGCCGGAGAAGGCGCGCGAAGTGTTCAAGGCCATGGGCAACGAAGGCGCGTCGTCGTTTGGCCGCGGCGGACGCCATCCGATGATGCACCGCACGGAAACGATAGACTACGCCATCTGCATCGAAGGCGAGATTGTCATGCTGCTGGATGAAGGCGAGGTCACCTTGAAGGCGGGTGACGTGCTGATTCAGCTCGGCACCAACCATGCGTGGAGCAACCGCTCGGGCAAGGTGGCGAAGATGCTGTATGTGCTGATTGATGGGGAGTTTGATGAAGAGATGAAGGGGTGGTTCGGGGGTGGTGGGCATTGACAGGCGTGCAAAAGGGATTGCGTGAAGACGTCCGTGACGATACGCATCGTCCGCCTCGGCACCCCGCGCAGTGACGGCGAAGGCCTGCGCCTCGGCACTGTGCGCCGTCCGCCGCGCGGCGTGCCCAAGGCGCACATCGCGGCGCGTAATTTCTATGATGTGTGGCTGCCCGATCTGGCGCCCAGCGAAGCGCTGCTCAAGCGTATTCATGCGGGTGATATCGACAAGGACTGGCGCGCGTTTTCGCGCAGCTACCGGGCGGAAATGAAGCGACCGCAACCACGCCGCTTGCTCGGCCTGCTGGCGGCGTTGTCGCAGCAGACGAATTTTTCAGTCGGCTGCTATTGCGCGGACGAGGCGCGCTGTCATCGCTCGCTTCTGCGAGCGCTGCTTGCGGAGCACGGCGCCCGTTTGTCGTGAATACGCGTCATCCGCAGCGTGTCTTGCGCGCCGCCCTTGCACTGGCCGCGACCTGTATCGGGTTAACCGCCTGTGTCACTCAGGCGCCGCAGACCACGCCGGCCGTTCCCGCCGCGTCCGGCCTGGGACTGACCAAGGCCACGGCCATCGAAGTGTGCCGTCCGCAGGGGCAACGCGCCTACCTGAATCAACTGGAGTGTCCTGGCGGCGAGCGGCCGAAGTACCGGCGCGTCGGCAGTTTTGGCCCGCGCACTGAAGTGCCGCAGCCCCGCTCGGATGCAGAGGCCAGGGCGCAACTCAAGCGCGCGCTCAGCGCGAGGGCGCTGCGCCCGGGCGAGCCGGATATCCACATCGTCGATGGTTACGAGGTGGTGTGCAACGACGGCAAGCACATGATCTACATGGACATGTACCACTGCGAAAAGCTGCCGCCGCCTGCGGCGCCGCCCGGCTTTCGCCTGCGGCCATTGCGCAGCGGTATTGCAAGTATATGATTTTATTGAATTATTTTTGGGGAAGCGACTTTGGTGCCCGTGTATCAGCCCAAAGGGCGGGGAGCGCGTCCCGCGCTGATCGATCTTCATGGTGGCGTCGCTGCCGCATGGTTAGCGTATCAGCGTAACGAGCCTCGCCAGTGCCTCGCGATAGCGTGTTCGCGAAACCAACGTGCGCCTCAACTTGGCGAATGAGGCGTACGTATCCCGGCCTGCGCGCCGGCTATTGTCGGGGCGGGAAGGTGCCGTCAAGGGCGATGATGTACCGCACCTTTAATTGCTGTTCGAGATGACGGAGGTCCGGCAGCGCAAACGTCTGCTTGCCGTCTCCGCCATACGTGATGCCGAGAAGGGAATACAAGGCGCTGAATTGCCTTATGCTGAGTAACTGGCCCTGGCATAACGCATAGCCGCTCGGCGCATAAGTGCCGGCAAACATTTTTATTTCGCCGAGAATCGGCGGCGAACCCAATGCGGGCCCCACTGTGGTGACGACCGGTCTTTGCTCGCTCGCGGGTTGCGGTGGTACAGCCGGCACCCGGGCGGATGGCGCGTCTGCGGCCAAGCGGGCCGGATCGAATGCGACATGGCGCCCTTCATATTCAACATTGACGCTCCAGTCGAACACGCCGTATTGTCGTGAAAGGTCCGCCAGGATGAAGTTTACAGGGCTATCCGCGTCCCGGCCGCCCTGGTGTCCCAGATACTTGCCGGAATTTCGATTCCTGATCCGCGCAATGGAGTCGCTGCCGCCGGGGGGCGCATTGTCCGACTGTGTCCTTGCCCTTGTCTCAAAGTCCCACATGGTCGAACTCAGGTTTTCCTGGACCGGACCGAGCATGAGCTGAGCGCTCGGCCCATGATGATAGAGAAACTGTCCGGTGGCGACGTTGCGGATGTGGAAGGTGTCCCGGCAACAGCGGGGGTATTCGATGCGCCAGGCCTGTAATCGCTTGTCGTCCGGCAAATCCCTTTGGGGCGCGAGGGTGACGCCAGCCGGGCTTGCCGAATTCGCCTGCAGCCGTCCCGCGCCAAACAGATCAAAGTAAACCGTTGCCGTTTCAGCGCTCGCCCCGACGTGGGCGATGCACGCCACCAGAACCAAAAGAATCCGTAACCTTGTCTTCATTGCGCATCTCCCCGATTGTCGTTTTAATCATGAACCGCCTGCGTGTGATCGACGCGGCACCCACGACCGCGCGCAAAACGCGCTGCCACCCAGGGGTTCAAGGCCATCGGGCATTGTAAGGGAGAAACCGGTCAACACCGGGTGCAGAGCAGCAATACGCCGCCAGCGCGGGGCGGCGCTATTTCTTGTTCTTTTCCTTCGCCTTCTTGTCGAGCGCCTTTTTTTCCGCGGCCTGAATCTGTTTCATCATCGCGGCGTTCGGATCCTGCCAGCGGGCGCCGGCCGCGCGCGCCATATGGGCCACCGCGCGCGCGAATTCCTCCAGTGCGAGATCAGGCTTGCCACCCTTGGCCGGCATGTCGCGCACACCCACCCAGCCATCGGCGGTAAGCACCGCCTGCGGCTCTTTGAGCAGCGGCCCCCAGTCCTTTTTGTCGCCCAATTTAGGCGCTTTGAGAACGCCCGTGGCGTGGCAGGCGACACAGGTTTCCTTGTACACCTGTTCGCCGGATTTCAATGCCGGGGCCTGTGCGCTTGCGGCACCTGGCAGCAGAGCGTATGTGCCCGCAAAAATGACTGCATAAAGAGTGTTCATGACGATTCCCATGTTGACAGATGTTTGGGCAGGATTATTCCACATCGCCCGGCGCGGGCGCGCGCTTGCGGCCGTTGATCATCGCGCGCACCAGGTTTTCGCCGTGCCGCAGCGACGAAAAAATCACGCCGGCGACATGCAGTGCCACCAGCGTGAGCAACACATTGGTGAGACCTTCGTGGATGTCTTCCACCCATTCCTCGCCCCAGAAGCGGTCGGTGGTGTAGAGCCAGCCGCTGGCGCATACGCCGGCAAGCGTCAGCAGCAGCGCCACAATCATCCAGCCGCCCAGCGGGTTGTGGCCGATGTGGCGTGGTTCCCGGTGCGCGAGAACCTGCTTGCCGTAGGCGAGCGTGAGCGCCGGCGAATGCACAAATTGACCAAAGCGCGCGTAACGCGGCCCGATCAATCCCCACACCACGCGCACGGCGACCACTGCCAGCGCGGTGTAGCCCAGCCATTCGTGCCACTTGCCGTGAATGAACCACGCGACCGCGACGCAGATCACCAGTGTCCAGTGGCCCGTGCGCACCAGCGCATCCCACACCTTGACGCTGCCGGCGCCGTCCTGCGCTTGCGCCATCAGGGCTTGCGCACGCGCAGCGTGTTGGGCACCAGCACCAGTGTCACTGGATGGTAGTAGGCGTTGACGCGGTCGCCGTTCTTGTCGAAGGCGTAAACCTCATAGCAGCCGCCGTCTTCCTTGATGCGGCGGATTTTCCAGCCGTTCTGATCGATCAACTGTTTTTCCAGTTTGTCCTGCGCCTGCCATGCGGATTTGGGACCGGAATCGCAGGTGGCAAGGCCCGTGGCGTGGGCATGAATCGCGGCGAACAGGCTGACGGCGACAATGGCGGGTATGGACTTCATCATGAGGTTTTTCCTTGGGGTTGAGCGACCAAGCTGCGACCGCCAGCGGCGCCGTCGGTTCTGCGGCATCCATGTACTTTACATTCGTTCACACAAGCGTTACGCGACGTGGCGCTTCATGAATCCGGCAAACACACCGGCCAGTTCGTCGTCCTTGAATTCCCATTCCTGCGGCGGCACGATGTCGATGTCCTGATCCTCGGGGAACAGCAAGTAGAGTTCGCTGCCCGGAATCAGTTTTTGTGCGCGCTCGCCGATGGCGCGATCGTGCGTCTTGTCGTTGCCGGGCACCACGATGGTGGGCACCTTGACGGATTGCAGCTGTGCCGCGGTGGCGCCGATCACCGGCTTTTGCGCGTCCTGCAGGAAGCCCTGTGCCCAGCTTTCAAATGACGCAGTAAAGCGTTTCACATCCATCTTCAGAATGGCCTCGCGATTGATGGCGCGTTGCGCGATGCGTTCGCGAAAGTGCTCGCTGTCGCACACTGCCGCCATGCCGCCTTTTTTCGCGGCCTCGATGAACTGGAAGTAGTACTGATTGGCAAGACGTTTTGCCGCAAATTCGCCGCCAGTCACGCGCCACAGCAACAAGCCGCGCACGGCATCGGGATGGCGCAGCGCCAGCAGCAGCGACATGCGGCAACCCGACGAACCGCCGCCCACCCACGCCGGCGTGGCATTGAAATGCTTCAGCATCGCATAGAGATCTTCAGCCCAGATTTCGTACTCGGTGGGTGCTTCGGGCGTGCCTTCAAACACCACGTCGGAAGCGCCGCAGTTGCGCCGGTCGTGGATCAGCACGCGGTAGCCCTGCGCGGCAACGCGCTCGGCGAGGTGTTTCACACCCTCCAGCGGGCGCCGTCCGCCGGGTGAGAGCGCGACCCACGGCCCGTGGTCGCCGAGGAT
>CADECM010000047.1 GCA_902825845.1 uncultured beta proteobacterium
TCACCCGTGTCGCCTGCACCATCACCGATGGCGGAATCGTCAATCCCAGCGCCTTCGCGGTCTTGAGATTGATCACCAACTCAAATCGGGTCGGCATTTCAATCGGCAGTTCGCCGGGTTTCGCACCCTTGAATATCTTGTCCACATAGGCGGCGGCTCGGCGATAGTTGTCGATCACATCAACAAAATAAGTGATCAAGCCGCCCAGTTCGGGAGCTTGGCGAGCCCCGTAGACTGCCGGCAACCGGTGTCTTGCCGCTTGCTCGATGAAGAGGGGTCGCCATTTGGTAAAAGCACCAGGATTGGTCATGACCAACCCTTGCACCTTGTCCCGCTTCATGGCGGCATACAACGCCGCGATCTCCTCCCGTTTGCGTATGGGCGCCTCGACCATCACGCAACCCAGCCTCGCGCAATCCGACTGTAGTTGCCCGAAATTCTTCACGGTGCTGACGTTACCTGGCTCATGCACGTACCCCACGCGACGCAAGTCCGGCACGATCTGCCGCAGCAGATCCAGGCGCTTGCTCACGAGGTCCACACCCAATATGGTGAGACCCGTCGCATTCCCCCCTGGGCGCCGTAGGCTTGCGGCAAGGCCGCTCCCCACAGGATTGCCGATGACCGCAAACAGAATTGGTATTTCCCGGGTTGTGTCGCGCGCAGCCAGGGCCGATGGCGTGCCCGTGGGAATGATCAAATCGACTTTCAGCTCGACCAATTCCACCGCCAGTTCACGCACGCGTGCCATATCACCCATGGCGCTGCGCAGTTCGAACACGTAGTCGCGGCCCTCGGCATAACCCAGCTCGCGCATGCCCGAACGGAATGCACCCAGTACCGTGGCGTAATCTTCAAGGTCGCTTTCCATTAGAATGCCGATGCGCCTGATTTTTCTTGACGTCTGGGCAAGCGCGCCGAAAGGCAGTGTGAGTACGCCTGCACAAGCCATGAATAGTTTGCGTCGCGTAATCACTCGATAACCTCCGTCGCGCTGATGCGCAGCGCATAGGGGATTGACAGTCCCAGTGCCTTTGCCGTCCTGCCGTTGATCACAAGTTCAAATCTTGTGGGCTGTTCGATGGGCAGGTCGGCAGGCCTGGCGCCCTTGAAAATCTTGTCCACAAAAGCGGCTGCCCGCCGGTACTGTGCGGAAGAATTCACGCCGTAGCTCATCAGCATGCCGGCATCCGCAAAGGCGCGGGCGCCGCTGATGGCAGGCAGGTGAAACTTCGCGGCCAGGTCGGCGATTTGTTGTCTTTGCTGAACATAAGACGCGTCGTGGAATACGATCAGCGCCGCGGCGTTCTGCCGGCGCATGGCCGAAAACGCCGCTTCAATTTCAAGCGGACTTCCGGCATCCACGCGCAGTATGGTGATACCGCGCTTTTTTGCAGCGTCCAGCAGAAAAGGCACGCCGTTGACCGAGTTTGCGTTCGACGGATCCATCAGCAGCGCCACGCGCGATGCTCCGGGCGCCAGTTCCAGCAACATCTCCAGCCGCTTCGAGACGAGCGCACCACCGCCCATTTGCGTCAAGCCGGTAATATTGCCCCCGGGCCGGGCAAGGCTTCTAACCAATCCATTCGCGACCGGGTCGCCGCTGTTCCCCAGGACGATGGGGGTGGTGGTGGTCGCTTGTTGTGCCGCACGGTGGGCGGGATAGCTGGCCGCAACGATGACGTCCACTTTCAGGTTGACGAGTTCGGCCGCCAGTGCTGGAACACGTTCGGCTTTGCCCTCGGCGGAACGCCACTCGATGACAAAATCCCTGCCTTCGACATAGCCCAGATCGCGCATGCCCTGGCGGAACGGGCCGTAGTAATAGTCGGTGTCGACAAAATCCACATGACGCACCGCGAGGAAACCGACGCGTCGGATCTTGTTTTGCGGTTGCGCAAGGGCGACAGCGGGTACCGCGAAGGCGCCAGCAAGCGCGATGACCAGTTCGCGGCGCGTCGTCATTCGATCACCTCAGTGGCGCTGATGCGCAGCGCGTACGGAATCGTCAAGCCCAGCGCCTTAGCGGTCTTGCCGTTGATCACCAGATCAAATTTTGTAGGCTGTTCAACCGGCAGATCGGCGGGATTAGCGCCTCTGATAATTTTGTCGACGTAGACAGCCACGCTTCGGTACTGTTCGGTGAGGCTCGAGCCGTAGCTCATTAGGCCGCCCGTGTCCGCAAATTCCCGAATCCCGCCAATGGCCGGCAGCTTGTTTCTTGCCGCCAGTTCCGCGATCAGGCGGGTTTGCTGATTCAGAAAGGGATCACGGAACACCATGACCGCCCCGGCTTTATCTCGTGCCATTGCGGCAAAGGCTTGCTCGATGTCAGATACAGTGCTTGCGTGCATCGGCAGTATCCTGATATTCGTGCGTTGCGCGGCAGTCAGGATGCCTCTCATAATGCCCGGGGCCGGGTTATCGGGATTCTCCAGAACCGCCATGCGGGAGAGCTTGGGCACCATGGTGATCAGCATTTCCAGCAGCTTGGGAGCGATGTCCGTCACAATGTTCGAAAGCCCTGTGATATTGCCGCCGGGACGCGCCAGGCTTTTGACGAAGTTGTCACCGACCGGATTGCCACTGCCAGCAAAAATAATCGGTAGAGTGGTGGTGGCTTTTTGCACCGCGCGGATAGCGAGCACGCCGCCGGCCACGATCACGTCCACTTTGAGATTTACCAGTTCGGCGGCTAGACCTGGCAGGCGCTCAGGTTTCCCCTCGGCAGAGCGCCACTCGATCACCAGATTTTTGCCTTCGATATATCCCAGTTCGCGCATCCCCTGGCGGAACGGGCCGTAATAATGGTCGGTGTCGACAAAATCCAGGTGACGTGCCGACAGGAACCCGACGCGCCAGACTTTGACCATCGGCTGCGCATAGGCGCTTAACGGCGCGGCGATTGCGCCGAAGACCAGCAACAAATTACGTCGCGTAATCATTCGACGACCCGTGTCGCTCGCACCATGACCGAAGGCGGAATCGTTATTCCCAATGCCTTGGCGGTTTTCCGGTTGATTGCCAGTTCGAACTTGGTGGGTTGCTCGACGGGAAGTTCGCCAGGGCTTGCACCGTTGAGAATCTTGTCCACGTAAGTTGCGGCACGGCGAAACATGTCGATGCGGTCCGGCCCATAGGACATAAGGCCACCGACCTGCGCAAATTCCAACGATTGAAATATCGATGGAAAACGGCTTTTTGCCGCCAAATCCGCTATCGCCCTCAGGTTTACGATGATGAAGGGACTTGACAAGATCAAAAGTGCGTCAACGCGAGCCTTCGTAGCATCTTCGAACGCTTTGTTAAAATCGCTGGCGCCGCGTACTTCCAGACCATGGAGCTGGAGTCCCAATTGTCGTCCCGCAGGGTGCATCACTTTCCAACTGAATTCGTTTGTTCCTGCCTCACGCAGCACTGCAACGCGCGAGAGCCCGGGAATTGTTTCCTTGAGCAATTCCAGCCGCTTGGCAATCAGCTCGTAGCTCATTTGCGACAACCCGGTTACGTTGCCAGCGGGCCGCGCGAGACTTTTAACCAACCCCTGTTCAACAGGGCTTCCGGCAATCGCCACAACGATCGGGATGGTCGTGGTCAATTTCTGCACGGCCATAGTAGCTAACGAATTGGTAGTGACGATAATATCCAGCTTAAGACGCACCAGATCGGCAGCCAAATTAGACAGGCGGTCATGCTTGCCGTCCCCGTATCGATGCTCGATGTGGATATTCTTCCCTTCAATCCATCCGTGGTCACGAAGGCCTAGTCGAAATGCCTGAAACAGGGACGAGATTGCGGAGGCAGAAGATGGTGTGAGAAATCCGATACGTGCGACTTTTGTCGGCGTCTGCGCACGTACCGCGCTTGCCAACGCCAGCGCGGGCCATGCGGCGGCTGATACCAGCAACTCGCGACGATTCATCATTCGACCACCTTGTTTGCGCGAACCAGAATCGACTGCTGTTTCGCAATATCCAGCACTTCGTCTGTTTTCAGTTCAAGCACCATTTCGTACTTTGTAAGCTGTTCCATCGGCAGTTTGGCGGACCTGGCACCTTTGAGAATGCGGTCAACAAAATACGCCGCGGGCCGGTAAGCCTCGACACTATCCCGACCACGGCCGAACCAAATGCGTCCCGCTGCGATGGCGTTGGCATTGCAGGTGATAAGCCGGACGAGCGGGCCGCACACGGCGCCAGCGAGGATCAATCGACGCCGAGCATCGTTGACAGGTGACGATCCGACTTCGTTAGCCATTACACTACTCCGAATGACCCGACACTACAGGATGCTTTGCAAATCGCGTAACGCTCGGTCCCAACCTTCTGCTGGATCAGAGTAGCGGCGATACGTTTCGCCGACTGTTAACGGCTGCACTGCCGTTTTGTGAAGTATTCACCTTTTTGCGGTCTGCGCGATAGAGGCCGTGACGCGCAATCGCGAGCACCAAGGTGCAGTTGCGGCGTCAGCAGCACGCTCCCGACCCGTGGAATCAGCACTAAGTGGCTGATTTTATTCACTTGTAATATGACGATGCAGTGGCGCTCGTGATCGGCCCCGGCGTCGTTTCGGCGCCGGCTGGAATCCGGGCTGTTCCGTCGAGAAATGCATCGCCAGTCAGCCCTGCCGCGCCGGGGGCGGCGAGCCGCCGGCTCACGCGATCCGCGATGAATGGTGAATATTCACAAAACTTCTGCCGACTTGTTACTTAAACGCGCGCGGACTGCGTCCTAAAGTTTGCCGCAAGGATCGAGGCAGCATGTTTTGCGCAGGTGATGCCTCGAGTGGTAACCGCTCGCGCAACCCTGTCACTCGGAGGAACGGAACATGAACACCATAATGATGGCACGCCATTCGCCCGGCACGCGACCTGCGCGCTTGACGACATTTGCAGGAATGCGCGGCTTCATCCGCGCCCTGTTGCTGGCGGTATTGAGCGCGCTGTTGTTTCATGCACGCGCAGGCGCGGCGGCCAGTTTTGCCGAGGGAAATGCCGCCTACCAGCGCGGCGACTATGTGCAAGCCTATGACGTCATGCAAACGCTCGCAGCCCAGGGCAATCCGCGTGCGCAGGCCAATCTGGCCCTGATGTACCGCAACGGACAAGGCACGGCACAGGACTATATCGAGGCGATCAAGTGGTACCGGCTGGCGGCGGAACAAGGGGACGCCTTGGGCCAGTTCGGTCTCGGCTATGGCTACGAGGCGGGACACGGCGTCACGCAGAACTACGCCGAGGCGGTCAAGTGGTATCGCCAAGCCGCTGCGCAAGGCAATGCGTCCGCGCAGATCAACCTGGGCATCATGTATCGCGACGGCCGCGGCGTTGCGCGCGATCACGCGGTGGCAGCCGATTGGTACCGGCTTGCGGCAGCGCAAGGCAACGCCGTGGCCCAGCACAACCTCGGTGTTGCATACGAAGCCGGGCAAGGTGTGGCGGCGGATATCCCTCAGGCGGTGAAATGGTATCGCCTTGCTGCCGAACAGGGAGACCCCGATGCGCAGAACAACCTCGGCGTCCTCTATGAACAGGGGCACGGCGTTGCGCGCAATGGCGCCGAAGCGTTGAGACTATACCGGCGGGCGGCGGTACAAGGCAACGCCGCAAGCCAGAATAATCTGGGGGTGATGTACGCCAACGGCTCGGCTGTCGCGCAGGACGACGTGCGCGCGCTGATGTGGTTCACCATCGCGGCCTACTCGGGCGACACCGGCGCGATGCGCAATCACGTTACCGCCGCCGCATCCATGACGCCGGAACAACTCGCCCAAGCGCGCAAAATGGCGCGCGACTGCATGGCCAGACGGCTAGCCGGATGTGAGTGAGGCCGTAGCCTGCCGCTACCGACGATATTCGGTAGATGACATGACAATCACACTGAATCCGGGGACCGTGCCGGGCAGCCTTGCGGCGACGCTGCAGGACAACAGAGCCTGCGGCACGCCGGCGCAAGAAACGCCCGGGTTCGACATCGATCACTATCAGTAGAAGGAGTTCATCACCGGCATTTCCTCGCCCATCAACCCCAAGGTGGGGAAGTACCGGCTGCACTGCTGACTGCACCACCGCATCGCGCTGCTGCTGTTTTTTTCCGTGGCCGAGATTATCGAGTCGTAATCGGAACTGGGGCTGGTCAATATCATCAAGATTATGAATTCGCCGCGCGAAGCATTCGACACCATCCGCGCGCGGCAAGTCCTCGGCGACGGCGCGCCGCGCGGTCGGACTTCGAACGCTACCTGAAACCGACCTACAGGCCGGCAACGCGGCGCCGCTCGACCGCAAGATTGGCGACGGATATCCGGCCGACCCTGCCTGTCAGGGTGCTGCCTTGAGAGTTACCACCGCCGCGGTGGCGGCTTGTTGATGGTGATGCGCTTGTGGGCAATGCTGATGTAACCGCCGGCCGAAAGATCCTTGAAAATCTTGCTGATCATTTCGCGCGAAGCGCCCACCCGGCTTGCGATATCCTGTTGCGTCAGCTTCTCCTGAATGACCAGTTTGCCGTCCTCGGGCCGGGCAAGGTCGAGCATCAGCCGTGCGACGCGTCCGTAGACATCCATCAGCGCCAGGCTCTTTACGTTTTCGGTCAGCGCGCGAACACGACCGATCAGCTTTTCAATCAGCTGTATCGTGAAGTCGGGGTGACCGCGCACGAAATCCCGGAACTTCGCCTTGGGAATCACCACCAGACGCGCGGGTTCCGCTGTCATCACGGAAGCCGAGCGTGGCTGGCCGTCGAGTGCCATTTCGCCAAAGTATTCGCCGGGGCCGTGCATGCGCAACACCACTTCGCGGCCCTCCTCGTCACTCACATATACCTTGACGCGGCCGGACACAAGTATAAAAAAAGAATCGGTCTCGTCCCCCTCGCTGACAATAACGGTGTTTTTGGGGTAGCTTTTCACCACGCCCTGCGCGGATAGCACGCGCAGTTCGTTTGCGTCCAACGCAGAACCAATTGTTGCAGATGAGGATTTGGCCACAGGTCAGGTAATCGTATTATCGAGTCCGATTTTATGTTCTCAGCATGGCAGTGTCCACGCAGCGCGGTTTCCGCTGATGTAAACGGCCCTGACCGGCAGCCCTCGGCCCAATGGGTAACGGCGCAACGGCCGCGCCACGGGCAACGATACCGGCGGGCGGCGCAAACCTTGCTTCCGAAAGTATTTTCCAGACGATTCAGCGAATTCCCTCGCGCTGCTATACTGATCTCCCGCAACCGTTACGGAGACTTCTGCCATGCCGCAAGATCAAGCGCCGCGCCTCAGCCATGTCGGCATTTATGTCACCGACGTGCCCAAAATGCGGGAGTTTTACACCAAGGTTCTCGGCTTTGTCGTCAGCGATGCCGCGGAGGATGGCCGTATCACCTTCATGAGCCGAAACCCCAGCGACCATCACCAGCTGGTGCTGGTGCGCGGGCGCACCGGCGACGACAACAAGCCGATGGTGCAACAGGTGTCGTTCAATGTCGGCACGCTCGCCAGCGTTCAGCGCGTGTTCCGCAAGGTGCGCGAAGCGGGCTGCAAGGTGGTGGATCCACGCTGCCACGGCAACGCGTGGTCGGTTTACTTCAGCGATCCCGAAGGCAACCGCATCGAGATGTTTTGCGATACGCCGTGGTACGTGCCGCAACCGTTGGGCTTCGAGATCGACCTCACCAAGTCGGAAGAAGAACTCTACCGCGAGACGGAAGCCTACTGCCGCGCGCGCCCCGGCTTCATGCCGATGGAGGAGTGGCGCGCCGAGATCAGCAAGAAGATCGCGGCACAACTCGAAGCCTGACCGCTGTCCCATCCTGTCCGGGCTGCGCCGTGTGTGGCGCAGCCGCAACCTGTCACGGAGAACACCCATGCCATACGGCGGCAATGACTGGCACGCGCTGACGACCGAACCCATCCTCGAACCGGAACTGCCGATCTGCGATCCGCATCATCACTTCTGGGACCGGCGCGCAGAGCGCATTCCCTACCAGCGTTATCTGCTGGATGAACTGTCGGCGGACGTGCACGGCGGACACAATGTGCGCTCGACGGTGTTCATTGAATGCCGCTCGATGTACCGCAGGGACGGGCCGGCGGAATTGCGTCCCGTCGGCGAAGTCGAGTTCGTGCAGGGACTCGCCGCGGCCAGTGCCAGCGGTCTCTACGGTCCGGCACACGCGGCGGCGGCCATCATCGGCCACGCCAATCTGAACCTCGGCGACAAAGTGGCGCCGGTGCTGGAGGCGCTGCAGGCCGCCAGCCCCAACCGCTTTCGCGGCATACGCCATTCCGCGACCTGGGATCCGCATCCCGAGGTGGAAAACACCGCCGCGCACAAGATGCAGGGACAGCTCGCGAGCGACGCGTTTCGCGCCGGCGCGCGCGTGCTGGCGCGCAAGGGTCTCACGCTGGAAGGCTGGGTTTACCATCCGCAACTGCCGGAGCTGGCGGATTTCGCCAAGGCGGTGCCGGAGCTGACCATCATCCTCAATCACGTCGGCGGTTTGCTGCGCACCGGGCCGTATGCTCATCGCGACGACGAGGTGATGGCCACCTGGCGCAATGGCATCAACGCGGTGGCGGCCTGTCCCAATGTGGTGGTCAAACTCGGCGGCATTGGCATGACGCGCACCGGCTTCGACTGGCACACCCGCCACAAGCCCATCGGTTCGGAAGAACTCGCGGCATCGATGGCGCCGATACTGACGCATTGCATCGAAAAATTCACGCCCGCGCGCTGCATGTTCGAAAGCAACTTCCCGGTGGACAAGGTGTCGTTTTCGTACCATGTGATGTACAACGCGTTCAAGCGCTTTTCCAAAGGCTATTCCGCGAGCGAACGTGCCGCGATGTTCCATGACACGGCCGCCAAGGTCTATCGCATCGCGGTGTAACGTCGCCGTGCCGGGGCGTAATCCACCCCGGCACATTTTATAACATGTTGTTTTTATTGACTTTTTACTGCATCTTGAAACCGGACTGCTGAACCACCTTGGTCCAGCGGTCACGCTCTGCAGTCAGAAACTGCCGCGTCTCCTCCGGTGTCTTGATCAACGGCACGGTGCCCTGGGAGCCGAGTTTTTCTTTAACATCGGGCAGCGCCAGCACGCGGCGCAAATCGGCGCTGAACTTGGTGATGATGGCGGCCGGCAGTTTCGCCTGACCCAAAATGCCCTGCCAGGAACCGGTGTGAAAGCCTTCAAGCCCCGGTGTCTCCGCAACGGTCGGCGTGTTGGGCAGCGCGGGATCGCGCTTGTCGCTGGAAATGGCGATCACCCGCACGCGGTTGTTCTTCACGTGCGGCAGCGTTTGCAGCATGCCCAGAAAAATCAGATCCGCTTCGCCGGTGATGACCGTCATCATCGATTGCGCGCCGCCCTTGGTGGGGATGTACACCCAGTTGGCGCCGGTGCGATTCTGCAGCGCCAGCCCTGCCATGTGCGGCGCGCCACCCAGGCCGGTCGGGAAATTGAGCTTGCCGGGATTCTTCTTCGCCAGCGCGATCAACTCCGCCAGATTTTTTGCCGGCACACTCGGATGCACCACCAGCAAGTGCGGCGAATACGACACCGTGCCGATCGGCGCCAGATCGCGCAGCGGTTCATAGGGCACATTCGGCAAGGTGATCTTGGTAATCATCAGATTGCCGATATCGGTCAGCACAAACGTATAGCCGTCGGCCGGTGCACGCGCCGCGATGTCGACGCCGATGATGCCATTGGCACCAGGACGGCTGTCCACCACGATCTGCTGTCCCCACGCCTCGGTCAGCTTTTGCCCGACCAGCCGCGCCAGGATGTCCGAAGTGCCGCCCGCCGGATACGGCACGATGACACGCACCACCTTTGCCGGCCACGTTTGCGCCTGCGCCAAGGGCACGGCACTGCCGATGGAAAAACCCGCTGCCAGGCAAGCCGCCGCCACGCGCCAATTGCGAATCATGAATGTCTCCCCGTTTATTGAAGTGGCCGAAGTGTAGCGGCCCGAGCCATGGCGCGCAATCACGCGCGAGCGTTACAGGCGTGCGGTATTTGCCGCGCCGTTGTGCCGGCGGTCACCGCCACAACGCCAGTATCACTCCCGCCGCCAGCAGTGCCGTCAGATGATATCCGGCGTTGATGCCGAAGAGCTTCCACGAGCGGTTCTCCCACGCCACGCCGCCGAGCAGCAGCGGCACGTAGAAACCGATCCATGCGCCGAGCGCCGCCACCACGCCGTAGACCACGTCCGGTGCGTCGCTGGCGTCGGGCGCCGCCGGACGGCCAAGCTCGATGACACAGGCAAGCACCACGGCCGTCATCGTGGCGCCGGCGATCATCAGCAGCATTGAGCGCTTGAGCAGGGCCGGGGCCGGTTTGAAATCCGCCGCCATGCCCATTTCTTTCATCCATGCGCCGCCCCATAGCGGGCCGTACCACACAAAGCCGATCACGATATGGGCGGCTGCGGCGGCGATAACCGCCAGCCAGTTCAGCGGCGGCATGCCGCCCTACGTGTTCAAGTACAACTCGGTCTTGTGCCGCGCCACCATGGCTTCCTGCGCTTCGGCGGGTTCTGTCTGGCCGATCTGGTCGCGCAGCATTTCATTCATGGTGGGCAGCGTGCGGCGCTCCACCCTGGCATCGGGCTGCCACAGTTGCGCGCGCATGATGGCTTTGGCGCAGTGCAGGTACGCTTCTTTCACCGCAATGTGCACCACCAGCTTGGGAACAGTGCCGTTGACCTCGCACAGCGAGGTCAACGCTTCGTCGTTGCGCAGACTCGCCGCGCCGTTGATGCGCAGCGCCTCATCCACGCCGGGTACCAGGAATATCGCGCCGATGCGGCCGCTGGCCACGATGTTGGAATAGGTGTCGATGCGATTGTTGCCGCGCCAGTCAGGAATGATCACGGTGTTGTCGTCGATCACTTTGACAAAGCCGGCTTCGCCGCCACGCGGCGACGCGTCCATATTGCCCTCGGCATCGCAGGTGGAGAGTACGGCAAATCGCGCCAGCGCCAGAAAGTTTCGGCAATGCCGGTCGAGGCGCGGCATTTGTTTTTTGACGGCGCGTTCCTTGGGCGGCGCGTATAGCGATCTGAGTTGCTCAGCGGTTTCGATGGCCGACATGACGCCCTCTTAAAATGTCATTTAAAAACAGATACTTACGATAATTTATCGCCACTACCCGCTGCGCTCGACCTCGACGTTGTCAATCAGCCGCGTCTTGCCGAGGCGCGCGGCCGCGAGCACCACCAGATTGCGTTCGCCGTTCTCGGGCGGCAGCAGGTCGGCCTGGCGGCGCACGGCAATGTAGTCCGGCTTCCAGCCGTGATGCGCAAGATCGGACATCACATCGAGTTCAACGCGCTGATAGTCGTGCGCGCCCGAGTCCAGTTCCGTTCGCGCCTTGCACAGCAATTGGTAGAGCCGCGGCGCCTCCCGGCGCTCTTCAGGTGTCAGATAGGTATTGCGTGAGGACAGCGCCAGGCCGTCCTCGGCGCGCACGGTTTCCGCCAGAATGATTTCAATCGGCAGCGCGAGTTGGCGCACCATGTTGTTGAGCAGCATGCACTGCTGGTAATCCTTCTTGCCGAAAATCGCCGAATGCGGCCGCACCATGTTGAACAGCTTCAACACCACGGTCGCCACACCGCGGAAGTGTCCCGGCCGCACCGCGCCATCCAAAATATGCTGCAGGTCGGGCGGCTCGACGGTATAGACCTGAGGCTCGGGATAAATCTCGCCTTCGTCGGGCGCGAATACCACGTCCACGCCCGCAGCCGCGAGTTTTTCGCAGTCGGCGGTCAAGGTGCGCGGATAGCGGTCGAAGTCCTCGCGCGGGCCGAACTGCAGCCGGTTGACAAAAATGCTCACCACGGTGCACGCCGCGCGCGGCTTGGCAATGTTGATCAGCTGGATGTGCCCGCGATGCAGATTGCCCATCGTCGGCACGAACACGTTGTTGGGTTCGCGCTGCAGGCGTTCGCGCAAGGCGGCGACGGAGTGGATGATGTCCATTTTACGGCAGGATTGTTCAGTTATCAGGATTGAGGATTGAGTAGCAGCGTGGGGTCACTCTATCCTCAATCCTGAACGCTGAATCCTGTCTTCTAGGCAAAAGAATGCTCCCGATCCGGAAACGTCCCGGCCTTGACTTCTTTCACATAGCGTTCGACCGCGGCCTGGATCGATCCCGCGCCATTCATGAAGTTCTTGACGAATTTGGCCTTCTTGCCCGGAAAGACATCGAGCATATCGTGCAGCACCAGCACCTGCCCATCGCAATCCACGCCGGCGCCGATGCCGATGGTTGGGATGGCAAGCGCTTCGCTCACCTGTTTGGCCAGCGGCGAGGGTATCGCTTCGAGCACCAGCATGCCGGCGCCGGCTTCCTCCACCAGCTTCGCATCTTCCAGCAAGCGCTCGGCGTCGCTTTGCTGGCGACCCTGCACGCGGTAGCCGCCGAGCTGATGCACGGACTGCGGCGTCAATCCCAGATGGCCGCACACAGGCACACCGCGCTGCACCAGATAGGCGATGGTCTCGGCCATCGGCGCGCCACCTTCGAGCTTCACCATGTGCGCGCCCGCCGCCATGATTTCAGCCGCGTTGCGGAAGGTCTCCGGCGGACTCAACTGGAACGTGCCGAACGGCATGTCGCCAATGATGAATGCACGCTTCGCCCCGCGCGCCACACACGCCGTGTGATACACGATGTCGCGCAGGGTCACCGGCAGCGTGGTTTCGTGCCCCTGCAACACATTGCCCAGCGAGTCGCCGATCAACAGCGTCTCCACGCCCGCGGCTTCCAGCAGTGCCGCGAAGCTCGCGTCGTAGCAGGTCAGCATGGTGATCTTGTCGCCATCCTGCGTCATCTTGTGGATCGTGGAAAGCGTGATTCTCATTAAAAGTACTCAATAAAAACAGATACTTATAAACTAAGGCCGAGCCCTAGCGCCCGGAACTGAAGAACTCACGCGGGCCGCGCATGGCGGCGATGCGCTGCAACAATAAATCAAAATCACGGCTCGAATCAACAAAGTTCAAATTGTCCGAATTCACGATCAGCACGGGCGCCGCTTGATACTGGTGAAAATAACGCGTGTAGGCGTCGCTCAGACGCTTCAGGTAATCGTCGCTGATGTTGCGCTCGTAGGTGGCGGCGCGCCGCTGCACGCGCTCGGTCAGCGTTTGCGGCGTGGCCTGCAGATAAATCACCAGATCCGGCACTGGCAACTGCAGGCTCAGATGCGCGTAGATCTGCCGGTAGAGTTTCAGTTCGTCGTCGCGCAGGGTGAGTTCCGCAAACAACGGGTCTTTCTCGAACATGAAATCGGCGAAGGTCGCCTTGCGGAACAGATCCGACTGCGCCAGATCACGCACCTGATTCGCGCGCTGAAACAGGAAGAACAACTGCGCCGGCAACGCATTGCGCCGCGGGTCGCGATAGAACCCGTCGAGAAACGGATTGGCGGCCGGATCTTCCAGCAGCGTAGTGCCGCCGCAATGCTCCGCCAGCAGCCGCGCGAGACTGGTCTTGCCCGCGCCGATCGGGCCTTCCACCACTACATAGCGCAGGCGCTCGGGCAGCTTCATGCCGCGGCCTGGCGCAGCAGCGTCACGCTGCCGGCATCGATGCCGCCGAGCAGGTCGCGCACGCGGCCACGGCCCGGCACCATTGCCAGGGGCGCGATCTCGGCCAGCGGCACCACCACAAAGGCGCGCTGGTGCATGCGCGGGTGCGGCACCGACAATCCGGGCGCCTCGATCACCTGTTCGCCGTAGAGCGCGATGTCCAGATCGAGCGTTCGCGGCGCATTGGGGAATTCACGCACGCGGCCCTGCGCGCGCTCGATCGCCAGCAAGGCCTCAAGCAAGGCGCGCGCGTCCAGCGCGGTGTGCAGCGCGGCCACGGCATTCACAAAATCCGGCTGCGCGCCGTAACCCACCGGCGCGCTGCGATAAAGCGACGAACGCGCGATCAGCTCGCTGCCGGGCAATCGCGCCAGCGCGGCAAACCCGGCCTGCAATTGTTGCTGCGGTTCGCGCAAATTGCTGCCCAGTGCGATGTACGCGGTGACCCGCGGTAATTCCGGCGCTATTGGCTCAGACGCCATCTGCCGCATTCTCGGGGCTGCGTTCCGCCGTGTCGCCGCCCGCGCGCGGCCGCCGGCGCCGGCGCCGCTTCTTCGGCGCGCTGTCCGGCACCAGCATACGCTCGCGCTCGGCCGCCGGCGCGTCCTGAAAGCGCGTCCACCACGCGCCGATTTCTGCGTCCAGTTCGCCGCTTTCACAGCGCAGCAGCAGAAAATCGTAGCCGGCTCGGAAGCGCGGCAGGTCCAGCAGGCGGTACGGCCGCCGGCCCGCGCGTTGCTCAAAGCGCGGCTGCATCGCCCAGATGTCCTTCATGTCGCTGCCGTAGCGCCGCGGAATCGCCAGCTTTTCGGCCTGCATCTGCATGACCTGATCCATCGCCTTGAACAGCGCCGGGATGGCGGGCAGGCCGCCGGCTTCGGTTGCCTTCCACGCCGCCAGCACCTCGTGCCACAACAGCGTCGCAAACAAAAATGCCGGCGACACGCCTTTCTCGCCGCGAATGCGCGTATCCGTGTTGCGCAGCGCGAGCATCACGAAACGCTCGCCCAGCGGCTGTTCGAGGATCACGTCGAGCAGCGGCAGCAGCCCGTGGTGCAGGCCTTCCTTGCGCAGCCGCTTCACGGTTTCCACCGCGTGGCCCGACAGCAGCAGCTTGAGCATTTCATCGAACAGGCGCGCCGGCGGCACGTGCGACAGCAAGTCCGCCAGTTCCAGTATCGGTTTACGCGTCGGCGGATCGATCTCGAAATCCAGCGCCGCCGCAAAGCGCACGACGCGCAGCATGCGCACCGGATCTTCGCGGTAGCGCTGCGCCGGATCGCCAATCATGCGCAGGCGCTTGCCCCGCAGGTCCGCCACGCCGCCATAGTAGTCGTGGATGTCCTGCGTCGCCGGATCGTAGAACAGCGCATTGATGGTCAGATCGCGCCGCGCCGCGTCCTGCTGCTGGTTGCCGAAGACGTTGTCGCGCAGAATGCGGCCATGCTCGTCGCTCCTGCCATTGTCATTGCCATCCCGCGCGTCTTCACTGTCGTGTCCCGCGCGAAAGGTGGACACCTCCACCGTCTCGCGCCCGCACATCACATGCACGATCTGAAAGCGCCGGCCGATGATGCGCGAACGGCGAAACAGCGCGCGCACGTCTTCCGGCGTGGCATTGGTGGCAACATCGAAATCCTTGGGCTCGCGTTTCAACAGCAAATCGCGCACCGCGCCGCCCACCACGAATGCCGCGAATCCCTTCGCCTGCAGCGTATCGGTCACGCTCAGCGCGCAGGTGCTGATCTGATCGCGCGCCACGCCATGCGTCTTGAACGGAATCGGGCGCGCATGCCGCGCGCCGCGCGCCTGGAAGATCTTTCCGGAGAGCACCCGGCCGATCAGTTTTTTTATCATGAGAGATGGATTATATCGCGGGCACAAAGCCGGCTGCCGGTTGCGCGGCCACCGGCAACAGGGCGCAGCCGAACAGATCCTGCAGATTGTCCTGCGTCAGCACGTCCCGCGCCAGGCCGGCGCGCGCGCCGCCCACCCCGTCCAGCAGCAGCGCGTGCGTGCACACCCGCGCCGGCCATAGCACGTCATGCAGAACGATGACCACGCCGCGCGCGCGATGCGGGCCGCGCGCGAGTTCAGCCACCCGCGCCAACAGGTGTTGCTGGTGCCGCAGATCGAGGTGCTGTAACGGCTCGTCGAGCAACAGGTAGTCCGGCGCCTGCGCCAGCAGCTGCGCCATGCGCACGCGCTGGCGTTCGCCGCCCGACAGCGTGGTGTAGCGGCGCGGCGCGAAGTCCGCGAGTCCCATCTGCCGCAGCGCGCCCAGCGCGGCCGCCTCGTCGCCGCCGTGCCGCCCCGGCCAGGCCGACGCATGCGGGAAGCGGCCGAGTTGCACGTAGTCGAGCACCGTGCCCCAGAATTCAAGGTGTTCCTGCTGCGGCAGCAAGCCGATGGCGCGCGCGCGCGCCTGCGCCACCAGCGCGCGCAGCGGTGTGGCCGCCAGCGTGACGCGGCCGCGCGCGGGCACGGCCAGTCCTGCCAGCACATTCAGCAGCGTGGTCTTGCCGCTGCCATTGGCGCCGAGCACGCCCCACACCTCGCCGGGCCGCACGGCGAACGCGAGACCGTGGCACAAGGTACGGCCCGAGACCACGAGACTGACGTCCTCGCACGCAAGTGTCATGCGCGCCGCGCCAGCAGCAACAGCATGCACGGCACGCCGATCAGCGCGGTGAAAATCCCCACCGGCAGTTGCTGCGGCGCCCACAGCGTGCGCGCGCAGGTGTCGGCCAGCGTGAGGAAGCTGCCGCCCGCCAGCACCGCCACCGGCAGCAGCAGCCGGTGGCGCACCACGCCGCACAAGCGCACCGCGTGCGGCATCATCAGCCCCACAAAACCGATGGCGCCGCCCAGCATCACCGCCGCCACCGTCGCCACGGCGGCGCCCAGGAAAATCAGGCGCTGCAGCCGCGCGACATCGACGCCCAGCGTGCGCGCCTTCGCATCGCCCAGCCCCAGAATATCGAGGCGCGCCGCCAGCAGCACCGCGCCCAGCGTCAGTGCCAGCAGCAGCGCGCACGACGCCAGCGGGTGTTCCGCGTGCGTCAGATCACCCATCAGCCAGAACAACATGCCCTTCACCTGCGCGCCGGGCGCCAGCACCAGAATCAAACTGGTGAGCGCGGAAAAACCCGCCGACAGCACCACGCCGGACAGCAGCAGGCGGTAGATATTCCACTGCCCGCCGCGGAAGGTGACGCCGAACACGATGCCAATCGCCCCCAGCGCCCCACTCAGCGCCGCCGCGCTCACCAGCGCCACCTCGGCGCCGATGGTGATCGCCGCCAGCGCCCCCAGCGAAGCGCCGCCCGACACGCCGAGGATGTACGAATCGGCCAGCGCGTTGCGCAGCAGTGCCTGCAGCAGCACCCCGGCAAGCGCGAGCAGGCCGCCACAGGCGAATGCGGCCAGCGCGCGCGGCGCCCGCAACTGCCACACGATGTCGCGTTCGATACCCGCCTCCGGCAGCATCACCGCGCGCACCACCTGCGCCGGGGTCAGCGATACCGAACCGAACAGCAGCGCAGTGAACAGGCTTGCCGCGGCAACGGCGGCAGCCAGTGCCAATATCGGCGCGGCGCGCATCAGGGGGCCGTCGCGGTACCCGCCAGTGACACCGCTCACCCCAGCGACAGGATCGGCCACCCCGCCGCTTCGGCATGCGCGCGCAAGCGCTCGTCCGGATCCACGGCCACCGGATGACTGACGATTTCGAGCAGGGGCAGATCATTGTGGGAGTCGCTGTAAAAGACGCTTTTTTGGTACGACTGCAAGGTCTCGCCGCGGGCGGCAAGCCATGCTTGCACGCGCGTGGGCTTGCCCGCTTTGAAACAGGGCACTCCGCTGACCGCGCCCGTGAACTGGCCATCGCGCTGCTCGGGCTCGGTCGCAATCAGGTGCTCAATGCCGAACAGGCGCGCGATCGGCGCGGTGACAAAACTGTTGGTCGCGGTGACCACCACGCGCGTGTCCCACATGTGCTTGTTCACCAGCGCGCGCGCGGAGGCGCGCAGCATCGGATAGATTTTTTTGATCATGTACTGTGCGTGCCATTGATCCAGCAGCGCGCGCGGATGCCGCGACAGCGGCTTTAACTGAAAATCCAGAAACGCCATGATGTCCAGCGTGCCCGCCTTGTATTGATCGAAAAACACCTGGTTCTGCGTTTCGTACACTTCGCGATCGAGCACACCCTGCTCGATCAGGAACTGCGCCCACTCATAGTCGGAGTCACCGGCGAGCAGCGTGTTGTCCAGGTCAAAGAGGATCAGATTCATTGTAACTATTTGATTTTATTGATATATTTTATTCCTGCTGGGCGAGCCAGGCGCGCACCAGCGGCACTGTGATGGCGCGTTTGGTTTCCAGCGAATGACGGTCCAGCGCGTCGAGCGCCGCAAACAGTGCGCGCGTGTCGCGCGATGCACGGCTGAGCAGATAGCCGATCACCTCGTCTGACAAGGTGAAACCGCGCGCGCGCGCCTGCCGCGCCAACGCCTGCGCCTTTTCACTGTCGTCCAGCGCATGCACCTGCACCACCAGCCCCCAGCCCAGCCGCGTCAGCAGATCGGCACGCATGGTGAGTTGTACCGGCGGCACGCGCGCGCTGGCAATCAGGCCGCCGCCCGCTTCGCGCAGCATGTTGTAGCGCCGGAACAGCGCGCCCTGCGCGGCGCCGCCGGTGCGATCGACATCGTCGGCGGCGAGCAGCGGTGCTGCGTCGTCAAACGCACTGTCCTCGGCGCACGCGACATAGGTGGCGTTGCCTTCGGCGCACGCCGCCCTGAGCAAATGCGTGCGGCCGCATCCCGGCTCACCCCACAGGTAGACAAAACGCTCGCCGTTGCCGGCAACTGCCGCGCGCAGATGGGCAATCGCTTCTGCATTGCGGCCCACGACGAAATTGTCGAATGTCTGCGCAGGCGCCGCGGCAATATCCAGCGCAAGCTGCCTCATGGCGGCGGGTTACCCTGATACATGTCGCTGGCCAGGTAGCGCGCGCGCACGTGGCGCAGCCACACCAGTAGCGCGGCGCTGGCGGGCAAAGCAAGCAGCACACCGGTAAACCCGAACAACTGGCCGAAGGCGAGCAACGCGAAAATCACCGCCACCGGATGCAGGCCGATGCGGTCGCCCACCAGCCACGGCACAAACACGTTGCCTTCGAGCACATTGGCTATGACGAATACCAGCCAGATCCATAACAACTGCATCGGATCGCTGAATTGCAGCAGGCCGGTCAAGGTGGCCAGCACCACGCCGATGATGACGCCGAGATAGGGCACGAAGGTCAGAAACCCGGCGATCAGGCCCACCGACAGCGCGTAGTCCAGACCTGCCAGCCACAGGCCGACGCTGTAAAACACTGCCATCAGCAGCATCACCAGCAATTGCCCGCGTAGAAACTCGCCGAGCACGGTATCGATTTCCTTGAGCAGGCCCGAGAGGGTGCCGCTCCACTGGCGCGGCACCAGTTTCGCCACGCGGCCCACCATGTCATCCCAGTCACGCATGAAGTAAAACAACACAACCGGAATCAGTACCAGGTTGGCCGCGAGTTCCAGCAGCGCGAGGCCGCCGCTTCTGAGCGTGGGCAGCAGGCTCAGCGCCACGCCTTGTATCTCCTTGGTGTGTGCGGTGAGCCAGTCCTTGATCAGGGCGGTGTCGAGCTCAACACCCAGATACTGCATCGCCAGCGGCTCCACGCGCAGCTTGATCCAGTCGATGTATTGCGGCACCTGGGTGACAATGGCCTTCAACTGGCGCGCGATCAGCGGCAGCAGCACCAGCAACAGCAACACGATGATGGCGGCGATCAGCACCAGCGCAATGCTCACGGCCAGCGTGCGCGGCATGCGCCGCGACATGCGCGTGACCAGCGGGTTGAATATATAGGCGAGCACCGCCGCGACCAGGAACGGCGCGAGTATGGGGCTCAAAAAATAGACCAGCGCGCCTGCAAGGACCGCGGCGGCAAGCCACCAGCCGCGCTGCGTTTTGCCGGGATCGAGATTGTCCATTGGACCGGGGCGACGCTGCGCGGCTAGTGCGGGTCAGGCGGGGCGCGCTTGCGCAGGCGCTCCATCAGCCACAGACCGTAGCCCGACAGCAGATACAGCAAAAACACCGTGAACAGCAGTTCAGGCAAGGTGCTGGCGGAGACAAACAGAAAGACGAAACCCATGGCGATGCCCACCAGTACCGAGAACGGGATGCTTTTGCGCAGATTGATGTCCTTGCCGCTGTAGAACTTCAGGTTACTGACCATGGTCAGCCCGGTAAACACGGTCAACGCCCACGCCACCCACTTCACGTCCACGCCCTTCACCTGCCATTCGTTGACCGCCCAAACCAGTCCTGCCAGCACGCAGGCGGCGGCCGGGCTGGGCAGTCCCTGAAAGTAGCGCTTGTCGACGACATCGATATTGGTATTGAAGCGCGCCAGCCGCAGCGCCGCGCAGGCGCAATAGATGAAGGCCGCGATCCACCCGAGCCGGGTCGACAGCCACGGCCCCAGCATCGGCACCGTCTTGGAGAAGGCAAAGTCGCGCAGCGCCCAGGTGTAAACCACCAGTGCCGGCGCCACGCCAAACGCCACCATGTCGGACAGGCTGTCCAGTTCGGCGCCAAAATCGCTTTGGGTGCGCGTGAGACGCGCAATGCGTCCGTCGAGGCCGTCCAGAACCATCGCCGCAAAGATGCCGATCGCGGCGTATTCGAAGCGTTCGTTCATCGCCTGCACAATGGCGTAAAAGCCCGAGAACAGCGCCGCCAGCGTAAACAGATTCGGCAGCCAGTAGATACCGGGCCGGCGAAAGCGGGATTTATGTAAGGGCCTGATGTCTTGTGGCGGAAGGCTCATGGCAGCACGGCAAGCACAGTTGCCGTAGCGTACACTTTATCGCCAACCGCCGCACGCGGGATTACGTCGAGCGGCAAATACAGGTCCACGCGCGAACCGAAACGAATGAACCCGAAGCGTTCACCACGCGCCAGCGCCTGGCCGGTTTTGGCGTAGCACAGGATGCGGCGCGCCACCAGGCCCGCCACCTGCACACAGGTAATGTCGGCGCCCTTGGGGGTCTTGATCCACAGTACGGCGCGCTCGTTCTCCAGCGACGCTTTGGCCAGGTCGGCGTTCAGAAAACTGCCCGCGAAATACCAGGTGTTGCGCACCTCGCCATCGACCGGACTGCGATTCGAGTGCGCATTGAATACATTCATGAACACGCTGATCTTGAGCGCATCACGCTCGAGATAGGGATCGCGCGCGCGCTCCACCGACACCACGCGCCCGTCGGCGGGCGACAGCACTGCAGCGGGATCCGTTGGCACCTCGCGTGGCGGGTCGCGAAAAAACTGGATCATGAACACCAGCAGGACCCAGAAAAAAGCCGCCCACGCCCATCCGGCGTACGCATGTACTGCTATTGCCACCACCAGCGTCAGCGCAATAAACGGCCAACCTTCGCGGGCAATGAGGGGGTGGGGGTAACGCATTAGTGAACGTGTGAACGTGTGAACAAGTGAACGAGTATAACGGCGGCGGGGTTGTCGCCCGTTCACTCGTTCACTCGTTCACCCTTTCACGCCGTTTAATTTTTCGACTGATCCACCAGCCGGTTGCGCTTGATCCACGGCATCATGTCGCGCAACTTGCCACCGACCACTTCGATTTCGTGCTGCTTGCCGATGCGGCGCATGGCATTCAATTTCGTTGCGCCGGTCTGGTTTTCAAGCAGAAACTCCTGGGCATAGGCGCCGGTCTGGATTTCCTTGAGGATCTTGCGCATTTCGGCGCGGGTTTCGTCGGTGATGATGCGCGGACCGCGGGTGAAGTCGCCGTATTCCGCGTTGTTCGAAATCGAGTAGCGCATGTTGGCTATCCCGCCTTCGTACATCAGGTCGACAATAAGCTTCAGTTCGTGCAGGCATTCGAAGTACGCCATTTCCGGCGCGTAGCCCGCTTCCACCAGCGTTTCGAAGCCTGCCTGCACCAGTGCCGTGCAGCCGCCGCAGAGCACGGCTTGCTCGCCGAACAGATCGGTCTCGGTTTCTTCCTTGAAGGTGGTTTCGATAATGCCGGCCTTGCCGCCGCCGATGGCCGCCGCGTACGACATCGCCATGTCGCGCGCCTTCTTGGTGCGGTTCTGGTGGATCGCGATCAGCATCGGCACGCCGCCGCCCTGCGCGTAGGTGCCGCGCACGGTATGGCCCGGCGCCTTGGGCGCCACCATCACCACGTCGAGATCGTCGCGCGGCACCACCTGCCCGTAGTGAATATTGAAGCCGTGCGCGAACGCCAGCGTGGCGCCTTTCTTGATGTTCGGCTCGACGTCCTCGCGATACACCTTCGCGATGTGCTCATCCGGCATCAGCATCATGACGAAATCGGAACCGCTGACGGCATCGCCGACATCCTTTACCGACAGACCCGCCTTTTTGGCCTTGTCCCAGGACGCGCCCCCCTTGCGCAGGCCGACCGTGACCTTGCCGCCTGACTCCTTGAGATTGAGCGCATGGGCATGACCCTGCGAACCGTAGCCGATGATGGTGACCTTCTTGCCCTTGATCAGTGACAGATCGGCATCCTTGTCGTAATAGACTTTCATGGAAATTCCCTTCGTTGAATATGTGAAATCCGCGGCGCGCGCAGCGCCGCGGCTACCTGACCCATCCCGCTCAGACTTTCAGCACCCTGTCGCCGCGGCCGATGCCGGAGGCGCCGGTACGCACGGTTTCCAGTATGGCCGAACTGTCGATGGCCTTCAGAAACGCGTCGAGCTTGGCACAGGTGCCGGTGAGTTCGACGGTGTAATCCTTGTCGGTGACGTCAATGATGCGGCCGCGGAAGATATCCGCCATGCGTTTCATTTCCTCGCGGTCCTTGCCCACGGCGCGCAGCTTGACCAGCATCAGTTCGCGCTCGATGTGCTCGCCTTCCGACAGGTCGACCACCTTGACCACGTCGACCAGCTTGTTCAGTTGCTTGGTGATCTGTTCCAGCACCTCGTCCGAGCCGCTGGTCACGATGGTCATGCGCGACATCGTGGCATCCTCGGTGGGCGCCACGGTCAGCGATTCGATGTTGTAACCGCGCGCCGAAAACAATCCCGCCACCCGCGACAGCGCGCCCGCTTCATTTTCCAGCAATACCGAAACGATGTGTCTCATGGTTACACCAATATCATTTCCGACAGCCCCTTGCCGCCGGGCACCATCGGATAAACATTCTCGGTCTGATCCGTGATGAAATCCATGAATACCAGGTCCTTCTTTCGCGCAAAGGCTTCCTTCAGCGCGCCTTCCACATCGGCGGGCTTGTCGATGCGCATGCCCACGTGGCCATAGGCTTGCGCGAGTTTGACGAAATCCGGCAGCGCGTCCATGTACGACTCGGCATAGCGATTGCCGTGGAAAAATTCCTGCCACTGCCGCACCATGCCCATGTAACGGTTGTTGAGGGTGATGACCTTGAGCGGCAACTTGTACTGCTTGCAGGTGGACAGCTCCTGGATGCACATCTGTATCGACGCTTCGCCCGTTACACAGGCCACCGTCGCTTTGGGGTTGGCCAGCTGCGCGCCGATGGCGGCAGGCAGGCCGAAACCCATGGTGCCCAACCCGCCGGAGTTGATCCAGCGCCGCGGCTTGACGAATTTGTAGAACTGCGCCGCCCACATCTGGTGCTGGCCCACGTCGGAGGTGACGATGGCATCGCCCTTGGTGATCTCGTAGAGCTTCTGCACCACGTACTGCGGTTTGATGATGGCGCTGGCACGGTCATACTTCAGACAATCGCGGCCGCGCCATTCTTCGATCTGCGCCCACCACGATTTGAGCGCGGCCGCATCCATGTGCGTTTTTCCGGCGTCGAGCTGCTTGTTGAACTCTTTCAGGACGTCGCGCACGTTGCCGACGATGGGCACATCCACCTTCACGCGCTTGGAGATCGACGAGGGGTCGACGTCGACGTGGATGATCGTGCGTTTGGGGTCGAAGAAATGCTTGGGGTTGCCGATCACGCGGTCGTCAAAGCGCGCGCCGATGGCAAACAGCACATCGCAATTCTGCATCGCGAGATTGGCTTCGTAGGTGCCGTGCATGCCCAGCATGCCCACAAACTGGCGGTCCGTGGCTGGATAGCCGCCGAGGCCCATCAGCGTATTGGTGCACGGAAAACCGAGCGTCTTCACCAGTTGCGTCAGTTCCGCGGACGCATCGCCAAGAATGACGCCGCCGCCGGTGTAGATCATCGGACGCTGCGCGGTCGCGAGCAGCTGAATCGCCTTCTTGATCTGGCCCGGATGACCCTTGGTCACCGGATTGTACGAGCGCATACTGACCGTCGACGGATAGGAAAAGTCCGTCTTGTTCGCCGTGACGTCTTTGGGAATATCCACCACCACCGGGCCGGGGCGTCCGGTGGAGGCGATGTAGAAGGCGCGCTTGATGGTGGCGGCGATATCCTCCACGTTCCGTACCAGAAAATTGTGCTTTACACAGGGACGCGTGATGCCGACCGTGTCGCATTCCTGAAAAGCATCTTCGCCGATGGCGTGGGTCGGCACCTGCCCGGTGATCACCACCAGCGGAATCGAGTCGGTATACGCCGTGGCGATGCCGGTGACCGCATTGGTCACGCCTGGACCGGACGTCACCAGCGCGACCCCCACCTTGCTGGTCGAACGCGCATAACCGTCGGCGGCGTGCAACGCGCCCTGCTCGTGGCGCACCAGAATGTGCTTGACCTTGTCCTGCTTGAACAGCTCGTCGTAGATAAACAGCACGGCGCCGCCCGGGTAGCCGAACACGTGTTCGACCCCCTCTTCCTGCAGACAACGCACAACAATCTCGGCACCAGTCAATTGCATGGCAAATGGAACCCTTGGTGGAACCCCTGGAAATGGAAAGCCCGGCAGACGCGCGAAGCGGCTCTGGCGAACACTTGGAAAGTCCAAGGTGCAGGCCCGACGGCGCGGAAACTTTGTAGGTTACCGTTTGCACTGCATTGGGTCAAGCAATTCCATTTTGTAAACAGTATGATAGCGACGATGTCCGCGATGTTTACGCGCCCATGCTTCGCGGATTGAAAGGCCTTTGTTAAGATGCGCGCGGGTGGTCTGCTCGAGATGCCGTTATCAATGGTGGAAAGCGGCAGCGGCGCCATGCGTGGCGCCGCGGCTTTCTGCGCCACTAATTACGCGAGGCAACCGAACTGGCTACATACAAGGAACTGGCGGATTTTCTCGCCGAGGTGGAACGCAGGGCCTACAAGCAGGCGATGTTCGCGGTACGCGACGACGCAACCGCCTTGGACATAGTGCAGGATTCAATGCTGAAACTGTCGGAAAAATACGCCGACCGCCCACCTGCGGAACTGCCACTGTTGTTTCAGCGGATTCTGCAAAATACCATCCGCGATTTTTACCGCCGACAGAAAGTGCGGTCGATGTGGACCACTCCCATATCGTCGCTGATCAACGAGGACTCGGAAGGAGATCACGACCCTCTCGAAACGCTGGAAGTGGAAAACGAGTCCCCCTATTCAGCGCCACCGTTACAGCAACTTGAACGAGCACAAGTGCTTGCTTTTATTGAAAAATCCTTGGCCAAACTACCTGCCCGTCAACGCGAGGCTTTCATCCTGCGTTACTGGGAGGAAATGGACGTCGCGGAAGCCGCGAAAGCCATGGGATGCTCGGAAGGCAGCGTAAAAACGCATTGTTCCAGGGCAACTCACGCGCTTGCCGAGACGTTGAAAAAGCTGGGTGTAACCTTATGAATACCAAACAGGAAAACGAATTCGCGGCAAAACTTGCCGACATCCTCAATCAGGGCGCGCGCGCGATGGACGCGCAAACTGCCGCCAAACTGCTTGACGCTCGCAAGGAAGCGCTCGCTCACTTTAGGGAAAAGCCTGCGTTTGTTTGGGCGCCGACATGGGCGAGCAGCGCCGTTGGTCGAATTGCCGAGC
Organism: uncultured beta proteobacterium; assembly: GCA_902825845.1. Lineage (GTDB taxonomy): Bacteria > Pseudomonadota > Gammaproteobacteria > Burkholderiales > SG8-41 > UBA5216. The sequence continues at coordinate 25,602 of CADECM010000047.1, forward strand.
CGTTCAGTCATAACCTGCGCGCCGGTTTTGTGCTGCTTGCTTTTCTGGCGTGCATCGCCGGCGGTATTGCCTGGCAAAGCATGGGCCCGCAAAGCAGTGAAGTCGCCGAACTCGATCAGGCGCTGCTGACAGACGAACTGCCGATCAACGCTTATCTCGATAAGGGGCTCGACACGTGGTTAAAGCGGCCATAGCCCTTGCCGCGTTGATGGCCAGCCTGCTGACGGCGCCGGGCGCCGTGGCGCAGCAGGCCGGGCCGGCCTCGGCAAAGTCAGCGCGTCCTGCCTGGTCGGAGTTGTCGCCGAAACAGCAGGCCGTGCTTGCGCCGCTGGCGGCCGACTGGGACAAACTCGACACCACGCGGCGCAAGAAGTGGGTCACCATAGCAAACCGCTATCCCAGAATGAAGCCCGACGAGCAACAGCGTCTGCAAAGCCGCATGCAGGATTGGGCAAACCTCACCCCGGCCCAACGCCGGGTCGCACGCGAAAAATATCAGTCTTTGAAGCAGCTCCCGCGCACGGAACGCGGCGAAATCAGACGCAAATGGTGGCAGCGCCAACAGGCCCCCGATCCTGAACCGCAAGCCGCCAGCGAGCCCGTAGCGCCCGACGAACCGGGCAAGTGAGCACCCGGCACGGCATCGCTCCCAAGGCCGCGGGCGTCAAACGGCGGCTGCTCAGCCTACTCTACGAATCCCTGCTCCTCGCCGCCGTGCTTCTCGCCGGTGCGCTTCCGATGGTGATGCTTGCGAGCGGCTGGGAACACACGGCCGCGCGCGCCGCACTGCAAATCTGGTTGCTGGCACTTTGTGCAGGCTTTTACGTTTGGCAATGGACCGGTGCAGGTCAGACGCTGCCCATGAAGACCTGGAAAATGCGCTTGGTCTCCAACGACGGGTCCGCCGTCAGTGCCCGGCGCGCCCTGCTGCGCTATGCCGGCGCGTTGCTCAGCACGGCAACGTTGGGACTGGGATTTGCGTGGGCACTGGTGGATCGCGACCGGCAATTTCTGCACGATCGGCTGGCGGGCACGCGGCTGGTGATGGCGGCGGACAAGCCCTAGAGCCTGTAATGAACTTCATAAATATTATTTAAAATCAATAACTTATAGCGATGCGTTCTCCCTCACCCCTGCCCCACTCCCGGAAGGCGAGGGGTGAAAAGCCCTTCTCCCTTCGGGAGAAGGGTTGGGGTGAGGGAGACGATTTTCGATTTCACGGCAGTTCATAACAGGCTCTAGCTAGCGCCGCTCCTGCCGCCACAACATGCCCAGCGCGAGACACAGGAACAGGGCCGTGGGCGCCAATGCGCTGGCCTGCGGCGGCCATTCGTTCAATAGCCCCAGATGGGCGGAAAGCTGATTCAGCAGATAAAACAGCAGTCCCAGCATGATGCCGGCGAAGATGCGCCCCCCCACCCCACCCTGCCGCCGCTGAAAATACGAGAACGGGAGTGCCAATATCATCATCGTCAGCACCGCAATCGGATACGCGATTTTCGTCCACAGCGCAATTTCGTAACGCAGCGATTTCTGCCGGTTATCGCGCAAATGCTGCGAATAGGAGAGCAGGCGTGCCGCCGACATCTGCGCGGGCTTCACCATCATCACGTTGAGCAGCTCCGGATCGAGCACGGTAGTCCACGCCTGCGACGGAAGTTTGTTCACCGTGGTGCGCGCTTCCGTAAACGTCGTGCGGCTGACCTCGCTCAGCATCCAGCGTTGCCCGCCCTGATACACGCCCGACTGCGCCGCGCTGACCGCGCGCAGCCGCAGCCCTTCGTCGAATTCGTAGATGCGCACGCCCTTGAGACTGCCATCATTGCCGACTTCGCGCACGTTGACGAAGCTCCGGTCATCCTTGAGCCAAAGCCCGGAGCGAAACTCCTGCAGCACGATGCCGGTGAGCGCCCGCGATCGCAGACGCTGCGCCAGTTGATCGCAATACGGCCCGATATATTCGCCGAAAACGATGGTCAGCGCGGCAAGGATCGCACCCGCGCTCATCAGCATGCCCATCAGGCGCATCACCGACACACCCGAGGTGCGCATGACGGTGTACTCGGAACTGGCCACCAGTTGCGCCAGTGCGAACAAGGTTCCGATCAGCACCGCAATGGGGAAAATCTGGTAGACATGCCCCGGCAACGACAACAGCACATGACGCACCATATGCCGCATCTGATAGTTGCCGCGGCCCAGATCGCGGATCTGCTCCACCAGATCGAAAAAAGCGAACAGCAGCAACAGCGCGCCCATCACCAGGGCGGTCGCGAGCAGAATTTCCCGCACCAGGTAGCGGCGCAGGGTTCTCATCTGAACCAGCGCCTTAGCGGCGTCACGCTGAGCCGCCGATAGAACAAAGCCAGCAGGATCAAGGCCACCACCCCATGCACAACCACGATCCCCGGCACCACGCCCACGCGCGACAGTGCAATATTCACCTGAATAATCGACAGCGTATTGACGTAGGTCATGTAAATCAGCAGCGCCACGATCAGATTGAGCGAGCGGCCGGCGCGCGGATTCACGAATGACAGCGGGATGGCCATCAACGCCAGCAACAGGGCACTCACCGGCAAGCCGATGCGCCATGACAGTTCAGCCAGGTGCATCGGCTGGGCGGCCTCGATCAACGTCGGCGTTTTCATGACCTTGGTGCCGACCGTGCGCGCCACTTCGCGCGCTTCGATGCGCACCGTGTGGCGCGCGAATTCGATTACCCTGAAATCGGCGCGGCCGGGCTCACCCTCGTAACGGTAGCCGTCCAACAGCACCAGAAAACGGTCGCCGTCGGGTGACGTTTCCTGCAAGCCTTCGCGCGCCACGGTCACCGAACTTTTGCCGTTTTGGGTGGCACTCACAAACACGTTTCCAACGTGGCGGGTCGTTCCCGACACCGCCTCCACAAAATAGACTCGGTCGGCCTGCCGCGATTCGCGAAACACGCCCGGTATCACGGCGGACACATCGTCGCGGCTGTCCATCACTTTGCGCAACGCTTCGGCCTTGCCCGAGGCCCACGGCGCAAGGAAAAGCGCGACTGCCGCGATCACCAGCACCACGGGCAGCGCAAACATCAGCACCGGCCTCACCCAGCGCGCAAGACTCAAGCCGCCTGCAAACCACACCACCATTTCCGAATCGCGATAGGCGCGACTCATCGTCATCAACACCGAAATGAACAGGGTCAGCGACAGCAGCGTCGGCAGGAACCCGATGGTGATGAATCCCAGCAGCGCGGCAACGCTGCCCGTTGTGATGGCGCCGCCCGCCGCCAGCGACAAAAGACGCACCAGTTGCGTCGCGAGCACGATCCCCAACAGCACAAGAAAGGTTGCCAGCGCGTTGCCCGTCAACTCGCGCAACAGGGCCTTGTGGAATATCATCCGCGCATTTTGCTTTTCAGGGGAAAACCGCCGATAATCAGCGCTCTTTCGCCGCGGTTTTTTTCGGGTGTTTCGTTGAGGAGTGTGCCTTGGAATTTAGCACAAAATACATAGCGCCGGGATCATCTAAAAGCGGCTGCGCCGTGGTCGGCGTATTCGAATCGCGCAAATTGTCGGCGCCCGCCGCGGCGCTCGACCGCTCCGCCAAGGGCTTCCTGTCCAAAGTCGTAAAGAGCGGCGATATGGAAGGACGCGCCGGCACTTCGGTGATGCTGCATCAGGTACCGGGCACGGCGTGCGAACGCGTGCTGCTGGTGGGGCTGGGACCGGAAAAATCCTTCAACGAAAAAGCCTATCGCAACGCCGTCGGCGCGGCATTGCGCGCGATCAACGCGACCGGCGCCGCGGACGCGGAATTGCATCTCACGGCGATTGCCGCGGGCAAATCGGATATTGTCTGGCGCGTGGCACAAGCTGCCGCGCTCGCCATTGAGTCGGTCTACCGCTTCGAGCAGATGAAGAGCAAACCGGAAGCGCCCGCGCCCTCGTTAAAGCGCCTGCTGCTGGCCCACGGCAGTACCGGCGAACGCAAGGCGGCCGAACGCGGCCTCGAACAGGGTCTCGCGCTGGGCCACGGCATAAGCCTCGCCAAGGATCTCGGCAATCTGCCGGGCAATGTATGCACGCCAACGTATCTGGCAGGGCAGGCGCGTGACCTCGCCAAACGTTACCGCATGAAACTCACCGTGCTCGAAACCGCCGACATGAAAAAACTCGGCATGGGGTCGCTGCTGTCGGTAGCACGCGGCAGCGCCGAAGCGCCGAAGCTGATCGTACTCGAATACAACGGCGGACCCAAGGGCGCCAAGCCAGTGGCGCTGGTGGGCAAGGGCGTGACTTTTGACACCGGCGGCATCTCGCTCAAGCCCGGCGGCGAGATGGACGAAATGAAATTCGACATGAGCGGCGCGGGCAGCGTGCTCGGCACGCTCAAGGCTGTCGGCGAAATGCGTCTGCCGGTGAACGTGGTGGGCATCATTCCCGCCACCGAAAACATGCCGGGAAGCCGTGCCACCAAGCCCGGCGATATCGTGAAAAGCATGTCGGGTCAAACGGTGGAAATCCTCAATACCGACGCCGAGGGGCGGTTGATCCTGTGCGACGCGCTCACCTATGCCGAACGCTATCAGCCGTCGGCGGTCATCGACATCGCCACCCTCACCGGGGCCTGCGTGATCGCGCTCGGGCACGTGGTGTGCGGTCTGTTTTCCAACGATGACGACCTCGCGCACGAGGTGCTCGCCGCGGGCGAAACCGCGCTGGACCGCGCCTGGCACATGCCACTGCACGAGGAGTATCAGGAACAGTTGAAGAGTAACTTCGCCGATTTCGCCAACATCGGCGGGCGTCCGGCGGGCGCCGTAACCGCCGCATGCTACCTGTCGCGCTTTACCAAGAACTTCAAATGGGTGCATCTGGATGTCGCGGGCACGGCATGGAAATCAGGCAAGGAAAAAGGCTCCACCGGGCGCCCGGTGCCCTTGCTGACACAGTTTCTCATCGGCCGCGTCAAGCACAAATAAAAGTTATTTATAATCAAATACTTATGGTAATATCCCGGCGCAGCCCGAGTGACCCCAAGCACGGGAAATGACGCAGATCGATTTTTACACCCACGTCGGCAATAAGCTCGGCGTCGCGTGCAGGCTCGCGGCAAAGGCACACGCCCAGGGGCTGCGGGTCGCGGTGCTGTGTGCGGATGCCGCCACCGCGCAAAGTGTCGATCGCATGCTGTGGACGGCCTCGCCGCTGACCTTTGTGCCCCACTGCCAGGCATCGCACCCGCTGGCACCGCGCACGCCGGTGGTGATCGATCACGAAGGCTTGGCGCCGGCGCATGACCAAGTGCTGCTCAACCTGCGTGCGGAATGGCCGCCGGTATTCAGCCGCTTTCAACGCCTGATCGAAATCGTCAGTCAGGATGACAGCGACCGTGCCGAAGCGCGCGCGCGCTTCAAGTTCTATCGCGACCGCGGTTACGAGATACGCACCCACGATCTTTCGCGTGTGGACGCGTAATCACAATGGCGGGCGAAACGGGTCCTGACAGCGGCATCGCGCCCATTGCAGGAACGCCCGCGCCGGCAGGCAAAGCCGACGATGATGATATTCCGCTGTTGACCGACGTGGTTACGCCGGGTAAGGCGCGCGACGCCGCGCTGCAGGGCGCGCTGTTGCCCGAGTCGGAAGTCATTTCCCGCGTGCAGAATCAGAATATCGAGCACACCGCCTACCTGCGCGTGATGTCGCAGATGGACGACCGCATCACCAACGTCGTGCGCCAGCGCGTGATGCCCGAAATCGGCTCCGCGCTGGATCAGGCGCTGGCACGCATCACCAATGATCTGAAGGCCAGCATCGGCGACATGGTGCGCGTGTCAATCGAGGAAACCCTGCGCGCGAAACTGGGCGCGGTACCGGGCACGGCGGCGCTGCCCGCCCCTGCCGCCATCGCCGGGGAAGCCGGGGCGCCCGCGCCGTCCGCTATAATCGATCCCTCTCCCCCCGCCCCGCCCACCCCGACCCAATCCATGGAACTGGCCAAGAGCTTTGAACCGGCGGCCATCGAAGCGCGCTGGTATCCCGCATGGGAAAACAACGGTTACTTCAAGGCCGGCGCCGACGCCGCGAAGTCCGAAAACTACTGCATCCTGCTGCCGCCGCCGAATGTCACCGGCACGCTGCACATGGGCCATGCGTTCCAGCACACGCTGATGGATGCGCTCACGCGCTACCACCGCATGCGTGGCAACAACACCTTGTGGCAACCCGGCACCGACCACGCCGGCATTGCCACGCAGATCGTGGTGGAACGCCAGCTGGACGCGCAAGGCGCGTCGCGCAACGACATGGGCCGCGAAAAATTTGTCGAGCGCGTGTGGCAGTGGAAGGAAGAATCCGGCTCCACCATCACGCGCCAGATGCGGCGCCTGGGCAGCTCTTGCGACTGGGAGCGTGAGCGCTTCACCATGGACGCGGGACTGTCGCGCACGGTCAGCGAAACCTTCGTACGCCTGTATGAAGCGGGCCTGATTTACCGCGGCAAGCGTCTGGTGAACTGGGATCCGGTGTTGCAAACCGCGGTGTCCGATCTCGAAGTGGAGTCAGCCGAAGAAGACGGCAACATCTGGCATATCAGCTATCCGTTCGCCACCGGCGCGGGCTATCTGGAAGTCGCCACCACGCGCCCGGAAACGCTGCTCGGCGACGTCGCCGTGGCGGTGAATCCCGACGACGAACGGTACGCGGCGCTGGTCGGCACCCAGCTGATACTGCCGCTGAGCGGCCGCCTGATCCCGGTGATCGCCGATGCCGCCGTCGATGCCGCCTTCGGCACCGGCTGCCTCAAGATCACTCCCGCGCACGATTTCAACGACTATCAGGTCGGCGTGCGCCACCAGCTTGAACCGATCAGCATTTTCACGCTGGATGCGAAGATCAACGACAACGCACCGGAAGCCTATCGTGGGCTTGACCGTTACGAAGCGCGCAAACGCATCGTTGCCGATCTCGATGCACAGGGCCTGCTCGCCGCCACCAAACCGCACAAGCTGATGGTGCCGCGCTGCGGCCGCACCGACGCGGTGGTCGAGCCCATGCTCACCGACCAGTGGTTTGTCAAAATGGAAACGCTGGCGGCACGCGGACTGGAAGCCGTGGCCAGCGGCCAAATCAAATTCGTGCCCGAGAACTGGACCACCACCTACAACCAGTGGCTGACCCACATTCAGGACTGGTGCATCTCGCGCCAGCTGTGGTGGGGTCATCGTATTCCCGCCTGGTACGACGCCGAGGGCAATGTCTACGTCGCGCGCAACCACGACGAAGCGCTCGCGCAGTATCGGGCAAAGCATCCGCAAGGCGATGCGCAAACGCTGCAACAGGATGAAGACGTTCTGGACACCTGGTATTCCTCGGCACTGTGGCCGTTTTCCACGCTCGACTGGACCCCGGACTATCCGCAGCAATCCAATCCGGCACTCGATCGCTACCTGCCCTCCTCAGTGCTGGTCACGGGGTTCGACATCATCTTCTTCTGGGTCGCGCGCATGGCGATGATGACACTGCACTTCACCGGCAAAGTGCCGTTCAGGGAGGTGTATGTGCACGGGCTGATCCGCGACGCGGAAGGCCAGAAGATGTCCAAGTCCAAGGGCAACGTGCTCGACCCGCTGGACATCGTCGACGGCATCACGCTCGACACGCTGATCGCCAAACGCACCGCCAACCTGATGGACCCGCGTCAGGCTGAGAAAATCACCGCCACCACCAGGAAGCATTTCCCCGACGGCATCGCCGCCTTCGGCACCGATGCGCTGCGCTTCACCTTTGCCAGCCTTGCCTCGCCGGGGCGTGACATCAAGTTTGACCTGCAGCGCTGCGATGGCTATCGCAATTTCTGCAACAAGCTGTGGAACGCCACGCGCTTTGTGCTGATGAACTGCGACGGCAAGGACGTCGGGCTCGACGACAGCGCGGCGGTCGAGTATTCCAGCGCCGACCGCTGGATGGTGAGCCGCCTGCAGCGCGCCGCCGCCGAAGCCGCGCAGGCCTACGGCGAATACCGCTTCGACAACCTCGCGCGCGCGATCTACGAGCTGGTGTGGGACGAATACTGCGACTGGTATCTCGAACTCGCCAAGGTGCAGATGCAATCCGGCGACGACACCCGGCAGCGCGGCACGCGCCGCACGCTGGTGCGCGTGCTGGAGTCGATCCTGCGCCTTGCGCATCCGGTGATTCCGTTCATCACCGAAGAACTGTGGCAGATTGTGGCGCCCCTCGCCGGCAAACAGGGCGCGTCAATCATGCTGCAGGATTATCCGCAAGCGGATGCGGCGCGCATCAACGCGGCGGCAGAGCAGGATATCGATACGCTCAAACAGCTGGTCAACGCCTGCCGCACGCTGCGCAGCGAGATGTCTCTGAAGCCGGGGCAGAAAGTGCCGCTGATCGCGCAAGGCGACGCAACGCAGCTGGGGGCGCATGCCCCGTACATGGCCGCGCTCGCGCGCCTGAGCGACGTGCAGATCGTCGATGCTCTGCCCGAGGCCGACGCGCCGGTGTCCATCGTCGGCACCTACAAACTGATGCTGCAGGTGGAGATCGACAAGGCCGCGGAAAAAGCACGGCTCGAAAAAGAGCGCTCGCGCATCGCGGGTGAAATCGCAAAGGCGAATGCCAAGCTGTCGAATTCCAGGTTCGTCGACAAGGCGCCCGCCGCCGTGGTGGCGCAGGAACGCGAACGCCTCGCACAATTCGAAGCCACGCTCCGCGACCTGGATGCGCAGTGGGGCAAGCTCGATTAAGTTTATTAAGTATCTGTTTTTAAACAATATTTTGTTATACGCTGCAACGTAGGTCGAGCGCCGTGCATCACGCCCTGCGCGCATTCAACCACCGCCACTACCGCACCTATTTCGCCGGACAGTCGGTGGCGCTGATTGGTATGTGGGTGCAGCAGATCGCGATCAGCTGGCTGGTATATCGCTTGAGCGGCTCGGCGCTGCTGCTCGGCATCACCGGTTTTGCCGGACAGATTGCGATACTGTTTCTGGCGCCGTTCGGCGGCATCTGGGCCGACCGCTTCGACCGCTGCAAGACACTGATCGTGACGCAGTTGGTCACCATTGTGTTGTCACTGATGCTCGCCGCGGTGGCATGGCTGGGTGGCAACAACGTCAACGTGTGGTACGTGATCGCGCTTGCGATGCTGCTCGGCATCGTGCAGGCGCTGGAAACCCCGGTGCGCTCGTCCTACACGCCGGAGCTGGTGGCCAACAAAATGGACCTGCCCAGCGCCATAGCATTTTCCGGCGGCATGCAGAACGCCGGGCGCATGATCGGTCCCACCATCGCCGGCCTGCTGCTGGCCTGGTACAGCGAAGCGTTTACCTTTGCCGCAAACGCGCTGACCAAGCTGTGGCTGATCGGCGCGCTGCTGAAAATTGGCGCTGCGTCGCGGCCGCCACATTCGCGCGGCGGCAACGTATGGTCGAGCATCATCGACGGTGCGCGCTATACCTGGAGCCTGCTGCCGCTGCGCTACCTGCTGCCGATGATGGCGCTGATGAGTTTTTGCATCACACCGTATCAGGCGTTGATGCCCATCTTCGCCGCGGAAATTTTCGCCGGCGGCGCTTCCATGCTCGGGTTCCTGGTGGGCGCCGCAGGCTTCGGCGGACTGCTCGGCATGGCCTACCTGGCCGCGCGCCCGCACATCCGCGGGCTGGTGCGCTGGGTGGCCTTCGGCCCGCTGCTGGCGGGCATCGCCCTTGTGGTATTCACGTTTTCGCGCCATCTCGCCCTGTCACTCGCCTGCATGGTGGTGGTGGGCTTTGGCGTGATCGCCACCGCGATGGCGGTCAACACCATCATCCAGACCGTGTGCGACGCCGACAAACGCGGACGTGTCACCAGCTATTACATTATCGCGTTCATGGGCATCAACCCGGTCGGCTGTCTCGTCGCCGGCGCGCTCGCGGAGCGCATTGGCGCGCCGTCTGCCCTGGCGGTATTCGGCGCGGGGTGCGCGGCGGGCGCGGCTTGGCTGCTGTATCGCATGCCGCGGCTGCGCGAGGCGCTGCGCCCGCTCTACGTGCGCGCCGGCGTCATATCGTAGCCGTGGCGAAATAGCGCGTCTTCATGCGCTGGCAATACGCTTCGAGGTTGGGATGTTTTTTGGCCTCATCCAGCAGCGGCGACAGCACCGGCACCCACAGCAGATTGGCAATAAACGCGTAGGTGATGGCGTCGAGCGAACTGGGCTGTTCCCCCATGAAATAACGCTGGCCGCCGAGCAGCCGCGACAGCGCCGTGATGTCGCGGCAGCCGATGGCATAAATTTCGTCGCGGCTGTGCCGCCCCATACCGTGGCCCATCATTTCGCGGCGCAGCGCGCGCCGCGCCAGATGCGGCACCAGCTGTTTCAGCAGCGGCGGCATATCGTCGAAAAACGCCTCGCGCGTAAGCGCGAATCCGGCATCTTCGATCCAGCGCGTGTAAATCGCCGCCCAGTACAGGTTTTCCTCGATCATGCGGCGTATCGCCAGCGCCTGTGCGCGCTGGTTTTCACTTAGGTACTCGTCAAGCTTGTCACCGTAAGTCTGCACCAGATAGTCGATTATGAATCCCGAATCGCCGATGCGCTGGCCGGCGTCTTCGATGTACGGCAACTTGCCTTTGGGCGCCTTGCGCACATCGGCACCGTTCACGCACTCGTACGGCAGCCCGGCCATGCGCAAGTAAGTCTCGACCTTCATGCAAAACGGGCTCGCGTTGGGCAAGCCAAAGGCCGGCTTGAATTGGTATAGATTTATCATAACTATATGATTTTAAACAATAATTGTTTATCCTGTTGCAGCAGACCCGATCCCGGTCCGCGCGTGACGCAGCGCGCGCAACGGCCCCGGTACACCACGCTACACTTGGCACGTTGAGAGTCACAGGAGGAATTCATGGAAGCACTCGCATCGCTTGCTACCGCCGCAGGTCTGGGCTGGGCCAGTGGCATCCGGCTGTATGCCGTGGTGTTCTTTCTGGGCCTGCTGCAATACTTCGGAATCTACGCCTTGCCCGAGAGTTTGCAAACTTTGGGCAGCCCGTGGGTGATGGGCGCCGCCGGCTTCATGTTTCTGGTGGAGTTTCTTGCCGACAAGATTCCCGGCTTTGATTCGGTGTGGGACGCCGCGCACACGTTTATTCGCATCCCGGCAGGCGCGCTGCTGGCCGCGGCTGCAGTGGCGGGTGGCGACCCCGGCATGAGCCTTGCCGCCGGCATACTCGGCGGCGCGGTGGCCGCAAGCAGTCACATCACCAAAGCCGGCACGCGCGCGCTGCTCAACACCTCACCCGAACCGCTGAGCAACTGGACCGCATCCGCAAGCGAGGACGCGCTGTCGATCGGCGCGGTGTGGACCGCACTGTTTCATCCGCTGCTTGCGCTGGGTTTCCTGCTGGTGTTTTTTGTGCTGGCGATCTGGCTGCTGCCGAAAATCTGGCGCGGCCTCAAGCGCGTGGTTGCCTCGATACGACAACTGCTCGGCACGCCCGCCTGACGGGTGCCATGCAGTAATGCCTACGCGCCCGGCTTGAACACCATCAAGGCATACACGGCGAGCAGCATCGTAAACGCGGGAATCCCCAACACCATCCACCCGCGCATGGCGCGCCGGTAGTCCACGCCCAGCGCCGCGAAATCGGGGGCGTCGCGCGCCAGACGCGCGATGCGGTACTGCAGCACAACTACGGGTATCCAGCAGGCGCCGATGGCCACGAAAAGCGCGATGCTCCACTGCAGCCACGGTGCAGACCATGGCCATCCGCGCGCCAGCATCATCCACACGCCCGTCACCGGCTGCACCACCACGGCGGTGGCGGTAAACAGCCAGTCAGCGCGTATCACTTGGCGCGTCACCACGCGCAGCGCTGCGATATCCCGGCTCAGGTGCGCGGTCAGCAGGAAATAGGCAATGCCCGCGCCCGTGCCCAGCAGCACGGCACCGCTGAGAATGTGCAGCAACTTCAGAACGAGGTAGCCCGTCACGCGAATGTCGTGCGCGTAGCGATGTCGAGACGGGACACCGCCGTGCCAAAATCCGCCAGCGACATCAACCCCATGCACGGCAATGCGCCGCGCGCCGCCAGCGTGCCCGCCGCCAGTTTGCGCGCAACGACGATCGCCGGCATGCAGGGAATCTCCGGCCCGTGGCCACGCCGCGCCACCAGATGCCAGTCGATGCGTGCCGGGCGGCCCTCCACGTCGGCGCCGCTCAAGCCCACATGCATGCCGCCCACGTCGCTGCCGAGCGCGTCAAACCAGCCGCCGTATTTCTGCATCGAGCGCGCGAGACTGCCGGCGTTGCTGATCAGGCGCAGGCGCACTGCCGCGGCCAGCAACCAGAAGGCAGCCTGCCCGATGGCGAGTTCCAGCCCCGCATCGAAGCGCACGCGCGCAACGCCGTCATAGCGCGCCGGGAACAATTGCAGATCCGGCACGTCGCAGCGCGCCAGCCAGCGCGCACCAAAATCCGGGTACCGAAACCGCTGCACGTCCTGCCAGCCATGGGCGGTTTGCCAACGGCCCGCCTCCCACACCGGGAAAGGTTTGCCGCAGTACGACAGCACGGCTTCCAGCGTCGCCACGCCACGCGGTGTACGTTGGCCGGGCGCGATGCTGACATCGATGGCATCCAGCCGCGAAAAGTAATCGCGGTGCTCATCGATCACGGCTGACGACAGCGCGGGCAGGGTGCTGGCCCCGCTGGTGATCAGCACGTTCGTGTCGCGCGCCGCGGCATCCAGCGCGCCGATACCGGCGACGAACGCCCGGCCGTCGGCGAGGTCGATGTAGTGCACCCCGGCGGCGAGGCAGGCGCGCGCTACATGGTAGTCCTGTCCCTGAAACGGTCCGCAGGTATGCACCACCGCCTGCACCCGCAACGCGCTGAGATGTTCCCCGAGGTCGTCGGCAGTATGGTCCAGCGCGACGCCTTGGTGCCTGTCGCCCAGCGCACGTGCGAAGGACTGCGCCCGAGCGCCGTCACGCCCTGCGACAATCAACGTGACATCGGGCGCCAGCGCTCTGCAGATACGGCCGCCGAAATGCCCGTATCCGCCCAGAACCAGGATACGGTAGGTGCCGGACAACTCAGCCGTGCCGCGCGCGGGTGGCTACTTCTTCTGCATGAAAAACGTGAATACCTTCTCCGCTTCGTCCGCGGACAGCAACGCGTTGCCGGTCTGTTTGGCGAACGCCTGAAAGTCTTTGGTCGAACCCGGATCCGTCGCAAGAATCTTCAACACCTGGCCGGACGTCATGTCACTCAGGGTTTTCTTGGTGCGCAGTATCGGCAGCGGACAGTTCAGTCCGCGCGCGTCGAGTTCCTTGTCAAATACGGTAGTCATCCGGTTCCTTCCTCCGCTTATTGCTCATGCCTGCCGCGCCCCGCCATTGGCAGGCGCCCCCGGCGCGGCAACCTGCGCGGATTATAAGCGAGGGGTTCTGCCGTCGTGACTGAACAGCGCGCCGCTGCGTTTAATTCATTATAAGTTATTGATTTTATTCATTTTTTATGCCGTCTGGAAAGGATGCGGTGCGCACCGCGCGGCCACGGCGTTGCCGGCGGCGCCTACGGTTTGGGTGCCTTGCGCCCGGCATCCTTGCGCTCCTCCGCGTCCAGGCGGCGCAATTCGCGCATGCGCGCCTCGGCCGCCGACAACTGATAATAGTCGCCATCGCCCGCCTTGAGTCCCAGTTGCAATTGCTCGACGGCGGCGCCGGTGCTGCCCAGAAGCAGGTAGGCTTCGGCCTGTGCCCGATGATGCGCCAGCCGCTTGTTAAGCATGGCGTAGGCGCGCGACTGGAACTGATACAGACGGAAATCACGGCTGCCGGACGCCAGGCGCGGCTCGACCACCGCGAGGGCTTCAGCGGGTTGCCGGTTTTGCAGCAACGCCTCGGCGAAGTCGTAAGCGAGCGCCCGATAATGCGGATGGCGTCGCAAGGCCTGGCGAAAACACACCAACGCATCGGCGTCACCGCCCGCGAGGCGGATTCGGCACCCCAGAAAATCCACCGCCGGATGTTGTTTCAAGACGGCGTTGAGATCGGCGAATGCCTTGCGCGCGGCGGGAATGTTGCGCTCGCGCAGCAGCGCGTCGGCCAGCCCGTAGCGCGCGCCGGCCTCGGACAAATAGCGTTTCTCGGCAAGCAGCCCCTGAAAATAGGCCACGCTCTCGTGCGCCGGCTCCAGCTCGGCCTTGAGCTTGGCGCGCATCAGGTGAAACTCGATAGAATCGGTCACCTGGCGGTAGGGCAGCTGCGACGAACGCCCTTGCATGTCCGAGATGCGTTCATAGTTGATCGGATGGGTGCGCAAAAAGGCCGGCGCGCCCACATCGGCCAGACGCGTGGCGCGTTGCAGGCGCTCGAAAAATGCCGCCATGCCGTTCGGGTCAAAGCCCGCTTTTTCCAGCATCTGCAAGCCCAGGCGATCGGCCTCGCGCTCGAAATCGCGCGAGTAATTGAGCTGCCGCTGCATCGTCAGTGCCGGCCCGGTTACCGCCGCGGCTTGTGCCAGCTGCGAATTGGCGCGCGAGGCCAGAATCGCTATCGCCAGCGAGGCGATCGACACCCACTGGCTCAACTGCTCATTGGACACCATGCGCGCGATGTGGCGCTGGGTGACGTGTGCAATCTCGTGCCCCATCACGCCCGCCATTTCAGATTCACTCTGCGCCGCCGCAATCAAGCCGGTGTGTATGCCGATATGGCCGCCGGGCAGCGCAAAGGCATTGATCTGCGGATCGTTCATCAGAAAAAAATTGAAACGCTGACGTGCATCGCCGCTATGCGCGGAGAGCCGGTTGCCGACGCCGGTAATGTAATCGGTCACCTCGGGATCGTCGTAAAAGCCCGGATCGCGGCGCGCCTCCTTCATGATGCTTTGGCCGATCAGGCGCTCCTGCAGGGGCGTCAATGCCGACTGCGCGGGCTCGCCAAGTTCGGGCAAAGCCTGCGCCAGCACCGCGGGTACGGCCAGCAGGCCGATGGCTAAGACGAGTCGCGACAACATGATGCTATGATAAGCTGACTTTGCGCCAAGTTCCTGCCTACCCTTGTAAAGTACCTCCCAGAATCATGAGCAAACTCACGCACTTCGGCGCGCATGGCAAGGCGCATATGGTGGATGTCGCGGCCAAGCAGGAAACGCATCGCATCGCGCGCGCGACCGGCAGCATCCGCATGCTGCCGGCCACCCTCAAACTGATCGCCGCGGGCACTGCAAAAAAAGGTGATGTGATCGGCATCGCGCGCATCGCGGCGATACAGGCCGCCAAGAAAACGTCGGACCTGATTCCGTTGTGTCACCCGCTCGCGCTGACGCATGTGGATGTGGCATTCACGCTGGATCGCAAGCGCGTGGCAGTCGATTGCGTTGCCACCGTTGAAACGCGTGGACGCACTGGCGTGGAAATGGAAGCACTGACGGCGGTCGCCGCGGGGCTGCTGACGGTTTACGATATGTGCAAAGCCGTGGATCGCGGCATGCGTCTGGAACAGATAGCGCTATTGGAAAAGCGCGGCGGCAAATCGGGCATTTGGACGCGTGCCGCTGCAGCGACCCGACGGCAAGCATAACAATAAATATATGATTTTAAACCGTTTTTTTGATTCGCCTTGCGTGACAAAGCATGGGCACGCCGGGCGGGGGCGCCTAGGATTTGACCCCGTTCGCAAACAGCTACAATAGCTCCCTTTTTTCCGCACCGGAATCAGGATTCACGATGAACCCGTTACGACGATCTCTACTGCAGTTTGCCGCGCTGGCCGCGGCAGGTTGGCTGAAAACTTCGCAAGCCGTGGCAGCCGCCTGGAACGCCGCCGGATTTGAGGCCAAAGCCACGGCAGAGGTGTTGAAGTCGCTGGGGGCGAGTGGCGCCGCGGAGAGCAGCGATATCGCCATAACCGCACCCGACATCGCCGAGAACGGCGCCGTGGTTCCCATCGAAGTGGTCAGCCGCATTCCGAACACGCAGGCCATTTCGATCATTGCCGAAAAGAATCCCTTCCCGCTGGCGGCGACGATGCAATTTGCCAACGGCGCCGAGCCCTACGCGTACGTTCGCATCAAGATGGGGCAAACCGCCCATGTGCGGGCGATCGTGCAGGCCGGTGGAAAATTTTTTACCGCCACCCGCGAAGTCAAAATTACCATCGGCGGCTGCGGCTGAGCGGCGGCGCAAGGAGACATCATGGCGGAACCAATGAAAATTCGCGCCCGGCTCAAGGGCGATATCGCTGACATTCGCGTGCTGGTCGCACATCCCATGGAAACCGGGCAACGCAAGAATGCCGGCGGCGCTCTGGTGCCGATGCACTTTATCAAGCATGTACTGGTCACGCATAAGGGCAACGTGGTCTACGACGCGCAGTGGAGCCAGGCCGTATCGCGTAATCCGGTGTTCGCCGTGCGCGTCAAAGGCGCGAAGGCTGGCGACAAAGTGGTCGTCACCTGGACCGATAACAAAGATGACAAGCGCACCGACGAAGCTGTGATTGTCGCCGCTTGATCAAGCCGCCGCGAACAAGCGGCATTCGGCACGAGGAGAGGCAATGATAAGAAACGTTGGCCGCGTAGCGGCCATGGCGACGGTTCTGGCAATAACCCTTTGCCCGGCACTGGCCCAGGACAAAGCGGGTAACGGCCTGGCGGTGGGCCGGCAAATGCTCGCCGAAGACAATCCGGGCGAGTTGTGGGTCGAGCGCGGCCGACGCCTGTTTCATGAAAAGCGCGGCCCCCGGAACGCGTCGCTGGAACAATGCGATCTCGGCGAGGGGCCGGGCGTCGTCAAAGGGGTGTTTGCGCATCTGCCCCGCTATTTTGCCGACACCGGCAAGGTGCAAGACCTGGAATCGCGCCTGCTGACGTGCATGGTGCAATTGCAGGGCTTCAAGCGCGAAGACATCATCCGCACGCGCTTCGGCACTCTGGATCGTAATTCCGATCTGGAAGCGCTGGTCAGTTACATCGGCGCCGCCTCCAACGGCATGCGCATGAATGTGCGCCTTAAACATGCGCAGGAACGCGACATGTACAAGGCCGGCGAATACCTTTTTTACCGGCGCACCGGCCCGCTCGACTTTGCGTGCGTGACCTGTCACGGCGATTCCGGCAAACGCATTCGCCTGCAGGAGCTGCCGAACATGACTCGAGCGGAGGAATTGCGTGAAATCATCCCCACCGGCTGGCCGGCGTATCGCGGCACACACAGCACCGTGCGCACCATGCAGCACCGGCTCTACGACTGCTTCTGGCAAATGCGCCTGCCGGATCTCGGCTATGCCTCGGACCTGTCCGTGGCACTGACCACCTATCTCTATCACTCGGCGAACGGCGGTGTCATCAATCTGCCGGGCGTGCGGCGCTAGCCGGGGGAGCGTGTCATGAACAACAAAACCATCCTTGTGCTCGCGTTGACGACTGCAACTTTTGTAGGCTGCGCTTCGTTTCCCGACGCGCAAAGCACAGCCAAGTCTGCCGAACAA
Organism: uncultured beta proteobacterium; assembly: GCA_902825845.1. GTDB lineage: Bacteria > Pseudomonadota > Gammaproteobacteria > Burkholderiales > SG8-41 > UBA5216. The sequence goes on from CADECM010000047.1 coordinate 43,101, forward strand.
ATGGTGGCTGAAGCCCACGCCATCGGCACACCCGACATGAAACAACGCACGGTGCAGGACCATTCGCAGCGGACATGCAGCGCAATCGGTGGTGCGAAACTCACATCCTCGCAGGCCGCCGAAATCACGAAAACCGCGCGCGACAGCATCCGCTACCCGTCCTCCGGCAAGCTCGCCGGGGACTGGAAGACCGGCGCGCGCCTGACCACAGACGGACGCGGGCAGCGCATCGTCAATGGCAAGATTGAGGCCCGCAAGGAAAACGGCGCGCTGTGCATCAACTGCCACGCCCTGGATCCCAGCGATGTCAACGCCGGCAACCTCGGACCAGCACTGATCGGCTACGGCAAGCAGCGCGGCAACGCAGAAGCGGTAGCGCGTTATACCTACGAACGCATTTATAACGCGTGGGCATTCATGCCCTGCTCGAATATGCCACGCCTGGGCGCCAGCGGATTTTTGACGCCCGAGCAGATTGCGCATGTGGTGGCTTATCTGGTGGACCCGCTGTCGCCGGTCAACAATAGCCGCTAGGGCACCTTAGCTCGTACTGTCTAGATTATTGATCCACCCCATTTTCACATTACCAGCCAGTCGCGCATATGGCGCAACTGCGAGAATTGCAATACCCCTATAGATCGAGACATAGGATCACGCTCCAAACTTGGCATTGCGGTGCTGCGCGGCTGAATTTATCAATGAACCGACAGAACGCAAGTGCCTGATGCGTCACCACCGCGAAACCTTGAGTGCTCTTTTGGCGATGGAGTGACTACGCGAATGGCTGTCAATACATGATTGACTGGGTTCGAAAGCTTCTATCAAAAAAACCGTATGTGACCGGCAAAAGTACGGTCGCCAAGATAGCTTCGGGTTGCTCGGGGTCGCATACTGCTCAAGACCCAAGCAAGAGCCCCCAGTACAAATCTCAGGGTGACTTATATTTTGCTCAAGGCAAGTTCACTGAAGCAGCGGCATGCTACGCGGATGCAATCGCCTGCGATCCGGCGTACGCCGAAGCCTACAAAAGCTGGAGCAATGTGTGCCGGGAACAAAACCGGCTTGAGGACGCCGAGCGATGCCTGAGGAAGGCCGCCGAACTGAAACCCGGACTGCGCAACGTTCAATACAATCTGGGATCATTGCTGCTTGCTTCGGGCAGACTTGATGAAGCTTTGGAAGCATTTGACAAGGAGGTCCGGCTCGATCCCACGCACTACGCCGCTTTGGCCATCCTGCTGCATTTGAAGCAAAAGATGTGCGACTGGCGCGGAATGTCGCAAATGATAGAAGCACTTCGGCATAGCCTATACACCCCCACAGAAGCACCCGAACAGACATTCTCTCCATTTGCATTCCTGGTACTACCAGGTCCCACGCCAGCCGAGCAGCGCCTTTGTGCGCAAAAGTGGGTTCATTTGGAATATTCTTCCAAGCGCACCGTGGGTGCTGTAACGCAGTTTACCCATAAGCGCCCGCGCAATGAAAAAATTGTCCTGGGCTATCTCTCATCGGATTTCCACGATCACGCCACTGCCAGATTGATTGCAGAGTTACTCGAATTGCACGATCGAAATCGATTCAGCGTTGTCGCATACTCCTACGGGCCAGATGACGGCAGTGAGATGCGGCACCGTCTCCGCAAGTCAGTCGACTATTTTATTGATCTGCGTAACGTGTCCGATATTGATTCGGCGCGCAAAATTTACGCTGACCGCGTGGACATCCTCGTTGACCTGAAGGGACATACTCAGAATAGCCGAAGCGGCATTCTTGCTTTTCGGCCAGCAACTCATCAGATCAACTACCTGGGTTACCCCGGCACCATGGGAGCGGATTTTGTCGATTTCTTGATCGCAGATCCTTTTGTCATTCCACGGGAGTACGAGCAACACTACACAGAAAAAATCCTGCGCCTGCCAAATAGCTATCAGCCTAACGACCGCAAACGACCGCGCTTGCCGGCGCCCCCGAGGGCATCCTGCCACCTGCCTGATGACGCCTTGGTATTTTGTTGTTTCAATCAGCCCTATAAGGTCACACCGGAAGTTTTTGATATTTGGTGCCGCTTGCTGAATGAAGTTACCGGCAGTGTGCTCTGGCTCTACGTGAACTCGGCCTCTGCAGAAACTGCGCTGAAGCGCGAAGCCATCACCCGCGGCATTAGTCCTTCAAGATTGATAACAGCGGCGCCGATGAGACAGGAGCAGCATCTTGCTCGGCTGCAATGCGCAGATCTGTTTCTGGATACCTTCCCATGCAATGCGCACACCACGTGCAGCGATGCGTTATGGATGGGGCTGCCCGTTGTGACATGCGCGGGAGAAACATTCCCTTCCCGTGTTGCAGGAAGTTTACTGTCGGCACTATCGATCTCGGAACTCATTGCCAATAACCTGGAAGACTATTTCCAGCTTGCGCTGGGACTTGCCACCAACAAGGAACGCCTGGCCGTCATTCGAAACAAGATTTTGTCCAATCAAGAGACTGCGCCGCTCTTCGATACGCCTCAATTGGCACGGGATATCGAAAATCTCTACACGGGCATCATGGATGAACGACCATTCTAAACGCAATGTAGCCGACCTTGAAATAAATCGGGCTTTGCCACCTGCAAGCGGGAACTGCATATTTGATTCGTGGGGCAGCACGACGCGTATGCACTCAGCCCCGTGCCATTAATTACCCCCTCGGATTCATTGCGACTGCGACGCCCTAACGATCATGGCAACCGGCCGTCGGTTCAGCCAATGTGATTCGCTGTAAATC
>CADECM010000048.1 GCA_902825845.1 uncultured beta proteobacterium
ATGGCGGTGCCTTCGTGACCACTGCCGGCACGATCAACCCGGGGCAGACTGTCGCTGTGCGATTGACGGCCTCCAGCGCCTTTACCACGACCAATGCGGCGACGCTGACTATAGGTGGCGTAACCGGCGCTTTCGTGGTTACCACAAAGACCCAAGGCGCAGCGCCTGACGCACCCAGGAATGTAAATGCCAAACTGGCCATCAATGCGGTCAATGTAGAGTTTGCAGCTCCAGCGAGCGATGGCGGATCGCCCATTACCGGATATTCGGCTACCTGCGTATCCAGCAACGGTGGTGCATCTGGTTCCAATACTGGTGGCGCCGGCGCAATCTCGATTCAGGTCGGTGGCCTTACCAATAACAAGAAGTATACTTGTACGGTTTCGGCGAGTAACGAATTTGGAACCGGGCCACTATCATCGCCATCCAATACGATACGGCCGGTCGATATACGGGCGATATTGGCGATATTGACTATGGACTGATTCCTGTTACATCTTCAGACCGATTATCCGGTGTAATAACGGCATTGATTGTGCGCGGAGTGGCGGTGATTCGTTAGCTGGGACCACACTAACGCACATGAATGGAGAGGCGGCACCACCCGCTTGACTTGGCTGCTGTGTGCCAGTGGCCAAGGGCGATAACGGGTTGGCCGCCTCCATCTTCGGCTTTCGTAGTCTGCGGTACTCGCGTCTTTGTTTGCGTATTGGCCGCGGCATGCGTATCGTTACGGCGCGTGCAAACCCGCTTCGGCCTTCGCAACTGTGGCGACGATGAATTCCCCTCTGTTTGACGTTTACGGCGCGCGTGTATCCCGCATCGAGGATTACCGGCTGCTGACCGGGCAGGGTAAGTTCGCGGCCGATTGGAATGCGCCAGGCCAGCTGTACGGTCACTTTGTGCGCGCCGACCGTGCGCACGCACGCATCGTGTCCATCAATCTCCAGGCCGCACGGGTGCATCCCGGTGTCCATGCGGTGTTAAGTGGTGAAGATGCGGTGCGCGCGGGTTACGTGCAACCGATAAGTTTCATGACGTTTCCCGGGACAAACGGCGCAAAGGCCTTGCTCACGCAATGGCCGGTGCTGGCCCATCAGCGCGTTCGCTATGCCGGCGAGGCGGTGGCGTTTGTTGTTGCTGACACACTGTCTATTGCTCAGGATGCCGGTGCGCGGATTGACTTGGAATACGAAGACCTTCCGTGTGTGGTCGATGGCGAACGCGCGCTGGATCATGCGGCACCGCTGTTGCATAGGCATATACCCGGCAACATGCCTTTTGAGTGTGAAACCGGTGATGCGACCGCTGTGCAGGGGGCGTTTGTCCGTGCTGCGCACATCACGCGCCAGCGCATTACCAGCGCGCGCGTGGTGCCGAGCCCGATGGAGCCGCGCGCATGCCTGGTGGTGTTCGATGCTTCCAATGAGAGTTACACCGTGCACGCTTGCAGCCAGGGCGCGAATATGCTGCGCCTGCAGTTGTCGGGATATACCGGCGTGGCGGAGGGAAAGCTGAACATCGTCGCGCGTGATGTGGGCGGCGGATTTGGCGCGCGCAGCATGGCATATCCCGAATATTGTGCGGCGATGCTGGCGGCCCGTGCCACCGGGCGGCCTGTGAAGTGGGTATCGAGCCGCAGCGAAGCCTTTCTGGCCGATACCCACGGAAGGGGGAGCACGGTGTATGGCGAACTGGCGCTGGACGGGCACGGCAAGTTCTTGGCGCTGCAGCTGGACTGGATCGCGGAAATCGGCGCCTACATGACGCCGCCCGCTGCGGCGGGCACCATCCGCAATCCGATCGTGGGCTTCACCGGCGCGTACCGGATTCCCGCGCTGTACGGGCGCTTCCGTGTGGCGCTGACCAATGCGGCGCCCATTGGCAATTACCGAGGCGCGGGGCGTCCCGACATCGCGTACGTCGTCGAGCGTCTGGTCGATCAGGCTGCTGCCGAAACCGGCGTGAATGCCGTCGAATTGCGCCGCCGCAACCATATCCCGGCAACTGCGTTCCCGTACCGGACACCGACCGGCTCGGTCTATGAAAATGCCAATTTTGGGCGCCTGCTGGAGACAGCCTTGGCCGCTGCCGACAGCGACGACTATGTGGCGCGCAGGGCAGCCTCCGCTCGTGCGGGCAAGTTGCGGGGACGCGGCGTGGCCACGGTAATTGAAACCACCAATGCCGGCATGTACAACAGGGATCAGATTTCACTTGAAGTCGAACGTGACGGCGGGATAACCGTGCACACAGTGCCGCATTCGCAGGGGCAGGGCCATGAAACCACGCTGGCCATGCTGGTCGCGCGCGTGCTGGAAGTGCCCACCGAGCGCGTGGCGGTACGGCAGGGGCTGAACGAACCGCCGCTGTTTGGCAACCATACCGGCGGATCACGCAACACTGTCGGGCCTGGCACCATCTGTCATCTCACTGCGCACAAGCTGATCGAGCAAGGAAAAGCTGCAGTGGCTGAGCGCCTGGGCGTGGAACCTTCGCAGATTCGCTTTGCGGCGGGCGCTTTTCACTGCACCGAGCCGCAGGCGACTGTCACGCTGGCGGCGCTCGCGAACGATGCAAAATTCAGCATTATCGGCGAAGGGTCCTTCGGCGCGACCTTTCCCAGCGATTGCCATGTCGCCGAAGTTGAGGTCGATCCCGAGACCGGGGAGACTGAGGTCGTGAGTTATGTTACCGCGGATGATTTCGGCGTGTTGGTCAACGAAACCATTGTTGAAGGCCAGGTGCACGGTGCGGTCGTGCAGGGTGCAGGGCAAGTCTTCGGCGAGCAGGCGTTATACGACGCCCGCAGCGGTCAACTGCTTACCGGGAGCTTTCTGGATTACTACCTGCCGCGCGCGGGACTGATCAAAAACATCACTATGAAGGATTGCCCCACGCCGTCGCAGGTGAGTCCACTTGGGGTCAAGGGAATGGGCGAAGCGGGCGTCACCGGCGCACTGCCGGCACTGACCAACGCGGTACTGGACGCATTGCGGCCACTGGGCGTCGTGCATCTTGACATGCCGCTGACGCCCTGCACGATCTGGTCTGCGATCAAGAACGCGAAAACGTAAAATGCGGCTTTTCATTGCGCTCATGGCGGGAGTCCCGTGAACAAGTTGCTGGGCATGCAGGCCTTCGTGAAGGTGGCCGAGAGCGGCAGCTTCACCTCGGCGGCACGGCAGCTTGGCGTTTCGGTGTCGGCGGTGGCCAAGGCCGTGGCGCGGCTCGAAGAAGAACTCGGCGTCCAGCTGCTGGTGCGTTCCACGCGCAATCTTGCGCTGAACGATGATGGCCGCGATTACTATGCGCGCTGTTTGCAGATTCTGAATGACGTGGAAGACGCTGAAGCATCCTTGAAGAGTGCGGGTGAGACGCCCAAGGGCCAGCTGAAGCTGTCGTTTCCGGCATTGTTCGGACGGCTGACGTTTTTGCCGCGGGTGGCGGAGTTCACCGCGCGCTATCCCGACATCGTGATGCACGTGAGCTTTGACGACCGGCAGGTGGATTTGATCGATCGCGGACTGGATATGGCGGTGCAGGTGGGGGAGATCAACAATTCCCGCTATGTTGCGCGAGTGCTGAATCGCGGACTGCGCGTGACCGCTGCATCGCCGGCCTACTTCAGGGCGCACGGCAAGCCGGAAACGCCGGATGCGCTGACACAGCATCGCTGCATCGCCAGCGCCTTGTTTCCGGTGTGGCCGTACAGCGTCAAGGGTAAGCGCGTCGAAGTGGCCGTGCGCGGTCCGCTGGTGGTTACCGGCGGCGAAGCGGCGCGCGAAGCCGCCCTTCTGGGGCTGGGCGTGGTGCACTCGAACTGGTGGACCGTGCGTCATGATCTGGAAGACGGCGCGCTGATTGAAGTGCTGAAGCCGTACGCGGTGGAAGGGCAGCCGATCAGCGTCGTGTATCCGCCAACACGGCACGTGCCGCGCAAAGTGCGGGTGATGATCGATTTTCTGGTCGAGATCACACGCGTGGCGGAAGCGGAAGCGCTGCCCTTGCGCCGCGCTCAGCAGTAAGACTGGTTTGAAGTTAAGGGATAATTCAAAAGCACTGACGCAGATTTACACAGATTTTTCTTCAGGTTATTCCGCGGCAACGGTATTGCTTTGACGTTTTGAGAAAGGAAGGACGCAACATGAGATTGGGGTATTTCACCATGCCGATGCATCCCGAGGAGCGCAGCTGCACGGAGACGCTGGCGGAGGATCGCGAGGCGATCATCCTGGCGGACAAGCTGGGCTTTCACGATGCCTTTGTCGGTGAGCATCTTACCGAGAAAACCGAAAACGTCACCAGCAGCCTGTTGTTTCTGGCGACGCTGATCAGCGATACCAAAACCATCAAGCTCGGCACCGGCACCTGCAACCTGTCGCAGCAGCATCCGGTCATCTTTGCGTCACATGCGGCGATGTTCGATCATCTGGCCAAGGGCCGCTTTATTTTTGGCATCAGCGCCGGCGCGCTGCCGTGCGACGCGGAAGCACTGGGCAATCTCGACCAGGACCGCAACAAGATGTTCGCCGAGAGCATCGAGGTCATTCTGGCAATCTGGGAGCGCGACCCGCCGTATGACATCGATTTTCCGGACAACCGCTTCAAAGTGTCGGTGGCGAAGATGCGCGATCCAGCCATCGGCCGCGGACACCTTTATAAACCCTATCAGAAGCCGCGCCCGGAAATCGTCGGTACCGTGGTGGCGCCCTTCTCGAAAGGGGTGATTCAGATGGGGCAGCGCGATTTTCATCCACTGTCGGCGAATTTTTTGTTTGCGAAATGGCTGCCCAGCCACTGGGCCAACTACAGTGAAGGCAAGCGCAACGTGGGGCAGGTGGCCGACCCGGCCGACTGGCGTATTGCGCGCACCATTTTCGTGGCGGATGATGACGCGACTGCGAAACGCTATGGCCGGGACGATCCGCGCAGCCCATACCGGTATTATTGGAAACAACTCACCTACAAGATGATGAAGGCCAGGCGCCAGGTCATTTTCAAGAATGATCCATCCGAGCCGGACAGTGCCATCACCGAGGACCGTGTGCTCGACAATCTGGTGATCCATGGCACGGTGAACAGCGTGGTTGATCAGATCTTGCGGCTGCGCGAGCAAGCGGGTGATTTTGGGGAACTGGTTTACGCGGGCATGGATTGGGTTGATCCGGCGCTCACCAAGCGATCGATGGAATTGATGGCGACCGAAGTGATGCCGCGGGTGAATGCGGCGATTGCCAGTGCGGATAAATCGGCGAAGGTGGCTTGACGGCTACAGCATACCGCGCCGCGAATTGCGCACATCGTGGCGGATTTTGGGGTAGTACTGAGCATGTAATTCAATATATCGAGAAAATTACTTAAACTATTGATTTTATTGATTTTTTATTCTACGCTGGATCGCCGCCGAACAAATGCACGCCACGTGTCCTGCAGTGCCGGCATCAAACCGCCGGATGGAGCGCGGTCACCGCGACAACAGCACCAGCGCGAGGCCGATCGCCGCGGGCAGTCCCTGGATCAAGAGTATTCGCCGGCTCACCGTTGCCGCGCCGTACAGTCCGGCGACGATGACGCAGCCCAGAAAAAAAACCTTGATGGGCGCGCCCGCCGCGCCGAGGCTCAATCCCCACAGTAGTCCGGCCGCCAGAAAGCCGTTGTAGAGGCCCTGATTCGCGGCCAGCACTTTGGTGATGGCCGCTTTTTCCGGCGTCTGGCGGAACGTCTTCAGGCCCAGCGGCTTGTCCCACAAAAACATCTCCAGCACCAGAAAATAGAGGTGCAGCACGGCGACGAGCGCGACGACGATGGCGGCGGCGGTGGACAGGGTGTGTTCCATTTCCGCGGTTACCGGAGCACCTGACTCTTGTCCGCAGCGGCGATCAGTGCGTCGGCGTCGGTCTGCAGCAGGAAGCCGGTTTCCACCGCGTGTGCCGCGGCTTTTTTCACCGCTGCCACGTAACCGGCATGGTCGACATATCGCTCCTCCAGCGACCGGCGCGGATCGTTGTTCGCTGCACGCTCGGCGCGGGTACGCGCGAAGGGGATCATGCCGCCGGCGTAGTTGCATAATTTCCCCTGGTGAAAGGGGGCGGCGCCAGGCGCGGTGATGTTCCAGCCGAGATAGGTGCCCAGCGGCGCACCGAGCAGCACCACCGGCACGCCGCCGATTTCATTGCCATCCGTATCCACGCGTGGTGCCAGCATTTTCAGCACCTGGCGAATTTGCGGCGGCGCGTTGTCCGGAATGCCGGTGGCGTCGTTCGGGTCGAAGCGCGGACCCCAGTCATAATCGATCAGCGGATTGATGAATCCCGGCTCGGGCGCGGTGCGGCGCAGGCGCGGCAGCGTGGGAAAACCCATCGCCGTTTTATTGGCGTCGACCAGCTGGCGTTCGCGCAGTGTGGGATAACGGCTCGCCGGCGGCGGCCAGTTCTGCATCACCCAGTTGCGAAAATGCACGCGAATGGCGTTGACGGTTTCGGTATGCGGCAGCGGATTCGGCGGCAGCTGGCCGGTGCCCCAATTGTTGCCGGGACAGCGCGCGCCGCTCGTTGGCAGGCCCACGCCGGGCAGGCTGCTGTCGAAACCGCCGGCGCCGCCGCCGTGGGTGGAACTGGCGATGTAATAGCGCCGCACGTTGTCGGGCAGCGGAATGTCTTCGCTGGCGCTGGTGCCCACCCATTCGGGACCGAGCTTGAGACCCCAGATTTCGGCGGCGCCGAAATGCTCGATGATTTTCGGGCAGGTCTTGCTGGCACTGCAACGGTCGAGAATGCCCCGCGCGGGCAGCTTGCGCGCAGGGTCGGGGTAGCGTGCCCACCACTGCGGGCCTTCGCTGCCGGCCTGATACAGTTCCAGCACGCCATCGGGCTGCGCCCAGCGGAAATTCAGTGCGATGCGCCGTCCCGCGATGATTGGCCACATGCCGTCATGCACCTGCCGCTTCGTTTCATCCTGATTGAAACCCGCATGCAGCCAGCCGCGAAGATAGTTGCCGGACTGCGAACGGCCGCGCGCGATGCTGTGCCTGATGCGTCCGGCCACCGGGTTTGCCGTGCCGGTATCGTCCCTCGCCGCGTGCTTGAAGAACGCGCCAACATCGCGCCACGCGGCAAAGCCGATGCCGAGCACATACGGATCCTTTGCGGTGTACACCACCTGATACAGCTTGGCGGCGTCAAAGCCGCCTTTCAGACAGATGTGCACCGGCAGTGCGGCGAGCGGCAGTGGTTCGTCGTAGGTGCCGCCGCCGCAGAATTTCCAGTCGGCCGCGGCAATGGCGCGCTCGCCGGAGACCGCGCCAGCGGTCGACTCGTGATCGCGGGATACCAGCGTGGCTTTGCTAGTGTCGGGGTCGACGGGCAGATAGGGGACCGGGTTGGTCTGCACGATCAGCGGCTGCGCCTCCATGCCGGTGCGGTTGATGATGCGGGCGAAGACTTTGCCGGTAATGGGTGAACCATCGGGATTTTTTGCGACCGGCAGCTGCAGCCAGTGATTGGCGCGCACCGCCATGGCGGCTCGCACGGTGGTTCCCAGCCTGGCGCCGATGCCGGCGTTGTCGCCCTGCCACGCGCTGGCGAGGCCAATGTCGCCGAAACGGCGTTCGGCCGCGTCGAGCAACACCGGCCGGCCGCGATTGGGCACATCGTGCCACAGCAGACCGCTGGCCTTGCTTATGTCCACCGGCTTGGTCAATACGAAGGTGGCGACATAGCGCACCTTGCCGTCAGCGTCCTTGGCCAGCTGGATATCCTGTATGCCCTTGTTCAGCGGATCAGCCGCATCAAGTTCGCCGTAGGCGCGGCCGGCAATCTGCTCATACTCGCCCGCCACCCCAAACGACGCGCAGCGCGCTTCCTTGCAAAACGCCGGCGAGATTTTTTCGTCAATGACGATCCGGGTCACGCGCGCGTGTAGCGCCGAAGTGCTTGCGAGCAGCGCAATACCAATTACCGCGCGCAGTGCGCGGCGCCGAAACCGATGAGTTGCCGCAACGCATTGCATGAGTTATCCAATAAATATTATTAAAAACAATAACTTACGGGAATATAACAAGCTTGCGAATCCGCACGTACCGGCCGGCTCCCGCTTCGCGCTGCGACACTGCAGCAATGCCGCACCGCGCTACGCGGCCAGCGATTCGACAAACGGCCTCACATCGTCCGTATCGATGATCGTCCAGCACGCATCAGCGACGCGTTGTGCCCTGGCCTTGTCAAAAGCAATTTCCATCTGCAGCCGCGTTTTGTCGGCGATGTGCCTGTCGGTCATCGGATTTTGCGGCGTGCTGAGCGCGTGCTGGCAATGGCCTTCGAAGCTGCGGCCATCTTTCATCACGACCTTCACATGGGCCGCTTCGCGTCCGGTTTTTTCATCGGCGTGTGCCACCACCTTGGCGCGCAGCGCGGCAATGTCCGGGTCGTGCACCATGGCCTCGGTCACCTGCGGCAGGCCCGCCTCCTTGTGCATCAGCGTGGTGGCGGTCCAGTGCGGAAAACTCACCATCGCCTGCGCGCGTATTTGCGGCGCGGGACGGTTGCACAACTGGATGCACAGCGGATTCACAGTCACTTCGACACGTTCGATGTCGCGTCCGTCGAAATTCTGTTTGGCCGAGATATTGAGGCAGGCATCGATCACCGGGTGCACCACCACGCCGCAGGGGTAGGGCTTGTAGGCAAGGCTCAGGATTTCCCAGTTGTCGCCGAGGCCATCGGTGGCGGCGTGCAACTGTGGGTTGGACGAAAACGATACCGCGAAGCCCTTGACGCCTTCAATCATGGTATCGGGGCAGGTGTAACCGCGCTCGGCAAGAAATGCCGCCCACAGGCCGCAGCGGGCGGCGTTGCCCGGGGTAAACCAGCTCGACATCGAGGCATGCGCCTCGCGGATGCCGGCCGACTGATTGGCGGCAATGCCGATGGCGGTGGTCATCTGATCTTCATTGAAGCCCATCACCTTGCCGGCGGCGATGGCCGCGCCAATGCAGCCCAGCAATCCCGTGGTGGAGAGCCCGACGGCGCACTCGGCTGGCGGGGTGCATAAAATATTGCCGATGCGGCAACACAGCTCATCACCCAGCACCGCGGCGTGGATCAGCTCGCGACCGGAGACTTTGCGCCGGGTGGCGAGCGAGATCAGTGCCGCGCCCACCGGACTGGTGGGGTGAATGACCGTCTGGTAGTGCGTATCGTTAAACGACAGCGCCGCCGAACTGAGGGAATTCATCAGCGCGGCATTCAGCGCATCGAGCTTCACGCGCGAGCCGATGACGATGCAATCCGATTTGCCGTTGAACTCACTGATGGTTTCGAGCATCTTCAGGCACACCGGCTCACCGGCGCCGCCCGCGGCGCAGCCCACATAATTGACAAAGGCGCGCAGTCCTTCGTGCCGCACCTTCTGCGGCAAATCCTCGAAGCGCGAGTTGACGGCAAAGCGGGCGAGTTCACGGGTGGTGTGGGTCATGGCGGATGCATTCGGGTTGGAGAGCGACTACTATACAATGAACGTCGTCGAAAGGACCGCCATGAAGAAAATCGTATTCGGCCCCGAAATCGCGCCCGCGGCGTGGGGCATCGGCCAGTCGTTGCTGCCCGAAGGCTTCAGCATCGAAACCCTTTCACTCAGTCCCGATCAGCGCATCGAGCAGCTCGAGTCGGCGGAGTTCTACATGGGTTTTCGCGGCGGTGTACAGGACCGCGATTACGACCACATGCGCAATATCAAGCTGATCCAGTTTCTGAGCGCTGGCTACGACGGCATGAATCTGGAGAAGCTGCGCACGCTCGGTATTCCCCTGTGCAACAACGGCGGCGCGAATTCGTATGCGGTGGCGGAACACGCCATCATGCTGATGCTGGCGGTGTCGCGGCAATTGCCCGATCTCGACCGTTTGCTGCGCGAAGGCAAGTGGAAATCCAGCAAGTTCGGGCAGGAGGAAGAACATGAAGTCGCCGGCAAAACCATCGGCATTGTCGGTCTGGGCATGATCGGCAAGACGCTGGCGCGGCGTCTCGCCGGGTTTGAGGTGAAGCTGATTTACACCGACCCGGTGCGCCCCTCGCCCGAGGAGGCGAAAAAACTCAATGTGGATTACCGCGCGCCCGACGATCTGTTCCGCGAGGCAGACATTGTCACCCTGCACGCGCCGTTCGATCACACCACGCACCACATGATCTGCGAGCGCACGCTGAATCTGATGAAGCGCGACGCCATCCTCATCAACTGCGCGCGCGGCGAACTGGTGAATGAAGCCGATCTATACCAGGCGCTCAAAACAAAGCGCATCTGGGCCGCGGGCCTTGATGTGTTCGACAAGGAGCCGCCCGACCCCAAAAACCCGCTGTTCACGCTGCCCAATACGGTGCTGTCGCCGCACGCGGCAGGGCCGACGTGGGAAAGCTGGCCCAAGCGCTTCGGCCATAGCTACCAGAACGTGCAGCGCGTCGCCCGCGGCGAAAAGCCGCTGTGGGTGGTGCCGGAGTTGCGCTGAGGGCGAAACCCTGTTGCCGTGCTAGTCCAGCCGGATGCCCGCGTCGCGTATCACCTTGCCCCAGAACGCGATTTCGCTGCGAATGAACGCGTCGAATTGCGGCGGAGTGTTGGTGATGGTGTCGACGGTCAGCGTGGCAAAACGTGCCTGAACCTCGGGCGAGCGCGCGGCCCTGATCAGGTCTGCGTTGAGTTTATTGGTCACGGAATTGGGCGTTCGCGCCGGTACCATCACGCCGTTCCAGCCGGACAGGGTGTTGGGCGGCAGCAATCCCGGCAGTGTGGGGACGCCAGGCAGCTCTTTTGCAGGCGTGTCGCCAACGATGGCCAGCGCCTTCAGACGTCCGGCGCGAATTTGTGGCAGGGCGTTGGGCAGCACATCGAACATTACTGCCACGCGTCCCGCCATGAGATCGACGTGGGCGGCAATGCCGCCTTTGTAGGCGATGTGCTCCATCTGCAGTTTTTCCCTGCGTTTGAACAGTTCGCCGATCAGATGCGGGATGGTGCCCGGCAGCGGAGAGGTAAAGGATAATTCGCCGGGTTTGGATTGCGCCAGCCGGATCAGTTCCCCTACGTTGGCGGCGGGCAGTGCGGGCGCAGCGGTGATCACCGAGCGCAGCGAATAGATCAGCGTGACACCGGAAAAATCCCTCAGGGTGTCGTACGGCAGTCTGCGATACAGCGACGGGTTGGTCGCGTGCGCCGCGATGACCCAGGCAAAGCTATACCCATCGGCCGGAGCAGCCGCCAGCGCCTGACTGGCGACGATGCTGCCGGCGCCGGGGCGATTGTCGACCACCACGGGCTGCTGCCATTGCTTCGACAGATGTTGCGCCAGTGCGCGCACCGCAATGTCGGCGGAGGTGCCGGGTTGCGCGGGCAGGATGAAACGCAACGGCTTGACCGGCCAGGTTTCTGCGGCGCCTGGCAGCGTTGACCATCCCAAGCCGGCCGCGAGCAGTGCAAGCGTGGCGTTGCGTGCCGCGTTTTTCATCGGGAGTACCTTTCGGCCGCGCCGGTTGTACCGCGGTGGGCGCTTTGCGCAATGCATCATGCGCTTTGTTTTTGGTACACGAATGCCAGCAATAGTGTAACTGCCAGAAATACCGCGCCGATCACATAAAAGCTGGCTTCGATGCCATACATCTCGGCGACCACGCCCATCACCGCAGGCGTGACGATGGATGCCAGGCGCACCACGGCGTTGCGCAGTCCGACGCTGGCGCCATGGCGGTTGCCGGCCACCTCGTTGCTGAGAATCGCGTACATCAGCGGTTGACTCATGCCCTGCACAATGCCGCGCAGCGCGCAGGCTGCGATCAATAGCGCCAGCATGGATGCGATCAGCGGCGTGCTGGCGATGCAAACCAGTGATACCACGATGCACAGAATGACCAGCGTGTAGCTGCCCAGCCGTTGTTCGACGCGTGCCGCCATCAGCGAGCCCACGACGCCGGACAGTTCGGCGATTGCCACCAGGGTTCCGATCAGCGTGCCGCTCATGCCGATGCCGTTCAAATACACCACGAACAGCGAGCTTTGTATCGAGCCCGACGAATTGCGCAGGAAGCTGGCCACAAGAATGAAAGCCACCGACGGGATCAATGCCAGCAGCAGCGCCTGCTTGTGCGGTTCCCAGCGCGGCAACAGTGCCGCCGCGCCGCGGCCATGCGGCAGGGCCGCAAGCGTGCTGGCGCCGCGGGCGGCAGTCGCGATCACGCCTGCACCGCTGATGGTCACGCACGCAAACGCGGCCCACGCGCCAAAGTGGTCCCACACCGCGCCCACCGCCACCGGACCGATGAATGTGCCGATGCGCGTCGCCACGCTGTAATGCGCAAGCGTGCCGGTGTCCCCGCGGCTCACTTGCATGGCCCAGGTTTGCGAGGCGGCCATGCCCAGGGCGGAGGCGAGACCCAGCAGCAGTTGCAAGAGGATCAGTGCCGCAAACCAGCCGCATGCCGGATACAGCAGCGGCAACAGCGTACAGCCCGCGGCCACCCACAGCAGCACGCGGCGGGTGCCGAGTTGATCCATGAGAATGCCGCCGTGGATCGACAGCAGGGCCGGCAACACGGAACGCGCGGAAACGATGAGGCCGATTTCAGCGGCGTTTAGTCCGACCGCCACCGCGTACAGCGGTACGATGACGGACAACATGTCCCATACGCCATTGGTGAACAACCCGGAACCGAGCGTGGCGAACAGCTCGCGGTCGCCGCGGGTGTCGTGCGCGTTCACGTCACTGCGTGTGACACGGGAGTTTGTAAGTATTTGTTTTTAAACAACTTTTATTCCGCGCGCAAACCGGCGGCCTTGATCACCTTGCTCATGCGATCGGTTTCGGCGCGAATGACGTCCGCAAAATGGCGCGGCGTGCCGCCGATCAGTTCCATGCCTACACCCAGAAAGCGGTCGCGGATGTCGGTGCGTGCGAGCACTTTGTTGACTTCGCGGTTCAGGCGCTCAATCACCGCCGGTGGCGTGCGCGCACCGGTGAATAGTCCGTTGGTGGACACACTTTCAAATCCTGTCAGGCCGGTGGCTGAGGCCACGGTCGGGATGCCCGGCAGCAACGGTGACGGTTTCGCCGTGGTGACAGCCAGCGCGCGCAAGCGGCCGGCTTTGGCTTGTGGAATGGCGCCGCCGACCGATGTGAACATGATCTGCACTCGGCCGCCGATGACGTCATTGAGCGCGATGCCCACACCCTTGAACGGAATGTGCGCGATATTGGTGCCGGTCATGTATTTGAACAGCTCACCCGCGAGATGCGGCGAAGCGCCGAGCGGTCCCGACGCGTAATTCAGTTCGCCGGGTTTTGCCTTGGCCAGCGCGACCAGTTCATCCACGGTTTTCGCCGGCACTGATGGATGCACCACCAGGATCAGCGGCGAGGCCGAGATGTAGATGACTGGCGCGAACTGCGTCATGCGATAGGGTACTTGCGAGCGCAGATACGGCATCAGCCACAGGCTGCTGCTGTACAGCAGCAGCGTGTAGCCGTCGGGCTGCGCCTTGGAAGCGATTTCGCCGATGATCACACCGCCGGTGCGATTGTCGACCACCATCTGCTGGCCGAGGCTTTCGGATAGCGGCGGCGAAATCAGGCGCGCGGTGAAATCGCTACCACCGCCCACTTGCGCGGTCAGCAGACGGATGGGTTTGATGGGATAGGGCTGCGCGGCAACGCAGGACGCGGCGGCGATGCACGCGAAGGCGATCCCTTGCGGGACAGACAGCAACGCGGGGCGCGGTTTGGCGGGGGTTGCACAAAGGCGGATCAATAGCATGTTCGTTTTACTCCGGTGTGATGCCCGCATCCTTGACCGCCTTCGCCCAGCGCGCGCGATCCTTGTTTACAAACGCCTCGAAATCCGCGCGCGTGGTGCCGTGGAGGTCGAGGCTGGCGGCGGTGAGGCGCTGCTGCACCTCGGGCGCCTGCAGTGCCCTGCGCAGATCAGTGTTGAGTTTGCCAATGATTTCCGCCGGCGTTTTCAGCGGCACGTGAATGCCGTTCCAGCCGAGGATTTCGTAACCGCGCAGACCTGATTCGTCCATGGTCGGCAGTTCCGGCGCGAAGCGCGAGCGCGTGAGGCTGGTGACCGCGAGCCCGCGCAGTTTGCCGGAGCGTACATGCGGAAGGCTCGACGGTCCGTACTGAAACGCCACCTGCACCTGCCCGGCAAGATGATCGACCACCGAAGCGGACACCGCCTTGTACGGCACATGCACCAGATTGACGTGCGCGATGCTCTTGTACATCTCGCCCGCCAAATGCGGCGGCGTGCCGATGCCGCCGGTGCCATAATTCAGTTGCCCGGGTCGCGCCGTGGCCAGCGCTGTGAGTTCACGCACGGTCTTCACCGGCAGCGACGGGTGCACCATCAGATAAAACGGCGCGCTCGCCAGCAGGGTGACCGCCTGAAAATCGCGCGCGAGATCGAATTGTGGATGCGCTAGGAGGCTGGCGCTGACGGTATAAGTGGCGCTGGTGTATAGCCAGGTGTAGCCATCCGGCGGCGACTTGGCCACCAGATCGGCGGCTATGATGCCGCCACCCCCCGTGCGCGGGTCGACCAACACCTGTTGCCCCCACAGTTGCGACAACTGCTGCCCCAGTATGCGCGGCAGCAACTCGGCGCTGGGACCGAGGATAAAACGCACCGGTTTCACCGGAAACGCTTGTGGCCATGCCGCGGGCACGGTACCCGGCAACCACGCCATGGCGAGCACTACACGCAGGGCGGTGATCATGGAATGCTGTACTCCTCGGGAGGGCTTCAGGTTTTTCACAGACCATGGTCGATGGCGCCATGGTCAGCGTCATATTGTATTTCGATTGGGCAGCGATGAGGCGGGCCGTTGATATTGCCGCACGCACGGAGCAAATACACATGACCTTGCGGAATACGCGGTTGCCGTGCTTACATTCCCCATCCCCGCCCATCCTCTCCCAAGGCATCGCTCGCCGGGAGCGGGATTGGGGTGAGGGAAGAAACCGTCACGCTGACATGTCTGTATCGAGAATGAGGGAAATCCATGATTGCAACACAAATCACGCTGAGCGTGGCACAGGCGCAAGCGCTTGGCGAGCAGGCCCTGCAACATATCGGTTTCAGCGCCGGAGAAGCGGCGGTGATTGCCATCAATCACATCGACGCTGAACTGTGCGGCTATCCCGCGCTGGGGCTGGCGCGTATTCTCACCATCAGCGAGCACGTGAATTTCAGGAAGCCGCGCACGCCGCTGCGCATCGAGCACGAGACGCCGGTGTCCGCGCGCATGGATGGCGGCAACTATCCGGGGTTTTACGCGGTATACCGCGCGGCGGAACTCGCGCTGGCAAAAGCACAGGCCAGCCGTTTCGCTGTCGTCGGCATGCGCAACAGCTGGCTCAGCGGCCGCAGCGCCTACTACGTCGAGAAAATCGCGCGCGCGGGCTTTGCCTGCGTGCATTTCGCGTGCGGCGGCGGCGCGGTGGCGCCGCCGGGCGGCAGAAAATCGGTGCTTGGCACCAACCCCATCGCCTTCGGCGTGCCGGGTGAGCCGCATCCCCTGGTGCTTGACATGGCGACGTCGGCCACCAACTCGGGCGACGTGATCCTGGCGCGGCGCCTGAGCGAACTGTTGCCGGAAGGCGTGGCCATCGATCCCGAAGGCAATCCCACCCGTGATCCGTCTGCCGCGATTGCGGGAAGCATACTCACCTTCGGCGGCCATAAAGGGTTCGGCCTGTCGCTGATGACGCAGGCCATGGGCTTGATGGCCGGCAGTGCGCTCACCAACGGCAAAGCTGCGGATTTCGGATTCGTGTTTATCGTGTTCGACCCTGAACTGCTGATGCCGCTGCCGCAATTCAAAGCGCATTTGTCGGCGCTGCTCAACGCCGTCAAGACCACGCCACTGCAGCCCGGCGCGCGTGAAATTCGTATTCCGTCCGAGCGCGCTTTCGCGGAACGCGAACGGCGCCGGCATACCGGCTTCACCATTGATGAGCGCATTTACCAGCGGCTGCAGGCACTTTGAAAGCAGGGGGCGTTGCAACGCATTGAAAAGGTGAAGGCGGGCGCGCTTGGGTGTATCGTACTCGTTGTGTAGTGACGTTGCGGATGGGCGGTGAGGCTGAAGCGGTTCCGCCTGCTGCAACGATTTTCAACAGCAGGGTGTTTCGGGATCAGCCGCGGCGCACCATTGCGAAATCAGTAGGTCCAACAGAGAAGGAAGTGGTGCAAGATGGAAATATGTAATAAAAACAAATACTTACAGTGTGTTTGTGCAATGCTGGGCGCATCCGCGGGCATTGCCTGCGCACAGGGAAATTATCCGGCCAAGCCCCTGCGCATGGTTATTGCGCTGGCGCCGGGCGGCGGTGTGGATACTTCCGGCCGTCTGCTGGGCCAGAGATTCACCGAAGCCTGGGGGCAACCCGTGGTATCCGAAAACCGGCCTGGGGCAGGTGGCACCATTGCCGCTGACCTGGTGGCGAAGGCCACGCCCGACGGGTACACGCTGCTGATGACCTCGATGGGGCATGCCATCACGCCGGCCATGTACAAATTGACCCACGACACGATCAAGGATTTTGCGCCGGTGTCGCTGTTCGTCCAGTCGCCAAGCGTGCTGACTGTACATCCTTCGGTGCCGGTCAAGAATGTGAAGGAGCTGATTGCCTACGTCAAGGCGCGTCCCAACGAAGTCCTGTTTTCGTCGTCGGGCAGTGGCAGCGGCCAGCATCTGGCGATGGAATTGTTGAACCGCATGGCGGGCATACAACTGGTGCATGTGCCCTACAAAGGCACCGCGCCCAGCATCAACGACATCGTGGGCGGACGCATTTCGGTCACTGCCGCAAGTGCGATCTCGACCATGCAGCATGTGCGCATCGGACGTCTGCGCGCGCTGGCGGTGTGCGCGGCCAAGCGCTCAACGTCGGTCCCGGAACTGCCCACGGTGGCGGAATCGGGCCTGCCGGGATATGCAATTGACCAGTGGTACGCCTTGTTCGCGCCGGCGGGCACGCCGCGCCCGATACTGCTCAAGCTGCACGGCGAAATCGCGAAAACCGTGGTGGACCCACCCACGCGCAAGCGCCTGCTGGCCATGGGGCTCGATCCCGTGGGTTCGCCGCCCGACGAATTTGCCGCGTACGTAAAAGCGGAGACGGTAAAGTGGGGTAAGCTGGTGCGGGAAGCCGGCATCAAGGCGAACTAGAAGGACCGCGGCCGGCCGCCATGCGCCATAGGGCAGCCGGCCGCGCAACGGCAATGCAACGTTCAGCGAGGTAAAGCGCCATGAAAACCATACTGCTTCCGTTTTTTGATGACGACGTATCGCAGCAGGCGTTCGAGTTGTCGTCGCGCATCGTGCGTGCGGAAGGCGGTTACGTCGAAGGACTGTTTGTGCTGCGCCGGCCGCCGCTGATCGACGGCGACAGCCATGTGCTCGATGAATCACACTTTGCGCTGTTCGACGAGGAAAGTCGGCGCATGGCGGTGCAGGCGCGCACCCGTTTCGAAACCTGCGCCGGACAGCAGGGACTTGAAGTTGCCGGCGTCGGTGCAAAGGGCCTCGGTGCCGGCTGGTGCGAGATTGACGGCGTCGAGGGGCAGGTCGTCGGCAGTCATGGCCGCCTGTTCGACATGATCGTGGTGCCGCGCGATTTCGGCAAGCCATGGCTCAACTGGCTCACATTGGTGGAATCCGCGCTGTTCGAGACCGGGCGGCCGGTACTGCTTACGCCGGCCGTGACCGGTCCCACCTTCGGCGAAAACATTGCCATCGCCTGGAATGCGAGCACGGAAATGGCACGCACGATTGCCTTTGCACAACCGTTTCTGGCGCAGGCGCGCAGCGTGACCGTCATCTGCGTCAAAGGCTGGACCATTCCCGGCCCGAGCGGAGACGAACTGGCCGCCTATCTTGCCCGCGCCGGTGTTCGCGTCACGGCCTGCGTGGTCGATCCCGCCGGCCGCACGCCGGGCACCGCCATACTGGAAGAGTGCGCGCGCCGCGACGTCGATCTGCTGCTCAAGGGCGCCTATACCCAAAGCCGGTTGCGGCAGCTGATTTTCGGCGGTGCCACCCGGCATATTCTGATGCACGCGAAAATTCCGGTACTGTTCGCAAACTGATTTTTCCGATAGCCGTGCCCGGCACGGCATGCACTGCAACGCAAAGACCGAATCTGTAACTTCTCATCAACGGAGGCATATCATGGCAACGACGGACAGTACCATCATTTCCGCGGACTCACATGTATTCGAACCGGTGAATTTGTGGGAGTCGCGCATCGACAAAAAATATCGCGAGCGCGGGCCGCGCTTCGTGGCCGATTATCAGGGCAAGCCCGGCACGTTTTTTGTGTGCGACGGCATCGTGCCGCGCGCCATCGACAGCATTGCCGCGGCGGGCATTCCCAAGGAGGATCTGGTCAAGTTCAAAAACGTGCATCACCGCGATCTGCGTCCGGGCGGCTACGATCCGGTGGAGCGCCTGAAGGATCAGGACATCGACGGCGTGTCCGGCGAAGTGCTCTATGCCACCTACGCCATGCAGCTGTACCAGATTCAGGAGGCAGAACTGCAGGAAGCCGCGTTCCACACCTACAACGAGTGGCTGGTGGAAATGTGCAGCCAGTCACCGCAGCGGCTGAAGGGCCTCGCGCTGATTTCGGTGTACAACGTCGACCGTGCGGTAAAGGCGTTGCAGCACTGGGTGAAACGCGGCCTGTGCGGCGCGATGATTGCCTGTGTGCCGCCGGAAGGCACCGAGTACAGTGATCCGTTGTACGAACCGTTCTGGGCGGCTGCGGAAGAACTCGGCGCGCCGATCAGCATCCACACGCTGACCAGCAACCGCACCGCGTCCTATCGATTCACGCGCGACAAGCGCGGCGCGGCACGCTACCCGGAAAACCCGATGGAAGTCATGCTGACGGTGGGCGAGATACTGACCAGCACGCTGTTTGACCGCCATCCCAAACTGAAAGTCGTGCTGGCGGAGGCCGACACCGGCTGGCTGCCGTGGCTGCTCGAACGCGTGGACCGCGGTCACCTGCGCTACGGCGGACAGAATGGCATCCACCTCAAGCTCAAGCCCAGCGAGTATTTTCACCGCAACATGATGGCAGCACTGATTCAGGATCGCGTCGGCGTCTATACCCGCGCCTTCACCGGCGCGGACAACCTGATGTGGTCGTCCGATTACCCGCACACCGACACCACCTGGCCCAAATCACGCCAGAGCATCGCGCACGATTTCGAAGGCGTTTCCGCGTCGGACCTGGTCAAGATGACCTACACCAATGCGGCGAAGCTTTACGGGTTTAATCTGAATTAGGGGAGGGCTTTTCCGTCGCGGTTGCGTTTGCGAGGCGCGTGCCGCCTTGGACATGAATGGCTCCGGCTGGAAGCAGTCGGGGTCGTTTCATTTTGACGGAATGGAAGGCTCGTTTTTTTGCCACTATCGGCCACGATTGATCACCCGAATTCCCGAATAAGGAGCGCTTTCATGAAAATCAGCCGGTATGGGATTGTCGAGCGGCCAAACAATCTGCCACATATCAGCGGTGCTGTTGTGCATGGCGACCTGGTCTACCTTCAGGGCGTGACGCCCGAGCCTGGGGGCGATATCACCTCCCAGACACAGCAAGTGCTCGAACGGATCGACGCGCTGCTCGCGATGGCCGGGACCGACAAATCGAAACTGCTCTCCGCGCAGGTGTGGTTGTCCGATATGCGGCTGTTCGAGGCGCACAATGCGGCGTGGAATGCGTGGGTAGATCGTGAGAATCCCCCGGTGCGCGCCTGTATCCGCGCCGACCTCGTGCGCCCCGGTTTGCTGGTGGAAATCATGGTGATCGCCGCGCGCTGAACTGAGGTGTTTTCGCCGGCGATGCGCCCACACGCGACAAGCAAAGATTGAAACAGCTTTCGCGCCCGCGCAACGTCTTCTGGATGGCCGTACAGGACACTGCCAACGCCCGCCGGCGCATCAAGGCGGCACCACTGCTGGCTCGTACGTCGGGCGCATGCGCCTTGCGTTCATCCCCGCGTGCCTGGTGCAGAATCCGGTTCGAAGCGCGCAAACGCAAGCCGTGGGGATGCGTGTCCCGACTGCTGCCGGCCAATGCAAGTCGGTCAGCCGGCTACCGGGAGAAACCGCTGCCCACGCCGGACCGCCATCGGCCGCAATTCTCCATGGCATGTCGCGAAACCGTAACGCTGCCGTCACGAAACTGAGGTACGGCCGCCGTAACATGAATGCGTGCGAAACGCAGAAGAGGCCGTCGTTGAATCGTTCCCCGCGCAGCCCGCCAAGCTGCGTGTGGCCATAGTCACCGAAACCTTCCCGCCGGAAGTCAATGGCGTCGCGATGACCTGGGGGAATCTGGTCAACGGGTTGATCCGGCGTGCGCACGCCGTGCAGTTGATTCGCCCGCGCCAGTCCGTGGAAACCGCCGGGGAACCTTGCGCGCGGCATCTTCAGGGCGTGAATCAGGTGCTCGTCAAAGGCGTGCCTATCCCCAATTATCCCGGTCTGCGCTTTGGGTTGCTGTCGCAAGGCCGCTTTCGGCAACTGTGGCGGCAACAGCGGCCCGACCTGGTGCACGTGGTAACCGAAGGGCCGCTGGGCTGGAATGCCATCACCGCGGCACGTCAATTGCAATTGCCCGTCACCAGCTCGTTTCACACCAATTTTCACCAGTACTCGACGCATTACGGCATGAGCCTGCTTAACGCATCCATCGAAGCCTACCTGCGCAAATTTCACAACCGCACACGGGCAACCATGGCACCCACGCCGAGCCTTGCGCAAGCATTGGACGAACGGGGCTTTCAGCATGTTTCGGTACTATCGCGCGGTGTGGCGATCGGGCAGTTTACGCCGCAGCTGCGCTCGCACGCGCTGCGCAAGCGTTGGGGTATCCCGGGCGAGAAAGACAGCGGCGGGGGGGTGGTGGCACTGTCCGTGGGCCGCCTCGCCCGCGAGAAAAACGTCAGCGCGGTGTTGAGCGCGTTCGCCGCGATGCAAACGCGATTGCCATCGGCAAAGCTCGTCTTTGTCGGCGACGGGCCGCTGCGGGCGCAACTTGAGCAAGCGTGCCCGCAAGCGCATTTCGCCGGCATCCGCACCGGATTCGAACTGGGCGAACACTATGCGTCCAGCGATATATTTTTGTTTCCCAGCCTCACCGAAACCTACGGCAACGTGGTGGCCGAGGCGCTGGCGAGTGGGCTCGCCGTGGTGTCCTACAATTGCGCGGCCGCGGCTCAGTTGATTCAACACGGGCATAACGGCGTGTTGGTCAAGCCCGGCGATGAATCGTCGTTCGTTGATGCCGCCGTCGATCTCGCCACGAATGACGGCCAGCGCGTGCGCCTGCGAAGCCGTGCGCCCGCCAGCGTGGCGCATCTGGCGTGGTCCGCCGTCACCGACACATTGGTTCAAACCTGGCGTCACGTACTCCAATGCCACGACAGCCACGGCCGCGCAACCGGCGGCGTGCCGCGGGCAGCGCACCTTACTCCGCCCAGCGCATGAGCGGCCGGCCCATGTGCATGCGCGTGCCTTCGTCCAGGCCCTTGCACAGTGCAAAGCCCTTGGGGGCGAGCACGATGATGGTCGAACCATGCTGAAACCACCCCATCTCCTGTCCTTTGGCAAACACCGCCTGACAGGCGATGCGGCACGGGCCGCGGTAGTTCAGATGCAACAGCACATCGGCAAAATGCAGGCGAATACTCGCCACCAGGATCGCCGCCACCGGCACCAGCGCAATGTATTGGCCGCGAGCCGGCCCGTCACCCGCGATGCGCGCCTTGATCAAGGCGCGTTCGTTCTTGCAAAACAGGCGTTCGACGCGGCGCAACGCGATGGGATTGACGTTCCAGGTATCGCCGGAAAAGTAGGTAACCTGCTCCACCAGGCAATCCTGCGGCGCGTGAAAGCGATGGTACATGGCCGACGTCAAGCGCAAGGTGACAAAGTAACCTTCTCGCCATGCGTGGCTTACCCGCGCCTCCTCACCCAGCAAATCTTCCAGACTGTAGGGGAACCCCTTGGCCTGAAACACCCGCGCGCCTTCGATTGTTCCGTGCGCGCCGATGATGGCATCGCACGGGCTTGCCAAAATCGACGGTTCAGTATCCACCGGCCGCGCGCCCGGCTTGAGCTCCCGTATAAAGCACTCGTGCATGCTGGCAAAGCGGGATTCTTTCGCCTCGCCAAGATCGAGCCCGGAAAAAAACCGCCACACCGCGATCGACGCATCGCGCACCAGCGGCTGTTCGATTTTGCTGAACCAACCCATGAACTGCGTCAGCCAGCGCCGCGGCAGGCGGTTGGTCAGCAGAAAATTGATGTCCTCCTGCGCGAGAATTTTTTGCAGTTGTGCGCGCACACTCATGATCGAATGACCTCACTACTCAACGAAAGGTGTCTCTATTCAGTCCCTATGAAACGTCAACGTTCTCCCTCACCCCTAGCCCCTCTCCCGAAAGGAGAGGGGAACAAGCTTTCGCCCCCCGGGACAAGGGCACACTTGAAGCGGAGCAGAGGGCGGCGCGGAGCGCCGGGTGAGGGAAGCTTTTGACGTTTCATTGAGTCTGAATAGAGACCGGAAGGTTATTGTGAACGAAGCTCTGACCTGGTACGTCCTCAGCGGCGGCGCGGCGCTTTACGCGGCCGTGCGGGCGAAAGCGCGCCTGGAACTGTCGCTTGCCAAACATCGCTCGCTCGCCGGCCACCCGCGCATGGCGCGGCGTATCGCAGCCTGGATGCCGCACTACAGCTACGGCGAACACCAAGCCCTGGCGCTGGATGGCGCGCCCGATGACGTGGTGGCGACGCGCACAGCGGCGCTGGAAACGTTGGGCGCCGAGTTTCAGCGGCGCTACGCCAGGAGTATCGAACAATCGGCGCGCGCCGAGAACGGCATTTCCGACATGCGCTTTGTCAGTGCCTATCGCGTGCCGTTTCAGTTTCGCGAGTGGGCGGCCGCGCGATTGAAGACCGCTTCGTTTGTGCAATCGACCCGCGGCGTTACCGTCACCGATCTGGACGGCAACGTGTTTTACGATCTTACCGGCTCGTATGGCGTGAATCTGTTCGGCAACGATTTTTACAAAAGCTGCATCGCCGAAGGCAGCGCGCTGGTGAGCGATCTGGGGCCCGTGCTGGGGGCTTACCACCCGGTGGTCGCCGATAACGTCGAACGCCTGAAACGAATTTCCGGCATGGATGAGGTGTCGTTTCACATGTCCGGTACTGAAGCCGTGATGCAGGCGGTGCGTCTGGCGCGCTACCACAGCCGCCGCTCCCACCTGGTGCGCTTTTGCGGTGCGTACCACGGCTGGTGGGGCGACGTGCAGCCGGGCATCGGCAACCCGGTACCCGCACGCGACACCTACACGCTGAAGGAAATGGACGAGGCTACGCTGCGCGTGTTGCGCCGCCGCCGCGATATCGCCTGCGTTCTGGTCAACCCGCTGCAGGCGCTGCATCCCAACGCCAACGCGCCGGGCGACTCGTCGCTCGTCGACAGCTCGCGCCGCGCCGGGTTTTCGCGTGAAGCGTACACCCGGTGGCTGCAGGCGTTGCGCAAGGTATGCGACGCGCGCGGCATCGCGCTCATATTCGACGAAGTGTTTGTGGGCTTTCGCCTGGCGCCGGGCGGTGCGCAGGAATACTTCGGTGTGCGTGCCGATATCGTCACCTATGGCAAAACCCTGGGCGGCGGCCTGCCGGTGGGTGTGGTGTGCGGCAAACGCGCGTGGATGAAACGCTTTCGCGACGATACGCCCGCCGATATTTGCTTTGCACGCGGCACGTTCAATTCGCACCCCTACGTCATGGGCGCGATGAATGTATTTCTTCAGCGTCTTGATTCGGCGCCGGTGCGCGCGCTGTACGATGAACTCGATGCCACCTGGCATCGCCGCGCGGCCCTGCTTAACCAGCGCCTGCGCGACGCGGGTGTGCCGGTGCAGGTGGCCCATCTGTCGTCGATCTGGACCGTGCTGTACACGCAGCCTGGGTGCTACAACTGGCTGTTTCAATACTATCTGCGGCTTGCCGGCATTGCACTGAGCTGGATCGGCAGCGGCCGATTGATCTTCAGCTTCAACTACAGCGATGCGGATTTCGAGGCGGTGGTGCACCGCGTGGTGCAGGCAGGGCAAGCCATGCTGCGCGACGGCTGGTGGTGGCACAATCCGGCGCTGACCAACAGGGCGATTAAGCGCCGGCTCTTGCGCGAACTGCTGGCAAAGCGCTTCCAGGCGCGCAAGGATCCAAAAATAGTTGTTTAAAAACAAATACGTATAAAATTAATGTGCTTTTCGCGGTTCGATCAGTTCGCCGCGCAGCAAGGCCAGCGGCGCCTTGTAGTAAAGCTTCACGTCATGAAAGGGGTCGGTGAGAATTTTCGACATCCACACCAGACCCGACATCACGTCTTTCAGGAAGAATAGTTGCACGGTCCGGAACAATAATCCGCCCACGCCGATGGCAAGCCACAACCACCCGGTGTTGTGCACATAGCCCGCAAAATCCGCGTGCGGCTCAAACCAGCCCAAACCGCTCGGGTCCCACAGCAGCAGCACCGGCGAGACCGCCCAGATCGCCATCAGCACCACCTTGCGCCGCAGGTTGTAGCCGACCTTGATGGCTTCCTTGTACTCGTGGGTGGCCTGATTCACCTCGTCATAGTCCTTGGGTTCGAAAAAGAAGTGGCCCGCCTGCCGGCTCACCATGGCGATCAGCCAGGCAATCAACGCCGCCGTCGCGGGGTCGTTAAACAGCGTCGCATACGCGCAGAGAAAACTCAGCGCGCTCACCAGGTGCAGTGACTGGTTAATGCGGCTGTGATGGTAATAACGATGATCGTCCCAGCGCTGAATCGACAGTTGCCTCAAGAACTCCGACATTTTGTATTCCTTGGATGGGGTTGGCTTTCCGGTTGTCAAATGATTCGCGGCACGCTCAGGCGCGCAGGCGTTCCTGTCCGGGGGTGGTCTCGAGTGGTGGCAGCAGCGGCACCATGGTCGCCAGCTTCAGTTCCGGCGTGCTGCGCACCAATTCCATTTGTCCGTCGCTGTGTTCCACCAGTGCGGTACAGCTGTCCACCCAGTCGCCGCAGTTGAAGTACTGAATGCCATCGAGCATTTTCATGGTGGGCGTGTGAATATGGCCGCACACCACGCCATCAAGCTTCTTCTGCGTCGTTGCGTGCGCGGCCACCTTCTCGAAATCGCCGACATACGCCACGGCTTTCAGCACGTTGCGCTTGGCGTAATCGGCGAGCGACCAGTGGCCGCCGATACCCAGCCTGCGCCGGCTCAACGAGAGCATGCGGTTGATATGCACCAGCCACGTGTAAGACAGATCGCCCAGCACAGACACCCAGCGATGACAGGTGGTCACCTGATCATACTGGTCGCCGTGCATGATCCAGTAGCGCTGCCCGGTTGCCGTGGTATGAATATGGTCGGCAACGATTTCCACGGCGCCAAACGACATGCCGACATACTGCCGGATAGCCTCATCGTGATTCCCCGGGACGAAGAACACCTGGGTGTCATGACGTGCCATGCGCAGCACCTTTTGCACCACGGTATTGTGCGTGGCCGGCCAGTAGAACCCGCGCTTCAGTGCCCACAAGTCGATGATGTCGCCCACCAGATACAAGTATTGCGTCTCGTATTCCCGCAGGAAGGCCAGCAGGCGTTCCGCCTGACAGGCGCGAGTGCCCAGATGCACATCGGACAAAAACAGGGTGCGTACGCGTTTCATTGTTGTTGGGCGCTTTTTTTCCACAGATCGTTAATCACTTCGGCGCGCACACGGGCTGGCTTGATGCCCGTGAACACGTAGTAAGGCACTCGCAGCGCGGGCATGCCAGGGAACACGCCCAGTCCTTCCTGAATATTCCCGTGGTCGGTCAACGCGAACAGGGCGGGTACATGGGCTTTGGAGACATGCAGGTCAAAATGCTCGAACCATTGCATCCAGAACCACCGGCTTATCGTGCCATGCCGCTCGCGCGTCATCGTCGCCTGTGCATCCGGCAGGTAAAAATCGACGATGCCCAACGTGCCGCCGGGCTTCAGTGCGGCCAGCGCATTGTCGAGCGCCCTTACCCAATCCGGAGCGTGGCTCAATGAATACGAGAAGTACACGCAATCGGCCGGCGCCGGCGAGTGGTATGCGCCGATACTGGCTTGAACGACGCGGACATTGGAGTGTGCGCTCGAGCGGCGATAGGCTTGCGGCAATATGTCGGAGCGTGGTTCGACAAGCTCCAGCGATGCCAGCGAACCTAGCTGTGCGCCCCATACATCCATCATGTTGCCGCTGTCCGTGCAGAACTCCACCACGTGACTACCCGGTATCAGCCCTAGCCGCTCAATCAGCTGCTGGCGGCCCGGCAGCGTGGAATCGCACGTTGCCGGGTGGGGGCGTCGAGTAGTTGAATAGGGGGATTGCGGGCCGTAAGCGCTTCTGAGACCGTGCCAGAACGACCGCAGCACTGTCATGCCCGTATCATCCCGCCGTCGCGGCTGCGCGCCCTGCGGCTGTCACGATGAAGATGGACGCGGAGTTTTCGGATTGGCTTCAAAATGGTGCACTAAGCGTTTGAACTGGCAGTGATTCTAGGACGCCAGTGTTGCGGGCATGTGACACGCGAGGTCCCGCGGGCATTACCGCTGGCCTATTGCACGAAACGCACTATCGATGCGGCGCCCTCGCAAGCCTTTTCATCGCCGAGCGTGGATACATTTCACCGATACGTCATGAAAACGCCATTGCGCTGTCATCGGCACCGCGCATGATCTGCCGGTCGCTACTCCTTTTCGAACATTCATGAAAATCACGGTGGTGGGCGCGGGGTATGTTGGGCTGGTGACCGCGGCTTGTCTGGCGGAACTTGGCCATCAGGTTACCAACGTCGATCACGACGATGATCGCATTCGGGCGCTGCAGGCGGGCGGCATGCCGATTTTCGAACCAGGGTTGGATGTTGTCGTGGCGCGCAACCACGCCGCGGGCCGCCTTTCGTTTTCGGCTTGGTTGCCGAGCGCAATGCGCGATACGCAAGTGGTTTTTATTGCAGTGGGCACGCCGCCCGTGGAGGACGGTGCCGCTGACCTTCAGCATGTGCTGAAGGTGGCACGGCAAATTGCCGGGCAACTGCGCGACTTCACGGTGGTGGTCAACAAATCAACGGTGCCGGTGGGGACTGCGGCGCGCGTCGAAGCCGAGATGCGTGCGGTGATCACGAGCCAAGGCCGGGAGCGGCAGGCGTTTGCCGTGGTGTCAAATCCCGAGTTTCTCAAGGAAGGTTCGGCCATAGAAGACTTCATGCGGCCTGACCGCATCGTCATCGGTGTGCCGCAAACGCCGGAGGGTGGCCGGGCACGCGAGATCATGAGCCGTCTTTACGCGCCGTTTAACCGCCACCACGACCGGACGATCTGGATGGATGTCGCCAGCGCGGAACTGACCAAGTACGCCGCCAATGCGATGCTGGCAACACGCATTTCGTTCATGAACGAAATGGCGAATCTGGCCGATCAACTTGGCGCCGACATCGATGCGGTGCGGCGCGGCATCGGCGCCGACAGCCGCATCGGCCACGGCTTCCTGTATGCCGGCACCGGCTATGGCGGAAGTTGTTTTCCAAAGGACACCCGCGCCTTGATTCAAACCGCGGCGCGGCTCGGTCTCGCGATGCAAGTCGTGGCCGCCACTGAACGCGTCAACATGGCGCAAAAGTCAGCCTTGGTCAGGCACGTCGTCGATCTGTTTGGCAACGCGCTCGAGGGTTTGCGATTCGCGGTGTGGGGCCTCGCGTTCAAGCCCAATACCGACGACATGCGTGACGCGCCCAGCCGCGTCGCAATCGCCGAGTTGCTAAAACGCGGCGCGCAAGTCGTGGCCTACGACCCGGTGGCCATGCGCGCCGCGCACGCGCCGCTCGCTGGCGATCTCGATCAGGCCACTGACTCGCTGAATCGCTTGCATTTTGCCGATGACCCGTACGACGCGTTGAACGACGCGGACGCTTTGCTGGTGGTGACGGAGTGGAAGTGCTTCCAGAACCCCGATTTCGACGCCTTGGTGCGCCGCATGCGCCAACCGATCATTATTGACGGGCGCAACATTTACGATCCGGCGCAGTTATACGATAACGGTATCGTGTATCGGGGAATCGGGCGGCGCAATCGGCTGACCCGTACTGATCGGCCCATCGCGCATACCGCACGTTCTGCAGCTGGAACAGTGCCGCACGCGCCTCTGTCCGCCGGCATCGCGGCAAGCGCGTAGAGCCTGTAATGAACTTCAGAAATATTGTTTAAAATCAATAACTTATACGATTCGTTTTCCTTCATCCCCGCCCCTCTCCCGGCGGGCAAGAGGCGAAAAGCCCTTCTCCCTTCGGGAGAAGGGTTGGGATGAGGGAGACGATTTTCGATTTCACGGAAGTTCATAACAGGCTCTAGAACTCATTTCACAAATATTCACGCGTGCGACGGAGGTCCTGTGGGCGCAATGCAACAAGGACAAGCGCAGCAATATCGCGAATATTGCAAGCTTGGCTGACAAAGCAGCGCGCCCACAGGGCTCCGTCCCTAAGGGTTGTGGTCAAAATCGGTGCTGGCTTTATCGGACTCGTTGCTCATACTTGCGGTATGAGCTTCCTCGTCCTTCGCGCCACCACCGATTTGGACCACAACGCAGCGCGCGAATATTTATGAAATGAGTTCAATTTGTTTTGCCGCGCCGGGGCCACTGATGACTCGCTCCCGTTCAAACCGAAACAGGGCGGGTGGCGTGCCGCGACGCAAGCCACCCAGCATGGACGTTGCGGTCTACGCCTTCTTCGGCGTCCACCCATACGCCCTGGCGCAGGCGCCGCCCATCAGCATCGCGCGTTCGCCGGCGCTCAGGCGGTCGGTGAGGCGGAAGGATTCGACGGCCTGTTCGTAGTTGACCACGGCGAAGGCGCGCGTCCAGTCGGTGCCCCACAGACAGCGTTCAAGGCCCCAGGCGTCGAACACGCGTGCGAGCGGGTCCCAGATGTCGGGGAAGGGATAGGGTGTCTGCGCCAGGGTGCAGGCGCCGCTGACCTTGACCACGGCATTCGGGCGCCGGGCAAGGTCCAGCAGCCCGGGTAACCCGGCCCACGGTTGTGGTGGGGCAGGCGGTGTGCGCGGCTGCATCAGGCCCAGGTGGTCGATGATGAAACGCGTGTCGGGATGGCGGTCGAGCAGCGCCGCAACCGCGTCCAGATTTCCGGCGCACGACAGATTGACCGGGAAATCATGGCGCACGGCCGCGCGCGCGATGCGGTCGATGCCCGGGTCGGTGGCGCCGCGGCCGGCGTCCTTCCTGAGCATGATGCGAATGCCGACGGTGCCGGGCGTCCGCTTCCAGGCGGCGATGACATCGGCCACTGCCGGATCGTCCGGGTCGACCGGTTTGACGATGGCGAGGCGGTTGGGATGCGCCCGTTGCACGTCCACCGCATAGCTGGCGTCGTACTGGTAGAGGGAAAACGCAGAGATGAAGATCGCGCCATCGACGCCGACCTTGTTCATCGCCGCGACCATTTCGTCGCCGGTAACATGCGGCGGCCAGTTGGGCACGCTGTGCCAGGGGCGCTGTGGGGTGTTGGCCTCATAGGCGTGAACCTGGGAATCGATGATCGGCATCAGGCGCCTCCTCCATGGTGAATGGCATTGCGTCATTCCAACAGGGAACGCGCGCACTGTCCATGGCGGCGCGGCACGCGGCGCATTGCAACGGTGGGCGGCTGGCTGACGCCGCGCGCGTTGCGGCATGGATTGACACGCGGTTGAAGATCAGGGTTAAGACTCCCGCGCCAGTGCAGCTCGCAGTAGACAGGCAGGGCGGCAGGCGCCGGAAGTGCAGGCAGGGGCATGAAATAAGAATGAATAAAATCAGATACTTGAAAAAAACAGGCTATATAACAACAGTATATTATGTAATCCTCTTCACCCCACCACGCCCGGCGAGCCCGCCGGCAAAGCCGCCTACCAGCGCCACCGCCCCGAGCCCACACCCCTGTATCGCGTGGTGGCCGCGCACGCGCGCACCTTCCTGGCGCAATGTGAAGCAGCCGGTGCGCCGCTGCCGCGCTTTATTCAAGAAGAGATTCACGCGTACCTCGCCTGCGGCATCCTTGCCCACGGCTTCATCCGCCTCACCTGCGATACTTGCCGCCGCGACACCCTGGTGGCATTCAGTTGCAAGCGGCGTGGCATCTGCCCCTCGTGGGGCATACGGCGCATGAACGAAGCAGCGGCGACGCTTTCCGATAGCATTATTCCCCGCGTGCCGGTGCGCCAATGGGTGCTGTCATTTCCCATCCCGCTGAGAAGCTTGTTCGCGGTGCACCCCGAGCTCATCACCCCGGCGCTGAGCAACGCGCGGCTGAGTATCAACGGCAAAGGGAAAGTCATCCTCAAACTCAAAACCCCGTGGGCGGATGGCGCGACCCACATCACGCAACGGCTGGCGGCGCTGGTGCCAAGGCCGCGGCTGCACCTGACGTGGTTTCACGGCGTGCTGGCGCCGAACGCCAAATTCAGATCGAAGGTGGTGCCGGGGGCGCGGACGCAGAAAACACCGGAGCCAGCAGCAGCAGAAGACCCCGTCTGCGCACACAGCGCGCGCATGCGCTGGGCGCAAATGCTCAAGCGCGTGTTCGACATTGACATGGAACGTTGCGAATGCGGCGGCAAGCTCAAGTTGATCGCCGTGATCGAGCAGCCCGACGTGATCGAGAAAATATTCACGCACCTGGGGCTAGCCCCGCAGCCGCTGCCGATCGTTCCGGTGCGGCGGGAGGCGTTGTTCGAAGTGGCATGACACGCGCGTATCGGACGGTATGGACCGGGGTCGAGGATAGCATTCGAGCTGCACGGATGCGCCGCTCAAAAGATGACATTAAATCAGATAGTTAACGACAGTCCTTTCGACGGGTTGGGAGGGGGCCGTCTGGTGGTCGGGGCTTGGCGCTGCAATTTGACCGGTTGCGTGCGGGTGGATGCAGTGGGGTATATGCAAAAAGGGTTTTTGAATTTCCTATCCCCAGCGACGCCGGCGGCCGCATCGAAGAAAGTCGTCGGCTCCGATGAGGAATGGCAGAAGTTTTAGGGCAGTGCTTCGCGCGGGCAGCTATAACCTGGGTTCCGGCCCCCAGATCCAATTTCGGGCTGTGTGTCGCTGGAGCGAAGGGCGTGAGTCAGTCATGCGCTCGAGTCCCCAACAGCCTGCAACACGCCAATGGGTGGCGGCAATCAGGGTTGCTGCGATCAGAATTACAAGAAACCGTATCCGCTGGAATTTTGCGA
Source organism: uncultured beta proteobacterium (assembly GCA_902825845.1). Classification (GTDB taxonomy): domain Bacteria; phylum Pseudomonadota; class Gammaproteobacteria; order Burkholderiales; family SG8-41; genus UBA5216. The sequence continues at coordinate 31,389 of CADECM010000048.1, forward strand.
AGCAGAGGCCGGAAAGTCTCCTGTGCCGTATTGCCGTGAATTTGTTTTGCTTCGGGGAAATGAATTGTGCATCCGGTCTAAAGTTTTCTGCTGATCATCCGATGAGCAGTTGATCACCCCCTTAACGGCTTCTTGAGAGAGCGTGCGATGGACCTTCCCAATACTGCCCCATTGATTCACTGCATATATTCCAGTGCGGCAACCCATGCCTTCAGCCCGGAAGAGCTTGCAGAATTGCTCAAAAAAGCACGCGAATTCAACGCGTTAAACGACTTGACGGGCATCCTGCTTTACGCCGAAGGCAGCTTTTTTCAGGTGCTGGAAGGGCCCGAGGAGGCTATTGCCGCACTCTACGCAAAGATTGAGAACGACAAGCGTCACGAGCAGGTCACCAAAATTATTTTGGAGCCCATTCACAAGCGATCCTTTGCAGAGTGGACCATGGGATTTTCCAACGTCTCGCGAGAAGAACTTGCGAAAATGGAAGGCACAAACGACTTTTTCAGCAAAGCCCGATGCTTTGCTGATCTCGACTCCGGACGGGCCAAAAAACTGCTGGCGGCATTCCGCGATGGCCGCTGGCACAAGACGGCCCCGAGCATGCGGCAGAAAGTGGCGGCATGAGCGCTGGCCAGCAACTGCGTGTGGTTGATGCGGGGCAGTCACGGCCGAACACTTCGGCAGTGACGGTGCCGGCCTTTGCTTACGCGTTTCAGCCCATTGTTGACGTGGAGGCACGCAAAGTCGTGTCCTATGAGGCATTGGTGCGCGGGCTCGGCAATGAACCAGCGTTTCACGTCATCGAGCGTGTTCCCAAATGCAACAAGTATCAGTTCGACCAGGACAGTCGTGTCGCGGCCATTGCGCGGGCGGCGAAACTTGGGCTGGCCTGTGACCTCAATCTCAATTTTCTGCCGCAGGGATTGTATGAAGCGCCAGCCTCGATTAGCGCCACGCTCGATGCGGCCGTCGAAAACCATGTGGCCATCGAGCGTTTGAATCTCGAAGTCACGGAAGAGGAGGTAATCGCCGATTGTGCGCATTTTGCCGCCAGGCTTAACGAGTATCGGCGCCTGGGGCTGAAGATCACCATTGACGATTTCGGCGCCGGCTACGCCGGGCTCAATCTTCTGGCGGAACTGCAACCCGATCAGGTCAAGATCGACATGAACCTGGTGCGCGGAATCGATAAACATGGGCCGCGTCAGGCCATCGTATGCGCAGTGGCACAAGTGTGTACCGATCTGGGAATCGACGTGATTGCAGAGGGCATCGAAACGGTGCAGGAATATCGCTGGTTCGCGGATCAAGGTATCCACCTGTTCCAGGGCTACTTGTTTTCAAAGCCGGGCTTCGAATGCTTTCCGCCCGTGTGCTACCCCGCAAGCAATTGACGCTTCAGATCGATTGCGCGCACTGGCACCAACCCGCGATTCCTTCCGACGACAGAGTTGCCTGACAATCGAGCCGTCAGTATCTCTTGGCATTAAAACTTCAATTAACAAGAATTCTTTACACGCCATGCAGTTAATCTGGTCGTTCTACCGATCAGGCTGAGCTTGTCGAAGACTGGACGCAGTGATAGCCCTTGGCTCGCTGTGGGCGAACGGCGGGTTAAGCGAACGGGAGGCGGTAGCCCGCACAATTCACCCGCTGACAGGCTGACCAGCGTTGCTTGGATTGCGCGATCCGCTCGTAGGCATCTACGAGCTGAACTACCAAGACCGTCGCCTGTCGGCTCCAGGCTGGCGGCGGCGTTGCCCGGCATCCTCGGCCGCTGCAACGCTCGTCCACTGCGGCAAAATCGAACAAGAAACTGATCACCGACTCGGTGAACCAGGTGGACACCGGCACGCAACTGGTGGACCAGGCGGGCAATACCATGGAGGAAGTCGTGACCCCGGTCCAGCGCGTGAGTGACATCATTCCCGAGATCACGGCGGCGAACCATGAACAGAGCGCAGGCATCGAGCAGGTGCACCAGGCGATCACGCAGATGGACGAGGTGATGCAGCAGCCCATGGCGGCGCGGCACGCGGCGCATCACAACGGTGGGCGGCTGGCTGACGCCGCGCGCGTTGCGGCATGGATTGACACGCGGTTGAAGATCAGGATTAAGATTCCCGTGCCGCAGCGACACAAGTCCCGTTCAGACAACCTTGCGATGGAGATTTCCCATGCTCGCAGACCGTTACGATCTTCCCCTGTCCACGACCTCCGCTGCCGCGCGCGACGCCTACGTTGGGGGCTTTGATCTCGCGCTGACGCTCTACCCCGGCGCGGTTGAGGCCTACGACCGCGCACTTGCCGCCGATCCGGGTCTGGCGCTGGCGCATGTGGGCAAGGCGCAGGTCCTGATGCGCGAAGGCAACGCAGTGGCGGCGCGTGCATCGCTGGCTGCCGCCAGCGACTTGAACAGCGGCCTTTCGGCGCGCGAGTCCGGACACATCGGTTTTTTCGAGCTTGCGTTTGCGGGCCGCGTCGACGATGCGATAGCGCACCTCCATACACATCTCGCGTCGTGGCCGCGCGATGCGCTGATGATTGCCAGTGCCGCGAACCCGAATGGATTGATCGGCGGTTCCGGCCGTGTCGGCCAGAAGCATCAGATCGCAGTGCTGATGGACAGTCTCGCCCCGCATTATGGCGACGACTACTGGTTCCTCGCCTATCATGCGACAGCATTGTCGGAGGATGGCCGCATTGCTGCTGCCCGCCCAATCATCGAGCGCTCGGTGGTCCTTAACCCGAACAACGCGCATGCGGCGCACGGCTTCGCGCATGTCTGTTACGAGAGCGGCGATGTGGATACCGGGCGCGACTTTCTTTCACGCTGGCTCGCCGGCTATCCGCGCGACGGATCTTTTCACGGTCATCTGAGCTGGCATCTCGCCCTTTTCGAACTGGGCGCCGGGCAATGGGCGGACGCGTTGCAGCGTTACCGGGACGCTGTCACGCTTGAGTGCCACAGCAGCGGGCCGCAACAGAAAATGACCGACGGCGCCGGGTTCCTGTGGCGTTCTGAATTGGCCGGCCACCCGCGCGATGCCGCTGCCTGGCGCGCGCTGCACGATTTCGGAAAAAACGCATTGCCGCGGCCCGGCGCCGGGCTCGCGGACCTGCACCTGATCCTGACCGCGGTCGTCATGGGCGACGACGCTGCGTTGCAGACGCGCGTGCGGCAGATGGCGGAACAGGCGAGCGCGGGACGCTATCCGTCCGGCGACTATCTCCCGCTCTTGGCACGCGGGTTGGCGGCGTTTGAAGGCGGCGATTTTTCCACCGCCATCGCGGCATTGGCGCCGCTCGCCGGACAAAATGAACGCATCGGCGGCAGCCGTGCGCAGCATGATCTGATCGAATTCACCTTGCTGAAGGCCTGTCTCAATGCGGGCCGGTTGGACGAGGCGCGGCGGCTGTTGGGCGCGCGGCGGCCCGGTGCCACGGGTATTCCCGTCGCGGGCGTGGCGGCGCTGTTCTGATCGCGGAAGGGGCGCTGGACGGCATCGCATGGGACCAACTCGCGTGCGTTGTGCAAGCGCATCGATTGTGTGGGGTGAACCATCAACGGAGGCCAGGTAACCATGATTGCCAAAGTCACGAGATTGATCTGTTGGTTGACGCCGCCTGCGCTCGTCTGCAGCGCGGCGGTATTTGCGCAGGACAAGCCGCCCAATTATCCGATGCGGCCGATACGCATCCTCATTGGCTCGACGCCCGGCGCGGGCGGCGACATGATCGCGCGAGTGACGGCGAAACTATTGAGCGATCGTTGGGGCCAGAATGTCGTGGTCGACCCCCGTCCGGGCGGTGGCGGCGTGATCGCGTCGGGGATGCTGGCCAAGTCGACGCCCGACGGCTACACCCTGCTTCAGTCGGGGGATGGATTATTGCTGCAAAGCGCGACCAAACGGATTCCTTTCGAAGTCCTGAAAGCGTTTGATCCCGTCGTCAGCTCGACGCAACAGCCCTACATATTGATGGTCAATTTCAGCGTGCCCGCAAAGTCGGTGAAGGAATTGATTGCGCTCTCGGCAAGCAAGCCGCTGCCGTTTGCCGGCAGCACCGGGGTCGGCGGTACGGTCTATCTGGGCATGGTAAAGCTGGAGAAGCTATCCGGCCTGAAGTTGAAGCACGTCACCTACAAGGGAAGTGCGCCGGCACTGCTGGCGCTGGTGGCCGGGGAGGTCATCGTCGGTGTCTCTGCCTCGTTGTCTGCGACCACCGTGATACGTGGCGGCAAAGTGCGCGGCGTGGCCTCGCTGGGTCTGAAGCGCACGTCGTCGCTGCCCGAACTGCCGACCATCGGCGAACAGGGTTTTCCCGGTTTCCAGGTCACCAATCGCTATAATCTTTGGGCGCCCGCCGGAACGCCACGCCCGATTATCGCGGCGATCAATCGTGTGGTGACCGAGAGTATGAACGCACCGCAGATGGTGCAGCGCCTTGCGGCCGATGGCAGCGAGCCCGCCGAGCGCGCAACGCCTGAGCAACTCAGGGCGGAGCTGACCGGCAACTACGCTGAATTCGTGCGCCAGGTGAAGGAGCTTGGCCTGAAGTTTTAACCCGGAAACGGCATGAATGAACAACGACACAGGTAACGCACACCGCATGACCAAAGTAATCTGTCTGACTGGCGGCATGGCCTCCGGTAAATCCACTGCCGCGCGCTTTCTCAAGGCGCAGGGCGCGCATGTGATCGATGCCGACGTCCTCGGCCACCGCACCTACGAGCCGGGCTCGCCCGCGCACGCAAAGGTTGTGCAAACATTCGGCCGCGACGTGCTCGCGGCCGACGGCAGCATTGATCGCAGAATGCTCGGCGCCAAGGTGTTCGGCAAGCCCTCCGAACTGGGAAAGCTCACCGACATTGTGTGGCCCGCCATCCGCCAGCTTGCAGAAGCGGAAATTGCCGCGGTGCGCGCGGCAGGCACACCGCGCGTGGTGGTGCTCGAAGCCGCAGTACTGTTTGAAGCCGGTTGGCAAAATCTGGGCGACGAGATATGGGTGGTGATTGTCGACCGGGAGGTTGCCATTGCCCGCGCCATGCAGCGCGACAACATGCCGCAGGCGACTGCGGAGAGCCGTCTCGATGCGCAGCTGTCCAACGCGGAGCGAGCGGACCGCGCCGATGTGGTCATCGACAATAACGGCTTACCAGAGGCGATGCTCGAACAGTTGCGGCACCTCTGGCAACGCGTCAGTGGCTGACATTGCAAACGCGTAAACGTGTCCGGGTGGGCCGACCTTGAACGGGCTGGTCGGGAGCTTTACATGATGTGAACGTTTTGCCTGCGTTCGCGCCTTCCCGGGATTTGGAGGGCGATTGGACAATGCGCTATAGTCGAAATCGATTGGCGCTGCTTGCGCTATATCAAGGCCAAATACTGAACGTTTCGTATCATTCCTGCCATGCCCACCCGACTACATTCCATCGAATCATCGCCGCAACAGCTCACGCCCCAATCGCTGATCGAAGCCGCGCAAAAACTTGCGCCGATGATCCGTGATCATGCCGACGAAGCGGAACGGCAACGCGAAATGCCACGCGTCGTTTATGAGGCCATCGCCGATGCGGGGCTATTCCTCATGAGCGCGCCGCGTGAGGTCGGCGGCCATGAAACCGATCTGCCCACGCATGTGCGCGTGATCGAAATTCTGGCCGAGGCCGATGTGAGCACGGCATGGGCAGTTAACCAGGGCGCAAACTATGCCTGGTACGCCTCGCGCATGGACCCGCAAGGCGCCCACGCCATTTGGCGCGATACGGCGCGTGCGGTGGTCGCCAATTCCCCCGTGCCCACGGGCAAGGCGGTTGTCGTGCCCGGCGGTTTTCGTGTCACGGCCAAACAGGGTTTCAGCACCGGCAGCACCTACGCCCCGTGGCTAGCCTGCCACGCGACGGTGCACGAGAACGGCGACGTGCGCAAGATCAACGGTTTGCCGGAAACGCGCTACTGCCTCGCGCCGCGTGCCGACATGCGGTTTCATGACACCTGGCAAACACGCGGCATGCGCGGGACCGGCACACACACCATCGAGGCGCAGGACGTGTTCGTGCCCGAGGAACGCACGGTATTAAGCACGCACAATCTCGCGCATCAGCCGCGCTATTGCAACGGCCCGCGCTACAGCGTTCCCCTCACGCTGAATTACGCCATGGGCGATACCATGGCAGCGCTGGCGCTCGCGCGGCGATGCATGACCGCGTTTTGTGAGCTGGCTGGCGCCAAGGCGCCGCGCCATATGCCGGGCATGCTGCGCGATCAGGCGATTTCGCAGTTTGCCGTGGGTGAAGCTGAGGGCATATTGCGTTCCGCGCGCGCGTTCATGATCGAGGCGGTAGAGGATCTGTGGGACGACACGGTGAAGCAGGGCGCAACGTCGACGGAAAAGCGCGTGCATGCGCGGCTGGCGAGCATTCACGGTATACGCGCCGCCGCCCAGGTTGTCGACAAGCTCTATCCGCTGTGCGGCGGCGATTCCATTTTCGAAGGCGGCCTGATCCAGCGTTGCTTCCAGGACATCCATGTCATCTCGCAGCACGTGCAGGGGCGGCTGCTTAATATTGAACTCGTCGGCAAGTACAAGCTGGGTGTGATTACCGACGATCCGCGTATCTGAAAATTCCATTGCTCGCCACGCACGGATCATTCGGCTGCCCGAGGTCGCCGGCTTGCTTGGCGTAACCAAGTTCTTCGCACTCAGTCCAGACGCGCGCCGGACTCCTTGATCAGGGCACCCCACTTCGCCGCCTCGGCTTTTATGAACGCGGCGAAAGCGGCAGGCGACCCACCGAGTGGCGTCGAGCCGGTGTCCGTGAGCGATTTCAGAATCTCGGGTGCCTGCAGCGCGACGTTCGTTTCGCGATTGATCACATCGACGACGGTCTGCGGCGTTCCGCTGGGCGCCAGCACGCCCGTCCAGAACACCATCTCGAATCCCGGCATACCCGCTTCGCGAAATGTGGGCAGCGAGGGCAGCGATGCCGCCCGATTGGGCCCCGATATGGCCAGCGCCTTGAGCTTGCCGGCCTTGACCAGGGGCAGCGGCACCGGCAGGCCGTCAAACACCATGGTAATTTGTCCGCTGAGCATGTCGGGCACCACCTGCCCCAATCCCTTGTAGTGGATGATGCGAACTCTCGCGCCAGTCAGCTTGTTGAACAGATGGCACGACAGATGTTGTCCCGATCCGTTGCCGGTCGATGCGCAGGTCAGATCGTCAGGTTTGGTTTTGGCAAGCGATACGAGATCACTGACTGTCTTTGCGGGAACTGACGCATTGACATACAGACCGACCCAGGCGGTGTTAAAGCCAGCCGCCGGCACGAACTGTTTCGCCGCATCGTACGGCAGTTTGGCATACAGAAAGGGATTCATCACGATGGCGTGGTAGCCAAAGAGCAGCGTGTGGCCGTCAGGTACTGCTCGCGCGGCGATTTCCGTCCCGATGATGGAGTTTGCACCGGGGCGATTGTCGACAATGACCTGCTGGCGCAGAGATGCCGACATCTTTTGCGCGAGCTGCCGCGCACGAAAATCGAGGTTTGCACTTGCCGGGGCGGGGGCGATCAGGCGCAGCGGCCGTGTCGGGTAGGCTTGTGCCGCCATGGCAACCGCGTCGCAAGCAAACAGAGGGACCAAGGCGAATAGTGTGCCTGCCGATACAGCCAATCGTGTCACAATGGGACTGGTGGTGCCACAAGTCATGAGTTGTCTCCATTCAACGATGCGACCTGGTGCTTCGCAAAATCAGTCGGCTTCGCGTCGCGCGATACGCCGCTCCCCGCACATGCGAGTCGGAATGGCTTACGCTGTGCATGGCGCGAGATCCAGTCCACCTATGGCAGGCAGCGCGGCGCCCTCAATTCCACACCGGTACACGCGCACCCCAGCAGCCCTGGATGGGTCATTTGGGGTTGCACATCATTGCGGCATGAGCGTACCGTGGTGCGCGAGTGAACAACATGCCCCGGTCAGCCCTTCTTCGGCGTCCAGTGATACGCGGCGGCGCAGGCGCCACCCATCAGCATCGCGCGTTCGCTGGCGCTCAGGCGGTCGGTAAGGCGGAACGGCTCGACGGCTTGTTCGTAATTGACCACGGCGAAAGCGCGCGTCCAGTCGGTGCCCCACAGACAGCGTTCGAAACCCCATGCGTCAAACACGCGCGCGAGCGGGTCCCAGATGTCGGGGAAGGGATACGGCTTTTGTGACAGCGTGCAGGCGCCGCTGACCTTGATCACCGCGTTCGGACGCTTGGCGAGTTCGAGCACTTTCGGCAGGTCAGCCCAGGGTTGCGGCGGGGCGGGCGGGGTGCGCGGCTGCAGCAGGCACAGATGGTCGAGGATGAATCGCGTGTTGGGATGGCGGTCGACCAGCGCGGTTCCGGCGTCGACGTTGCCCCAGCACAGCATGTTGACCGGGAAGTCGTGCTGCACGGCGGCACGCAGGATGCGGTCGAGGCCGGGGTCGGCCGGGTCGCGCTTTGCTTCCGGCGTCATCATGATGCGGATGCCGACGGTGCCGGGCGGTTTTTTCCAGTCGGCGATGACATCGGCCACTGCCGCATCGTCGGGGTTGACCGGCTTCACGATGCCAAAGCGATTGGGATGCGCACGCTGCACTTCCACCGCATAGCTGGCGTCGTACTGGTACATGGAAAAAGCGGAAATGAAGATCGCGCCGTCGACGCCGACCTTGTCCATCGCCGCCACCATTTCGTCGCCATTGACGTGCGGCGGCCAGTTGGGCACGCTGTGCCAGGGCCGTTTCGGTGTGTTGGCCTCGTAGACGTGGACCTGGGAATCGATAATCGCCATCGTGATATCTCCTTTGCGCTGTGCGGTGCGGTATTAGAACAGTTCAGGTTTACCGCGTCCATATGAGTGGGACACAGGGGGCCGGACGCCGAACGCGTGTGATGCACGATGGGCGCGGGCACCGCGTGAATCGCGCAGGGTGCACGCAGAGGCCGCAACGCTTGCAGTACATAAGCGTGGTCGCGCATCATCACTTGGCTGATGATGCGCGAACGGATGGCAGGCCTGCTGAGTGCGAAAACGCCAGCGCTGGCGCAGCATAAAAAGTGTCTTAAAAACAATTAGTTATAGAGTTTCCACGGAGGTGCTTTATGGCGCAGTTGGCGACCCAAGGAATCCTCATCGTGTGGACCGATATCGATCCCGAGATCGAAGCGGATTTCAACGAATGGTACAACCGCGAGCATCTGCCGGACCGCATACCGCGCATGCCGGGATTCCTGCGCGGGCGGCGCTATGTCGCGACGACCGGCGCGCCGAAGTATCTGACGTACTACGATCTGCACAGCGCGGCGGTCATGCTGTCCGCAGCGCATACCGAATTGCGCAAGGCGCGCACCGCGCGCGACCGTTTCTTTGTGCCGCGGTTTCGCAACACCATCAAAGGCATCTGTGATGTGGTTTGCCGTGCGGGCAACGGCGATGGCGGTGAACTGGTGCTGCTGCCGGTGGCGGCGGAAGCCGGGCAGGAACAGGCTTTTTCCGAAGGCGTGTGCGCAACGTTGCTGCCGTCACTGGCGGCGTCACGTGGCGTGGCGTCCGTGGTCTATGCCGCGCGCAATGATGCCGTCACGCAGGCATCATCCGCGCGCGACGATCGCGGTGGCGACCGTTATCTCGATGGCTTGATTGCGGTGGAAACGACAGACGCGGCGGGCGTGACAGCGGCGCTGGAAGCCCTGAGCACGCGGCACCTGGCCGCCATCGGCGGCAAGGCGCAATGGATGGCGGCGCCCGCCGTGCTGCGCCTGCGTTATGCCCTGCAGCGCGACATCAGTAGTGCGAGCTGAAGCTGATCGCGTCGCGCTTCACCAGATCGGCCAGGTCGATGTAGGAGCGCCTGGTGGCCTTGTCGACGGTAAATTGCAATTTCTTGTCGGACTCGGTGGAGGCGCGAATGCTGACCAACTGCATGCGATCCTTGACTTCCCATTCGTGCGCACCGGCAATGCCCGGCGGACAATAGATGATGGTGCCGGGGCCCACGGCGTATTCCTTGTTGTTGATATCGCGCACGATGGCGCTGCCGGACATCACAACGTAGCAGGCTTCAATCGGGTGCCAGTGCAGTTGTTCGACGGTGTTGGGTTCGTAACTCGCGAGCGCCACGCGCAGCCGGTCGGTGGGATATTTGCTGCTGCCGATCATGGGCCTGAGGGACTGGCCCTGGGTCACGCCCTCCTGCGCATCGACTTCGGCCGCGCCGAGCACGAGCAGAGTGGATTCAATGTCCATGCGGAATGGTCCTTTGGTGAATGCGAATGATTGTGGTGTACACGCGGCGCCATGGGCCGTCAAGGTGACGCTCCGGTCGCTCGACATGCGATGGGCGTCGGGCTACGATTGCCGCGGCTGTGATGTGATGAGGCCACTTTGGCTTCTTGCTCCGGCTGTGCCCGTATAAAAAAACTGTTTAAAAACAAATACTTATGAATACCCCCTTGGCGCGACCGCGCCGCGGTCCGCTCGACGGCGTGCGTGTACTCGATTTGTCGCGCGTGCTGGCGGGTCCGTTTTGTTCGCTGATCCTCGCCGATCTGGGCGCGGAAGTAATCAAGGTCGAAGAACTTGGCGTCGGCGATCAGACACGCACCATACCGCCGTTCGTCAATGGCGAAAGCCACTACTTTCTGGCGATCAATCGCAACAAGAGCAGCGTGGCGCTCGATGCGCGCACGGAAGCGGGGCGTGGCATCCTGCTGAAACTCGCCGCGCAGTGCGACGTGGTGCTGGAGAATTTCCGGCCCGGTGTGATGGAACGGCTGGGGCTGGGCTATGAGCAGCTGAAGACGGTGAAGCCGGACATCATCCTGTGTTCGATCAGCGGCTTCGGCGCCACCGGTGCGATGCGCGACAAGCCGTCGTTCGACCTGGTGACGCAGGCGCTGAGCGGCGCCATGAGCATCAATGGTTATGCGGATGGCACACCGACCAAGCTGGGCCTGCCGCTGGGCGACATCGGCGGCGGCCTGTGGGCGGCGCTGGGCGTGATGGCGGCACTGAACGACCGGCACGTCACCGGCGAAGGGTCGCACATCGATCTGAGCCTGCTGGAAGGATTGATGGGCCTGCTCGGCTATCTGGCGGAAATCTATCTGGTGACCGGCGAAAGCCCTGGCCGCATGGGCAACAATCACCACAACATCGTGCCCTATGGCCTGATGCCGGTGAAGGACGGGCATATTGTGCTGGCGCTGCACGTGGGCGAATTCTGGCGCAAGTTCTGCCGTGCCATCGATCGTGAGGACATGATCACCGACGCGCGTTTTCGCACGGTGAAGGATCGCCACCGCAACCGCGAAGAACTCGAACGCCAGATCACGGCGATCATGCTCACCAAGAGCGTCAGCGAGTGGCAGCAATTGCTGGACGCGGCCGATGTGCCGCACGCGCCGGTCAACAACATGGGGCAGGCGGTGAACCAGCCGATTGTGCGGGAGCGCGGCTTCGTGAAGGACGTGCAGCACCCGACCGCGGGCACGGTCAAGGTGATCGGCAGTCCGCTGCGCTTCGAAAACCGCTACGAGCAGGCGCGGCTGGAGCCGCCGCCGCTGCTGGGCGAACATACGCGATCGATACTCGGTTCACTCGCCGGCCTGAGTGATGCGGAGATCGAGCGTTTGATTGCCGACAAAGTCGTCGCGGTGCCCGCGACACCAACCTGAGGAACGCGCATGGCCGCACACGGCAAAGCCACCGACGAAGAACTGGCGCGTATTCGCGCCCGCATCGGACAAAAAGTCACCATCAACGAACCGCCGTACCTGACCGAAGTCACGCGCGACTCGGTGCGGCAGTGGGCGCAGGCCACCGGCGACCGCAATCGGCTATTTACCGACGAAGCCTATGCGCGCGCGTCGCGCCATCAAAGCCTTCTGGCGCCGCCGTGCCAGTTGTATGCGTACAGCCGCATTTCAATTGGCTATCGCGGCGGACTGCCTGGGGTGCATTCGTTTTTCGCCGGTTCGCACTGGCGCTGGCATGAGCCGATCAAAGTCGGCGAACGCATCTAGCCGGAAGTCACCT
>CADECM010000049.1:0-28480 GCA_902825845.1 uncultured beta proteobacterium
GGTTGCCTGCACTTTCTTTGCGGCGCCCGCGATGGCCTTGAGCGCATCGCCGTCATTGATATCGGCGAACGCGTCGTCGGAATCCAGCCCCGATGCGACATGCTTGAGGATCGCGGCCTGCTGCACTTTGGCATTGGCGCCCTCGTCCCAGACGATCGGCAGCGCATCAAGCGCTTTTTTGGCGCGCCACCAGGTATCGGCCACCACCGCCACCGTGGTTTCATTCACGCGCAGCGCCTGCGGCTTGCCCGGCATGCCGGCGATTTTCGCCTGATCGAAACTCACCATTTTGCCGCCGAATACCGGGCAATCCATGATCGCCGCGTGCACCATGCCCGGCAGTTTCACGTCCACCGCGTAAATCTTGCTGCCATCCAGCTTGTCGGCGGTATCCAGCCGCTTCACCGGCTTGCCGGCGATTTTCCACTGGCGCGGATCGCGCAGTTTGATCGACTTCAATTCGGGCGGCGTCACCTTGGCGGCGGCATTGGCCACCTTGCCGTAGGTCGTGCTGCGGCCGGAGCCCTTGTGCGTGATCACACCCTTGTCCACGGCCAGCTCTTCCACCGGCACCTTCCACTCGCTGGCCGCCGCCTGCATCAGCATGATGCGCGCAGCGGCGCCGCCGCGGCGCACGTAGTCATGCGAGGTGCGAATGCCGCGGCTGCCGCCGGTGGACATATCGCCCCAGGCGCGTTTTTTCGCGAGATTCTGTCCGGGGTTGATGTGCTCGGTCCTGACCTTGTTCCAGTCGCAGTCGAGTTCCTCCGCCACCAGCTGCGCGAGGCCTGTCAGCGTGCCCTGTCCCATTTCGGAACGCGCGATGCGCACCACCACGGTATCGTCCGGCTTGATCGCCACCCACGCATTGACCTCTGCCGCGCCCGCGCTCTCGCCTGCCGCGGTGACGCTGCCGGAGAGGGTGATACCCAATACCAGGCCGCCGCCCGCGGCGGCGCTTTTTGCGATGAAGTCGCGGCGCGCGGGATTGTCCAGACCCGCCGTGGTGATCATTTCATTGTGCTGTGTCATGTTCGCTCTCCGCTTTCTCAAACCACAGTGACTTCGTTGGCCATGATTTCGGCGGCGGCCGCGGAATTGCCCGCGGCCACATGGATTGCCGCGCGAATGCGCTGATAGGTGCCACAGCGGCAGATGTTGGTCATCGCGGCATCAATATCGGCATTGGTCGGCTTCGGCTTTTTGGCGAGCAGCGCCGTTGCCGCCATGATCTGGCCCGACTGGCAGTAGCCGCACTGCGGCACGTCGATCTGCTGCCACGCTTTTTGCACCGGGTGCGAGGCGTTGGGCGACAGGCCTTCGATGGTGGTGATGCGATCACCGGCTTTCACCGCCGACAACGGCATGGAACACGAGCGCACCAGTTCACCGTTGATATGCACCGAACACGCGCCGCACTGCGCGATGCCGCAGCCGAACTTGGTGCCGGTCAGTCCCACCTGTTCACGTATCACCCACAATAGCGGCGTATCCGCCTCCACCTGCACGTTGTGGGTCTTGCCATTAATGTTGAGCGTTGCCATGACATCTTCCTCCCGCAGTTTGGTCGTAAGTAGAAAATAGTACGGCGCGTAGCATAGCGCAACCCGCGCCGGATGTGTTGCGCGCGATGGTTTGCACGCTACGCCCGATCCTTGCGGTGGAGCAGTTCCACGCTCACGCCGTCCGGCGCGTTGATGAACGCCAGTTGCGTGGTGGGGCCGTTGTCCCTCGGCTCCGCGCTGAACGCCACGCCCTTGGCCTTGAGGCCGGCGCAGAAGGCAAGAAAGTCGCCCTTCACGTGCACGCCGAAATGATCGATGCCCCACGCGTTGCCGGATTTGTCGGCAGTGGTCTCGCCGGGCCGCTCGCCGCGCACGATCAGCATGCTGCCGTCGCCAATTTCCAGGTACACCTGCGGCGCACCCCTGACCTCGGCGCTCTTGACGATAGCCGCGCCGAACTTGTCCACATACCACTGCGCGGTGGCGGGAACGTTTTTGCTGATCAGGTGGACGTGGTCAAAGGTAATGTTGGGGTTGGGCATGATGCCTCCTTGTCAATCAACGGTTGGACCGGCCGGCGCTGCGGCACGCGTGGCGGCATTGTAGCCGCACTCACACAGCAGCAGCATCGCAATACGCGGCATAATATAACATATTGTTTTTAAACAATTTTTTAAGTAACGGCCAGGCTATCGCGGCAACCGCGGTCAGCACGCGCGGCCGCGCCAATTCGATTGCAGCAAGGCGCTTCACTGTGCTACGTTTGGGCTACCCGTTCCGCAGTCGATTCGCAGCACATCCGCAGTAAAACTCATCCTACGATCCCGAGGTTTCAGCATGAATCATCCCGCAGAAGCACCTGCCACACAGGCAAAAACCCTTCCCCTGTCGCGCATCACCGTACTGGATCTCACGCTGGCACGCGCGGGCCCGACCTGCGTGCGGCACCTTGCCGACTGGGGCGCCAACATCATCCGCATCGAACCGCCAGACAACGGTGCCGAGGATGTCTCCGGCAAGCGTGACGGTTTTGATTTTCAGAACCTGCACCGCAACAAGAAATTCCTCAAGCTCAACCTGAAAACGCCGGAAGGCCATGCCGCGTTCATGAAGCTCGCGGAAAAAGCCGATGTGGTGATCGAGAACATGCGCTCCGAAGTGAAGCACCGCCTCAAGGTGTCGTACGACGACGTGAAAAAAGTAAACCCGCGCATTGTCTACGGCAGCATCAGCGGCTTCGGCCAGAGTGGTCCCTACGGCAAGCGCGCCGGCGTCGATCAGATCGTGCAGGGCATGGGCGGCCTGATGAGTATCACCGGTCTGCCGGGGCAAGGCCCCGTGCGCGTCGGTATCGCCATCGCCGACCTCACTGCGGGCAACCTGCTGGCGCTGGGCGTGATGACCGCCCTCTTTGACCGCGAAGTCACCGGTGTCGGCCGCTGGGTCCACACCAGCCTGCTGGAATCGATCATTTTCATGCTCGACTTCCAGGCCACGCGCTATCTGATGGCTGGTGAAGTTGCCGGTCAGGCCGGCAACGACCACCCCACTGGTGTGCCCACCGGCGTGTTCCAGGCCAGCGACGGCCTGTTCAACATCGCCGCCTCTTCGGGTCGCGTGTTTCATCGTTGCTGCGACGCGCTGGGCAAACCCGAGTGGAAAACAAAAGTGGAATGGGACACCCAGGGCAAACGCAGTAAAGACCGCGTCGCCATCAACGCCGCGATTTCCGAAGTCACCAAGCACAAACCCACCGCCCACTGGGTGGAGGTGATGGAAGCCGCCGGCGTGCCCTGCGGCCCGATCAACACCATCGACAAGGTGTTTGCCGACCCGCAGGTGCAGCACACCGGCATCGCGCAGGAGGTGATGAGCGAAAAACTCGGCAAGATCAAGCTGGTAAGCTCCGCCATCAACATGGTCGGCACCCCCAAGAACATCCGCCGCGCGACGCAGGACCTGGGCGCCGACAGCGACGAAATTCTGGCAGCGGTGGGTTACACCAAGGATCAGTTGGCGGATCTTCGCAGCAAAGGCGTGATTTAAAAACCCATTTGACACAGATTTACGCAGATGAGCACAGATTTGACCGCGGTCAGTCTGCGTTCATCTGCATCGAAGTTTTTGTGTTTGGGACTTAACAAACCACCTGACGCGGATAGTTGCCGTGAACACAGATTTCTCCGTACTTGATCTGTGTCAATCTGCGAAATCTGTGTCAATGATTTTGAATTGCTTTTTATAACCAAGGCATCCCTATGGACTCCGCACCCAGCGATAAAATTCTCGGCACCAAAAAGGGCGCCGTCGGCACCCTTATCTTCAACTATCCGGAAAAGCACAATGCGATGTCGCCGGAAATGGCGCAGGCCGCCGCCGCTGTCATCAACGATTTCGAGGCCGACCCCGCCGTGCGCGTGATCGTTCTGAAAGGCGCGGGCACCAAGGCCTTTGTCTCCGGAGGCGATATCTCGCAGTACGAAAAGAACCGCGCCACGCCGGAGCAGGTCGAGGCCTACAACAAGATGTCCTCCGGCTTTCGCGATGCGCTGAACAACGCCGTCAAACCCACCGTCGCGATGATCCGCGGCTACTGCATGGGCGGCGGGCTCGCCATCGCCCTGCGTTGCGACATGCGCATCTGCTCGGAGGATTCCCAATTCAGCGTGCCGGCAGCGCGGCTTTCGATCGGCTACGGTGCCGACTCGCTGGCACAACTGGTCGATCTGGTGGGGCCATCCGTGGCCAAGGAAATCATGTTCACTGCGCGCCGCTACACTGCCCATGAAGCGCATCGCATCGGACTGGTCAACCACGTGTTGCAGGCAAACATGCTGGAAGCCTTCGTCCAGCAATACGCCGACACCATCGCCGACAACGCGCCGCTCGCCATCATCGCCGCCAAACACGTGATCAACGAATACGTGAAAGACCCCGATCAGCGCAATCAGGCTCGCGCCGACAAGGCGGTTGCGGCTTGCTTCACCAGCCAGGATTACATCGAAGGCCGGCGCGCGTTCATGGAAAAACGCAAACCGGTGTGGCAAGGGAAATAGCTGCCCGGCAAAAACCCGCCCGCAGGCGGGTTTTTCGTTTACGGGATTACGCGTTCACGGCGAGACTGTTCCTGTTCAATCGGGCGTGGCCGGCCTCGCCCGCTTCCGGAATCATGACTTTGGCGGCTGCCGTCAAATCCAGCGCCAGTGTCGCCATGGTATGTTGCGCCACGGCGCCGCCACGGCGCAAATCCAGCCGCACCTCGATAATTCTCGCGTCGCGCAGTGACAGCGGCATGATCTTCTTGAGAATGTAGCGCGCATAGGCGACGATTTCACCGTGCTCGTAGATTCTGTGCACGATGATGCCCACCCGGTTGCGGTTCCTGTCCGGCGCCGGCACGCTGTAAAACCCGGTGACCGGGCTGGGATCAAAAGCGTAAACGCATTTGATTTCCGGGTGCGCGTACGCCGCCTGCTGCGCCAGTCCGCCGCCCAGCGAATGCCCCG
This sequence comes from uncultured beta proteobacterium, assembly GCA_902825845.1. GTDB lineage: Bacteria > Pseudomonadota > Gammaproteobacteria > Burkholderiales > SG8-41 > UBA5216. The sequence goes on from CADECM010000049.1 coordinate 5,012, forward strand.
TAGTAACGACGGACAGGGTTTCGCCGTGGCGCTGTCTGGCCCGCGCAACGATGCCCGGAACCTGCTTGCGCACGAGGTCGTACTGATCCTCGCCTGGCAGGAAACGCAGGAACCAGCGCAGGTTCGAACGCCAGTCCCTGAGGCTGGTAAACGCGGTGCCGCGGTAGACGATGGCAACCTGCGCCGCGGCTGCATTGCGCGTGTTCTCCCAGACCTCGTAATAGAGCCCGCTCGACGGATGGTCAACGCGCTCCTCCGCCACTTCACGCCAATCCGCGGGATCGGGCATTCGCTCATAACCGCGCCTGCCGTACACGTTGGCGCTCAGTACGGCGAAATCCGCGCAGCGCGCCGCCCACTCGACGGCGGGAACCTTGCGAGTGCGCCAGCCGATGCGTTCCAGCGCAACATTGCTTTCCTGCCTTTTCCAGAGCCACATGGGACCTCCCGACCAGTAGAGCCGAGTCTACGCCGGCCCCTGGCTTTGGAAAATAAGCCGGAAGGCATAGATCAATCGTCTGGACGACCCTGTCGAAATCCCTGCGGATCACCGCAACCACCCCGGGATATGTTTACAATGAACGCGTAACGCACGCACGACGTCGTCAACCTGTCGTAGCGCCAGCACGGCGGATTTCCATCACCACCACGAAAGGGAACAAAGCATGTCACACAAGTATGCCGGAGGCTGCGATCACGTTCACACCCACGCGGACCGCGACCCGATCGACAATCACACCTGCCACTGTTCCGTCTGCAAGGGCGTTACCGGACAGCCCACGACGCATGTTGTGTTTTTCAAGCATGGCGACCTCAGCGTCGACAACCTTGCCGGCCTCAAGCGCCAGCCCTTTAACAGCAAAAATCCCCAGGGGCCGCTGGAGCTATGCACCTGCGCCAGCTGCGGCAAGCCAATCATGCTCGACGACAAGCAAAAACGCATCCGCGTGATCGTGCCCAACCTCATGGGCTATGACGCCGGGAATCTGCCCGCGACCTACCACGCGTTCTACGACCCGGCCACCGGCGTTCCGCGCCCGTCAGACGGCCGCCCGGTCTACGAAGGCCTGCGTCCCGACTTCGTGTGGCCGGCTTCCGCCTGACGCATTATCGAGGCGGCGCCGGGCAAGCGCTTCGGCCAGCCCGAAACGCTAGGGCGTCTTCGCGGGCTGGTCGGAACAGGCGCGCGCGCCCTTGCCAAACGACTCTTCGCATTCCGCCCTGGTAATCGCACCGCGGCCGACAAATTTCGCCAGCACATAATCGGCGATGGCTTCCGCCTCGCGCGGTTGCAGGGTTGAACCGGGCGGCAGGCTTGGCTTGAGCTTGCCCACGTCCGCCTCGGTCATGCCGTAACAGCGTTTGTCGCTGTAAGCCAGTTCGTCGAAATGGGGCATCGCTGTGCCCGGGCGGCCGCACAGAATGGTCGTGACCAACTGTGCGCGATTCAGGCGGCTTTGCCGCAGATTGGCAGCACCGCCGTTGGATTGCCCTTCGCCCGCCCCGTCTCCGGCCCAGCCGTGACAGTACGAACACTGCGCTTTATCGAGATACAGGCGGCGCGCATAGGAATAGTCTTCCTGTGCGCCCGCCGCTGCCGCCGTTGCCGCCATCGCGCTGCCGACAGCAATCGTCGTGGCTAACCGTGTGACACGCATGAAGACTATAGTCCGAACACAAAAATCATGGTCGAATTCGAAAACGTGCGCATCTCGGTTGATTTCGTCAGCTTGTTCCTCGCCGAGCGCCCCAAGCCCGATGCGATGGCGATGTATTGTTTGCCGTTGACGGAATAGGTCATGGGCGGCGCGTTAAATCCGGTGCCGACGTTGATGCGCCACAGTTCTTCCAGCGTCTGGTCATCAAACGCCAGCACCGTGCCGTCGACCAGCGCCGTAACCACCACGCCGCCTGCTGTGGTGAGCGCGCCAGCCGTGTTCGGATAAGGCAATTCCTTGCGCGCCTTCTGCTGGCCCGTGGCCGGATCCATCACCACCAGGCTGCTGGTCATGCGATCCGGATGCGTATAGGTGCCGCCTGCAAACTTGCCCGGCACGTGCGCGCCGTGGTCCGGTGTCACGTTCGCGCAGCCTTCAAGTCCCGGAATGTAGAACAGCTTCGTTTTGGGACTGTACGCGGCCGGCCACAAGTTGCTGCCGCCGGAGATTTCGGGACACACCAGGCGCGTGCCCTTGTTTTGCAGGACACTGGCTGGCTCAGCATACAACTGCAAGTCCTTGGTCGGATCATAGTCGACTGGCTTGCCGGTCTTCGGATCGATGCCCTTGGTCCAGGTCACCTTGCCGACATACTGGCCCACCTTGAGAAACTGGCCGGTGGTGCGGTCGAAGGTGTAATTGAACCCATTGCGGCCCGCGTGCGTGACAATCTTGCGGTCTTCACCGTTCACCTTGGTGTCGATCAGCACATGCGTGCCGGTTTCGTCGTAATCACGGCTGTCGTTCGGCGTGTACTGGAAATACCATTTCATCTTGCCGTTGGCCACGTCAAACGCGATCGCGCTGGCGGTAAACAAATTGTCGCCAGGGCGGCGCGTGGCATCGTAGCCGGGCACCGGATTACCCGAACCCCAAATCGTCAGATTGGTCTGCGGATCGTATGAGCCGGTGACGTAAAATGCGCCACCGCCGGTTTTCCAGGCTTCGTTCTTATCCTTCCAGGTTTCGCTGCCGGGTTCGCCCGGTGCCGGCACCGTGAACGTTTTCCACTTCAGGTTGCCGGTTGTCGGATCGAGCGACGCGATCCAGTTGCGCGTGCCCCGATCGCCGCCGGAACCGCCGATGATAATGTCGTCCTTGAGCGCCAGCGGTGCGGCGGACAACTCCAGTTCCGGGTGATCCGAAAGATTCTTGTCCCACACGATCTTTCCGGTTTCCTTGTCGGTGGCGATGACGCGGCCATCCTTGCCGGTGGGAGAGATGACCAGATTGCCCCACAGCGCCACGCCGCGCGTGCGGCCATAGCGCTTCATGCCCGGATCCATCTTCCACAGGATGCGGCCATGATTGCCCGAACGCACGTCGATCTTGTAGACCACGCCCCAGCCGTCAATGACGTACATGAAGCCGTCGTCCACCAGCGGTGTCACCTGCAGCCCTTCGTTGGGCGACGTGCCGCCGATGGCCACCGCGAACTGCAGCTTCATGTTCTTGATGTTCGACTTGTTGATCTGGTCGAGCGTCGAATGGCGCTGAGAGGTGTAATCGCGATGCACCATCAGCCAGTTGTGCGGCTCCGGCTTGAGCAGCCGCTGGTAGGTGACCTCTCCGGCCAACGCGCCGGATGCGGCACTCGCCATGACTGCGCCGCAGAACAGGGCTGCAACGCCCGCTCCATTGCGGTACCGCTTTGCCTGCCAGGAACCTGCCGGCGCGTGAATCACATGCATGACATTTCTCCCTGAGTGATGTTATTGCGGCGTGCCCCACGATACCAGGGCGGTGCAGTGTCCGACTGCTCGCCGTAGCCGGCGGTCCCGGCTATCGAATGCCGTATGCATTCGCAACGCAGGCTATAACGATGTCTGCCAGGCGTCAATTGCGGATCGCGAAACCCGCATTGGTACAAATGCTGGACGCATGCCGCCACGCGCCGCAATGGCGCCTGATGCGCTGTTCCGCGAATAGCTTGTCCCTTGGCCGGCTTCCGCCTGACGCATTATCGAGGCCGCGCCCGGCGAGCGCCTCGGCCGGCCCGGAACGCTAAGCCGTCTTCGCCGCCTGCTGCTGCCAGCCGAATTCCATCACAGTCGAGCGCCAGTTGGTGCGGCGCTCATTCGCCGGGTAGTCCCCCGTGGCGCAGTGGATGGAACAGCGGTTGTCCCAGATCACCACATCGCCGCGTTGCCAGTGGTGGCGATAATCGCCGTTTGCGCTGGCGGTACGCTGCGCGAGGTCCGCGATCACGGCATCACTGTCGGCCTGATCGAGACCGATGATATTCAGGATCTGGCCGTCGTTGAAATACAGTGACTTGCGTCCGGTCTCCGGGTGTACCGGCGTCAGCGGGTGGATGGCCGGCGCGCGGTTCTTGTTCTCTTCTTCGAGGCGATCCTGCTGCCGCTTCAGGCGTCCGCCATAGATGTGCGTCGCCGAGCGGCCTTCGAGTTTTTGCTGCAGTGACGCCGGCAGCGCCTCGTAGGCGGCGTACATATTGGTGAACAGCGTATCGCCGCCCACGCTCGGCACGTTGATCGCGTACATGCCGGTGGCCTTGGCTGTCACGTACTCATAACTGGTGTCGGTGTGCCACACGTTGCCCACGCGCACCAGCAGCGGCGAGGCGTTCTGCGTCTGCTCGCCAGTGCGCGTGTCGAGGATGCGGTTGTCCATCAGCATCAGCTCCGGATAACGCGGATGATGTGCCTTCTTCGTCATGTGCGGCTTGATCTCGCCGAAGCGCGCGCTGAAGTCGATGAAGTCCTGCTCCGTGAGGTCCTGCCCGCGGATCACGATGACGATGTGATCGAGGAAGGCCTGATAGACCTCGCGAAAGGTGGCGTCGTCCATACCTTTTACCTGCACGCCCTGTATTTCAGCGCCGATTTTCGGCGCTGCCGGCAGCACTTGAATCATGAAATTTTTTCCTTTAAAAACATATACTTACAATCTATCCTCCGGCACTAATACCGGCCACCTGAATGAGCTTGCGGTATTTCACAACCTGCTTGCGCGTGTAATCAACGACCGCTTCCGGCGTGCTCGGCGCCGGCGTATTGCCTGCGGCCTGAAAGCGCGCGACGGCATCGGGATCGGCCAGCGCCTTGCGGATGCCGTCGTTCAAACGCATCACCAGCGCGCGCGGCATTCTGGCGGGACCGACGATGCTGTACCACGTCACCACCTCGAACCCCGGCCAGCTCTCGGCGACGATCGGCGTCTCCGGCGTCAACGGCGAACGCGTTGGCCCGCAGGTGGCGAGCAGCGTGAGCCGTCCTGCTTTCACCTGCGGCAACGCCGAGGCCATGCTGTTGAACAGAATCTGGATGCGCCCGCCCACCAGATCGGCAACCGCCGGTACCGCACCCTTGTACGGCACGTGGCGGATGTCGATGCCCGCAAGCAGCTTCAGTTGTTCGCCGCCCAGGTGCGCGGTACTGCCGGTGCCGGTGGAACCAAAATTGAACTGTCCCGGCCTGGCTTTCGCGGCAGCGACCAGATCGCCAACGGTCTTCACGCCCACCGAGGGATGCACCACCAGCGCAAAGGGACTGATCGCTACCATGCTCACCGGCGAAAAATCGCGGATCGGATCGTACGGCACCGCCTTCACCACCAGCGGCGCGATCACCAGACTGGCGCCCGAGCCCAGCAACAGCGTGTAGCCGTCGGGCGCCGCGCGCGCCACGATATCCGCGCCGATGGTGCCCGCGGCACCTGCGCGCGTATCAACGACGATGGGTTGCCCCCATTGCTCGGTCAGTTTCTGCCCGACCAACCGCGCAAGCGCATCGGCCGGGCCACCAGCGGAGGTGGTGTTGACGATGCGTATGGGCTTGGCGGGGAAGCCCGCGCTTTGCGCAGCGGCAGTGGATGTCACCGCAATCATCGCCACACAGCCCAAACCCCGTATTGCAATACCCTTCATCATGCGCTCCCTTATTCTGCGCGTATGTTCGCTTCGCGCGCGACTTTTTTCCACAGATTCATGTTTTCGGCAAGCATCGCGCCGAATTGCGCCGGCGTCCATGGCGTCGTTTCCGCGCCCTGCGCCGCCAGTTGTTTTACCACTTCGGCATCCGCGAGAATGCCGTTGATATCGCGATTGAGGCGGCTGACGATTGCGCCCGGCGTGCGCGCGGGCGCCACCAGCCCCCACCACACGACAAAGTCATAGCCGCGCGCGCCGCCTTCGGTGAGCGTGGGCACCTCGGGCAGCAGCGGCGAGCGTTTCACGCTGCCCACCCCCAGCGCTCGCAGTTTGCCGGAACGCACATTCGGCAGCGCCAGCGGCATGGTGGCCAGCATCAGTTCCACTTCGCCGGAAACAGCCGCCAGCGTCGCCGGCCCGCCGCCCTTGTACGCGACATGCGCGAGATCGATACCGGCAAGCCGCTTCAACATCTCGCCGCCGAAATGATGCATGCCGGCGACGCCGGTGGATGCGTACTTGATATGGCCGGGCTTTGCCTTCGCCAGCGCGATCAGCTCCGGCAGCGTCTTCGCCGCGAGGCTTGGATGCGCCAGCAGCACATTGGTGCCGCGCCCGAACAGCGAAACCGGGGCAAACGAACCCAGCGTGTCGTACGGCACCTTGCGAATCACCTCGTTCATGGTGTGCGAGGTCGACGCAAACAGCACGGTGTAGCCATCGGCTGGCGCGTGCGCGGCGATATCGGTGCCGATCACGCCCGCCGCGCCGCCGCGATAATCGTAAACAATCTGCTGCCCCAGCTTGCCGGCAAGCCGCATGCCGATGAAGCGCGCGATCAGGTCATTGCTGCCGCCGGGCGGAAAGGCGATAACCATGCGGACAGGCTTGGCGGGATAGGCCTGTGTTGCGCCGGGCGAAGCGGCCTGAACCGCACGGGCGTCAATACCCAACACACACATCATCATCGCGCACGCCGCCGAACGCACGCCGATCAAACACCTCAAGTGCTGCAGCTGCATGCCCACGCTGAACTCCCCAATCGTCATTCCGGCGCAGGCCGGAGTTCTGTTTGTAACATGATCCGAAGGATTCAATTTTAGATGCTGCGCATCGAAAAACGATCTGGGTTCCGGCCTGCGCCGGAACGACGATGATGGCGATGGCGGGTTTCAGTCTTAATGGCAGAACTGCCTCCAAGCCGTCTCGCCAATAAACACGTAACTATATGTTTTTAAACAATATTTAAAAATAAAATCGAGACTCAAACAAATCACTCGTCAGCACACATACACCGCTTGCTACCATCCCAATATGCAAAATCCAAACTACACCGAACTCTGCCGCACCTGGCAACGCCTGTACCGCTACAACCACGCCGCTTCGATCCTCGGCTGGGACCGCAATGCGATGATGCCGGCCAAGGGCAACGATGCGCGCGCCGCGGCCGAGGCGGAACTGCAGGCGCTGATCCACCGCACCCGCACCGATCCCAAACTGGCCGAGCAACTGCGCGCCGCCGAAGGCGAAGCGCTCGACGACATCGAACGCGCCAATCTGCGCGAAATGCGCCGCGACTGGCGCGACGCCAACGCCCTGCCGGAAGCGCTGGTCGAAGCCAAATCGCTCGCCGCCGCCCAATGCGAACACGCGTGGCGCACGCAGCGCGGTAACAACGACTGGAACGGTTTTCTGGACAACTTCCGCGACGTGGTGCGCCTCGCGCGTGAAGAAGCCCAACTGCTCGCCGACGACAGCGGCCTGTCGCGCTACGACGCGCTGATGGACCGCTACGAGCCTGGTGTGCGCGCGGCAGACATCGATCGTATTTTTGGCGACGTCAAACAATGGCTGCCGCAATTGATCGCCCGGGTGCAGGCAAAGCAAGGTAACGACAGGGTGACCGAGCCCGTGGGTCCCTTCCCCGCCGCCGCGCAGCGCGCATTGAATCTTGAAATCATGCAGCAACTGGGCTTTGATTTCGACGGCGGACGCCTCGACGAAAGCGCTCACCCCTTCACCGGCGGCGTGCCTGAAGACGTACGCCTCACCACACGTTACAACGAAGACAGTTTCGTGCAAAGCCTGATGGGCACCATCCACGAAACCGGCCACGCGCGCTTCGAACAGAACCTGCCGCGCGAGTGGCTGAGCCAGCCCGTCGGCGTCGCGCGCTCCTACGGCATCCACGAAAGCCAGAGTCTGTCATTCGAAATGCAGCTTGCGAGGAGCCGTGAATTCACCGGCTTTATCGCCCCGTTGCTCACTAAACACTTCGGCAGCCAACCCGCGTTCGACCCGGACAATCTGTATCGCCTGCTGACACGCGTCAAGCCGGGCCTGATCCGCGTCAACGCCGACGAAGTGACCTACCCCGCCCACATTATCCTGCGCTACGAAATAGAACGCCCGCTGATCGAAGGCGAGATCGAGCCCGAAGACATCCCCGCGCTGTGGGACGACAAAATGCAAACCCTGCTGGGCCAGGACACGCGCGGCAACTTCAAGGACGGCTGCCTGCAGGACGTGCACTGGAGCGGCGGCGCGTTCGGCTACTTTCCCAGCTACACGCTGGGCGCGATGTACGCCGCGCAGTGGTTCGCGGCGATACGACGGGCAACGCCCGATCTGGACGCGCGTATTGCAGTGGGTGATTTTGCGCCCGTATTCGAGTGGCTCAAGGCCAATGTCTGGTCACAGGCGAGCCGCTGGCAAACGCCGGAACTGGTGCAAAAGGCGAGCGGCGAAGCATTGAACCCGGCGCATTTTCGGGCGCATCTGGAAAAGCGCTACCGCTGAACTCGTTGGGTGGGAGAAACGCAGTGAATCCCGCCTTCACGCGACTCTATCCGGCGGGATACGCTGCGCTCCTCCCGCCCTACGCCGGGTTTGGCTTACTTCGCAACCAACGGAAATTTACCGGGATCACGTATGGATTCCACTGCCAGATCAACATCCAACAACGGCCAATACAGATGATCCGGCGTTGGCCACTCAACCGTCGTAATCTGTTCCAGCGTGGCCTTCTTGAACCATGGAAACTCCGCGAACGGCACGAACAATTCCTCGTCCTTCAACAAAAGCCAAAAGCCTTTGTTTGTCGCCAGCGAAACTTCAACTTCCGAAGTGATCGCGCCAGGCATGAACTATCTCCTCAAAATGATCGCGCACTAGCAATGATGCCTCGTTGATCTGTTGTCGTGAAAGACCCTGATTCAGCGCCAATTCAATCTGCGGCTCCAGCCAGTACTTGGCTTCCCCATCCGTATGGGTCACATGCACATGCATGCGCGCCTCTTCACGTGAGAAAAAGAAAAAGCGAAATGCACCGTGGCGAAATACCGTGGGAGCCATTTGCGTAGCATAGCAGACCTCGTAGGGCGGGAAGAGCACAGCGTATCCCGACGGTTTGAGCCGCGTGAAGGCGGAATACGCTGTGCTTCTCCCGCACGACGCGGGCTGATTTCGCAGGGCGTCAGTAAGCGAAGCGCATTGCGCCGAATGTGGTTCGCAACATGACCATGCGGCGCCATGCCCTTCGGTTATTGCGCCCTACGCAAGCGACGCGCGCTAACCCGCCGCCAACTCAATATCCAACATCAAAAACGACAAACTCTTCCCATGCATGTCCTGCGCCAGTGACACCGTGACGCCACCACCCAGCGCATTCTCAATGACAAAATTGAGCGCCCGAAGCTTGGGCAACTCATACCGCGTCACTGGCCCTTTGGCGATTTCCGAGTAGGCTTTCATCACCACTTCGGGCGTGAGTTTCTCGCGCAGGATGTTCCACGCTTTTTCGTCGTAGGCGGTGACCGACACATTCGAGGTGTTGCCCTTGTCACCGGCGCGGGCGTGGGCCAAATCGTACACTTTCACGGTTTGCGTGCTCATAGCGTGCCCTCCACCGTCACCTGTGGTTTGACCATGTCGCGCGGAATCAATATCGATTTCACCGCGAGGACTTCGCGGATGCCATTGGAGCCACCGCCGCCGCCCGACGGGCCGTTGACGTGCAAAGTGCGCACTTCGAAGCCCACCGCCAGCGCCGACTTGCGGTCGGGGCTGCGCGCGGCGATGCGCAGGCGCACTTCATACGGCTCGGGCCGCACTTTGTCGCCCACGCCCATGCCATGCTGGCTGGACATGCCGATGTAGTCGACGCGGATTTCGGGATAGGTGAAGCCGCGTTTCTTCAGGCGTTCGCGCACGATCTTCTCCGCGAGCTGGGCGCGCGCCAGCGCATTGGGGCCGGAATAGCCGACTTCACCCTCGCCGATGTAGCCGTCGTGGTAGCCGACCACCGCCTTGTAGGTGGGCGTGCGCGGCCGCGCCCTGGCGCCGGTGGCGCGCACGCGGTGCTTGTTTTCAGAGGCGAACTCGACGTCGGTGATATCGAGGATGCAGTCGGGCGTGATGTAGCTTGTCGGGTCGTGCATTTCATACAGAATCTGCTCGGTGCAGGTCATCACGTCGAGGCGTCCGCCGGAATCGTCGAGCTTGCCCAGCGTGAGCTTGCCGTCGGCGGTAACGTCGGCATACGGAAAGCCGATGTTGACCGCATCTTCGGCGTCTTTTTTGCCGGGATCGATGAAGCAGCCGCCGGTGAGTTGCGCCGCGCACTCCATCAGGTGCCCGGCGAGCGTGCCTACGGCGAGCATTGAATAATCGTCGTAGCGCCATCCCAGGCCGTGCATCATGCTGCCGAGGAACAGCGAGGGATCGGCGACGCGCCCGGTCATCACCACCGGCGCGCCGGTGGCAAGCCCGGCGCAGATCATGTCCGCACCCAGATACGCATTGGCCGACGCCATGCGCGGAATCAATGACTCCACCGGCTCGCCGTTTTCCATCAGCGGCAGTTGCGGATTTTTGCGCACGATGTCGGCCACGTCGTCGCCGGTGATCACGGCCACCGGCAGATCGGGGATGCCCAGCGCCTTCGCTTCGCGCCGCACCGCGCGCGCCGCACCCAGCGGATTGGCGGCACCCATGTTGGTGACGATGCGGATGCCGTTTTTGGTGCAGGCGGGCAGCACCGCCTGGAAGCGTTCGACCAGATACGGCGTGTAGCCGAGTTCCGGATTCTTGGTGCGCGTGAGGTTCTCGCGCGCAATGGTGCGTTCGGCCAGACACTCGAACACGAGGTAGTCGACCTTGCCGCGCTCGGCGAGGTCGACCGCAGGTTCGATGCGGTCATCGGAAAAGCCGGCGCCGGTGCCGACGCGGATGGTGGTTTTGGGGGATGGCATGGGGATTCCCGCAGAAAAGTTAAATTACGTAAGTGATTGTTTTTAAGTAACTTTTATTAATGATGCTGCGCATGATTTAACGCACTGGATTCCAGCTTGCGCTGGCATGACGCTGCTGCTGGAGACAGGCCGCCGCATCAGGATGCGCCCTTGCGCGCCAACGCATACGCATCGTCCACCAGCCGCATCGCCCGATAGCAATCGTCGGCACTGGTGAGCGGCTTGTCGCCGCGCCGCCAGCGCGCGAAGGCGTCTTCCAGAATCAGCCGCGACGGCTTGGCCGAAGTGTCGAGGGTAAAGGTCTCGCTGCCGTCGCGCGTCACCAGCCGTGCCGTGCCGCCGCTGGACTGCAGCAGGCCGTGGCTGCCGCACACCTGCAGTTCCGCCATGCCGCCCTGCCCCGGATACAAATTGCTCACTTCGACGTGGCCGGTCACACCGCCCGCCGAGCGCAGCATCACCGACGCAAAATCCTCTACCGGCTGGCCGAGGCCGCGCGCGCTCAGTTGCGCACCGGTGACTTCGGCATCCTCGCCGGTGAGCAGCATGAAGCTGTCGAGCCCATGCGGCGCCAGATTGCGCAGGCAGCCGCCGTTGGCGATTTTCGGATCAAGCATCCACGGCGCGCCCCACGCCGGATAGCGCGCGGAGGTGGGCCGCATGCTGCGCATGAAAATATTCGACAGCGTGCCCAGACGGCCTTCCGCGATCAGCCGCTGCGCCAGCGCGATCTGCGGCTGATAGCGGTACGGCAGCGGCACCGCGGCAAAGCCGTTCACCGCGCGCGCCTTGTCGGCAACGCCACGCACTTCATGCGCGTCGTAGCCCATGGGCTTTTCCATCAGGAACGGGTAGCCGTGGTCGAGCAGATAGTGCGCAGTGGCCGCCATGTCGGTGGGCCGACCCAGCGCGATCACAAAATCCGGCTTCGTTTCAGCCAGCATTGTTTTGTAGTCGGTCCACGTCGGCGGATTGCCGAGTTTCGATGCACGTTCGGCGGCGATCGCTGCGTCGTCATCGTGCAGCCCGACGATGCGCACATCGGGCATGTCGACCAGCAACGGCAGATAGCCCGCGTCGTAGAGCGAATGCCAGTGGGTGACGCCGATGGCTGCTATCTTGATCATGCCGTCTGAACAATATATAACTATCTGATTTTATTGAATTATTTCATGAAGTCCAGCAGCAGCCGGTTGACCTCGTCCGGCGCATCGTATTGCACCCAGTGTCCCGCATCGACCACGAGATCGACGCGCACCTCCGGCTTGGCGGCGCGCACCTCATCCACCCGCGCCTGCACGCTCGGGTGACATACGGCATCGTGATCGCCCCAGATGAACTGCACCGGACAGTGGATTTCCTTCAGGCGCTGCGCCATCAGCCCCGCGGTCAGGCTGATGCGGCGGCCGTCGTAGCGCGCGCGCTTCATGTTGGCCCAGTGCAGGTCAATGGTTTCATCGGTCACGCGGTGCGCGCCGTGGCACATCATCACTTCAAGATTGTGGCGCAGCACGTCGCGCAGCGTCGCGTCACCGTCGCCCGGCCCCGGAATCTTTTTCATGTTCAGTTCGATTTCCGGACGCGTGAATCCCCCCGGCCCGAGCAGCGACAGTTTGTGAATGCGCGCGCCCATGCGCGCCGCGCATTCGGCCGCGATCATGCCGCCAAACGAAAAACCCACCAGCCGGAACGCCCCCTCGGGCACGATCGTGTTCAGCGCATCGATCATGCAGCCGACGTATTCATCCTTGGGCAGGTCCTTGGGCACGGTGGGCGAATCACCGTAGCTCGGCATGTCCAGCGCGTGCACCGTGTAATGCCGCGCCAGCACATCGAAATTGCGATGCCAGTGATTGACCGACCCCATGCCGCCGTGCACCAGCACCAGCGGCGCGCCCTGACCTGCCGATTTCGTAAACACGTTCATATTAGTAACTATTTGTTTTTAAATGATTTTTTAAAAGATCTGCCTTGTGATTTTACCGCACGCGCAGGCCGGCATCGCGAATCAGTTTGCCAAAGCGCGCGGTCTCGTCACGCATGGTCTGCGCCAGTTGCCGCGGCGGGCCCCCGGCGGCCTCAAGACCATTGCTCATGAAGCGCTGGCGAATGTCCGCGCGCGTCAACACCTGCGCCACTTCGTGATTCAGGCGCGTGATCACAGCCTCGGGCGTCGCCGCCGGCGCGAACAGCGCGACCACGGTGGAAAATTCGTAACCGGGAACCCCCGCCGCGGCGACCGTCGGCACCCCGGGCAAAAATGCCGACGGCTGCGCGCTCGCCACCGCCAGCAGGCGCACGCGGCCGGATTGGATGTGCCCCAGCACCGAACCGACCGGCGGAAACATCATATGCACCTCGCCGCCCAGCAGGCCGATCTGCGCCGTGCCGCTGCTTTTGTATGGCACATAGACAATGTTCACGCGCGCCATCGCCTTGAACAATTCAGACGCCAGATGCTGCGACGAGCCGGCGGGCGCGGCGCCGTAATTGAGATCGCCGGGCCGCGCTCTGGCCAGGGTGATCAGCGCCTTTACGGAACGCGCCGGCAACGATGGATGAACCACCACCGTGCTTGGCGTGCTGTTCAGCAGCGCCACCGGCGCCAGATCGCGCTGCGCATCCCATGACGCGTTTTCCATCAGCGGCACGGTCCACAGCGTGCTGCCGTACACCAGCAGCGTGTGGCCGTCGGGTGCGGCCTTGATGACGGCCTCGATCGACGCATAGCCGCCGCGATTGTCCACAATCACCGGCTGCCCGAGACTGGCGCTCAAACCCGGCGCGATCAGTCGCGCGGAGAAATCACCGCTGGCGCCGGGCGTGGCGCACAGGATGCGCAGGGGTTTGGCCGGATAACCGTTGGCACAGGCCACGCCCGCCGGCATGGCCAACATCGCCGCGGCGCACAACACGCGATTTCGATAGCGCAACTGGTTTCCTCCCTGGGCGACGGCCTGCACACAGTACATCATAGGCCACGCGAATGATTATGAAATACACAGCGGCATTCAGCCAGTGGCGGCATTGCGAGCCTTGCTGTCCGCACGTCAACCACGAGCGCAATGCCATGGGCATCGCGATTGAAACGTGTCCATGGCGCCGGTAAGATGCGTGCACCGCCATACGCACAGGATCTGTCATGCCGATCTCCGAAACAGCCACCCGATCCATGATGAGAACTCTCGCCGTCTGCGCAGTCGCCGCCATGATATTGCTACCGGGCGGCGCTGCCCATGCGCAAACACCCGGTGCAACGGCCTACCCTACGCGCCCCATGCGGTTTATCGTGCCGAGCGCGGGCAGCGGCGCCGGGTCCGATTTGTATGCGCGGCTTTTCGCGAAAAAGCTGAACGAGGCCTGGGGCCAGCCGGTGGTGGTCGACAATCGGCCCGGTGCGAACGGCGCGATCGGCGCCATGGCAGTGGTCAAGGCACAACCCGACGGACACACGCTGATGCTCGGCCACCCCAACCAGCTTACGGTGGGCCCGTCGATACGGCCGGACATCGGCTACGATCCGGTCAGGGATTTTGCGCCGGTCACCATGGTCATGGCCGCGCCGTCACTGTGGTCGGTACCGGCCAACTCAACGATCACCAGCGTCGCCGCGTTCGTGGCTGCCGCCAAAACCCGGCCGGGCGAAATTTCGTTCGGCACCACCGGCATCGGCAGTGTCGGACACCTGATCGGCCAGTTGTTCAGCCAGCGCGCGAATATTCGCCTGCACCATGTGCCCTACAAAGGCGCGTCGCCGGCGATCATCGATCTCGCGGCCGGGCGCATCAATCTGGTGTCCGCCGCGCTGGCGGCGCAAATCGGCTTTATCCGTGATGGCAAGATCAAGGGCGTCGCCACCACCGGCCTGCGCCGCGCGCGGCTGACGCCGAACGTTCCCACCCTCGATGAATCCGGCTTCAAGGGCTTTGACGTCACCGCCTGGCACGGCGTGCTGGTGCCGGCGAAGACCAATACGGCCATCGTCGGCAAACTCAATCGCGAAATCGTGCGCATCATCGGCCTTCCCGACGTGACCGCCGTGTTGATGCAGGAAGGCGGCGAAATCGTGCCCACCACGCCCGAGGCGTTTGCCTTGGTCATTCGCAACGAGTATGCAAAGTGGCAGCAAGTGGTCAAACAGGCCGGCGTGACGCCGGACACCTGATGGTCCTGCCCGTTGCGGGTCAGGCGGCCGCGCCGAGCAGTTTCGTGAAATCCGCCGCCGGCATCGGCTTGCCGAAAAAATAACCCTGCCACTGATCGCAACCCTGTTCGCGCAGGAAATCCGCTTCCGCCTGACGTTCCACGCCTTCCGCCACCACCTTGAGCTCCAGCGCGCGCGCCATGGCGATGATGGCGATGACAATGGGACTGCTGTTGCCTTTGCCCGGCGCGCAAATATCGCGCACGAACGACTGATCGATCTTCAATTCGTCGAGCGGAAACCGCCGCAGATAACTCAGCGATGAGTACCCCGTGCCGAAATCGTCGAGCGAGATTTTCAGGCCCAGCGCCTTCAGGCCTTCAAGCGTGTGAATATTGCTTTCGATATCACCCATCATGATGCTTTCGGTGATCTCCAGCTGCAGGTAGCGGGTGTCGATTGCGGTACGCTTTAACAACGCCTCCAGGGTTGACAGAAAATTCTTTTGCGCAAACTGGCGGCCTGAAATGTTCACCGCTATCGGTGGCGCGGCCAATCGCGCCGTCTGCCAGGCCGTGATCTGACGGCAAGCCTCACCGAGCACCCACGCCCCCAATTCCAGGATCAGCCCCGATTCTTCCGCCAGCGGGATAAATTCACCGGGACTGACAAAACCGCGCTCGGGATGGCGCCAGCGCAGCAGCGCTTCCGCCCCGGCCAGCGCGCGCGTGCGGGTGTCGATTTTGGGCTGATAAAAGAGCCGGAATTCGCCATTTGCGGCAGCATTATGCAAGGCGGTGTTAAGGCTCAAGCGCTGCAGCGAACGCGCGTTCAGTTCACTCGAATAAAAACAGTGGGTATTGCCGCCCTGCTGCTTGGCGGACTTGAGCGCCACAGACGCATGTTGCGACAGGGTGTCACGGTCCATGCCGTCGTCAGGGAATACCGCGATGCCGACACTGCAGGTGACAAATACTTCGTGACCGCCGACGTTGAAGGCCTCGCTCATTTGCATCAAAAACCGCCGCGCCACGGTGTTTACGCTTTCAGTCCTGTCGACCTCGACCAGCAGCACCGCAAACTCGTCCCCACCCAAGCGTGACAAGCGCGGCGTCCCGGTATCGCCCGCGATGCGCGCCAGCGAATCACTGCCGCGCGCGCCCTGTTCCAGGCGCCTCGCAACGGCCTGCAGGAATTCATCACCCAGCGCCGGGCCCAGCGCCTCGTTGACCTTGCGAAAATGATCGACGTTGATATGCAGCAGCGCCCCGGACTTGCCATGACGCTGTGCCAGCCGCAAGGTCCAGTCCACGTGTTCGCCGAACATCTGGCGGTTGTAGAGGCCTGTCAGGCGGTCATAGGAAGCCAGCCGGTCGAGATAAGCCTTGGCCGCCAGCGTATTGCGCATGCGCAATACCAGTTCGCTGGCATCCACCGGCTTCGCGAGCAGGTCGGTCGCCCCCAGTTCCAGCGCCTTTACCTTGGTCTCGGAATCCGTCGAGGACGTCAGCACAATGACCGGCATATGCCGGAATTTGGGCTCGGCACGAATCGCCGCCAGAATGTCAAAGCCGCTCACGCCCGGCATCATGATGTCGAGCAGCACCACATCGGGATTCTCGCTGGCGACGAGTTCCATCGCTTTGGCCGGCTCACTGACCGTGACGAATTTGCGGTAGCCGGCATCCTCCAGATAAGCCTGCACGACATCAAGTGTGATCGGCTCATCGTCGACCATCATCACGGTCGCCGATTTCAGATCGTCCACTTCGGCCTGCTGGTCGTTCGGCCCGCTGTCAAGAGCCTGCCCCTCAGGCTCGCCCTTATCGTTCATGCCCTGTCCTGTGAATGCAGCATCAGCGGCCAGCCCGTGTTATCGATGCATCAGCGGCACCGCCTGGCACCACGATACGTCTTTGCAGCCGCCGTAATTGCTCGAGTTTGGGGCCGATTTCAGTTTGTGTTCCCGCTTTGACCAATTGTTCCAACTCGGTGGCGGGTTCGGTAAATGCATCATACCCCACCGTGCCCGCGGCGCCCTTCAGCCAATGCGCCAACGCCGCCAGTTCCTTGAAGTCGCGCGCGTTCCAGGCGCCATCCATCGCGTTCATTTGCTCGTCGAGGCGCAGGGTAAACTTCTGCACGGCCGGCAACAGCCGCGGCATGTTGGCCAGCCGCGAAATCAGCGGCGCTTCGTCTTCAGCGGTTGGCGCGGGTGGTTGCGCCACAGGCGCCGGCACGACGGTCGCTGGTGCCCGCACGACGGCCGCAGGCGCCTGTTTCTCCTCGGCCCGCCGCCCACCGAGCGTCCTCGCCAGCAACTCGACCAGGGTATCGATGTCGATGGGCTTGGTGAGATGGCCGGTGAATCCCGCTGCGTTGAGGTCGTCTTCAAAACCTTTCATGGCATTGGCGGTCAGCGCAAAAATCGGCAACGTCAGGCCCGCTTCGCGCATCTTGCGCGTCGCCGTGTCACCATCCATTACCGGCATCTGGATATCCATCAACACCGCATCGTACTGCCCGGCGAGCGCTTTTTGCAGCCCGATCTGGCCATTTTCCGCCTGCTCAACGGTGATCCCGCATTCATCCAACACCAGTTCCACAAGATTGCGATTTTCAGGGCCGTCATCGACCACCAGCACGCGCGACGGCGGGAACACCCAGCGCGACTTGCCGGCCGCCGCCAGTTCCGGCACGTAGGCCATCGCCGCCTCCGGCGCCAGCATGCGCACGCCGTCGAGCGAACCGCAATCCAGCGTGACCGCGAAGGTGCTGCCCTTGCCCGGCACGCTGCTCGCCACGATGTCGCCGCCCAGCGCGCGCGCGAAGCGGCGGCTGATCGACAGACCGAGGCCGGTGCCGCCAAAGCGGCGCGTGACCGTGGTATCGGCCTGCACAAAGGCCTCAAAGATGCTTTCCAGCTTGTCGTTGGGAATGCCGATGCCGCTATCGATCACATCGATGGCGTAGACCGGGCGTCCGTCCACCGGCTTCAGGTACGCCACCACCCGCACTCCGCCGCGCTCGGTGAACTTGAGCGCATTGCCGGTAAGATTGGTGACGATCTGGCGCAGGCGCTTGGGATCGCACTGGATATGTTCCGGCAACGCCGTTGTTACTTCGAAATCGAGCGTGATGTCCTTCTGCCGCGCCACCGACGTCAACACGGTCACCACCTCGCGCACGATCTCGTGCGGCGCGCATTCGATGCGCTCCATTTCCATCTGCCCGGCCTCGATCTTGGAGAGATCGAGCACATCGTTGATCAGTTCGAGCAGATGCTTGCCGCTGGAGTGGATGGTGGCGAGAAAGCGCGCGGAATCCTGTTCGCTCTTGCCGTAACCGCGCCGCAACAGCTCGGTAAAGCCGAGGATGGCATTCATCGGGGTGCGGATTTCGTGGCTCATGTTGGCGAGAAATTCGCTCTTGGCCTTGTTGGCCGCTTCCGCCTCGTTCTTGGCCTTGCGCAGCTCGACCTTGCCATGCTCGATCTGCGTCACATCGTTGAGGCTGATGAAAACCCCGTTGGCCTTGCCGCCGGTGGCGAGCACCGGCGAACAGCTGACCACAAAATTGCGCATGCTCCCCTGCAGATTCGGCAGATTCAGCAGCTGATCTTCGTTGACGCTGGCGTCACGCAGCGTGGCAAGCCACGGCAACTGGTCCTTGGAGACCGGCTGGTTGTCCTGATCGCGCCAGTCCAGCCGCGCCGCGCTTTGACCCGTCAGCTCTTCCGGCACCTTGCCGAGGAAGGCCGCGAACGCGTGGTTCGCGAGCACGATATTCTGCTTGCGATCCACGATCAGCAGGCCCTCGGCCAGGGTATCCAGTGCCGCCCGCACGCGGCCGGGCACGGCCTGCGAGGGATCGAGCTGCCGCAGCACCTTGGCCAGGTAAAAATAGAACGACACCAGACTGCCCAGGAAAACAAACGCCGCCAGCTTGAACAGCGGATGACCGAGAACGCCAAACAGGCCGCTGCCGACCGTCGGCCTGAAACGGATCTCGAGCTGCCCCCAGCGCGATGGCCCGGCCATGATCGGCACCTGCATCTGGGTGTCGGTCGACAGATTGCCCTCCAGCGGCCGCCAGTGCAGCGCATGGTCATCGCCCACGCTCACCAGCAGCTTGCCGTCGGACTGGCGCATCGCCATCGACAACACGTCCGGATTGCGTTTGACGATCAGACGCAGCGTCGACTCCAGCAGCCGCGGATCGCCCTGCGTCGCGATTGCGGTGCCCGCCGCGGCAACCGACTCCGCCAGCGCCGTGCGCCCGTCCCGCACCGCGGCCACGCGGTCGGGCACCAGGCCCATGAACGCGGCGGCCAGCAGCAGGCTCACCACCAGGAACGCCAGTCCAATCGCGATGTAGGCCCGCGTGTTAAGCCATTTCATGAGTCACCCCCTCGGCGCGCATCGCTTCAGGCATCGCGTTGATCCTCGTCCTGCACATCATCGGGCAGACCGCCGGCGCGCACGATCGCTTCCACCGAATCGTCATCCAGGTCTTCATCGTCATCATCCTGCAGCCGCCCCAGCACCGGCAGCGGATCGACGAAACGCCATGCCGGCAGCGACGTCAGCAGGCTGCTCAGCAACAAGCCGCCGCGCAGCAACCACAACACGTAACCGACAGACATGCCCGCGCCCGTGGCCACGCTGGAGACGATGATAGTGCGCTCCAGCACCGCTTCCGCCTGACTGGTGTCGCGCAGACGATCCAGCGCTTCGGTAAAGTCCGCACTGGTGGTGGCAGCCGCGGCACGTTCGCCGGCCGTGCCCTCGAACAGTCCCGCGGCATCACTGCGAACCGGTGTTACGTTGATACCCAGTGCGTAGGACAGCACGCCTGTCAGAGAACCCTGTGAAAACTCCGCGCCACGGGCACGCGGCACCTCGGCAAAACTGTCGCCGCGTTGCGCGCCCTGCGCAACATTTTGTCCCTCGGCAAGCAATACCGGCAGCAACGCGGGCGGCGCGGCCTGTGGTGGCGCAAGGGCAGCGGTGCCGGCACCTTCATCCGGTGCAGTTTGAGCGGGCGCCGTGGTTACGGGCGTTGTCGTCGCCGTGACCGTGGTCACCGGCGCCTGCCCCGGCGGTGAAACCGGTCCCGGCAGCGGGGCGGTGCCATTCTCGTCGCGCACCACGCCCGGGGTGATCGCGATCGACAGCGGGAAACTCGCGGCGCTGAAGGCCGTGCCGTCGCTGACCTGGAAGGCGAACACGGTCGCGGCCGGAGGTGACACGCCCGCGTCCGGCACGAAGCTGAGTTTTCCCGCAGCGATGTCGGCAGCGGATATTTCCTGATTGGCGGCGACCGGCACACCGGCAAGCAGAAGCGCGCCGGCGCCGGGCAGCGCGGTAACGCGGATTGTCGCCAACGCGTCGCCATCGATGTCCGCGTAGCCGATTTCCCCCGGCGCAAACACGTGGTCGGCGCTGCTCTGCACCGCAATCGTCTGCGGCGAGGCCGTGGGCGCATCATTGACACCAGTGATGGTAATCACCACGCTGCGGCTTGCCGTGCCGTCAACGCTGGTCACGGTAAAGGTATCGGTGACGGCGGCGCCCGCGGCAAGTTGCTGGATGGGTGTCTGATTGCTGGCCGCCGTATAGGTCCAGTTGCCGTTCGCATCCAGTGTAAACACACCAAAGGTGCCGACGCTATTGGCCTGGGCCACGAAGAGCGACTCATTGAGGTCTGCGTCGGTAATGCTGAGCGTGCCACCGGCGCTCAGCGTCGGTGCGGCATCCTCGGTGACGCTTCCCGCAGCCGTGCCGCCGAGCACCGGCACGTCGTTGACGCCGATGAAGGTGATCACCACCGTCGCCGTCGCCGTGCCATCGGCACTCACCACGGTGAAGGTATCGGTAACGGTGGTGCCGGCGGCCAGTTGCTGCACCAGCGTCTGCGTGTTGTCCGCGGTATAGGTCCAGGTGCCGTTGCTCGCCAGCGCCAGCGTACCGAGCGTGCCATGCGTGCCCGGCTGCGCCACGAACTGCGACTCGCCGGCATCCACATCGACGATGGTCAATGCGCCGGCAGTGGCAAGATTGAGCGGGCTGGCGTCTTCGGTCACCGTGCCGCCGGCGCCCGCGGAAATCACCGGCACGTCGTTTACCGGCGTTACCGTGATGGAAACCGTGTCGCTGTCGGTCAGCGGCACCGCGCTGCTATCGGCGGAAAGCATGGTGAGCGTGTCCGCGCCATTGAAGTTGGACAGGCCCTGATAGCTCAACGTGGCCAGTGCGGCATTGATCTGCGCCGCCGTCCCGGCGAGCGTCAGCGTGGCGCTGTTGTTGGCGCCCGCGCTGATGGTGGCGCCGCCGGCAAGACTGACCGCGAGGGTGCCGCTGCCCACCGAGAGGCGCGTGCTCGCCAGGTTGCCGTCGGCGTCGCTCACACTCAGCGCATTCGCGCCGGTAAATGCCAGCGCGGTATCCTCGTTCACGGTCTGCGCCCCCGGCACGACATTCACCGGCGCATCGTCGACCGGCGTGATGTCGAGCGTGGCGCTGCCGGCCGCGGTGAGCGTGCCGTCGCTCACGGTATAGCTGAACGCCACGGCGGTATCGCCGTTCGCGGTCGAGGTGAAGGTCCAGGTCCCGTTGCCGTTGTCGACAAGGCTGCCCGTGCCGCTGCTCAGCGCGAGTCCGGCTGCGGTGAGCGCGGGGCCATCCACATCGCTGGCGTTGGCCAGCAGTTCCGTCTGCGTGATCAGGCGCGGGCCGCTGTCCTCGGCGATTGCGGCCAGCGTCACCGGCGCGGTCTGCGGCGCGTCATTCACGGCTGCCACGTTGACGATGACCTGCGCGCTGTTGGAATTCAACGCGCCGTCGCTTGCGACGTAATTGAACGTGGCGGCACCGTTGAAATTCAGGTTCGGTGCAAACGTCACCGTGCCGTCGCCATTGAGCAGCGCCGTGCCGCCCGCGCCGCTGCTCACGCTCGCCACCGACAGGGTATTGCCCTCGGCATCCGTATCGTTGCCGAGCAGTTGCGCCGCAGTGTAGGTGATCGGAACATCTTCGCTTGCCGCCAGCGTGTCGTTGTTGGCGATGGGCGCGGTATTGATGCCGCCCACGTTGACCGTCACCACGCCCACATCGGTCAGCGCGCCGTCGGACACGGTGTATTCAAACGTGGCCGCGCCAATGAAGCTCGCCGTTGGTGTAAAGGTGACCACACCAGCCGCCAGAGACACCGTGCCATTGACGGCGTTGCCGACGGCGATGACGGTCAGCGCATTGCCCTCGACATCGGTGTCATTGCCGGCCAGCACGCTCGCAGCGACTATCAGCGGCGTATTCGCCGCTGCCGGCAGCACGTCGTTCACTGCCACCGGCGCATCGTTCACCGGCGTGATGTCGAGCGACGCCGTGGACGAAGCGCTCAACGCCCCGTCGGACGCGGTGTAATTGAAACTCACCGCGGTGTCGTCGTTCAGCGCCGGCGTGTAGTTCCAGGTGCCATTGCCGTTGTCGACCAATGTGCCCGCGCCGCTGGCAATGGTGAGCGCAGTGATGCTCAGCGCCGGCCCGTCAACGTCCGTCACTCCCGCCAGCAACTGAGCCGAAGTGATCAGGCGCACACTGCTGTCTTCCGCGATTGCCGTCAGCGTCACCGGGCTCGCCACCGGCGTGTCGTTCACCGCGGTGATGTTGATGATGGCCGTATCCTGAGCCGTGAGATTGCCGCCGCCGCTGTTGCCCAGATCATTGATCGACAGCGTCAGCGTGTCGTTCGCCGGCGGGGTATCGCTGTTGATCAAATAGGTCAGCGTGGCACCACTGGCACCGTTCAGTAAATTATTGATTTGATTGATGTTTCCTGTCAGCGTCAGGCTACCGGCTGTGCCGCCGATGGTCACGCCTGTCGTGCCAGCGACGGCATTCAGCGTGCCCGAAGCCACGCTCACGGTCACCTGCACGGTACCACTGCCCGCGTCCACGTCCGCCACACTGAGACCCGTGCCGTGGAGTGAAAGAGCCACCTGCTCCGTGGCGGCGTAGCTGGCAGGCGTGATGGTGGCGGTGGGCGCGTCGTTCACCGCGATGCCGGTCATCGCCTTGGTGCCGGTGATCGCGGCAGCCACGCCGTCGCTGACGCTGGTGGCGATGGTGAAGGCGCTGTTGAAGTTGGCCGCCGGGTTGAAGGTGACGCCCGCCAGCAGCGCGTTGACGTTGGCGATGGCCCCACTGGCGGTCCACACGCCGGTGGCGGCCACGTAGGTCGAAGTCACCGTGCCCGAGGTTGCTGTGCTGAGACTGCCGGCCGCTGCGTTCGACAGCGTCAGGGTTGCCGTGACGTTGGCACTGTCGATGTCGCTCACCACGATGTCGGTGAGGTTCAGCGCGGTGTCTTCGGTGTATGTCTCGGCAGCGCTCAAATTGGTGGCCGTCGGCGCGTCGTTCACCGCGATGCCGGTCATCGCCTTGGTGCCGGTGATCGCGGCAG
>CADECM010000049.1:28580-43159 GCA_902825845.1 uncultured beta proteobacterium
TGACGTTGGCACTGTCGATGTCGCTCACCACGATGTCGGTGAGGTTCAGCGCGGTATCTTCGGTGTAAGTCTCGGCCGCGCTCAGGTTGGTGGCGGTGGGCGCGTCGTTCACCGGCACGATGTCCACATTCATTTGCGCCACGCTACCGATGTCTGAAGCCGCAATGAAAGACGTCAGCTTCAGGTTGTCAAAATCGGCCTGCAGGCTGGTGCCCACCAGGCGGATTTGCAGTGCCGAACCCTCCACCGCGCCGGAGACGGTGCCCACCATATTGAGCACCCCGGAAACAAACGCGCCCTTGACGCCAGTCACGGCAGTCTGGTCCATGGCCCCCATCAGCGTCGCGCCGGCCCACAACTCCACGCGGAAGCCAGGCTCGGTCGGGTAGGCGACGCCGTTGCGCCAGCCGAATTCGAATGCAAGGCTGTAATTGCGCGCGGACGAAAAGGTGGCCGCCAGGGTCTGCGTCAGCGTTGCACCGTCGTTGACGTACAGCATGGCGTCGTGATCCAGAGGAAAATCCGCCACCGTGGGATTCTGCGCGCCCGCGTCCGCACCCGACGTGGTCCAGCCCACCGCCGGATTTTGAAACGCCCCCTCGGCCAGACCGTCGGCCTCGCCGCCCGGATTGACGATGGTGATGAGGGTGGACTGGACCGGCACGAACGAGAAGCGCGCGTAATCCTGACGCAGATTGCCGACACCGGCCGTGGCGTAACCATCGAAACCCGATTCGTCCGCAGCCGGCAAAAAGCGCAATTGACCCGCGTCGATGACACTCTTGTTGACTATCTGCCCCAGCGCCACCGGCGTCCAGACGCTGCCATTCAAATATTGCAGTACACCCGATGCCGGCAACACGTCGATGCGCACGCCCGTGTTGCTGCTGATCGCGGTATCCACGTCCGTGACGTTGAAATCCGTCCACGCAAACACATAAGGCGTATCTTCGGTGCCCGTTACCGCGCCGCCGCTCGAAACTGGCGCGTCGTTCACCGCATTCACCGTAATGGCGACGGTATCGGTGTCTGACAGCGGCGTAGTCGCGCCGTCGGCGGACAGCACACGCAGGGTGTCGCTGCCATTGAAATTCAAATTGCCCTGGTAGCGCAGTGTCGCCAGCGCGGCGTTAATCTGCGCCTGGCTGCCGCCGAGCGTGACATCGGCACTGCCGTTGGCGCCGCCAACGACCACGGCGCCCGCGGACAAATCAAGCGTCACCGTGCCATTGTTGACCGTGAGTTGTGTGCTCGCCAGATTACTGTCAGCATCGTTGACACTCAAACCACCGATGCCCAGCACGGTGTCCTCGTTGACCGTTTGCGCACCGGGCACGGTGTTGACCGGCGCGCTGTTGGCGCCGGTCACCGTCAGCGATGCGGAATCGGTCGCCGTGCTGAAGGCGCTCGCCCCACCGTTGACGCCAACGTCCAGAAAGCCGCCGTTGACGCCGGTGGTGCGATCCCACGCGCGGAAGGTAATCGCGCTGGCCACCGTGGCCGGGGCACCAGCGTTGGGCTGGTAGTAGACGCGGGTGGTTCCAGTGGCGGCCAGCAGCAGTGCGTTGCTGCTCGATACTGCACCCGCCGCCGTCCAGTTGGTGCCGCCATTGATGGAGTACCACAACGTGCCGTTGCCGGTGTCCACGCCGGTGATGGCAATGCCTAGCAGCGTGCCGCTGTCGGGATCCGTTACATTGTCCAGTTGTCCCGCCGGTGTGGCGAAATCCACCAGCGCCGTCACCAGCGTGCCCTGCGCGCCCACCGGTGCCACGGCGGCGGCCGGGATGCTCTGCAGTTGCGGACTTTTCGTGGCATCGAGCACCGGCGCCGTGTTGCCCAGCACCACGGTGTTGCTGAATTCGGAGGTGCTGCCGCGCACCGGCAGAACGAGCACAGTGTAAAAATTGGTGGCGGTGGCGCTGATGATGCTGCCGGCAGGCAGGGTGGCGTTGATCAGCGTGTTGAAACTCGCGTTGCCGGTCGCGTCGGTGGTGAGCGTCAGGTTGCCCAGCAGCGTCTGGCCCTCGCCATTGCCCGATGGATCGGCTGCCGTGTTGCTGAAAAATTCGATCAGATGCTGGGTGTTCGCCGCGGCATTCAAGGTGCCGGTCAAGCGAATCTGCGTCGCGGACACGATCTGTGCGGAACCGAGCACAGGGAAGTTCTGCAGTTCGTTGCCGCCGCTGTCGGCGTCGCCACCGTCGTTGGCAGTCACGCCCACTGCGGCGGCGTTGTTGCGCAAATCGATGCCCAGGCCGGCGTTGTCCGAAATGCTGTTGCTGACGACGGTGTTGTGGATGCCCGACAGTACCGTCACGCCGTCACCGCCGTTGAGCGCGATCTTATTGGCATTGCTACTGCTGCCGCCGACCAGCAGATCATTCACCTGCGCGCCGCTGCCGCCGATCACAATGCCGCTGCCGGTGTTGTGCGCGATGGTATTGGCGAGTACCCGGTCGAGCAGCGCGCCGTTCTGGAACTGAATGCCGACGCCGTTCGCCAGCGCCGTGGTGCCGTCGATTTCGGTGCCGATGAGGTTGCCGATGATCTGGTTGTTGGGGGCGATCAACACCAGTGCGCCTGACGGATTCTCGACCAGGATGCCCGGCCCGTCGTTGCCGCTGATGATGTTGCGGTCCGCGGCCGCGGTGCCGCCGATGGTGTTGAAACGTGACTGCACGTGGATGCCAGCGCCGGTGTTCTGATTCGCCCCACCTGCCCGAGTGCCGTCCTCCCACAGATTGCCAATGTGATTGTTCGCAATGGTGTTGCCATCCGCACCGGGCGCGATTTCGATGCCGTTGCCGGCGAAATCGCGAATCACCAGCCCGCGAATCGTGCTGCCGTCCGCGCCGTCGGCCAGCGTCAGGCCGTTGGCGGCCAAACCGCCGCCATCCAGGATAACGCCAGGCAGGCCGCCGTTGGCCAAAGCGCCGTTGTTGGTCGCCCCGTCGATGGTGACGGTATCGGTGATGACCAGCGGACTGGCCACGTTGATGATCGGCGCCCCCGCGCCGGAAACCTGAAACGTAATGACGTCCGCGCCGGGCGTGTTGTTGGCGTCGGCAATCGCCTGCGCCAGGGTCCCGGCACCACTGCCGTTCTTGTCCGTGACGACAAAAGTCGCCAGCACCCCCGACCACGCGCTGTTGGCCGCCTCGCGAAACAGTGACATCCCGTCGATGTGGCCGGCGGTAAACTCCAGCGTCCAGTCACCGCCAAGCACGGTGGCGCCGGTGAGGTTGCTGCTCGCCGCCACGTCCGCGCTGGTCAATGCCGCGAGCTGCCGCACAAAGGCCTCGCCCGCGCTGTCCGCCGCCACATCGCAGCCGTACAGCAGGATGTCGGCGTCGGCAGTGAGCGCGGCACCCCACTGTGCAATCTCATCGCGCCGCGCTGCCAGCTGCGCGGCATCGAGCACGCCGCTGCCGATGCGAATTTCACCATCGGCACCGTGCGACACGATATGAAGTGCGCTGACGTCGCTGCGCCCGGCCAGCGCAGCGCTGATCTGGCTGATGCCATCGCTTGCGGCGTCGAGCCGGATCACTTCGATGGTGCGGCCATCGCCCTGGCCGGTACCGATCTGGCCGAGCAGCGCGTCGCTGTCGGCCACGCCCGCATCGACAAACACCAGCTCGACCGCCGGCGCAGTTGCCTGCTGCTGCGAACCGACGTAGTCGCCGTGTACATCCAGCACGCGCTGCTCCACCGGTTGCGCGGGATCGGCCGGCAGCAAGGCGTGCGGCGCGAGGTCGGCCGAGTACAGCAGGCGCTGCTCGTATTCCTCCATCAGCGGCTCGGCGCTTGCCTTGCCGCCATCGCGCCAGCGCGCCCATGCGCGGGCCAGCGGTCGCAGCCAGGCCCGTGCCGGTGCTCGCGACGATTGCTCGTGCCGCGTGCCGGCCTGCAATGGGATTGGCGTGCGATGGGTCATCGGGTATCTCGCGGCGAGGCCTTATTTCCCGCCTGCGGCGGTTGCGCGCCCGGCAGGAAATTTTCCGCTGCTGCCTGCGAATCCCGCCTCGGCATCCAGCTTCAGCGCCGCGCTGCCCGCGCGCGACTTCACGGCGCGCGGCTTGATACCTTGCGGCTGGAAGCTGAACTCGGCCTTGCAACGCAGCCCGGCCGGGATCGAACCGTCGTGATTGGGCAGACGCATGCGCACGCGGAAGGTGCCGCTGGCTGCGTCCAGCACCCTGTCGACCAGCGTCACGGTCGCCGTCACCGGGGCCGAATTCGGCATGTCGGGCACAATGCGTGCCGTCGATCCCGGCGCGACGCTGCCGAACAATGAGCTCGACAGGATTGCTTCCACCCGCAACGGGTCGATGCGCACCACGCGCAGCAGCGGTTTTTCCTCGACGCGCTCGCCCGCGGTCAGGTAGCGCTCGACGATGATGCCGTCGATCGGGCTGCGGATGTTACGTTCCTCCAGCCGCTGGCGCGCGAGCGTGGCCTCATGCGCCAGCACGCGCCGCTGTTCGCGCGCCTGCGACAGCTTCTGCTGCGCCACTTCGTCCTCGGCGATCGCCTGATCGAGCGCCTGCTTGGAAATGAACGCCTTGCGCACCAGTTCCTCGGCGCGCTCGCGGCGCTGCTTGGAGAAGGCGTAATTCGCCAGCGCCGCCTTTTCGTCGGCATCGGCCGCGGCACGGCTTTGCGCCACCGACAGCGCGGCACGGTCGACGTTGTTGCGCAGCACCGCAAGCACCTGTCCCTGGCGCACGCGGTCACCGCGCTTGACGATGGACTGGATCACGCCCACCACCGGGCTGCCCACGTCCACCACTTCGTCGGGCTCGATGATGCAGCCGATCGGCTGCGGCTGCGCGGCGGCACAGACACCCGCGCCACCAGCCACCGCCATCGCCGCACTGATGAAGCACGCCCGCATCGCCCGCATCTTTAATTCTCCCGCGTCATTGTTCACTGCCACTGAAGGCAAACCAGTCGTCGATGGTGTGATCCCGGCGCCTCAAGGCTTCGCGCTCGCGCCTCGCTTGGCGCTCGGCGGCGCGCTGTGACTGGCGCAGCGCCTGCTCTACCAAGGCATAGTAACATAAGTATTTGTTTTTAAACAGTTTTTTTAAAATTTTTCGACGCCCCAACAAAGGCCCGTCAAGCGCCACAAAGGCCTCCACGCTGCCCGGATCACCCTGGCGCGCGCAACGCCCCAGGAGCTGGCGATCGATGCGGCGGGAGTGATTTTGCTGGCAGCAGATGACGTACAGGCCGCCGGCGTCACGGCTCGCCGCGTCCAGCACGATGTCCGTGCCGCGTCCCGCCATATTGGTGGCCACCGTGATCGCTCCCCGCGCGCCGGCCGCTGCAACGATTTGCGCTTCGCGATGATCCTGGCGCGCATTGAGCACGGCGTGCGGCAATCCTGCCGCGGCCAGCACGCGCGACAGCGCCTCCGAATCCAGCACCGAATCGGTGCCCACCAGCAGCGGCCGGCCGGCCTCGTGCAGCTCGCGCGCGCGTGCCGCCACCGCGCGCCACTGTGTGTGCGCATTCGCGAACACGCGCGTCGGTAGTACCACTCTGCGCCCGGGGCAGCGCAGCGGCACCGGCACCACCGCCAGCTCGTACGTGGCCCACAGCTCCCGCGCTGCCTCGCGCAGCGTACCGCTCATCCCGCACAGGCGGAAATAGCGTGGAAAGAAGCGCTGGTAGGTGATCTGCGCCAGTGTCACCAGCGGCGCGCTCGGCGCGCAGCGTTCCTTGATCTCCACCAGTTGATGCAGGCCCTGCGACCACGCACGCCCTGCCGCCTTGCGTCCGCTGGTGTCGTCGATGATGTGCACGCGTCCGTCTTCCACCACGTAATCGCGGCCGCGCAACAACAGGTGGCGCGCGCTCAGCGCGAGCGCCAGGGTGTCTTCGCAGTGGCGAGCGTTAAGCCATGCGCTCGCGTGCGCCGCGGCCGGTGCACGCACGCGCTCGCGGCCCACTGCCGTCAATTGCGCGGCGCGCGTGGCGGCATCCGCATGAAAATCCACACCGGGCTGGAGCGGCGCGCTGAGCGTCCAGGCGTGTTGCAGCGCCGCCATATCCTTGTCCGCCACGGCCTGCGACAGCACCAGCGGCACGCGCGCTTCGTCGAGCAGAATGCTGTCGGCCTCGTCGATGATCGCCATGCACAGGCCGCGCAACAGGCGCTGCGGCGCCGGCACCCCGCCCAGCTCGGCGGCACGCTGCTCCAGCACGCTTTTGCGCGGCGCGGCCACGCTGTCGCGCAGGTAGTCGAACACCAGCTCCTTGGCGGTGCAGTAGGTAATGTCGCAGGCGTATGCCGCGCGCCGCGCCGGCGCGGGCATCGGCTGCGTCACCGCACCCACGGAGAGGCCCAGCGCGGCGTACAGCACGCGCAGCGCAGCGGCGTCGCGCCCGGCCAGATAGTCATTGGCCGTCACCACATGCACCGGAATGCCGGCCAGCGCCGCCGTTGCCGCCGCCACCGCCGCGGCCAGTGTCTTACCTTCGCCGGTGGCCATTTCCGCCAACTGACCGTCCAGCATGACGCGCGCGGCGAACAATTGCGTGTCGTAGAGCGACACCTGCAAGCGGTGCCGGCAGGCCGCTGACACCACGGCGAAGGCTTCGGTCAGCGCATCATCGGTCAGCCCGTCACGCGCCAGGCGCGCGCGCGCCCGTAGCACCCGCTGCTGCAACGAGGCATCGCCTTCATGCGGTAGCGCGGCTTGCCGACGGCGCACCGCGTCCACGAACGCCTGCGCGCCACGCGCCTGCGTGAAGCGGCCGGCGCGCAGCAGTCCGGTGATGCCGCGCAGCCACGACGGCGTCTCGCGCGGCCGCTTCTCCGGGTAGCGGCCGAGCACGATGCCCGGCACAGCGATTCTCGCGCTCATCCCGCGGCCTTGCCGAAGTGCCTGAGCAGCAACTGGCCCAGCGCGCGCGACCACTGCCAGGCCAGCGGTTCGGCGCCCAGGTCAAAACGTACCCACGCTCTGCCGCCGAGGCGCTCCAACGTGGCATCGGCCAGCGCGACATCGACGGTAAACACCGGCTGCAGCGTGCGCAGATGCTCGCCATCCGTGGGATCGGTCACGATGGATCCGCCGTTGACATCGGCGAGCCCCGCGCTTGGCAGTTTGAAGCTCGCGGCCGGCACCTCGCGCCGCACCCCGGCGCGCAGCGAACGGCCGGGCCACTCATCCAGCCACACCGCCGCCGCGCGTGCGCGCTGGCGCACCAGCGCAATATCTTCGTCCGCCACCACCGCCCGCACCACAACTTCGCCCGGCGCGAACACATAACCCAGCGCCTGCCCTTTCCTGACGTATTGGCCCGGCACATCGTCCTGCCGCGTGATCATCATGCGTCCTGCAACGCGGCTGCGGATCTCGAGTTGCGTCACGCGTTCGTCCATCCATGCCAGTTCGGTTTCGGCGTGCGTCAGCGCCTGCGCGTAATTCTGTGCCTGCAGCCGGTCGTCATGCATGGCGTTGAAATACTGCACCCGCAGCGCCAGCACGCGGCTGCGCGCCTGCGCCTGTCTGGCCAGCAGCGCCGGATCGTCGAGCACCGCCAGCACCTGGCCCGGTGCCACCAGCGCGCCGTCGCGCACCCGCAGTTCACGCACAAATCCTTCGGTTTGCGCCCGCACCTCGGCCTGCTCCGGCAGCCATACCACGGCCTGCGCCATGCGGCTGTACGGCAGCGGCAACAGCGCCAGCACCGCCAGCATCAGGCCCGCCGACGCCCACAGCACGCGCATCGCGCGTGCATGGCGGGCGCCCTGCGCGGCTTGCACAACGCCACGCACGAAGGCCGTCACCGGCATCACCACCAGCATCAGCACGACCGAGGCCGCCACCAGCAGCCCGAGCAACACCGATTTCGCGCCCACCCACAGCGCGATCAACAGGCCGATGTAGGCGCGGTAGGCCCACGCCAGCGGCGCGTACAGCGCCATCCACTTGCGTTCGCCCGCGGCCAGCGGCAGCGGCGATGCGTCCAGCCCGAACACGCGCCGCTGCAGCAGGTTGCCCCACCAGATACGGCTGCGCGCGTCGAGGTTGGGCAGATCGAATGCGTCGCACAGCAGGTGATAACCGTCAAAGCGCAGCAGCGGATTGCCGTTGAGCAACACCGTGGACACGGCGCCGATCAGCATCACCACGAAAGCGATATCGCGGATCCATCCCGGCTGCACGTTGAGCCACACCCACAGCGCCAGCGCGGCAAGAAACAGCTCCACCATGATGCCCACGCCGCTGACGATGGCGCGCTGCGAGCGGTGCTTGAAGCCCGCCGCCGCCGACGCATCGACGTACGGCGCGGGCACCAGCACGAACAGGGTGAAGCCGACATCGTGCACCAGCCCGCCCCAGCGCCGCACCGCCAGCGCATGGCCCAGTTCGTGCACCGCCTTGATCAGCGGATACGCGCACCATGCAATCAGCAGGAAACGCGGACTGTTCACATGCGTGGCGGCATAAGCGGTCAGTTCGGGCCACGCCTGCAGCGCCACCAGCAGCGACGGCAGCACAACCGCCAGCCACAATACAAATGTCAGCGGCTGAAACAGGCGCGGCAACCACGCATCGAAAGCGCCCAGCAGACGGGCGGGGTTGAACAGGCGCACCCGCACCGCCAGCGGGTTGAGTTCCATCCAGCGCCGGCGCCGGCGCTGGCGGCGGTACTGCCGGAACAGCCGCTCGATATCCGGCGTCAGTTCGCATTGCAGCAGGCCTGCGGTGTTGAGTTGCCCCAGAACGCGGATCGCCTGGTCCTGCGTCAGCACCGCGTCGCCGGACGCGGACACCAGCGCGTCCCAGATCTCGCCCGCCGTGCGGCTGCCGTCGAGGCGGCCGACAAAACCATAGGCAGCCTCGTTCAGGCGGTGGCGGCGGCCGGTGCCGGCATCCGCCAGCTGATACCACGGCTCGCCGCGGTGCAGTTGGCGCTGCACGCGCACGCTTGCGCGCAGCGCGGGGCGCAGCGTGGCAACGCGAAACCACAGCGGGCTTAACAGCGCGCCGCTCACGTCCACCATCCCCATGACCACAACCGCAGCCGCAGCCAGTCGGCCATGCGCCCGAACAGCATGGACGCGAACGGACGCGCGCGGGCGTCTATGCGCGCCACGCCCTGCAGCCCCGGACGCAACACGGCATCGGAAGCATCGAGTTTGCCTTCGACTTCAAAGAAGTGCCGTCCGTCGCGCGTGGCCGCCAGCGGCGTCACGCGCTCGATATGAAACGCATGCGTGGCGCCGGGCATGGCCGCCAGCGCGACGCGCCCTGCCGCGCCCGCCCGCACATCGTTGATGTCACGCTCATCGACTTCGACGATCAGCCGGTATCCGTCCGCGGGCGCCACCACCATCAGCACCGCGCCGCGTTGTACCGGCGCGCCCAGTTGCTGCGTGAGATCGCCGCTGATCACCACGCCGTCAAACGGCGCCCGCACCTGCGTGCGTTCGATCTGCTTTTCCACCAGCTCGAGCTGCGCGCGCGCCTCTTCCATCTTCGCCTGGCTCACCATCAGCAGGGCGCGGTCGGCGCGCGCGAACGCCGCGCCGTAGGCGTTGACGTGCTGGGCCAGCTCGCTGCCGCGTTTGCTGCGCTCCAGCTCCAGATCCTGTTGCGCCAGCTCCGCCAGCACCTGGCCCTGCTTCACCGCATCGCCGGGACGGGCGGCAATCTGCTGGATAAAGCCGTCGGAGGCCGCCACCAGCGCGCGCTGCACCGAGCCTTCGAGCCGCGTCTGCGCGCTCACGCTGTACGGCAACGGCACCAACGACACGAACAGCAGCAGCGCAACGCCCCCCGCCAATGCCAGTTTAAGCGGCCACCCGCCCGGCTCGCGCAGCCGGTGCCACTGGTGGACGGCGGCACGGCGCACGCGCGCCAGCGCCGACAGCCCGCCCTCCGCCTGCAGCGCGAGCAGCGGGCCCGCAAGGTTCACCACATGCTCGCAGCGCTGCAGTGTGCCCGCACTCAAAGGCTGTTCGGCGCTGCGTTCCAGTGTCACTGCGCCAATGATGGCATCGCGATGGACGATGGGGATGGTACATGCCAGCGCGCTGCCGCCGCGGCGCAGCGCGGCGTGCGCCAGGGTAATGCGCGTGGCGCCGTCCGCTGCCGGAAGAACGATGGCGGCACGCTGATCGATGGCCTCGTCCATCGCGGCGGCAATCAAACGGTTCTGTTCCTGCCGCGCATCCACCGCGGCGCCATGCGAGGTCGCCATTACGCGTGCGTAACCCTTGTCGAGCAGACCCACGCTGACGCGGTCGAACGCCAGCAACTGCGCCAGCCGTGTCGCAAACACGGCCGCGGCCTCATCCACATGCCCCTGTGACAGTATCGCCGCCTGCAGCTGCAGCACGGCATCGGCGGTCACCCCGCTGTCCGCGGTCGCGGGCGCGGGTGTATCCAGCGACGCCATCAGCCCGGCACAGGCCGCGCCCAGGCGTTCGATGACACCGTCTACAGCGTCCGCGCTGATGGCACGAAACGACAAAGCCACCGCGCCCACCGCTTTGCCGTCGTCGAGCAGCGGCACTGCGACCACGCGTGGCGCACCGGCAGACGATGCAGCGTGCGGCAGGTTTTCAACGATTGCCTGACACGCGCGTATGGCAGACAGCGCGGCACGCATTAGCGGCTGCGCATCGCCGCCGGCATTCCCCGTCCAGCGCGCGGTCGCTTGCGGCGATCCGGCTTCAGCCACCATGCCGTCCGCGACGCCGGCTTCGGCACTGCATAGCGCATCAAGCCAATGTTGTACTTGTTGAATACTCATGGACTCCGGCGCCAGTTGACGCATTGCCGTGCTGCATGGCGATCAGGGGCGGGTATGCCGCGGCAGCTTGACTGCCGTTATCGGCAACGGTGATGGTACATGGGATGCTTTGCGTAGTAAAACAGATACTTACACGAATTTGGGCAAAAATCACAACGGCCGGCCGGTGCCGCAAACCGGTGTGCGTTTCAGTCCGCCGGTAACGTCCGTTTGCGCAACAAACGGCTTCCCCAGCGCTCAATGGTGGCCTGAAATTCCTTGAGGTTGATCGGCTTGGAGACGAAATCGTCCATGCCCGCAAAAAAGCAATTGTTGCGGTCATCCACGGTTGCCGCCGCGGTCATGGCAATGATCACCGGCGCGCCATCGCCGCCGTCGGACTTGATGACGCGGGTCGCTTCCAGTCCATCCATCACCGGCATCTGCACGTCCATGAAAATCACGTCGAAGCCGCGGCCCGCCGCGCGGGCCTGCGCCACCTGCTCCACCGCCTGACGCCCGTCCTCCGCCACCGCGGGCCGGTAACCCAGACGCGCAAGCGTCAGTTCCGCAACGGTGCGATTGACCGCATTGTCGTCGACTATCAGCACCTGCAGCGGAAACTGCGTCGCCAGCGTGGTGGCGGGCGCCGCGACCGCAAGCACGCCAGTCTGACGCAGCGGATCGCCGCCCAGCGCTGTCTTCAGCGCGCTGTGCAACTGCGCCTGGCGCAACGGTTTGCGCAGCCGGGCACGATACAGGGCGTCGTCCGCCTCGCCAGCATCATAAGCCATGGTGAGGTCGATCAAGGGCAGCTCACGGTGCCCCGCATCAGCACGAATGCGCTGCGCCAGCGCCTTGCCATTCATGTCTGACAACTGCCGGTCGATCAGCGCAAGGTCGAAACCGCCTTGTGCCAGTAACACTTCAAGCGCCATTTGTCCGCTGTCGGCCATCACCACCGACAGACCCCAGTCTTCGAGCTCGTGCTTCAGATAGCGGCGATTATGGACATTGCTCTGCGCCACCAGTATGCGTCGGCCATGCAGCGCGGCCCGCGCCACCTGCAGCAGCGGCAACCCGCTCTCCGGGGCCGCGCGCGCCGGCACGTTAAAGTAAAACGTGGAGCCGATCCCTTCCTTGCTGTCAACGCCAATCGAACCGTCCATGGCCAGCACCAGGCGCTTGCAGATCGCAAGGCCGAGGCCGGTACCGCCATAGCGGCGCGTGGTGGACGAATCGGCCTGTGTAAACGCTTCAAACAGCGCGCCCGTGCGCGAGGACGCAATGCCGATTCCGGTGTCGCTCACGCGAAATTCCAGACCGCCGGCGGCATCGCCTGTTGCCGCGGGCAACCAGCGCACTTCGGTGCAGATCTCCCCGCGTTCGGTGAACTTGACCGCATTGCCCACCAAATTGATGAGTATCTGGCGCAAGCGGATGGCATCGCCATGGATCGCCGCCGGCACTCCGGGCCCGATCCAGGACACCAGTTCGAGATTCTTCTCGCGTGCCTTGCCCGCGAGAATGTCATATGCATCTTCGACCAATCCGCGCACGGACAGCGGTTCGGCGGCAAGGTCCATCCTGCCCGAATCGATCTTCGAAAAATCGAGGATATCGTTGAGCAGCGTGAGCAGCGCCTCGCCGGACAGCCTGATGGTGTCCACGAATTCGCGCTGCTGCCGGTCGAGCACGGTGCCCTGCAACAGGCTGGTCATGCCGATAACGCCGTTTAACGGCGTGCGAATTTCGTGGCTCATGGTCGCCAGGAACGCCGCCTTGGCGTTTGCCGCCGCCAGCGCCTCGTTGCGCGAGTCGCTCAGCGCGTTACGCGTGCGCGCGAGTTCGATGTGATTGCGCACCCGCGCCCGTACGATCGGCGGGCTGATCGGCTTGGTGATGTAGTCAACCGCACCCAATTCGAGACCCCGGGTCTCGCTTGCCACATCGCGCATGCTGGTGACAAAAACAACCGGCACATCGCGCGTTTGTGGCCGGGCCTTGATTGCGGCATACAGGGCATAACCATCCGTATCGGGCAGCACCATGTCGAGCAGGATCAGTTCGGGCGGTGTACCCTGCTCGAGCAGTTGCAGCGCCTGCGCGCCATTGATGGCAAAGCGAATGTCGAATTCACTGCCCAGCGCTTCCGCCAGCACCTCGATCGCCAGCGGATCGTCGTCGACCATGAACACCGTCGCGCGATTGCGCTGCAGTGATATCGTGGTATTCATTTTTTCGCCGGGATTCATGTGCTGCAATGCCAGTTACGATGTACGCGCCATGGCCGGATAACGCGCATCCAGATGCGCCAGCGCCTGCGCAAAATCCAGCCCATCCACGGCCGTCGCTGCCGCCTGCCACTCAGCGTCACCGGCACCCAGCCGCTCCCGCAGCGTGGCAAAC
The DNA here is from genome assembly GCA_902825845.1 of uncultured beta proteobacterium. GTDB lineage: Bacteria > Pseudomonadota > Gammaproteobacteria > Burkholderiales > SG8-41 > UBA5216. The sequence goes on from CADECM010000049.1 coordinate 41,751, forward strand.
GCTTTACGCGCGGCATAACAGTTGTCCGCAAGCAGCAGACGCAGCGCCAGATATTCGGCCACATCACCCTGCGGCAGGTCGGCGCCCAATGCTGCAGCCGGGGCGTGCGCACTCGCTGATGTCGTCACCGCCATCGCGCGCAATACCGGCAAAGCCTGATTCAGGGCAGCTTGCAGATCTGCCAGCGACGCCTCAAGCGGCATGGACGACCCGGTGACACCGGCATCGGCCGCCTCGGCCGACTGGAGCAACAACGCTTCGACGCGCTCAGCGCTCCGTGCGATGGCGGTACCGCCCAGGGTGGCCGCCGCACCCTTCAGCGTATGCGCGACACGACGCGCCTCCCGATAGTCCTGCGCGGCGGCCTGCTGTCGCAATTGGGCGACAACCCCGGCATATCTTGTGCCGAAACGCAGCAGCATCGCCCGCAGCAGATCGGCTTTTCCGCCCACACTGCACAATCCGGCATTCAGATCAAATCCAGGCAGGTTCGTCGGTGCCTGCGGCATGGCGACGTGCAAAACCGCCGCGCCTTCCGCACCCTGCCCGGCATTTTCTGCCGGCTCGACTGGCGCCAGCCAGCGCCGCAGCGTGGCGATCAATTGTGCCGGATCAAGCGGCTTGCGCAGATGGTCGCACATGCCCGACGCAAGACAGGCTTGCTTTTCGGCGTCATTGGCCGCTGCTGTCACGGCGATGATCGGAAGCCTCTGATCGCCAAGTTCGGCACGGATCGCTCGCGTGGCAGCAATACCGTCGAGTACCGGCATTTGCACATCCATCAGGATCAACTGGCAGCGCGCAGGATTCTCACGCATCAACTGCACCGCCTCGGCGCCATCCGCAGCCTCTTCGACGACGATTCCGACATCCTCAAGCAGGCTGCGGGTGACATCCCGGATCACGTCAGAGTCGTCCACCAGCAGCACGCGGGCACCGCGCAATTGCAGGTTCGGTAAAACAGCAACACTCTCTGGCGGCATCGGCTGAATGGTATTGAATGACAAAATTTCCACTTTTAACGCAACTGACGATTGCCAAAAATCGCGCATGATGAGCCATACGACCACCAATAGTCACGGAATCCTATCACGCTCAGCACGACGCAATGCCGGGCTGGCCAAGCGCCACGTGCCAGACATTAGTCCAGGCGACAGTCCAAATACAGGGTGTCGAAAGACTGATACTGCGCCTGCAAATCCCTTGAAAAATGCATAGAATGCATTTTATAAAAACACAATAAAATCAATAGCTTATTGGAATACCCATTGGCGCAAAGACGAGGCCGGTGCCTGGCCATGCAATACGCGAAACGCAAATCGCCACCTGTCGCCAGAGTGAGATTGCCCGCACATGTCTACCCGGCAACACCGTTACCGCTCAAACCGGCAAATCAGCGCGGCGCGAAA
>CADECM010000050.1:0-2564 GCA_902825845.1 uncultured beta proteobacterium
TACGACCCGCTAAGCCTTCACCTTCACCAGCTTCTGCAAACACCGTATCCGCGCTCAACGACGGTATCAAGCAACCCAATTCTCCAGGGCCAAACCCTTGACGTTTTGAAAGTGCTTTTGATTGTTGGATACCAGCGTCGCCTTGAGCGCAAGGGCGTGAGCGCCGATCATGGTATCGGCTACGCCGATGGGCGTCCCCTGTTGTTCGAGTTGCACGCGTAATTTTGCGAAGGCGTCCGCGGCTGCATTGTCCCACGGCGGTATGGCGATGTTTCCCAAAAACGCATGCACAACGCGCGAGAGTCCGCGTGGAGAGCCGCGCTTTTCCAGGCCATACAGCAACTCGGCGCGCGTAATCACTGAAATCGCCACATCACGAGGCGCGATTGCAGCGAGTTTTGCATCCAGCGCGGGATACGCGCCGCGAATGATGTAGCTTGCGGTATCCGTATCGAGCAGGTAGCGCACGGTCGTTACCGGCGTTTGCGCCGCGCCTTCGCAGCACGGCGAGCACCGGAGTCGATTTCGGAACCCGCAAAGGGGTCGCGCGTTGCTTCCACCACGTTCATTGGCCGTTCACGCATGAAATCCGCGGGCAAACGCGTCTGGTCGCGCAGTGCAAAAAACGCGGCCCATGCGCCTTCCGACGGCCGCGTGGAAAGCACGATGTCGCCCGTGTGGGCATCCTTGCGAATAAAAACCTCATTCGCGGCAATGCGAAATTGTTTGGGCAGCCGAACGGCCTGGCTATTGCCGTTATTGAAAATTCTTGCGGTTTTCATGACACCTCCGGCAGCCTAATGTATATATATTTTTTTATTATACACACATTTGCAACCGGGCGCCCGGTCGAATCCTGAGAGGCCACAACCAGCAAACGTAACCCGTAAGAAGCGCAGCGGATTACGGGACAACTGCTGCCCCTGCAATGCGCTGCGCGCCTTGCAGCCTACGACCCGCTAAGCCTTCACCTTCACCAGCTTCTGCAAACACCGTATCCGCGCTGGCTTCGGCACATTCGGATACGAGCGCGAGAACGACACGTAGGCCACCTCGCCCACATACAGATCGCCATGTGAATCCACGCACATGCCATGCGGCGAAATGAATTGCCCCGGCCCGGTGCCGCGCGCGGGGTCGGCCTGCACGGTGGCGAGCAGGTTGCCCTTGTGGTCCATCACGCTGATGCGCGGGCCGATGTTCGGGTGGTTGATGTTCACCGACAGATGCGGACCTATTTCGGCGATGTAGCAGATGGGGCATTTGCCCGGTGTCATGTACAGCCCGCTGGGGCGGTGCAGGTTGTTCCATTGCGTTTCGTAGCGGCCGTTGCCGTCGAACACCTGCACGCGGTGGTTCTCGCGATCCGCCACGTACACCCAGCCATCCGCGTCGCAGGTGATGTTGTGCGCGATGTTGAATTCACCCGGGCGGGTTCCTGGTTTTCCCCATGAAAACAATAACTTGCCGTCGGGCGAATACTTGTGCACGCGGGCGTTGCCGTAGCCGTCGGAGATGTAAAGATCACCCTGCGGCGACATCGCGGTATGCGTGCAGCGGTTGAACGGCTCGCCGCTCATGTACGCCGACGATTTGCCGGGAATACCGATGGTCAGCAGCACCTTGCCGTCGAGCGTGCATTGGCGCATCGAGTGATCGCCATCATCGGTGAGGAAGATGGTGTCATCCAGTCCCATGTGCACGCCGTGAGGATTCTTGAAAATGCCCTCGCCAAACGAGCGCAAAAAATTGCCTTCGCGATCAAATACCACCATCGGGTGCGGGCCCCGGTTAAAGGCGTAGACGTTATCGTGACGGTCAACGCCCACTGCGGCAACATCGCCGGTGTCCCAGCCTTCGGGCCATTTTGCCCATCCGTCCTGCGCGCGGTAGGTAAACTCGCCGCTTCCCAAAATGCCGCTGCTCATGCCCGTTTCCCTCCGAAGGCGTTGATTTCATACGCTCAGTATCGCGTGCCGGGAATGTATGCGCTGTTCCGGTCAGGGTCAATTACAAAAACACGCGGAAAGCCGTTGGCCATCGGCGCAGCGCGCGGGATTCAATTGATGGCACGGGTAAAGCCGTTACGCCGGACGAAAGCGCTCCAGCCGGAACGGTTGCAGCAATTCAACTCGCGCGCCTTCGGCAATCTCCAGCGCGGCGAATTCACCGATGATCGGCGTCAGGGTGACGCCGCTATGGGTGGTGGCGACATACAGGTTCGGCACCTCGGGGGTGAAACCGATAATCGGTTTTCCGTCTTGCGGAATGGGGCGGCGCCCGCGCCGCACTTCCTTGATCTTCGCCCCTTTGAGTGCCGGCAGAACCTCGCCGGCATCCGCCATGATCTGCCGCACTTCATCGTCCGTCTGGCCGCGGTCCCCTTCCTGTTTATTGTCCGGCACCCCGCCTTGAATCATCACCGTGCCATCGGCAAACTGCCGGAAGTTGACCAGCGGCGGGCGGTCTCTGGGGGAATGCAATATCGCGACCGACTTGAAGAGCGGCGGCATTGGTTCTGTCAGAAGCGTGCCGCCAAACGTATGGTAAAGCGGCAACGGCAC
>CADECM010000050.1:2574-33568 GCA_902825845.1 uncultured beta proteobacterium
GCCAGCGCGGGCATATCGGCACCGCCCGCGAGAACGACGCTGTCGCAGGGGATGGCATGATCGCCCACCTGCACCGCCTCAACCCTCGAAGTCCCCGCGCGCGGGTGGCCGCACTGCAGAGCGGTGACCGGCGCGTTCGTACGCAGCACCGCGCCCCGCGCCACCGCGGCGGCGATGCACGCCTGCACCACATGGCCCGTATCCACATGGCCGTCGCTGCTCGAAAAAGAAGCCGCCGTCATGTGATCGGTCTGCAGATTCGGCTCCAGACTTCTGACTTCGGCCGCATCGATGATGCGCGTGGAATAGCCCCACGCCTGCAATGCCTTCGCCCGCGCCACAAGTTCGTCTGCCCCCGCGCGCGTCACCGACCAGCGCAATTCGCCGCCCCGGACGATATCGACCGGCGCCCCGAGACGCCTTGCGAAGCGCTCCCACATATCCATCGAGCGGCGATTCAGATCGTGATAATTGAACGGCGCTTTGCCATAGGCGTTGAGCCAGGCAAACGAGATCCGCGACGTCCCCTGACCGGGTTCGCCGGCATCGACCATCGTCACCCGCGCCCCGTGCAGCGTCAGGTGGTAGGCAATCGAGGCACCGAGAATGCCCGCCCCGACGACGACGACATGAAGTTTCTGATGATCTTGAGTCATGAGCCTGGTGAACGCTGTGCACGCAATGACAGCCGGGGTTGTGCGGTTAGCCTACACGGTGTTGAAGCCATATTCAATCCGAACGAATCAACAAACGATGCCCGGCGCGCGCCACGCCCCTTGCGATCAGCGTGCCTGGATGTTTCGCTCCTTGATCACCTGCCGCCACTTGACCTGCTCCGTCTTCATGTAGGCGGCGATTTCCGGTGGCGCGGCCGTCGAAATCTCCGCGCCGCCTTTTTCGAAGCGCTTGATGACCTCGGTGTCTTCGAGCGTCGCCCGGAATTTGCCGTGCAGCAGCTTGATGACGCCGTCCGGCGTGCCTGCGGGCGCCGCGATGATGTGCCATGCGACCATCTCGAAGCCGGGCAACCCGGCTTCTGCCACGGTCGGCAGGTTGGGCATCGCGGATGAGCGCGTGAGTCCGCTCAAGGCGAGCGCGCGCAGCCGGCCCGCTTCCTGCAGGCGCGCGGTATTGGTGATGTTGGAGAATCCGATCTTCATTTCTCCGCTGACGACCGCGGCCAGCGCCGGGCCGCCGCCCTTGTACTGAATCGCCCGCAGATCGACCTTGCCCATCACGTTGAAAAGCTCGCCGGTGAGGTGCGAATTGGTACCGACACCCGAGGAGGCGTAGTTGATCTTGCCGGGACTGGACCTGGCAAGCGCAAGCAGTTCCTTCACCGACTTGACCGGGACTGACGGATGCACCGAGATCGCAGTCGGAATCTTGGACAGCAGCGCGACCATTCTGAAATCCTTGAGCGGATCATAGCCTGCATCATCGTAGATGATGGGGCTGGTGAGAAACGCCACGGAATGCAGGACCAACGTGTAACCGTCGGGGTCGCTGCCCTTGGCAATTCTGGTGCCAATCTGGCCCGACGCGCCGCCGCGGTTGTCGATCACCAGTTGCTGGCCGAGCAGGTTCGAAAACTTGTCATGGATCGCCCGCGCATTGAAATCAGTGCTGCCCCCCGCCGAGAACGGCACGATCAGACGCACCGGGCGCACCGGGTAGTTGTCGGCCATCACGACATCCGGCACGGCGGCAATACAGGCCAGCAGTACGGGAAAAGCACTTGGGACAAGGACATTGCGGGTTTTTCGCATGATCATTCCTCCGGTGGTGCTGGTTGTTGTGTGACGGGTTGAAAGCGTCCGTTTGACAGGGAACCATCGCGTTGAACGGCTATCCGTGACTACTGATCCATATTGGCAAACCGGCGCTATCCTTTGATCATGTTCGGCAGCACATTGCCAAAATAGCCGGCAATCAAATCGAAGCGTTTGGGGAACTGGACCTTGAGGGTGTTTCTGCTTTCCTCACTGGTAAGGTAAAGCGCCATCACCGCGGCCAGGTCTTCTTCCGGGCTGATGCTCTCCCCGCTCTGGGGCATGGGGGAGTGCTCGTACGCGCCACTGTCCTGAATCTTCCGCAAGTCGGATTCCGGCTCGACATAGGCTTGTTCCCACGAAACGCTTTTGGTCTGGTCCATGTCAAGATGCAAAACAAGTCCTGATTTTGGATGCTGGAACCAACCAAAGGCCGCCTTTTCCATGCCGACTCTCTCGGGGTAGATCATGATGGATTGCAAGGTCTTGGGTATGAAGGTCTTTTTGAGATGCTCGGTTTGATTGAAGAAAAAGTGCAGAAGCTCATGCAGCAGCGTGCCTTTGAATGCCTGCTCGCGCGTGGCTTTTACCGACGCGCCCGCCGCGTTGACATAGGTTTCGCGCGTTTCGTAGGTACGGTCGGCGATGGAGAGGTTATCTCCCGACGTGACTCCCTCGGCGCCGTCCAGACTGGTGACCCGATGCAGAACCGGGTCAGGCACGTCACCATAGGCGTGGAACAGTAGTTCGATCTCCGGCAAGTTCCAGACATCGCCGATCCACTGCATTTCCTCGGCGCTGAACTTCTTGCCTTTAATTTCCCCGCCTTCCGGCGGACCGGCATACAAGCGCTGGATTAGCGGGCTGCCTGCTGCGTTGCCCGCTTCAGGCAGATCGCCTGCCCGGGAATGACCGTCTGCCCTGCCGGCGTCCGGCGCGGCATCATTGAAGTATTGCGGCCTGGAAGCAAAGCGCGCATCCGCGCCCGCCTGCCCTTGTGCCTGCTGTAGTACATGAGTCAATTCGTGCCCAAGCAGCTGCCGCCCCGCGGCACTGTAGGGCTGGTAGCGGTTGCTGTCGAAGACGATGTCGCGGCCGGCGGTATAGGCCACGGCGCTGATCGCGCGTGCAGACGCTGCCGAGTGGGCGTCGGTATGAACCCGAACCTGTCCGAGCGAGACCCCGAACCGTGGCTCGAAAAAGGCGCGCGCGCCGCCATCGAGCGGCTGTCCGGCCGAATGCAAAGTATCGTGCACGATCGCCGGCAGCGCTGCGGGTGCCGCCACCGCAGCGCCGCGCGACACGCCCGAAGAAGCGCCCGACGGCATCGGCGCAAAGTCGCCTGCTTCGCGCGCTGGCGGCATGCGCAGGATACGCTCAGCGAACTGATCGGCCTCCTGTTCCTGTGCGTCGCCCGGATCGCTGATGCGTCGCGCGAAACCGGTGTGCACCACCGGCAAAGACGGCGCAGTTGCCGTACCGGGGAGGCTGGCGCTGGCACGCTGAATGCGCGGGGCAGCGCCGCTGTCCGTGTGCCCGACACTGCCGATGGCCTCGTTCGCGGGCGATTGCGCCCGCAAATAAACCGGCACACCGGCGGACGCGCCGCGCTGCGTAGCGTCGTGCGCGGTGCCGCGGCGCACATGACCAGGCACGGCTGCCCGCGTCTGCCGATCGACCCCGCGCCGGGCTGCAATTGTCGCTCGCATAGGCTTGCGTTTTCCACTGGGTTTTGGCGGCCGACGCGCCAACGGACGCCGTGGCTGCGAACAGTCATCATCATCCACCGCAGTCACGCGCGGCTCACTCTATCGCCGGATCTGCCCGCCGTCAACGCAAACGGATCTCTGTTATCCCACGTACGGGACGCCGGCGACGGCAGGAGTGCGTTCACGAACGCGAGGCAGGACTTGCCCGTTGAATGCGAAACAGGTTGCACGGGCCGACTGCGAACCCGGACTATCCATTTGCCGGGCATCCATGGACAATACGGTCCAGCCTCATCACCACAGGACCCGCCCATGCCGACAGACACTGCCCGCCTGCGCGCCGCCATCAGCAGCAATGCGCCGCCGTTTTCCCTCAACAGAATCGGCCATGTGGTGTTGATGGTGGCCGATCTGGAACGCTCCATCGCGTTCTACACCGGCGTACTCGGCTTCAAGGTGTCGGACATTTACGGCGAGGACATGATGCCCGGCGGCATGGTGTTCATGCGCTGCAATACCGATCATCACGGCGTGGCACTGATCGGGGGTGCTGCCGGCGAGCCCAACAAGCGCGGACTGCATCACATGGCATTCGAGGTAGGCACGCTGGATGAGGTGTTTCGCGCGCGGGATTTCCTGCGCCACAGCGGCGCCACCATTGTGTTCGAGGGCCGCCGCCGCGCGGGCGTGCAAATCGCGGTGGAGTTTCTCGACCCGGACGGCCACAACCTCGAAATCTACTGGGGCCTCGATCAAATCGGCACCGACGGCAAGGCGCGCCCGGCCAACGAGTGGCGCGGCGCGAAAACCCTGGAGGAAGCAATTGCCAACCCGCCGCCGGGACAGCTGCCCGTTGTTCACGATAAGTTATTGATTTTAAACAATAAATAATTTGCGATCACGCGTAACCGTCGCCCGTATGAAGATTCACGGCGATGCATCGCTGCCAAGTCGTGAGCGAGTACCGGCGCTGCCTGAATCGGCGGCACGGCGCACCTGACCGCCGTCTGCGACGTGGTCACCCGGTCGAGCTGGTGCCGAGCAACGATAATGGCGTAGCGCGCAACGGTAATTTGCCCGCCTGCCGGGACGTTGCATGCTGCTACCATAAGCCGCAAAGGAGGATATGCGATGCCGGTATTGCTGGTGCTGCTGATCGCGGGAATCGTGGCTTTCCTGATTTACAAATTCTATATTGCGCCGGCTGGCGCGCCTGCGGCAGCGGCGGGCGGGCGCAGCGGGCATGGCTTTGCGTTTCTCTCCAATGGGCTGCTGTTCTACCGCGAACCCAATGGCGACGTGAAGCAGGTGCATAGCGCCTATGCGCAGGAAGCCATGGACCGCCGCGAGCGCTCGCGCCAGCGCCACAGCTGGAAACAGGGCACGAGTTTCACCATCGCGGCCGGCGGCAACGCGCGCGATTTCGATGCGGCAGAAAAGCCGATACTCGCCACCTCGGCGGTCTTTGAAGCCGACGGCAATCTGCTGTATTTCCAGCAGGATGAGCATGTGGGCGGCCTGTTCCGCCACGACATCGCTTCCGGGCGCGAACTGCGCCTGCTGCTGCGGCAGAATCTGCATCTGGCCGATCTCGCACTGTCGCCCGATGGCACGCAGCTCGCCGCATCATCGCCGCAGTCCGCGGGTGTGGCAAATATCGTACTGATGAAAAGTGACGGCAGCACGGTGCGCGAAGCCACCGGCGGCGACACGCTGGACACCGCGCCGGCGTGGATTCCCGGCGCGCCGAACCGGTTGCTGTTTCAGTCGAGCGGGCTCGCGCGCGACGCGCAGGGTTACATCGCCGCGCAAGGTCACGCCAGCATTCAAAAGCTCGACATGGATACCGGCAGCGTCACCGCCGTGCGCGACGACCCGCAATTCGACCATCTGAAGCCGCGCGTCAGCCCCAATGGTGATTTGCACTTCATCCGCCGGCCCTATCAGGCGCCGCGTTATGGCGCTGGCGCCATGATCATGGATACGCTGTTGTTCCCGTTTCGCCTGCTGCGCGCGGTGTTTCATTACCTTAATTTCTTTTCGATGATGTACACCCGCAAGCCGCTCACCACGGCCTCCGGGCCAGCGATGCAGGCGGATCTCAAAAACATTCTGCTGCAGGGCCGCCGCATCGATGCCGAAAAAGCCCTGCGCAGTGCGCGCCCGGTCAACGGCGTGCCGTCGCTGGTGCCGGAAAGCTGGCAACTGATCCGCATCAGTCAGGACGGCGATGAACGCGTGCTCGCCACCAATGTCGCGTCCTACGACCTGAGCGCCGACGGCACCATCATTTATTCGAATGGCCGCGGGGTGTTTGTGCTGGGCCAAGACGGCGCATCGCAACTCGCCAGCACACAGGATTTTGTCGGGGACGTGGTCGCGGCCGCATCATGACGGACGCCCTGGCACGTTCCACTTTTGGGCCTTTTGTAACCTAATCCTCCGGATAGTCGCCATGAAAAAACCCATTGCCGTACTGCTTGCCGCGGCACTATTCCCCGCAGCGGCCCTGAGTGCCGATTGGCAGACACAGTGCGTGGCGCCCAAGGCCGTCGCCAAGGGCGACCGTCTGGTCGTGACCGGCACGCGTATCTTTGCCAAACCCGTTGCCGGTACACCAATCACGGTCATACGCACGAATATCGCACTGCGCGCCGTAGCCAGGCAGGGGCACTGGCTACGGCTTGCCGGCGGCGCCGACAGCCCGCCATACAAGGATGGCGCGGCGATCGGCTGGGTCCTGGAGTCGGAAGTCGACTATCAGGATTTGCGAAACTGCAATTAGCGATTGTTGCGCGGCGCCAGCATGACCCACGGCAGGCCCGGATTGCAACTGATCATTTTCGACTGCGACGGCGTGCTGGTGGACAGCGAGCGTATCGCCAACCGCATTTTCTGCGCCATGCTGAACGAGCTTGGTTTGCCGCTCTCACTGGATGACATGTTCGAGCACTTTGTAGGCCTGTCCATGCCGCAGTGTGTGGCGCTGATCACGCAGCGGCTGGGCCGCCCGCCACCTGAGGCGTTTGTGCCCGAGCTGCACCGCCGCACCGCCGCGGCATTGCAGGCAGAGGTGACGCCGGTCGCGGGCGTGCGCGACGCGCTCGACGTGCTCGTCGGCCTGCGCATTCCCCATTGCGTGGCCTCCAGCGGCGATCACACCAAGATACGCCTGACACTCACCGCTACCGGCCTGCTGGAGCGCTTCGACGGGCGCATTTTCAGCGTGGAAGATGTCGCGCATCCCAAGCCGGCACCGGATGTGTTTTTGCACGCGGCCCGTCACCTGCATGCCGACCCTGCAGCCTGCGCGGTGATCGAGGACACGCCGACGGGTGTTCGTGCAGGGGTGGCGGCGGGTATGCAGGTATTCGGTTTCTGCGCCAATACGCCCGCGCATCGGCTGCGTGCAGCCGGCGCCCACACGCTGTTCGCGGACATGCGCGAACTGCCGCGGCTGTTGGCCGCGGCGGGCGCGGCGTCACCCGCACGCCATTGAACCGGCCCATGGGCATGCACGAGACGAAGGACATCCAGCGCGCCGATCCTTACTTGCGCAAACGGGCGCTGGTTGCGGTTATCGTCATCGCCGTTGCCGGTGCTGTAGCGCTGCTGATCCTGCAGGGAATGCTGGCCGATCTGCGAAACTTGCGGGGCAACGATTTCGAACGCGCCCGCGATGCGCTGGCCGCGGCCTTCCTGTGGAGCATCGCGGCAAGCGCGCTACTGACCGTGCTGGTTGGAATTTACCTGTGGCGCATGGGCAGCCACGTTCGCAACACCCTGCAGTTTCCGCCGCCGGGCATTCGCGTCGTGCACGATACTGTGGTGGTACGCGGTGAGCATGCGGCACGCCGGGGGCGTCTGCTGCAACTGCTGGCTGTCCTGCTTATGCTCGCGGTGAGCGCACTGCTGGTCACCGCGTGGCGTGTGCATGCCTTGCTCGGTACGCCCGTGGCGTCCTGATCATAGCCCCGGATCAGATACTGCGCGTCCTTCCCCCATCGACGTTGATCGCAGTACCGCTGATCAAGCGCGAGCGCGCCGACGCCAGAAACACCGCGAGGTCGGCAATGTCTTCCGGCTCGATCACCTTGCCCAGCGGCACTTCCTGCAGCAGCCATTGCTCGGCTTTCTCCAACGACAGATTGCGTTCGCGCGCGGTGATTTCCACCAGCTCCGTGAAGCGCCGCGTGCGCGTGGAGCCTGGACAGATGGCGTTGACGGTGATGCCAAACGGTCCCAGTTCGTTCGCCATCGCCTTGGTGACGCTCAGCGTGCCGAAATTGATCGGCCCCGACATCATCGAGTGCGATTCCGGCTCGCGGCCGCGCGTGCCGGAGATATTGATGACCCGGCCCTGCGCCGATTCTTTAAGCTGCGGCAACAGCTCGCGCGTCATGCGCAGCAAACCCAGCGGCTTGACCTTGAAGTAGCGCTCCCACATGTCATCGGGAATTTCCGCCAGCCGCCCACGGTAGGCGCCGCCGGCGCAATTGACGAGGATGTCGACACCGCCAAGTTGCGCCACGGCGGCATCGGCTGCGGGCTTGATGGTCTGCGGCTGCTCGAGGTCCACCACTGCCGTGACGACCCTGACACCGGGTTGCCTGGCGCGAACCTCGGCGGCTGCATCGGCAAGGCCTTTTTCATTGCGGCCGAGCAGCGCGAGTTCGATACCTTCGGCGGCGTAGTGGTGGGCAATGGTGAGTCCGATGCCGCGGTTGGCGCCGGAGATGATGGCTTTCTTGCCGGTGAGGCTGAGGTCCATGAGCGTCTTTCCCGAGATACGAAGTGCAGCGCGTGGTTAATCCGCAAGGTTAACGCACCCTTTCACGCATGAACAGCGTCAGACAGCCGATTGAACGTGAGGCGCGTTTGGCGATAAAGTGCGGGCGTCACCCCCGTTTCCCACTGGAGCAGACCATGCCAGACGCACCCCGATCCGCGAGCAGAAATTACGTGTACGATTTTCACCGCATGGAGAAAACAGCGACGCTGGGCGCGTTGTCAACCTCGCAGGGCGCGTCATTCACCGGCGAGCGCATTTACAGTGGGCTGGTCACCAAGAAAGTCGGCACCGGCTCCAAGCCGCATTACCATCCCGACGAGACGTTCAACTATGTGCTGAAGGGCGCGATGAAGGTCACCATGGACGGGCAGGTATTCGTGGTGCCGACGGGTTGCCTGCTGCACATTCCGCCGAATATGGTACATACATCGGTGGCCACTGACGACGGCGATGTGACCTATCTGGTGTGGCGCGACATCGTCAGCGAAAAGGCCGGCCTGCCGTCCACCGTTGAAGCCTGATGCGCTTTCCGTGCGGTAAAAAGCCAGAAGTGCGGGCTGCCGCATTTGCGCCGGCCCGACCCGCAGAACCGCGGAAGGGATCCGCGATCCTGACGACTGCCGCAAGGCTGGTCAGGCTTCCGTTCACGCGCGCACCACGTCCCCGCTCTAGAGTCCGTATTGCGGCTATCTACAGCGCGCAAATACTTGTGTTTACCGGCGGTTAATCAGCTTTGTAGCGGCGAAGAAGGCGCCCACAATGATATTGGCCTTCTCAAGGTCGGCAAGCGCACGGTCACGCTGCTGCTTGCTCATGACAATCTTCTCCATCTGTCTGGTTGTTAAACTTTTCTCATTCTTTAAAGCGGATTCCATGCTCTTATTCCTCATATAATTGATTACGAAACACATTCTACCTTGCGAAATTAGTCATTAAGTATCAACTATTTCACACATCTACTCATAACGCGCATGCGGGGATTATGTTGCACAGCAACAAATGAATTATTTTATGAACTCAGATTATAAAAACTAATCTTACGCGATCTTGCCGCAGTTTGGTCGCTGGCGTTTCACCATGCGCAGGCAGCGCTGCTTGGGAACGGCAAAATCCCGCGCCGTTCACGCCAATGCCATGCGCGCAGGGGTGACTGCCGGGCCGGGTTTGGCCTGATGCGGCCGCATTGTAGACGTCCCGTTCGTGCCGCTTGTGCCAAACACTAAAAACGTTCGTCCGGACGCAGATAGCGCCATTGCCCTTCCGGCAACTTGCCCAGCACGACGCTGCCGATGCGCACGCGCTTTAACCCGGTGACCTTGAGGCCGACCAGTTCGCACATGCGGCGTATCTGGCGCTTCCTGCCTTCGCGCAGCGCAAAGCGCAACTGATCTTCGTTCTGCCAGCTTACCTTGGCCGGTTTCAACGGCTTGTCGTCCAGGCTCAAGCCGAAGTTCAACTTCTTGAGATTCTCGGACGACAATGTGCCCTCGACACGCACCAGGTATTCCTTTTCGATCTGCGAGTCCTGACCGATCAGTTGCTTCGCAATGCGCCCATCTTGCGTAAACACGATCAGCCCCACCGAATCGATATCCAGACGCCCCGCCGGCGCCAGCCCGCGCAGATGCGTGGCGCTGAACCGCAGCGGCAGCTTGTCGTCCTTGAAGCGATTCTCCGGTTTGATGAGTTCCATCGCGGGCCGATAACCCAGCTCGGGCAGGTTGGAAACAAAGCCGATAGGCTTGTTGAGCAGGATGGTCACACGCGCCTCCTGCTTTGAATGCGCCTGGCGCGTGAGCGTGATCTTCTGGTTGGGGAAGGCGCGCGTTCCCAGCTCCGTCACCGGCACGCCGTCGACCAGCACCCAACCCTGTTCGATATAACTGTCGGCCTCACGGCGCGAGCAGATACCCTGTTCGGACATCAGTTTGGAGACGCGAACTTTTTCCATTGCACTACAAACCCTTTTTTGCCACAGATTAACGCAGATTCAACACCGCCACCGTCGTTTTGGCTTTGACCCGGAACCCAGGTCTTTAATCCAGCCCGAAGGGCCTTACTTTAGCTGCTGCGTATCGGGTTACCACCTGGATTCCGGCCTGCGCCGGAATGACGGTTGTCGTGAGATTCCGCCCGTGCGCTACGTTGCCTCGACCATACTCAACGCCACCGCCTCCGCCACTTCAATCCCATCCACCGCCGCCGACAGAATACCGCCGGCGTAGCCCGCGCCCTCGCCTGCCGGATACAACCCGCGCGTGTTGATACTCTCGAACAAACCGTTGCGCTTGATGCGGATCGGCGATGAGGTGCGCGTCTCTACGCCGGTCAGCACGGCATCCGCCATCGCGAAACCCTTGATCTGCCGGTCGAACGCGGGCAGCGCCTCGCGCACGGCTTCGATCACGAAATCCGGCACACAACTCGACAAATCCGTCATCTGCACGCCGGGCTTGTACGACGGGACCACCTCCCCCAGCGCGGTGGATGCGCGGCCGGCGAGGAAATCGCCGACGCGTTGTGCCGGCGCGTAGTAGTTGCTGCCGCCGGCGACGAATGCCGCCGACTCCCAGCGCCGCTGGAAGTCGATGCCCGCCAGCACATGGTCGGGATAATCCACGTCCGGGGTAATACCCACGACAATGCCCGCATTCGCATTGCGCTCGTTGCGCGAATACTGACTCATACCGTTGGTGACCACGCGGCCTTCCTCGGACGTGGCCGCGACCACGGTGCCGCCAGGACACATGCAGAAGCTGTACACCGACCGGCCGTTATTGCAGTGATGCACCAGCTTGTAATCCGCCGCGCCCAGCAGCTTGTGCCCCGCGTACCGGCCCCAGCGCACGCGGTCGATCAGCGACTGCGGATGCTCGATGCGAAAGCCGATGGAAAACGGCTTCGCCTCGATATAAACGCCCCGCTGATGCAGCATCTGAAACGTGTCGCGCGCGCTGTGACCCACCGCCAGCACCACGTGATCGGTGACGATGAAGCCGCCATCCGCCAGCACCACGCCGCGCACGCGATCGTTTTCGATCAGCATGTCGCTGACCCGGCTTTGAAAACGGAATTCGCCGCCTAGAGCCTGGATTGTCGCGCGCATGGCTTCAACCATGCCCACCAGCCGGAAGGTACCGATGTGCGGTTTGGCCACATACAGAATCTCTTCGGGCGCGCCTGCTTTCACGAATTCCGTGAGTACCTTGCGCCCAATGTAACGCGGATCCTTGATCTGACTATAGAGTTTGCCATCGGAGAACGTGCCCGCGCCGCCTTCACCGAACTGCACATTCGATTCCGGATTCAGCGTTGATTTGCGCCACAGTCCCCAGGTGTCCTGCGTGCGCTCACGCACCGCTTTGCCGCGTTCCAGAATGATCGGGTTGAAGCCCATCTGCGCCAGCAGCAAACCGGCGAACAACCCGCACGGCCCTGTGCCGATCACCACCGGACGTTGCGCAATTCCCGCGGGCGCATGCGCGACAAACTGGTATCCGGAATCCGGGGTTTGTTGCAACTTATTGTTTTTATTATGTTTTTTAACGTTCGCCCAAGCAACGCCTTCATCGCGCAACACCACATCCAGCGTGTAGATAAGCTGGATCGCCGAACGTTTGCGGGCATCCACCGCGCGCCGAAAAATCGCAATGCGCAACAAGTCCTGCGCCGCAATGCCGAGCCGCGCCAGCACTGCCGCGCGCAAATCGCCATCGCTGTGATCGAGTGGCAATTTGATTTCGGTGAGTCGCAGCATGGTGGGCCGTACTTTACTGCATTCGTGCTGGAGTAAAATGCTTGTTTCCACGCAATCGAGAAACGTCATGGATCAGGCACCCGTCAAACTCACGCACAACGTCAGCCGACTTGGCCATCTGGATTTGCAAGGCGCAGGGCAGGTGCTGGTCGAGGGCAACCATGCCTATGTCGGCCACATCACCAACAAGGACGGGCTGGGCACCAGCATCGTTGACATTGCCGATCCGAAAAATCCAAAAGTGGTGTGCCAGTTGCCGGTGGGGGACGCGCTGTCGCATTCACACAAGGCGCGCACCGTGGGCGATCTGATGATCACCAACATGGAACAGAACATGACCGCCATCGGCCGCAAAGCCGATGAATTGCCGAAACTGCGTACGGTAATGAAGGCCGAATTGGGACGCGAGGCCAGCGATGCCGAACTCGCCGCGCGGCTGGGCGTGGACGCCACCGACATTCCCGAAGTGGATGCACTGGCGAAGCGGCCCTACGGCGAAGGCGGCTTCAAGGTGTGGGATGTGAAGGACAAAAAGAATCCGAAACTCATCACCCACGTCAAAACCCACGGCCGCGGCGTGCACCGCTTCGACATGGATGCCAACTACGCCTACATCTCGACCGAAATGCCGGGCTACATCGGCAACATCCTCGTCATCTACGATCTGAAGAACCCGTCCAAACCCGAGGAAGTGTCGCGCTGGCACATCCCGGGGCAGCACATCGCCGGCGGCGAAAAGCCGACCTGGCCCGGCCGCCAGCACCGCCTGCACCACACGGTGCGCGTGGGTAATCGCCTGTTCGCCGGCTGCTGGCACGGCGGCGTGCGCATCGTTGATGTCAACGATATCCGCAAGCCCACCACCGTCGGCGCCTACAACTACCATCCGCCGATGCCGGAGCCATCGCACACCTTCATGGGCCTCACCCGCAAGCTCAACGGCCGCGATATCGCCGTCGCCATCGACGAAGAAGACCATGTGCACAGCGACGCCGAAGTCGCCAAGCGCCGCGGCCGCCCGCATGCGGCGCTGTGGACCTTCGACATCACCGAGCCGGCCAACATCAAGCCGATGGGCGTGTTCGAAGTGAGTGAACTCGAATCACCGTGGGCGCGCGTGGCGCCCGGCCGCTTCGGCGCGCATCAATTTCAGGAGCACTGGAAGGGCGGCGACACGCTGGTGTATTGCGCCTGGTTCGCCGGCGGCCTGCGCATCGTCGATGTGGCCGATCCGGCAGCACCGCAGGAAGTGGGCTGGTACGTTCCCGAGCCCGTCGGCGGCAAACCCTGCCCGCAAAGCAATGACGTGGACGTCGATGATCGCGGGCTGATTTACCTCGCCGACCGTTACCTCGGTTTCGACGTGCTGGAACTCAAGCGTTAAGCGCTCTTGACCCTCTGCCCCAGCTTGCTTTCGGTGCCCGCCAGGATGTTCTTGATGTTCTGGCGGTGGCGGTAGATCAGCAGCACCGACACCACCGCGACGCTGGCAAAAAACGGATGACTGATGTCGAACAGCATCCACGTGGCAAACACCGCGAACAGCGCCGAGATGATCGCCGCGAACGAAGACATACGAAAGAACAGGGCGATGATGATCCAGGTCGCGATCGCCCCCAAACCCAGATAGACGCTGAAGCCAATCAGCACGCCCAACGCGGTCGCCACCCCCTTGCCGCCCTGAAAGCGGTGAAACACCGGATACATGTGGCCGATCACCGCCAGCGCGCCCGCAAGCGCCATTGTCAATTCGGTCGCGGCGGTCGTCGCGAATTGCTGTGCCAGCCACACCGGAATCCAGCCCTTTACCGCGTCGCCCAGCAACGTCAGCACAGCGGCCGCCTTGTTGCCCGAACGCAGCACATTGGTCGCGCCCGGATTGCCGGAGCCATAGCTTCGCGGATCGGGAAGCCGAAACACGCGGCTGGTAACCACCGCGAACGACACCGATCCGATGAGATAGGCTGCTACTGCAAGAATTACCGTGGTCATGGGTTTTCAAATAGAATCGCCGGACATTCTACCCGAAGCGATGCATGGACATTATTTTCATACGCGATTACCGGCTTAGCATAAAAGTCGGCCTTTATGCTTGGGAGCGTGTGGCGCCTCAAACCGTGCAGTTCGATCTCGAAATCGGCATCCCGGCCACGCGCGCCGCGCAATCCGACAACCTTGACGACACCATCGACTACGCCAGGGTAGTACAGCGGATTGAAGAAGACCTGCGTGACAACCGCATCGAGCTTCTCGAAAAACTCGCGGAACATATTGCGGGCCTGGTGATGGGCGAGTTCAAGGCGCCATGGGTGAAAGTCAGCGTGACCAAGCTGGCGGCCCTCAGGAATGTGAAGCAGCTCGGTGTGACCATCGAACGCGGATCGCGCACGCCGTAGCCGTTTGCCGCGGCACACCGCGGCGGAAACATCGATCACCTGGCGTCGCGCAACGGCGCACGCGCTACGTGCAACCGCTTACGCAACGCTCTCGTGGGCCCGGCCCAATGTTGTTGTCACAAGCATAATGCCCGACAATTCGACAGTGGCCGCGCCACCCTGCCCCGATGGCAACAGGCAGGCAACAACAATTTCCGGATGATTGAGAACATAAAGAGCGGCCTGCGCAGTTTATTATCAAGGCACCGCGAACAGCTGTTTCTGTTGCTCTGCCTCGCCGGCCTGCTGCCGGCGCTTGTTACCAACACCCTGTATACGACGGCGGCGTTTCCGGGCATCGAGTCGTTCTACTGGTCGTGGCTCGCACTGGGCACGTGGCGTTACCTGTTCGCGGCCGTGTTGCTGGCCGCGGTTCTCGTCGGCTGGCGCCTGGAGAATCGGCGCCTGTTGCTGGCGGTTCTGCCGCTGCTGGGACTGGTATTGGCGCCACTGGACCGCATCGGGGCAGTGCAACGCTACCATTTCGATAACACCGCGCAGCCCTACGATCTCGCGCGGGCACGCGGGCAGCTTGCGGCGCTGGAACAGCCTGCCGGTGCATTTTCCGCGCTGCTGGATAAGTTGCCACCCAAGATTGCATCGACATCCTGGCTTCTGCAGAAACTTTCGCAGCTGGAGATCACCGATTCGAAAATTGCCGGTCACCGCCGCAGCATAAAGGACCTGGAGGCCCAAGTCGGACAATACCGCAGGCAGCGCACCCAGCTCGTCCGACAGGCTGATGACGCTCGTCGCGGATCGGCACACCTTCCACCTTTCATGCAACGCCCGGTAATGGATCCATACCTGGGCAAGATGGGAGGGCTGGATAGACAAATCGCAAACCAGCAACGCCAGATCAGGGCGATACAAGACGA
This sequence comes from uncultured beta proteobacterium, assembly GCA_902825845.1. Lineage (GTDB taxonomy): Bacteria > Pseudomonadota > Gammaproteobacteria > Burkholderiales > SG8-41 > UBA5216. The sequence goes on from CADECM010000050.1 coordinate 17,918, forward strand.
TATCGAGTCGCTGCGGCAGGCGGCTGCTCCCGGCCTGACCGATTTGCGTGTGAGCGTCATGCTGCATACCCGGTGGAAGAACGAAAAGGCAGCCCTCTATAAATCGTCAATCTACCTGCTGCCCGCCACGCTGCTGTGGCTGTGGTTCATCTGGACGCACGGTGTCGGCAACCGGGTCATGGCCGCGCTGTTTGCAATGGCGGTCCCGCTGTCGTTCTCGGCGGCTGGCAGGGAGTGGGGAAGCGAATGGCTGTTTTTGTGCTTTGCTGCCCTCTATCCGCTGTTCATCGCGCTGGTCACCGCGCTTTCGCTGCGCATGCTGTTTCGCGCGATACAGGACAACCGTGAGATCTGGCATCTGTTCGAGCGCCGAGCCCTGCTCAGAAGCGGCGCCGTGGCACTGGCGCTGTGGAGCCCGTTCGCCGCGGTGCTGGCGCTCAACCTTGCCCTGGGTCCGCTGGTACAGAAGATCGTATCTGCGCGCATCTATTGCCAGCATATTGACCTCACACAATGCGTGAAACCGGAGCAGGCGCTCGTTTATGACAGCGATCCGCCGCGCGACACGCTGCGGGAAGACCTGCACGCCAGCGTGGAGCGCATCTACGCGCAGTTCGAAGCGCAGGCCATTGCAGCAGCTGCCGGCGTCAATGGCGTGCCAACGAACAGGATTTCGTCGATCAAGCCTGAATTGCTGAAACGTTTCGACCAAACCGTAAAGCCCGCTATCTGGGACTACGACAAGGGTCTCGCAAAACGGGACTGCGGCTGGTTCGCTTTCAGCTGTTACGCCCATAACATCGGGGTGGGCGTGGCCAATGACGCTTATGAAAAGCCGCGCAACCGCATGCGCGACAGCTTTGAAGCCCGCGTTTCGGCTGCCACCGACAAGCTGCTGGACGCCACGAAAGAAGCAAACAAAACGGCGGTCAACGCCGCCCGCGATTTTGAAGGCGCCATTCGCGGCGAAGCAGCGCTGGCCTCGGCCGAAACGCGAAAGCTGATTGACTTCACACTGCTGGTGTTCGCCGGATTTGCCGTCGTCTCGACCGCAATCCTGTTCATGGTGGTGATTCGCGCGCTGCTGCTGATTCTCGCCCGACTGTTGTTCCGCCAGAACAAGGCCATCTACACGCCGATCACCCACACCGAGACCGTGGCCACGCCCGCCGCACCGTGTACCGTTACGGTGTCCGAAACATCGCACATTCAGGTCGACCCCAAACACACGCCGCTGCTGGCCAAAAAGCGCTTCGACGTCGACAATGCGGCACCGGAAAGCCTGTGGCGGCCGCCACAGGCGTTCACATGGATGTTCAGCCGCATGTTCAACCGCTGCTGGGGACTGAAGCGCATCGCGGTGATGGAATCCAGCCATCCGATTTCTTTCGGCACTTCGGAAGGCGCGCGCTTTGTGGCGTGGGAAATACCGGCCGGTGCCGAGGTGGTGTTTCGCTGGGACAGTTTCGTGGCGATGTCGGAGACGGCTGAATTTCGCAAAACCATCAGCCTGAAGATGGGCACGCTGGTGCTCGGCCACGTGATGCTGCCCAGCGTGCGCGGGCCGGGATTGCTGATTCAACGCACCTACGGCGCCCCCAGCCCCGCGAGCGCATCGGTTGCACCGGCGCGCCTGCTCGCCTGGTCTGTTGGCACGCCGTTTCGCATCGAGGCCTCGACCCGCCTGCTCAGCATTTATGTCGATCATTGCCAGATGCGCGCGCATGCGGATGGCGCGGCGGTTCTCGATGCGCCCCGCGAGGGGCGCGGCGGACACGGGCTGCTGAGCGAACTGCTGCGACTGTTCCGGCCGTAACGTGGCGGCGTCAGCCGCCGCGTCATATCCCGCGACAGTGCCGCACGGCAATGCACGAAACGTATGCGCCGATTTGACGCACTCCGCACGCTGTCCGGCACTGTCGTCGCGCCGTGCGCATGCCGGCTTGCCCCCGCGTATTGGCGCCGTGCTGACAACAGTGCCGGCCTGCGCAGGCAATTTAATTTACGAACAATTTACAAATCCCCGGTCTTGGACAACATCTTATCCACGAGAATGCACGCGGTTCCGGATCATGGTGACCGGACCTGGCATCCTCACTGCATGCCAATCGCTTAACAAGAAATTGGGGAACAACATGACATCAAAACTATCTCAATGGTGTGTTACCGCGTGCGCGGTATTGGCGAGCGGCGTGGCCGGCGCACAGACCACGCTCAAGCTGGACGGCGCATGGCGCGGCTCGCTGGGCGCCGGCCTGAGCTCAACCAGCGGCAATTCCAAGGCAACAGCGTTCAATGTCAATGGCGAAGCGCTGCGCCAGACTGAGCAGGACAAAGCCCGAATTTACGGCACCGCGATTTATGGCAAGAGCAACGGCGTGGAAACCACGAACCTGTTTCGGGCGGGCGGCCGTTATGACTACAACCTGACACAACAAATATTTGGTTTTGGCGGACTCGATGCGGAGCGCGACAAGATCGGCAATCTGAAGCTTCGCCTCGCGCCCTCCGTTGGCCTGGGCTATCACGTGATCAAGAACCCCAACACCACATTTGACGTGTTCGGCGGCGTTGGCTACGTGCGCGACAGCTTCTACACGCCGCAACTGCTTAACGGCAGCCTGCGCGACACCTACGGCAGGGCCGAGTTGCTGCTGGGCGAAGAATCCACCCACAAACTGTCCGCCACCACCTCCTTCCGCCAGCGCCTTGTGGTGTACCCGAATCTCGCCGAAAGCGGCCAATATCGCGCCGTATTTGACGCGGGCCTCGCCGTGGCCATGTCCAGCACGATGAGCCTGACGCTGGGATTGATCAACCGCTACAACAGCGATCCGGGCGGCACGCTGAAGAAGAACGATCTGCTGTTCGTGACCGGCGTCAACGTCAAGTTCGAGTAATCACGGCGGCGCGGGGTGTCCGGCAGCCACTGCCGGACCTGCGCGATCAGATCGGCGCCCCGGCGGCGCCGATTTTTTTGCCTGATCGCCGCGCCAGCGCCACGCAAACGAAAGTAGCCGGGCCGCCTGCCCGCTATCCCCGCGGATGGTGCTTCGCATGCAGCTGCTTCAGCCGTTCCCGCGCCACATGGGTATAAATCTGCGTGGTCGAAATATCCGAGTGCCCCAGCAGCAATTGCACCACGCGCAGGTCGGCGCCATGGTTCAGCAGATGGGTGGCGAAGGCGTGGCGCAACACGTGCGGCGAAATCGTGCCCTTCAGCCCCGCCTGCAGTGCGTAGCGCTTGATAATGTGCCAGAACGCCTGTCGCGTCATGGCGCCGCCGCGCGCGGTCACGAACAGATCGTCGCTGGCCTTGCCCGCCAGCAATGCGGGACGCGATACAGCAACATAGCCTTTCACCCGCACCAGCGCTTCTTCACCCAGCGGCACCAGGCGTTCCTTTGACCCCTTGCCCATCACGCGCACCACGCCCATGTCCTGGCTCACCTGCGGCAGCTTCAGCGTCACCAGTTCCGAAACCCGCAGGCCACTGGCGTAAAGCATCTCCAGCATGGCCTTGTCGCGTTCGCCGCGCGGCGTTTCGATGTCCGGCGCGCCCAACAGGCGCTCCACATCGGCTTCGGTCAGACTCTTCGGCAAATTGCGCGGCAGCGTGGGCGCATCGATGTTGAGCGTCGGGTCGACGGGAATGCGGTTCTGCCGCTGCAGCCAGCGATAGATCCGCTTCAGGCTCGACAGCAGACGCGCGGCGCTGGAGGCGCGCGTTTTTTTCTGAAACTGGTGCGCGAGATAGGCCTGAATGTCACCGTGATCGGCCTGCGCCAGATCACGACCACGTTGCCCGCTGAGCCATTGCGCATACTGCTCAAGGTCGCGGCGATAGGCATCGAGCGTGTTGCGCGCGAGGCCATCCTCCAGCCACAGCGCGTCGCAAAATTCGTCAATCAGCGGTGCGCTAGTGGAAGGTGGCGCCTTCATGCGTGAGCAGCCATTTCTTGATGGTGATCGGATCGCCCGCGCGCGCGTGCATGAAACCGCCGATGCCGTTCGACGCCAATACGCGGTGGCACGGAATCAGCAGCGGCAGGCGGTTACGCCCGCAGGCGCCGCCGACAGCCCGCGGCGCACTGTGAATCCGCTGCGCCAGATCTTTGTAAGTATTTGTTTTTCCTGACTTTATTTTCGATATCTCGCGCCACACGCGGCACTGAAAATCGCTCCCGCGATAATCGAACGGCAGCTCAAACCGGTACTGCGCATCGTCGAGGTAGCGCTCGATCTGCCGGCACACCTGCTCGGCCAGCCTGTTCAACGGTGCCAGCGTGGCAACGCCGCGCGGCAGGTATTCGATATCCGTCAGCAACGCCCCCACCGTGCGGATACCGAGCACCGCAAATGGTGTGGCCAGTTTCGCCTGGAAGGATTCCAGCGGCACGCGCTACACCGTGGCCGGCCGCTCCGCGCCGCGCAGCTTTTGCGACGCAATCGCTGCCACAAACAGCGCGATGCCAATGTAGTCGAACATGGCCTTAGGATACACCAGCGCCAGCCCGGCGATGATCAGCAGCCAGCGCTCCAGCAGATTGGTTTTGCCGAACAGCCAGCCCTGCAAGCCGCCGGCCAGCGCGACAATGCCGATGATTGCAGTCACCGAAATCTGCGCAATCGACCACCAGTCGGCTTGCGCCAGCGTCTTCAGCGAGCCGGTCAGCAGCAGGCCCGACCCCGACGGATCGAGCACAAACATGAACGGCACCAGAAATGCCGGCGCGGTGTACTTCCAGCATTGCAGCGTGGTGCGGTACGGTCCTCCGCCGGTGATTGCAGCAGCCGCAAACGGCGACAGTGCCGTCGGCGGCGAGACTTCCGATAACACAGCGTAGTAGAAAATGAACATGTGCGCGGCGAAATCGGGAACCCCCAGCTTGATCATCGCCGGCGCGGCGATCACCGCGCAGATGATGTAGGACGCAGTCACCGGCACCGCCAGCCCGACGATCCACACGATCAGCGAGGTATACAACGCGGTGAGCAGCAGCTTCATGTCGTGCAGCAACTGCGGCGTGCGCTCCGCCCCGAGCATCACCCACAGATTGGTCAGGCTCTGGCCGCCGGAATCGGCATAGTCGAGCACGATGGAACTGAACTTCAGGCCCAGTCCCGTCAGCGTCACCACGCCGACGATGATGCCGGCGGAGGCGCAGGTCATCGCCACAGTGAGCACGCCGGTCGAGCCGCCCTCCAGCGATTTGATAAAGCCCGACTCCCAGAATCCCTTCACCCACGCCAGTCGGCCGCGAAACCAGTCGTAGGAAATGAGCGCCGTATCGCTGCGGAAAAAGGACAACGCGGCCGTCGTCAGGGTTGCCCAAAATACCGACAGCACCGGCGAATAACCCATCAACATGAATACCACGATCGCCACCAGCGACACAAAGTGATACCAGTAGCGCCGCGCCAGCACTGCCGCCGTGCGCTGCTTTTCCAGCACCACGGTTTTCATGCCGAACTTGCGCGCGTCGATTTCGACCATGACGAAGATCGCGAGGTAGAACAATACCGTCGGAATGGTCGCCATCAGAATCACGTCGAGATAGGAAATGCGCAGAAACTCGGCAATCAGAAACGCGGCCGCCCCCAGCACCGGCGGCGAGATGATGGCGCCCAGCCCGCCGGCCGCGAGCAGCCCCCCCGCGGCCTCCCTGCTATAGCCGGAACGCGCAAGCAGCGGATAGGCCACCGAGCCGATGGTCACCGTGGTGGCAACGCCGGAACCCGAAGGACCGCCCAGCAGAAACGACGACATCACCACCGCGCGGCCCGCGCTCGACGGTTTGCCGCCCATCGCGGAAAACGAAAAGTCGATGAAGAACTTGCCCGCGCCCGAGTACTGCAGGAAGGCGCCGAAAATCGTGAACAGAATAATCAGCGTCGACGATACGTCGACGGCCACGCCGAAAATCCCCTCCAGCGTCATGTACAGTGACCCGGTCAGGCGCGCGATGCCATAGCCGCGATGCGTCCACGGGTCCGGCAGATACGAGCCGAACAGCGCATAGGCAATAAACAGGCTGACGATGAACGGCAGTATCCAGGTCGAACTCCTGCGATTGCCCTCGAGAATCAGTAGAATCAGGGTGACGCCGACCACCTGATCCAGCACTGTCGGCACAGTCGCACGATCGCCGAGCAGGTCGCCCCAGTACAGAATGTAAACAATAATCGCTATCGACGCCGCGGCAAGGATCACGTCCCACCACATCAGGCGATGGCGAAACCGCTTTGCCGAGGGAAACATCAGAAACACCAGCGTCAGCGCGAATGCGACGTGAACCGGCCGCAGAATGTAAGCGGGCACGATCTCCACCGCGGCATACAGGTGGAACAGCGACATCACCACGGCGCACACGGACAGAACCATCGCCAGCGCGCCGCCATAGCGGTTATAGGCGCCCTCTTCTTCCTCGATCAGTTCTTCAACGCGCTTGCGTGCTTCGTCGCTGAGGACCGCCGCTTCGCGCGGCGGCTCGGCTGCTGGATGCTCGGACATCATTTCCCCCAACCCTGCAATTGTCTGGCTACCACAGAAATAAAAAACCCCGTCCGGGACCGGACGGGGTTGATGATGATGGTGACGATCAGAACTTCAGGCCTTTTTCCTTGAAATACTTGACCGCGCCAGGATGCCACGGAACGGGCGACGCATCCGGCTTTTGTTTGTCCATCTGAATACCGGTCGCGGCCTTGTGCACGGCAATCAGATCAGCGCGCTTGTCGAACATGGTCTTCACAATGTTGTAGGCCGTCTGCTCGCTCATGCTGGCATTGGCCACCAGCAGGTTGGCCACGGCAGTCGCCTGATTGTCCTTGGTCATGCCGGCATAGGTGGCCTTGGGTATAACGTCGGCAACATAAATATTGCCGCTCTTCTTGACCATCGCCGGCAGCAAGTGCGACGAATCGAGAAACTTGATTTTCACGCCCGGCGTCGAGGCGAGGTCGGTAATGGCAGCAGTCGGCAGCCCCGCGACGAAGAAAAAGGCGTCGATTTTCTTGTCTTTGATTGCATTCACCGACTCGGAAGCACCCAGACGCTCGCTCTTGATGTCCTTGCGTGGATCAAGGCCCGCCGCTTCCAGCACGCGAAAAGCGAACACTTCCGTCGCGCTGCCGGGCGAGCCCGTCGACACGCGCTTGCCTTTGAGATCGTTGATGGTATTGATGCCCGTGCCGTCGACCGTCACCGCCTGCATCAGGTTGGTATACAGCATCATCAGCGCGCGCACCGGAATCTTGCCATCCTTGAACTTGCCTTCGCCGCTCACTGCATCTTTGGCCGCGTCCGCCTGCGTCAACGCGATATAGGGTTTACCGCTGCCGATCAGGCGCATGTTGTCGACCGAACCGCCGGTCACTTCGGCGGTGGCCGACATGCCGGGGATGGTCTTGGAAAAAATATTGGCCATGCCGCCGCCCAGCGGGTAATAAACACCGCCGGTGCCGCCGGTGGCGATGGACAGATTGATTTTCTCCTGCGCGTAAGCCTGCAGCGAAACAACCGTTGCCATCGACGTGATCAGCATCTTCAAAAACGTGTTCATTCGGTTCTCCGGAAATATTACAAGATTGCCACAATGTGACATTGACTAGTGTAAGTGACAAACGCAGGTCAGGGCAACCCGCATGGGCGCGACACGGCGAACGTTGAGTCTACCCGAAGACCCTACCTCGCAAACAATTTGGATGGATCCTTGAACGCCTTGAATTCCAGCGCATTGCCGCTGGGGTCGAGAAAAAACAAACTCGACTGTTCGCCGACTTCACCCACAAATCGAACCTGCGGCTCGATGATGAACCGGGTACCGGCGGCGATCAGCCGCTCGCGCAGGGCGTCCCATTCGGCCATCGGCAGCACCAGGCCGAAGTGGCGCACCGGCACCGCATCACCGTCAACGCCGGCGGTGTTGCTCCTGCCGGCTTCTTCCGGTGCAAGATAGGCCACAATCTGGTGACCGAAGAAATTGAAATCGATCCAATGGCTGTCAGATCGGCCCTCGGCACAACCCAGCAGCCCGCCATAAAACGCGCGCGCCTGCTCGAGGTCGGTCACCGGAAATGCAAGATGAAAAGGGGCAAGGGTCAAGGGACAGCTTTCTGGAATGGTTCAGACGGCGCGCATTCTACAGTGCCCGGCCATCTGAAGCCTTGACCCCGGTCACCCCGGAAAGCGCCGGTTCAGATCGGCGATTTGCGCCGCGCTCAGCAACCGCGTGGGGTGACCCTGCAACAACAGGGTCAGGCGCGCGGTCTGTTCCAGTTCCTCGATTGCGTACACGGCGCTGGTCAGCGAGGTGCCCGCCACCACCGGGCCGTGATTGGCCAGCAGCACGGCGTGATGTTTGCCCGCCACTTTGCGCACAGCCTCGGCCAGCGCCATGTCGCCCGGCGCGTAATAGGGCACCAGCGCGAGTCTGCCCACCTGCATGATGGCGTAAGCAGTGATCGGCGCAAACACGTTTTCCGCATTCAACCCATCGAGGCACGACACCGCCACTGCGTGCAGGCAGTGCAGATGCACCACCGCGCCGCTGCCGGCACGCTCCTGGTACATATTCAAATGCAGGAACGCTTCCTTTGATGGCGCGTCGCCGCTCAACAGCTTGCCATTGCCATCGAGGCGCGAAATTCTGGCGGGATCGAGCCGGCCGAGACAGGAATTGGTGGGCGTCAGCAAATAACCGTCCGGCAGCTTCACGCTGATATTGCCGGCGCTGCCGTGGGCGAGGCCGCGCTCGTACAACGACTTGCCCAATTCCGCCATCTGTTCGCGCATCTGGTTTTCATTCATGGCAGCACCTGAAAGGCTTTGGTGAAAAAATCTTCTGCGCCGAAGTTGCCCGACTTCAATGCGAGCGCGATGGGCTTGCCGCCCACCGACATCGTCCACGGCACGCCCGGATCGATCTGCGGGCCGATGCGCAGCGCTTCGATACCCAGCGCCTGCACCACTGCGCCGGAGGTCTCTCCCCCGGCCACCACCAGCTGCCCCACACCGGATTCAACCAGCCCGCGCGCGATTTGCGCCAGTGCGTCTTCGATCAGCTTGCCCGCCTGCGCCACGCCGAGCTGCGCTTGCGCCGCCTGCACTGCCGCGGGCGCGGCGGTTGAATAGAACAACACCGGGCCGGCGGCAAGTTGCGGTCTTGCCCACGCCAGCGCGCGCTCGACCTCCGCTGCGCCCGCCGCAAGTTGCAGCGGATCGAGCGCACGCGCGGCGCCGCCGTTGGCGATGAAATGCGCCACCTGCGCATTGGTCGCCACCGAACAACTGCCCGACACGATGGCGCGGGATCCATTGGCCGGCGGCAATGCAGTAGCCGCCGCATCCGGTGTCGCGAAATTTTGCGGCAGACCTATCGCCACACCCGAGCCCGCCGTCACCAGACGTAAATCGCTGACCGCGCGTCCGAGTTTCATCAGATCGTCGTTGCTGATCGCGTCCGCGATCGCCGCTTTCACGCCTTCGGCTTTGAGCGCGGCAATGCGCGCACGTATTGCCCGCGGCCCGCGCGCGACGTCGGCGAAATCAATGAGACCCACCTTGCCCTTCATCTGCGCCTGCAGCACGCGCACCAGATTGGCGTCGCGCATCGGCGTCAATGGATGATCGCGCATGCCGGAATCGCTGAGCAGCACATCACCCACAAACAGGTGCCCCTTGAACACCGTGCGGCCGGCTTCCGGAAACGCCGGACACGCAATGGTGAAATCGCAGCCCAGGGCCTGCATCAAGGCTTCGGTCACCGGCCCGATATTGCCCGCCGGGGTGGAATCGAAGGTGGAGCAATACTTGAAATAAATCTGTTTAAAATCATGTAGTTGCAACCACTTTAGTGCATCGAGTGATTGCGCCACGGCGTCCGCCGCAGGGATGGTGCGCGACTTGAGCGCGACCACCACCGCATCGACGTCTTCGCGCAGGGGTTGGCGCGGCACGCCCACGGTCTGCACCGTGCGCATGCCGCCACGCGTGAGGTTGTTGGCGAGATCGGTGGCGCCGGTGAAATCGTCGGCGATACAGCCCAGCAGCATGCGCTACTCCACAAAAAAGCGGCGGTAGTGATCGTAAATCTGTTCCGGCATTTCTTCCTGCATGTAGTGGCCGCAGTTCATCGGATCGGTGGTCACGATGTTATCCGCGTAGTGTCCCCAAATGTTGAGGAACTCACGTGCACGCTCCGGCGAATGGCCGCGCGCGCCCCACAGCAGCATCAGCGGCATTTGCAGCCTGTTGTCCTTGTCCGCGGTGTCCATCACAAAATCGCAGGTGGCGGTCGCGCGATAGTCGCGGCACGAACCGGTGATGGTTTTCAGCGTGTAGCAGCGGACGTATTCCTGCAGCGCACCTTCGCTCAGGAAGCCCAGCCCCGTGCCGCCACGTATCACCATGCGGCTTTTCAGAAAATACGCCGCGGGCACAGCGCTGATCATGCGCTCCGGAAACGGTTCCGGCTGCGCCATGAATGCCCAATGCCAGGTGCCGATCACCCACGCCTTGGTCGGGTTGGTCCACACGTAGTGATTGGGAATGATGTCCATCAGGCACACCTTGCGGATGCGCCCGGGGTGATCCATGCACATGCGGTGCACGGTGCGCCCGCCGCGGTCGTGCCCCGCCACGAAAAACCTGGCGTAGCCCAACTGATCCATGATCTCCAGCAGATCGTTCGCCATCGACCGGAAGCTGTAGTTGATGTGATCCGCGCCCGGCTCGGGCAGCGAGCTGTCGCCGTAGCCGCGCAGGTCGGGCAGGATCACGTGATAATGCTGCGCCAGACGTGCCGCGATTTTGTACCAGCAGGTATGGTTCTGCGGATTGCCGTGCACCAGCAACAACGGCGGCTTGTTGTCACCCTGGCCGCCGTGGCGCAGCCGGATCACCGCGCCGTTGGTGCGCACATCGAGATGTTCAAAGCCGGCAAAATGCGCGGCCACTTCAGCGCTGCCCCAGCGTGTGGGGTCGCGCGCATAATCGTCTGCCGTTGCCACGGCCATGGTGTTCAAAGGCATGTTTCGCTCAGGGATGGATTGATTGTTGCGGAGGCTTTGTTTATCGTGTCGAGGCGCATTTTAACAAGCCAACCAGGAACAACCATGAAGATTCTCGTACTGCCCGGCGACGGCATCGGCCCGGAAATCACCCAGGCCACGCTCACGGTGCTCGAACGTGCCAACACCAAGTTCAAGCTCGGTCTCGAATGGGATCAGCGCGAGATCGGTTTCGCCGCTCTGAAAAGCAGGGGTTCGACGCTGCCCGATGACGTGATGGAAGCCGCGCGCAGCGCACCCGGCATCATCCTCGGTCCGGTGGACCATCTGATTTATCCGCCGCGCGAACAAGGCGGCATCAATCCCTCCGGCGAATTTCGTACCAAACTCGATCTGTTCGCCAACATCCGGCCCGCGATTTCACGCATGGGCGTGGGTTTGACCGGCAAGCCGATCGATCTGGTGATTTTCCGCGAATGCACCGAGGGGTTTTACGCCGACCGCAACATGTTCATGGGCAAGGGCGAATTCATGCCCACCGAGGACATCGCCATCGCCGTGCGCAAGGTCACCGCACGCCAATGCGAACGCATCACCCGCGTCGCCTTCGACTGGGCGCGCAAGCGCCGCAAGAAAGTGACCGCCGTGCACAAGGCCAATGTGTTCCACATGTCCGACTCCCTGTTCCTGCGCGAAGTGCGCAAGGTGGCGAAGGAGTATCCGGACGTGGAGCTGGATGAAAAAATCGTCGATGCCATGGCCGCATTGCTGGTACGCCATCCCGATAAATTCGACTGCATCGTCACCGGCAATATGTTCGGCGACATTCTCTCGGATGAGGCCTCCGAAATCTCCGGCGGGCTGGGGCTGGCCGCGTCCACCATGGCCGGCGACGACGCGTGCTGCGCGCAGGCACAACATGGCTCGGCGCCGGACATCGCGGGCAAGGACATCGCCAATCCGACGTCGCTGATTCTGTCGGCGGCGATGCTGTTCGACTGGCTGGGCATCCGCCACAAGCGCACCGAGTTCGATGCCGCGGCCAAGGCGATCGATACCGCGGTCAACAACGCCCTGCAAAAACCCGAAACCCGCACACCGGATATCGGCGGCAAACTCGGCACACAGGCCTTTGCGAAACATGTAGCCGAAACGCTCTAGCGTTCGTTCAATAGCGGAGGTATCCCCATGATCACGACCGCCTATGTCCGTGCCATGGCTCAGTACAACAGCGAAATGAACCGTCGCATTTACACTGCCGCCGCACGTTTGACCGATGAACAGCGCCGCGCCGATGTGGGCCTGTTCTGGAAATCGCTGCACGGCACGCTGTGCCATCTGCTGTGGGGTGACCGGCAGTGGATGTCCCGCTTCGATGGCTGGGAGCCGAACACCATTCCCAATCCGCAAAGCCCGACGCTGATTCACGACTTCGATGAACTGCGCGACGCACGCGTCAAGACGGACGCGCGAATCGAGGACTTTGCCAACCGCATCGACGAGGCGTGGCTCGCCGAAGACCTCGAGTGGTACAGTGGTGGCGCCAAAAAGACCTTGCGCAAAGGCAAGCGCGGCCTGCTGATGCACTTTTTCAATCATCAGACGCATCACCGCGGCCAGGCGCACGCCGCGCTCACCCTGCGCGGCGTCGATCCGGGCGATACGGATTTGTTCTTGATCGTGCCGAATCTGTAGGTTTCGGCATGGGCGGCTGCGCGTTGTCGATTCGAAACACCCGTGACTGCAACGCTACCGAAACCGATAGAAATCCCGGTTCAGATAGGCAACCAGATCGTCGACCTCCTGTTTGCTGAACTTGGGGTTGTAGCGGTCATTCCACTTCTGGACCTCACGGCCCAGCGCGGATAGCGACTTGACCTTGGCGCGCGGCGGCACATAAAGCTCGGTGCCGTGACAGCTCAGGCAGGATTGATGGATTTGCTCGCCGCGCGCCGCGTCGCCAGCGGCCATCAACGGCAACGGCAAGGCATAAAGCCAGACAACAACTGCCGTTCGCAAAAGATTGTCGTGCATTATCGAACGCCTTCCCGGACAGAAGCATCCTCGGGCAGGCGCAGGCCGCGCAATCGCGCGCGTTCACGCACTTGACGTCGATGATCCGCACGCACCTGCGCTTCCGCCTCCGGCGTCTTCGCGCCGCGAATGCGCTGGCGATAGCGTTCCCGCTCCTGCGCAGTCATCAACTCGGAACCCGGTATGACCTCGCGTTTGACCGGTTGCCCGTCAGCCGCGCGCGCGAACCTTGCAGGTATAAGCGCGCCCGCGATGCACAACAGCAGCAGGACCCTGACAAGTTGCCGCATGTGTTCTCCCCTCAATTGACGAAGGGATACCTTGCACAAGTGCGCGGATTTGAGCGTTGATTCAGGTCAATCGCGCTTCACCTCGGGATCGTTTGCGAGCGCCATGTGCAATGTCCTGTTGTGGCTGCTGCGGGTATACTGGCCCGCGCTCTGGTGTGCCCGCATCCCGAAAAAGAGCACTGGTATCCATTACCACCACGATCGCATGGCGCGTTGCCTCCGATAGCATCGCCCACTATAACTATCTGTTTTTAAACGATTTTTAAAATGACGATCCCAACCTTCGATACCCACGGCGTAGCCATTCCCAAACTCGGTTTCGGCACCTCCCGCATGGGCGACAAATCCGCCCTTGATGCGTATGGCGGGCTCGTCGCCAACGCGCTCAAACTCGGTTACCGGCACATCGACACGGCGTGGAAGTACTTCACCGAAAAGGCCGTGGGCGACGGCATCCGTGCTTCCGGCGTGCCGCGCGACGAAATCTTTCTTACCACCAAGGTGTCGCACGAATATCTGCGTGCCGACGATTTGGCGCGCATGGTCGACGAAAGCCTCACCAACCTCAAACTCGATTACGTCGATCTGCTGCTGGTGCACTGGCCCAGCCCGGAAAAAGTACCGCTGGCCGAAACCATGGCCGCGCTCGCCAAGGCCCGGCGCGAAGGCAAGGCCAAAAATCTGGGCGTGGCCAATTTCAATATCGCGATGATCGAAGACGCGATACGCCTGTGTCCGGAGCCCATCGTCAACGTACAGGTGGAGTATCACCCGTATCTCGATCAAACCAAACTGCTGGCGGCAGTGCGCCGCCTGGGACTGGCGATGACCGCGTACTGCCCGCTGGGCCGCGGCAGGATCATCGACGATCCGGTGGTCGGCGAAATCGCGCGCGCCAAGGGAAAAACCGTGGCGCAGGTGGTGCTGCGCTGGCACCTGCAGCAGCCCAACGTGATTCCGATTCCGCGTTCGTCGAATCCCGGACGCCAGGCCGAAAACCTCGACATTTTCGACTTCACCTTGAGCGACGACGAGATGAAGCGCATCCACGCGCTGGCCCGGCCCGACGGGCGCATTGCCAACCCGGCGGGTCGCGCGCCGGACTGGGATTAAAATAACATTGAAATCAATGACTTATGAAGATCCCGCGCAGTAGCGCTCTGCTTTTCGCCCTGTTCACTTCACAGGCCCACGCCATGCTCACCGAAATCAGGATTGTCGCTGTGGAACCCTTTGCCGAAGGCGCCAGCTTTGGCGCGGCCGGCGCCTACGAGCGCGTGCGCGGCAGCTTCAAGGGCGTGCTTGATCCCGCTGACGCGCGCAACAAGGTCATCGTCAACATCGACAAGGCGCCGCGCGATGCCGCGGGTCGCGTCGAATACGCGGGCGAGTTTTTTGTCCTGCGTCCGGTGGATGCCGCGCGCGGCAGCGGCAAGTTGCTCTATGACGTGGTCAATCGCGGCCGCAAAGGTATGCACACGCGCTTCATGGATGCCAAGCCCGCCACGCTCGCCGACAGCAACGATCCGAAGACCATGCGCGACGCCGGCAATGGCTTCCTGCTGCGCCGCGGTTACACGCTGGTGTGGAGCAGCCTCGATCAGGATGCGCCGCGCGCCAACAACGGCCTCGCCCTGGCGACGGTGTATGCCACGCACAATGGCGCGCCGATCGAGAAAATCATTCGTGACGAAATCGTCGCTGACACCCGCGTGCGTGCGCCCGCCGGCAAGGACGCGCCTCAGTGGAAAACGCTGCGCCTGACCCACGAGGCCGCCACGCTCGACTCATCGAAGGCGAAACTCAGCGCGCGCCGCAACGAGGCGGACGCGCGTGTGGAGATCCCGCCGGGCGGCTGGAAATTCGTCAACGCGCGCGAGATAGCCTTACTGCCCGAGGGCACCAATCCGCAGCCCGGCACGCTCTACGACATCCACTACCCCGCAAAAAACCCCAAAGTGCTGGGCCTGGGCTTTGCCGCGGTGCGCGACCTGGTTTCCCATCTGCGGCACGATACGAGCGCCGGCAACCCGGCGCGCGGCATCAAGGCGACGCTCGCCTACGGCAGCTCCTGGAGCGGCCGCTTCCTGCGCGACTTCATCCACGACGGCTTTAATCAGGACGAATCCGCGCGCAAGGTGTTCGACGGCGTGATGGCGCATATCGCCGGCGGCGGCGGCGTGTTCATGAACTACGAATTCGGCCAGCCGGTGCGCACCTCGACCCAGCATCAGGATCGCGCGTTTCCCGAGACGCAGTTTCCGTTTTCCGCCGCGCGCATGCGCGATCCGCACTCGGGCAAAACCGACGCGCT
>CADECM010000050.1:33668-41842 GCA_902825845.1 uncultured beta proteobacterium
TTCCGTTTTCCGCCGCGCGCATGCGCGATCCGCACTCGGGCAAAACCGACGCGCTCGGCAGCCGCGACATTGAACTGCCCGCGAACGCGCGCGCGTATCTGGTCGCCAGCACGCAGCATGGCGGCACCGCCGGCCTGCGACCGGCGTACGGCTCATGCGTCAACCTGCGCAACCCGCACAGCCCCAACCCCGCGCTGCGCGCGCTGTTGGTGGCGCTCGACGAATGGGTGAGCGAGGGCAAGGCGCCGCCCGCCTCGCGCGTGCCGCGACTGGCGGACGGCACGCTGGTTGCGCCGGGAGACGTGCGCTTCCCTGCCATACCGGGATCGCGCAAGTTCACCGGCATGAACGACATTCGCCTGCTGCGCGACTGGATCAAGCCCGACGTCGATGCCGCCAAAGCCTATGGCGCCCGTGTGCCGCAAGTCGACGCCGACGGCAACGAAAGCGCGGGCATCCGCCTGCCGGACATCGCCGTGCCGCTGGCCACCTACACCGGCTGGAACCTCTACAAGACGCCTTTCCCCGAGGGCGAACTGTGCGACCGCGACGGCAGCTACTTCCCGCTCGCCGTCAACCGCGCCGAACGCGAAGCCCGGAAGGACCCGCGGCCCTCGCTTGAGGAACGCTACGGTTCGCATGCGGCGTACGTGGAAAAGGTCGCAGCCGCCGCGCAAAAACTCGTCGGCGAACGCCTGCTGCTGCAGGAAGACGCCGAGCGGCTGGTGGCCCGCGCCAAGAGCGCCGAGATCGCGCAACGATTCGATCCCAACGCGAAAGTCGCAGCCGTGCCGGAAGGTGCATCGGATACGCCGCATGATTTGTAGCGCGCACTGCACACAAAAAGAATAATCCAACCTGCGTGTGCATTAAAATTCAGCAAGACAACAATTCCTGTCGTTCCCGCCCAGAGCCTGTCCTCGAATGCCTTAGTCGGGGACGGGAACCCATAACACAGGGCCGTATGACGAAGCGCCTGGATTCCCCGCGGCGCGGGAATGACGTGGTGTTTTGTTGTTCGCCCGTTCTCTGTTATCAAACCAAAACCATAATCCTCATGACAACCACCAAAAAGCAACCCACCCGCAGCAAAGCCTTCAAAACCGGCATCGCCACCCGCAGCAAAGTGCTCGGCTCTGGCTATGTCAAGCGCGCCTTCAAAACCGCCGACGAGTTCAGCATGCCGTTCCAGGAAATCGCCACCGAATTCGCCTGGGGCAGTGTATGGCCGCGCAAGGGGCTTTCACTGCGTGACCGCAGCCTGGTCACGCTCGCGCAATGCATTGCACTGAACCGGCCCGATGAAATCCGCGTTCACATGCGCGGCGCGCTGCGCAATGGCATCAGCAAGACCGAGCTCAGCGAGATCTGCCTGCATTCATTCCTGTATTGCGGCGGCCCCGCTTCGCGGGACGCCTTTCACGTAATGCAGGCCGCGCTGCCGGAACTGGAAGCCGAGTTGAAGGCGGAGCGCGCGAAGAAACGCTAGTGTCGTGTTGCAGGCTGTTTGGGACTTAAGGACACGGCCTACCCGCCTCCGTCGTTCCAGCATTCACTGGATCGACGGATACAGGGGAATCTTCCCTTAAGTGCCAGCCAGCGTGCCACACGACGCCGGCCTGAGTCAGTCGCCGCGTATCCCCGTCTTGTTGACCACCGCCGTCCAGCGCGCGGTGTTTTCCTTCAGCCAGCGGCCGAGCTCGTCCGGCGTAAGCGCCGGCGCGGGGTCCGTGCCCAGCACGACAAGACGCTTTTTGTAGTCCGCCGAATTCACCGCCTTGGCGAATTCATCGTAGATGTGCTGAAGCAGCGCTTTCGGCGTCGACGACGGCGCCAGCACGCCGAAGGTCACTGTGACGTCGTAATCCTTGAGCTTCAGGGCCTCGGCCATGGTCGGCAGATCGGGCAACGTTGGCGTGCGCACCGCACCGGTCACGGCAAGCGCCTTGATCTTGCCGGCTTTGACATGCGGCAGGCCGACCGACACGCCGCCGAAGTGCAGCGGCACCTCACCGCCCAGCAGCGCCGCCATCGCCGCACCGCCACCCTTGTAGGGGATGTGCACCAGCTTGACGTGTGTCATGTCGGCCATGATCTCGGCCGCAAAATGCGAGGGACTGCCGGTGGCGAACGATCCATACTGCAACTGCCCGCGCTGGGCGCGCGCCAGATTCACCACATCCTGCGCCGTTTTGGCCGGCAACGACGGATGCACGTACATAATGAGCGGGACTTTACCCACCAGCGTCACCGGCGAGAGGTCCTTGTCCGGGTCATAGGGCTTTTTCTTGTAGTAGCTGGTATTGAGCACGTGCGAACTCAAGGTGTGCAGCAATAGCGTATAGCCGTCCCCCGGCGCCTTGGCCACCAGCGCGGTACCGATCATGCCGCCCGCGCCGCCGCGATTGTCGACGAGAAACTGCTGGCCGGTGTTTTCGGTGAGCTTTGCCGCGGCAGCGCGCCCGACGATATCGGTGCCGCCACCCGGCCCCCAGGGAATGACCACGCGCACCGCCTTGGTGGGCCAATCCTGCGCCACTGCACTGCCCGCGATGATCATCGCCGCCAGCCCAGTCATCACTCTTGCCGTTGCCTTACGCATTTCCACATACTCCCGTTGAAAGTCCCGCGCGGTGTCATGGCCCGCAACGGGCCCAAACACGCGGACATAGTATTTGCGCGACAGTCTACCGGGCCACACCAGCGAATTGATCCGCAAAAATACTTACCAGCTCGACGGGTCGCTGCTATCAGGTGCGCCTGCCCCCGGCCAACCCCGCCAT
The DNA here is from genome assembly GCA_902825845.1 of uncultured beta proteobacterium. Taxonomy (GTDB): domain Bacteria; phylum Pseudomonadota; class Gammaproteobacteria; order Burkholderiales; family SG8-41; genus UBA5216. Next base: position 36,452 of record CADECM010000050.1, read on the forward strand.
CCGCCCCAGCACCTCGCACACCGAGGCGGTATCGTGTTGGGCCAGGCCCAGCGCCATGGCCGTGGTGTAGAGCGGCGCGCAGGTGTTGAGCAGGGGCAACGGGCAGTCGAGTGATTTGGCCATGTCGCCGATCACCTGCATGTCTTTTTGAAACACTTCGACTTTCATCGTCGCGGGCAGGTATTTCTGTTTCAGCATCAACTTGCCGCGCAATTTGAATACGCCATTGCCGATCACCGGGCTGCCCGCGAACATGTCCCACACATGCTGCGGGTCGAGCTTCATCTTGCGCGCGAAGGTCAGGCACTCGGCGGTGGCGACGTTGTAGATGCCCACCAGCAGGTTGGCGATCAATTTCATCTTGGTGCCGTTGCCGTAGGCGCCGACGTAATCCACGCTGCTGGTGAACACGTTGAGCAGCGGCCGCACGCGTTTGAGCACCGACGGCGGACCGCTGGCGAAAATGGTCCAGTCGCCGGCTTTCATGCGCATCGCGTTGCCGCTGATCGGGCAATCGAGCGTCTGCGCCCCGGCCAGCGCCAGCGCGAGTTGCGCGCGCTCCTTGTCGGCGATGGTGAGGGTGCTGGTTTCGACGAGCACCAGCGGTGCCTGTGTTTTGCTGCGTTTGGCGACGGCGATTTTTGCGACGACATCGTCGAGCGCGCTCGCGGTCGCGAGCGAGGTGATCACGACATCCGCCACGGCGGCCACCGCCGTTGAAGACGCGAGGGGGCGGCCACCGGCTTTTTTCAGGCGCGCGCGCGCCGCGGTGACCGGGTCGTAACCGACAACCTCATAGCCGGCGGCGCACAGCGCCTCGGCCATCATGCCGCCCATGATCCCCAAGCCGATCACACCGATGGTTTGTAACTTATTGTTTTTATTCATATTTTTTATTCCATTCAATCTCACTTGCGGTGCCACGCGCGCCGCCACCTTCACGCCATCACCAACGCGGCGCGGCCAATGATCAGTTCCTTGTCCAGCCGCTGGTGCAGCGCTTCAGCCTCTTCCAGCGGTGCCTTGTCGGTGACGAGTGCGCTGAATTCGCCGCGCGCGACCAGCTCCAGCGTGTCCATCACCTCCTGGCGCGTGGCATAGCGGCTGCCCATGAATTCAATTTCGTTGCGCAGCATCGTCGCCGCGTTGACGCTTGCCGGCTGGCCATGGCCGCCCAGCGTCACCAGCCGCCCACCCTTGCCGAGCGCGGCCAAAGCCGGCTCCAGCGTGCTGGCGTTGCTGACAAAATCGATCGCGACGTCGATGCCCTTGCCGCCGGTGGCCTCCAGCAACTGCTCGGCGACGCGGCCGGCGGAAGCGTCGATGGTGATGTCCGCGCCGCATTTCACCGCGGTTTCAAACTTGGCCGCGGATTTGTCGATGGCAATCACCCTCTTCGCGCGTGCCCAGCGCGCCACTTTCAGCATATGCACGCCAAGTCCGCCGCCCGCGCCGAATACCGCCACCGTGTCATTGGGTGTCACGCGTGCGCGGCGCACCACCTTCAGCGGCGTAGCCAGTGCATCGGTAATCACGCCTGCCTCGGCCGGATTTTTGCGCCAGTCGATGCCGTCGGGAAACGTCATGAAACTGCGCGCCGGCAGCTTGATGTATTCCGCGTAACCGCCATCGGATTCGCGCCCCACGTAGCCGCCAAAGTTGTCGCACAGCGTTTCGCGGTTGATGCGGCACCAGTGGCAATGGCCGCAGGTGAAGTAAAAATATGCGGTGACGCCGGCGCCCACCTTCAGATCGGTCACGCCGGCGCCCAGCGCGACGATTTCACCGGTGATCTCGTGGCCGATGATGCGCGGATAGTGATTGAGCTTCAGGCGCCCCGCGCGCGCATGGTGAATGGTCAGGCCCGAGCCGCAGGCAAGCACCTTTGCCACCGCCTCGCCCGGGCCGGGCACGGGGTCGGGCACCGTGGCGAGTTGAAACGGTTGCCCGGGAGCGGTTAGCAGCATGGCCTTCATGTGAAACTCCTTCGCGTTATTTTTTGCCGTTGGCTTTTTCGTTGACCAGCATGCGCCGTGCCTCGGCCAGCGCCTTGCGCTTGGTAGCATCGACGTCGGGAAATCTGAGATTCAGCGCTTCCATGCGCTCGATGATCGCGCCCACCACCACCAGCCGCGTGAACCACTTATTGTCCGCCGGCACGACATACCACGGCGCATACTCGGTGGCGGTGTTGCGGATCATGTCCTCATAGGCCGCCATGTAGGCGCTCCAGTGCTGGCGTTCGGCAGCATCCGCCGCCGAAAATTTCCAGTTCTTTTCCGGTTCGTCCAGTCGCTCGAGGAAGCGCTTTTTCTGCTCCTTTTTCGAGACGTGCAGAAAGAATTTGAGAATCAGGTAGCCGTTGCGCGACAGGAAGCGTTCGGCGTTGCGAATATCCTCGAAGCGTTCTTCCCAGATGTTTTTGGTAATGAGTGCGGGCGGCAGCTTCTGCTTCTGCAGATATTGCGGATGCACCCGCACCACCAGCACCTCCTCGTAATACGAGCGGTTGAAGACGCCGATACGCCCGCGCTCCGGCAGCGACTTCAGGCAGCGCCACAGGAAATCGTGGTCAAGCTCTTCGTTCGAGGGCGCCTTGAACGAATACACCTGAATACCCGTGGGGTCGACGCCGGAGGTGACATGCTTGATGGTACCGTCCTTGCCCGCGGCATCCATCGCCTGAAACATCGCCAGCACGCTCCAGCGGTCCTGTGCATACAACCGCGCCTGCACATCGGCAAGATGCCTGACGCCTTTTTCCAGCAGCGCCTTCGCCTCGCCCTTGAACTCGGACGTCAGGCCGTGCGTGTCGCCCGGGTCGATGTCCTTCAACCGGAAACCCTTGCCCGAGCGAATCCGATACGGATGCACAAACTTCTTGATGGTCTTGATATCCACGTCCGCCACGGCACCGCTCCACGAATCATTTTGGTGCGACGATTGTAGGACAGAAAGTGCATGATGTCGCGTCAGCCCATGCGCCGTCCGCCGGGTTAAAATCGCACCGCTGTCCAACACGTTGTTTCCTTCATTCCCCTTCCTGCAAAGTCACACGCTCCCATGGCGACCATCGGCATTCGTGGCGCACGCCAGAACAATCTCAAGAACCTGTCGCTCGAGTTACCAACCAACGAATTGATCGTCGTCACCGGCGTCTCCGGCAGCGGCAAATCGTCGCTGGTGTTCGACACGCTCTACGCCGAAGGCCAGCGGCGTTACGTGGAGACGTTCTCGCCGTACGCGCGGCAGTTTCTGGATCGGCAGGACCGGCCGCAGGTCGATGCCATCGAAGGCATACCGCCGGCCATCGCCATCGACCAGACCAACCCGGTGCGCACGTCGCGCTCCACCGTCGGCACCATGACGGAACTGAACGACCACTTCAAGTTACTGTATGCGCGAGCAGCGGCATTGTATTGCCGCGGCTGTGGCGCGCCGGTCACGCGCGACACGCCGCAATCGATCCTCGACGCCCTCTCGCACCGCGCGTCTGCCAACGGCGATCCGCGGCTGGCCGTCACCTTTCCGGTGACAGTGCCGAAGAATTTTTCCGCGGCTGAAGTCAGGAAACTGCTCGAAGCGCAGGGCTATACGCGCTTTTTGCGCGAGGACAAGGACGGGTTTGAAGTGGTGCAGGACCGCTTTCGCGCCGGCAATGCCGAGCGTGCGCGCATGGTCGATGCCATCGAAGCCGCGCTAAAGGTCGGCAACGGCCGCGTCAACATTCATATCCTTGACGACGCCCCGGACGCCTCAACACTCACGCCGCGCACGCCATGGCGTTACTCCACCGCGCTGCATTGCCCCGACTGCGACATCCATTATCAAGATCCCTCGCCGAGCCTGTTTTCCTTCAACTCGCCGCTCGGCGCCTGCGATGCCTGCCGCGGCTTTGGGCGCGTGATTGGCGTCGATTACGGGCTGGTCATTCCGGACGAATCGAAGTCGCTGCGCGACGGCGCGGTAAAGCCGTGGCAGACGCCCAGCAACAAGGAGTGTCAGGACGATCTGGTCAACTACGCCAAGAAGCGCGGCATCCCGCTGGATACGCCATGGCGCGAACTGACCAAGACGCAGCAACGCTGGGTGATCCAGGGTGAACCGGAATGGGTGAGCTGGCGCAAGTCGTGGCCCGGTGTGTGGTATGGCGTGGCGCGCTATTTCAAGTGGCTGGAAACCAAGGCCTACAAGATGCACGTGCGCGTGCTGCTGTCCAAGTATCGCGCCTACACGCCGTGCGAGGCCTGCGGCGGGGCGCGCCTGAAGACCGAGGCGCTGTCGTGGCGGCTCCATGCCGATGCCACGGGCGCAAGAACGTTTCTGCCGCGTGGCGTGGGTTTCAACGAAGCGACGCTTGCGCAGCTGCCTGGCCTCACCGTGCACGACCTGATGCTGTTGCCGATCGACAGCACGCGCGAACGCATGCGGAAGCTCACGCTGCCGCGCATGGCCGACGAAGCCACCGCCATGCTGCTCGGCGAAATCCGCACCCGGCTCGACTATCTGTGCGACGTCGGCCTCGGCTACCTCACGCTCGACCGCCAATCACGCACGCTGTCCGGCGGCGAAGTCCAGCGCATCAACCTCACCACCGCGCTCGGCACCTCGCTCACCAACACGCTGTTCGTGCTGGATGAGCCGTCGATCGGGTTGCATCCGCGCGATATGGGGCGCGTGATCGGCGTCATGCACAAGCTGCGCGACGCGGGAAACTCGCTGGTGGTGGTGGAGCACGATCCGCAAGTGATGCAGGCCGCCGACCGTATCCTTGACATGGGGCCCGGACCGGGCGAGCGCGGCGGCGAAATCGTCTATTTTGGCGAAGCAAAAAACATAATAAAAACAAAGACTTCCAAAACAGGTCAATACCTCTCCGGCACGCTGCGCGCGGACAGCGGCATGCGCGGACGGACGCCCACTGCGCGAGCCCGCGTGCTGGCGTTACACGGCGTCACTGAACACAATCTCAAGAACGTCGACGTCGCGATTCCGCTCGGCCATCTGGTATGCATCACCGGCGTGTCCGGCTCCGGCAAATCCACGCTGGTGCAGGACGTGCTCTACGCCGCGCTGCTCAAAACCAAAGGCAAGCCCACCGAAACACCGGGCGCGTATCGCGAGTTGCGCGGACACGAGCACATCACCGATGTGGTGATGGTCGATCAGTCGCCGATCGGCCGCACAACGCGGTCCAATCCCGCGAGCTACGTCGGCGCCTTCGATGCCATCCGCGATCTTTTCACCCGGACGCCGCAGGCACGTGAGCGCCAATACACCGCCGGCACCTTCAGCTTCAACTCCGGCAACGGGCGCTGTCCCGCCTGCGGCGGCAACGGCTTCGAGCATGTGGAGATGCAGTTCCTGTCGGACGTGTACCTGCGCTGCCCC
>CADECM010000051.1:0-38455 GCA_902825845.1 uncultured beta proteobacterium
ACGGCAGCCAGCCCATGCGCTCGGCACGCACGTTGTAGTCGATCATGCTGCCGCCGTAACGCTGCTTGTCGGCCAGCGGCGACAGCACTTCGTCGACGCCCAGCTTTTCATAGCGCCACTGGTCGGTGTGGGCGTAAAAAAAACTGGTGCTGTTCTGCTGGCGCGGCGGGCGTATCCAGTCCAGCGCGAACGCCAGAGCCGTCCAGCCCGTCTGCGGCCGCAGCTTCTCCTGCCCCACATAGTGCGCCCAGCCGCCGCCGCTCTTGCCGATGCAGCCGCACAGCATCAGCATGTTGATCACGCCGCGATAGTTCATATCGCTGTGATACCAGTGGTTCATCGCCGCGCCGATGATCACCATCGATCGCCCCTGCGTCTTGTCCGCATTTTCGGCAAACTGGCGCGCCACGGCGATCAGTTGCTCGCGCGGCACACCGGTAATGCGCTCCTGCCACGCCGGCGTGTAGGGTGTATCGTCATCAAAGTTGGACGCGGCCAACTCGCCCGGCAGGCCGCGCGCCACGCCGTAGTTGGCGGCCTGCAGATCGAATACGGTGGCAACCAGCGCTGCGCCCTGGCCGCCCAGCGCGATCCGCTGCACCGGCACCGTGCGCACCAGCACATCGCTGTTGGGACTGTGGGTGAAGTGTTGCGTTTCGATACCGCCGAAATACGGGAAACCGACGCGCGCGGTCTCTGCACCCGCATGGCCCGCTTCGAGCAGCGACAGCCTGAGCCTTACGTCGTTGCCCTGCCGTGCGTCCTTTGCCTCAAGATTCCACTGCCCCTGATCGGCACGGCCATCCGTGCCCCAGCGAAAGCCGATGGCGCCATTGGGCAGCACCACGTTGCCGTTTTCGTCGAGCGCGACCGTCTTCCAGTCGGGATTGTTGCTCTGGCCGAGTTTGTCGTCGAAGTCCGAGGCCCGCACATAACGATCCGGCACCACTATTTTTTCGCCATTCGGCAACGTGTGTTCCTTCAGCATCACCAGCATCGGCAAATCGGTGTAGCGCCGCGCATAGTCGTCGAAATAGGCGCTGCGCTTGCCGAAGTAGAATTCCTTGAGAATGACGTGGCCCATTGCCATCGCCACCGCGGCGTCGGTGCCCTGCTTGGGGTGCATCCAGATGTCGGAAAGCTTGGCGACCTCGGAGTAATCAGGCGTCACCGCCACGGTCTTGGTGCCCTTGTAACGCACCTCGGTAAAGAAGTGTGCGTCGGGCGTGCGCGTCTGCGGCACATTGGAACCCCAGGCGATGATAAAGCCGGCGTTGTACCAGTCGGCCGATTCCGGCACGTCGGTCTGCTCGCCCCAGGTTTGCGGACTGGCCGGCGGCAGATCGCAGTACCAGTCATAGAAACTCATGCACACGCCGCCGATCAGCGACAGATAGCGCGACCCCGCCGCATAGCTGACCATCGACATCGCGGGTATCGGCGAAAATCCGATCACGCGATCCGGCCCATACTTCTTGATGGTGTAGACGTTGGCTGCCGCGACGATTTCGTTGACCTCGTCCCAGCCGGCGCGCACGAAACCGCCAAGACCACGCGCACTTTGATAGTCGCGGCGCGTGGCGTCGGATTCAACGATCGATGCCCAGGCCGCCACCGGATCCTTGTCCAGCCGCGCCGCGCGCCAGTGCCTGAGCAGTTGCCCGCGCACCAGCGGATACTTCACGCGATTGGCGCTGTAGAGATACCAGCTGTAGCTCGCGCCGCGCGCACAACCGCGCGGTTCGTGATTGGGCATGTCCCAGCGCGTGCGCGGATAATCCGTTTGTTGCGTTTCCCAGGTGACGATGCCGCCCTTGACATAAATCTTCCAGGAGCACGAGCCGGTGCAATTTACACCGTGGGTGGAGCGCACGATCTTGTCGTGCGCCCAGCGGTTGCGGTAGGCATCCTCCCAGGTGCGGTCCTCGCCATTGGTGACACCAAAGCCACCGGCAAAGGATTCCTTCGGATTCGAAAAGTAGTTCAGCCGATCGAGAAAGTGGCTCATGCGTCAACTCCTGAATAGTGTTGCTTTTTCTTCGCTGGCACGCCGCGCGGTCGAACGTGGCGTGAGACTGTCATTCAATGAGGGGTGATATTTCATAACTATTTGTTTTTATTCACTTTTTTAAACTCTGCATTAGGGATTCCGTACATAGGCGTTGGCGCGCAGGTAGAACCACCAATTCAGAATCAGGCACAGCGCGTAGAAAACAGCGAAGCCGTACATCGCGATCTCCGGGGTGCCGGCCTTGATCTGCGCGCCGATCACCACCGGCGCGACAAAAGCGCCGTAGGCGGCAATGGCGGAGGTCCAGCCCAAAACGGGCCCAGCCTGCGTGCGGTCGAAAATCACGCCGATGGTGCGGAAGGTGGAGCCATTACCGATGCCACTGGCAAAGAACAGCAACATGAAAAGGCCAAGAAACAGCGGGAAGTGGGTCTCGGGTGTTGCGGAGCTGTACGCCTGCATCATCACGTAGCCCACCGCGACCGAAGCCGCCACCATCACCACCGATATGATCTGGGTGACGATCGATCCGCCGACTTTGTCGGAAATCCAGCCGCCGATCGGTCGCACCGCCGCGCCGACAAACGGGCCGATCCAGGCATAGGCCAGCACGCTCGGCGCATTCGGGTTGTTCAGCGTGTGCTGCATCACCCCGTTGGCGTCAGGCACGTGGCTGACACCGAAGATCACTTTCATCGACAGCGGCAGCGCCATCGAAAAGCCAATGAATGAACCAAAGGTCACGATGTACAGCGCAGTCATCGACCACGTGTGCTTGTTGCGAAATATCTGAAACTGCTTCGTCACCCCCTCCTTCATCGGGCCAAAGGCCGCGAACTTCATCACCAGCAGTGCGCTGACTATATCGAGCGGAATGGCCACCCACATGCTGATCACGCCGAGACCGGTGGGCTTGGGCAGGTAAAGGTAGAGGCCCAGAATCGAGGGTATAAAAGCCAGCGTATACAGGTAGGTAATCTTGGCGAACGCGACGATGGGATTGCCGGTGTCCGGGGAGACGGTCTTCAGGTTGTTCATGCCGAACCAGCACAAGATTGACAGCGGCACCAGCGACAGCAGCCAGGCAAAGCCGGCATTCTGAATCCACGTCTGCGTGCCCGCGGCGATTTTGCCGAAGATCCAGCCGCTGTCCTTGAGCAACGTCATCGGCTCGCCGCCGACAGCGCCGAAAAGTCCGACGGTCATGACCAGCGGAATCACCACCTGCATCGTTGTCACGCCAAAATTGCCGATACCGGCATTGAGGCCGAGCGCAGTACCCTGCAGACGCTTGGGAAAGAACGTGCTGATATTGGACATTGAGCTGGCAAAGTTGCCGCCGCCCACGCCGCACCACAGCGCCATCAACTGAAACGCCCACAGCGGCCAATCCTTGTGCTGGAGCACGATGCCGGTGCCCAGCGCCGGGGCCAGCAGCATTGCCGTGGTAAGGAATATGGTGTTGCGACCGCCCGCGAGCCGGATCAGGAACGAGGCCGGGATGCGCATCGTCGCGCCGGAGATGCCGGCAATGGCAGTCAGCGTGAATAATTCGGCCTGGGTGAAGGGGAAACCGAGATTCAGCATCTGCACCGTGATGATGCCCCACATGCCCCACACCGCGAAGCCGCACAACAGGGCCGGCACCGAGATCATCAGATTGCGGTAGGCGATGCGCTTGCCCCGCGCTTCCCAGAATGCATCGTCTTCGACGTCCCACTGTGCAATGTCGGTACCGCTTGAACTGGAGGTGTGCTTCATGATTTTTCCTGTTTGCCGGGGATCAGGTGTAGTGCGCGGGTTCGGGATGCTTTTTGCCTTCCGCCAGCCCCATCGGCCGCACCTCGCTGAAATACATCCACATCAGCGACACCCAGACGATGCCGAACATCAGCATGAAGGCCGAAGAGCGCACGCCGGTGAGGTCCACCAAAGCACCGAACATGATCGGCAGGATGAACCCACCCATGCCGCCCGCCAGACCCACGACCCCGGATATCACGCCAATATTGTGGGGATAATCGTCGGAGATGTACTTGAACACCGACGCTTTACCGATGGCAAACGCGATGCCCATGGTGAACATGATGATGGTGAACAGTGCCGGGCCGAGGCCGATGTGAAACGACTTGGGGCCGCTCACCGTCTGGATGGTAAATTGCGTTTGCGGATAGGACAGGAAAAACAGGCACACCAGCGCAATCCACAGCACCCACCACGTTACGGTGTGCGCCCCGTACTTGTCGGAAAACCAGCCGCCCACCGCCCGCAACACGCCGCCCGGGACGCTGAACGCCGCGGCCAGCAGCGCCGCCAGCCGTATGTCGAAACCGTACTCCGAAATGTAGTACTTGGTCATCCACAGCGACAGCGCGACATAGCCGCCGAAGACGATGGAGTAGTACTGGCTGTAGCGCCAAACCTTCGGGTCTTTGAGCGCCTGCAACTGCTCGCGCATGGTGACTTCGGCCTGCCCCGACGTATGCTTGGTGTCGGTAAAGGTAAACATCCAGAACAGCACGGTGGTGACCAGCATCAACACCGCGTACACCCTGGGCACCATGGCCCAGCCATAGGCGACGACAATACTGGGCGCGACCAGTTTGGTGATCGCCGCGCCGGTGTTGCCCGCGCCGAAAATCCCCATTGCCAGGCCCTGGCGTTCCCGCGGAAACCAGCGCGCGCAATAGGCGATGCCGACGGTAAACGATGCGCCTGACACACCGACAAACAGACCGGTCACCAGGTAATGCCAGTATGCGGTGCCGGCGGAGATCAGCCAGATCGGCACGATGGTGGACAGCATCAGGAGGAAAAACACGATGCGCCCGCCGTACTTGTCGGTCCACATGCCGATGGGCAGGCGCAACAACGAGCCTGTCAGCACCGGCAGCGCCACCAGCACCCCAAACTGCGTTTCGTTCAGATCGAGCGTCTTCTTGATGGGGATGCCGATCACCGCGAACATCATCCACACCATGAAACAGACCGTGAATGCGACGGTACTTGCGGTCAACACCGACCATTGCTTGTAATTCTCTGACGCCATCGATTGCTCCCTGTAGCTGCGTTACGAGGTTCATTCTAGGGAGCCCATGCCACCGCGATTTGATCCAGATCAATCAAAGATGTACTTCCAATCCATGTTTTGGCGAGAAAGACATACACTGCCATTTACGCGGCGCCACGGCTGGCAAACACCGAATCGCCAATGTCGAATGGCGCGCAAACCATCATGCGACTGACAAACTTTACCGATTACACGCTGCGCGTACTGATATATCTCGGTGTGCACCGGGACGATCAGCGCCTGCGCACGATCAGCGATATCGCCGGTGCCTATGGCATATCGGAAAACCACCTGACGAAAATCGTGCATCACCTCGCACGGCAGGGCTACATTGAAACGGTACGCGGCAAGGGCGGCGGATTGAAGCTGGCGCGCGCGCCTGAACGGATCAACGTCGGAGACGTGGTGCGCGCCGCGGAAACCGATCTTGCCATCGTGGAATGCCACGCGGAAGGCAACATGAACTGTCCCATTGCGGCGGCCTGCGCGTTGCGCACGGTGCTGGGACGCGCGTTGGCGGCCTTCTTTGCGGTACTGGATGCGCAAACGCTGGCGGACCTGATTCAACCGCGGTCGCAGTTGGCAAAATTGCTGGGCGACGCCACCCGTCGCCGCTGACATCCGTCCGTCAGATCACGCGCGAGTAACGCTGTTGCGCCTGTCCGCGCTGCAAGTACTTGTCGAACACCATGCACACGTTGCGAACCAGCATGCGGCCGGCGGGCGTCACTTCAATCTGCTCATCATCCAGACGCACCAGAGCGCATTGCGCGAGCGCCTGCAACGCCTGCAGCTCTTTTTCAAAATATTGATTAAAATCAATAAGATACGATGATTCTATCGCAGGCTTGAACAGCGTGAACTGGCACATCAGCGCGTGAATCACGGCGCGGCGCACGAGATCGTCGGCATCCAGTTCCAGACCGCGCATCACCGGCAGCACGCCCTGGTCAATGCTTGCGTAATAGCGGTCAAGATCGCGATAGTTCTGGCTGTATGCAGGTCCGATCTGTCCAATGGACGACACCCCCAATGCCAGCAGGTCGCATTCCGCATGGGTGGAATAACCCTGGAAATTGCGCGTCAGTCGTCCCTGCTGCTGCGCCACGGCAAGCGCGTCCCCGGGCAGCGCAAAGTGATCCATGCCGATATAAACATAGCCCGCTTCGGCAAGCCGCTGCACCGCAAGCCCCAGCAATTTAAGCTTGGTGTCCGGCGCCGGCAGTTCGCTCGTGACGATGCGTTGCTGGGGCATGAATCGTTCCGGCATATGCGCATAGTTGTAAATCGCGATGCGATCCGGCCGCGCCGCTATCACGCGCGCCAGCGTGCGGTTGAATGAAACCAGCGTCTGCCGCGGCAAACCATAGATGAGATCGACATTGACCGAGGCGAACCCTTCGCGCCGCGCGGCATCGATCACGTCCAGCGTCTGCGCTTCGCTCTGAATGCGATTGACCGCCTTTTGCACGTCCGCATCGAAATCCTGCACGCCCAGGCTCATGCGATTGAACCCCATCGCGCGCAGCGCCGCGACGCCGCCGGCATCCACCGTTCGCGGATCGATTTCAATGGAATATTCGCCGTCCACGGCAAAATCAAAGCGTGCGCGCAACTGCCCGAACAAGGCGGCGAGTTGCGCGCTGTCGAAAAACGTCGGTGTGCCCCCGCCCCAGTGCATCTGCGTGACGCGCCGGTCGCGCCCGAACAGCGGACTTTGCAGTTCGATTTCGCGCGCAAGGTAGTCCAGATAGCGCTCGCCTTTGCCGCGGTCGCGCGTGGCGATCTTGTTGCAGGCGCAGTAAAAGCACAGCGTGCTGCAAAACGGCAGATGCACATAGATGGACAGCGCACGGCGCAACCCGCCGGCATTGCGCCGCGCTACCGACGCCCGGTAGTTGTCTTCGCCGAAGGTGTCGACGAACCGGTCTGCCGTCGGATAGGAGGTGTAACGCGGGCCATTGCCATCAAGCCTGCGAATCAGATCGAGATCAAGTTCAAAGGGCAGCGGTTGGGACATGGCGCGCACGGGGTTTTGATGGCGTGAGTTTCCCACGGCACGCCGCTGCGGCATTGACACAGATCAAAGGCTGCCCCCGCGCGCAATGCTACCTTTCTCGCAAATGCGCCGGGGGGAAGCACCATGAAAATGGCTTTTGTCGTCTACTACGAGCATGCCGATGCCCGTGTTACGGAAATGCTCAAATCCTTGAATATCGACTACTACACACGCTGGGACAATGTGAAGGGCAAGGGCCATAGCACGGAACCGCACATCGGCACGGGGGGATTCGGACGCCTCAATTCAGCGCTCATGATCGCCTTCGAGGACGAGGCGCCGCTTGCCGCCCTCACCCAGGCCATCGTCGCGTCCAATGAACAGGTTCGCCGCAGCGACGAGCGCATACGCCTGTTTCAGTTGCCGCTGGAGCGGATTGTCTAGGCGGCCAGTGCGCGACGCATCGCCGCGGCCCATCGCCGAGACACTGCGCCCGCGGCGGCAGATTCAGGCACGAATGCGCGGCCGTTGTCCAGCACGGGGTTTCACGTAAGTAGCATGCGGCGCGTGCACGCGCAGGCCCGAGCTTCTATGCCGGCACAATTCGCTGTAACATGCCGCGCGTCATTCACTTACTGCGCGAGCCCCTGCCATGCTGTATTCCATCGCCATTGCCCGCCTGACACTCGCCACGCTACTTGCCGGGATTGCCGGCCTCGCCGGCGCCGCCGCACCCGCCGTCAAGCAGCCGCCGGTTGACACGCCCAAGCGTGTCTTGTTTGTCGGCAACAGTTACCTCTACTACAACGACAGCCTGCACAATCACGTGCGGCGCATGGCGGTCGCCGCCGACCCGTCGCTGGAAAAGACGTTGCAATACAAGTCGGCGACCATCGGCGGCGCCTCGCTGGCCCATCACAACATCGATCATCTGACACAGGCGGGACGCATCGGCATCAAACAGCCGTTCGAACTGGTCATTCTGCAGGGCGGCAGCGCCGCGCCGCTGTCGGAAGCGCGGCGCGCGCAATTCCGCGACAAGGTGAAGGAATACAGTGCCCTCATTGCCGAACGCGGCGGCAAGACCGCTCTGTATATGACGCACGCCTATGTCAAGCCGCACAAGCGCGCCGCGCCCGAGAACATCCGCCTCACCGAGGATCTTTACGTTTCCGTGGGCAACGAAGTCGGCGCGCTGGTGATTCCGGTGGGGCTGGCGTTCGAGGAAGCCTATCGCCGCCAGCCCGCGATCAAACTGCACAAGGATTACGACGGCAGCCACCCCGACCTGATCGGCACCTATCTCGCCGCGTGTACGGTGTACGCCAGCATTTACGGCAAATCGCCTGTCGGCAACAGCTACGACTACTACGGCAAGATCGAGGCGAAGATGGCCACCTTCCTGCAGCAGGTTGCGCAAGACACGGTCAAGAAATTCTACGGCCGATAGTCATCGCCAAACCAAACGACAGGGAGAGCAGCGGCCGCAGGGGATTGCCCGCCCGTAACTCAAGCCGCAAACGTAAAGCGGCTGCCCACGTTCGAATAGACCAGCTTTTGCGGCATGCGCTCACGCATCATGTCGATAAACGGCGCGCCCGTGCAGTGCATCGGGACGATGACATCCGGATTGATGGACTCCAGTTCGCGCAGCGAGTGCTGCAGGTAGGGCAACGGCGCCATACCCAGATGAAAACCGCCGATCACGGCATGCACTTTGTCCACGTTCGCCGCCGCCATTGCGGTTCTGACGGTGTTGACGATGCCCGAGTGGCCGCATGACGAGATCACGACCAGCCCGCGTCCTTTCACGATATAGCAGGTCGCATGCTCGTCTTCATGCAGGTCCTTCACCAGACGGCCGCCGCGCTCGGCTTCGGTATAGTGGTCATTGGCCACCAGCGTGCCGCCGGTGACTTCCTCGAACGATTTTCGTTCAATGTAGCCTGACGTGAACGGGCCCTGCAGCACGCTGGGCGCCGGACAGCATACCGTCGCAACCTGTTGCGCGCGCAGCGACAGTTGATCCACCGCGCCCCACGACACCGGCTCCCCGCCGCCTTTTTCGCTGATCCATTTTTCGCGGAACACCGTGCTTCCGCCGACATACAGCGACAAGTCCCGGCGCATGCGGCTGCGGTGCTGGTGCACGAACCCTGCCAGTCCGCCGAAATGATCGCGATGTCCGTGGCTCAAAATGAGTCCGCTGATCTCGGCCGGACGGATATCGAGCAGATCAAAATTGCGATTGAGTATTTCCGGGGTGTAACCGAAATCCAGCAGGTATTGCGCCGTGGCGCCCGCGGCCGCCGAGCTCAGATGCAAGGACAAGCCCCACTCCGCGGCAAACGTCGACATTTCGCGCCCGGGAATGCGCCCGACGTGCTCAATCTGCACCAGCGGATGCGTCGCCTTCGGCAGAAATCGCTCGTAGCGTGAGTCGACCACAACGCGCACCGTCAGTTCATCCACCACGGGCGCCTCAAAGGGTGTCAAATTTTCCATCGGGTCTGTCCTTTCCGCCAAAGCTGATTGGTATGCCGGCAAGTCTATCGTCATCGCGCGCGCCCCGGGTAACGTATGTCAATGCCCGCGGTGTCGCACGCGCCACTGAAGGCTGTCCAGCGAAAAACCATAACCTATTGTTTTTAAATAGTTTTTTAATGTTCTGCGACTCGGCACGCAGCCCTGTCAACCCCGGCCATCCACGCCGCACGGCGCGCGCGACAGCGCGTGCCGACGTTCCGAAATCTGCGCGCCGAATCGCGTGCCGGTCGGGATGGGTCCAGCAGCAACGGCTATCGCGGGCAACGCGTGCGTGACGCATTGCCGGGTTGATCTGAATCAACGCACCAACTTCACTTTGCCCTTAATCTGATTACGGTCTTTTTACAGTGAAGAAAGGGTGGAAAATGAAGAAGGATTGGATGGCGGCGCTTGCGTGTGCGGGCGCCATGATGATCGGCTCGGCGCAGGCCGCCCAGGGAGATTTCCTGGGCCGCGCCAGGGTGCTGTATATCAACCCGGACGCCAGTTCGTCGGCATTGAATCTCGATGTCAACTCAAAAGTAACGCCGGAACTTGACTTCAGCTATTTTGTGACCCGTAATCTTGCGCTGGAGCTCATACTCGCCACGCGCAAGCATGACGTCACTGCCGGCGGCACGGCAGTCGGCACGGTCAAGCATCTGCCACCCACATTGACGCTGCAATACCACTTTATGCCGGATCAGAAATTCCGGCCGTACGCCGGCGTCGGGCTTAACTACACCCGTTTCTACGACGTGAACCTGGGCGGCGGCACACTGACCGTGGACAGGAACAGTTGGGGTGCCGCGCTGCAGGTGGGCGCCGATGTCGAACTCAGCAAGCGGTTCTTTCTGAATTTCGATATCAAGAAGATCTGGATGGACACCGACGTCAAGAGCGTGGCCACGGGGGCCACGGTGGCCAACCTGAAAATAAATCCGTGGCTCTTCGGTGTCGGCGTCGGAATGAAATTCTGATTGCGCATGACTCGTATCGCGTTGCCCGCTCACTCGCGGGCAAATCGCCGGAAAAGCCGTCAGCCATTCACGCGGATGACTGACGGTATTCGCGACATGCGCCATTCCGGCGATCTTACTTCCCCGCCTGCCCGAGCGTGGCGCCACTGTCCTTGAGCAACCGGGTCCAGTAGTCGGTATCTTTCCGCAGGAATGCCGTATATTCGGCCGGGGTCGAGCCCGCCGCTTCCGTTCCGGCGGCCGCCATGACCTTCACCAGTTTTGGATCCCGCAGGGCCTTGACGATTTCCGCATTGATCTTGCGGACGATTTCCGGCGGCGTCTTGAGGGGCACGTGCATGCCGTACCAGCCATACAGTGCAAACCCTGCAACGGTATCTGCAACCGGCGGCACACCCGGCAACAGGCTGGTCGGCTCCTTGTAGGTAACGCCGAGGGCGCGCACTTTGCCGGACTTGAGAAACGGCGGCAGCATTGGCACCGCCGGGCAGAACACGTGAATCGCGCCAGCAATCAAATCCGCCATCACCGGCACCGCGCTCTTGTAGGGCACATGCGTCATCGTGAGGCCGTTGATGCCATTGAAATTCTCCATGCACAGATGCAGCGATCCCCACATGCCGGTGGATCCATAGCGCAATTCTCCGGGCCGCGCCTTTGCGTATGCAATCCACTCCGCGATGGTCCTGGCGGGGGTCGACGCGTTGACCACGATTGCAAACGGCGTGGTGCCCACCAGCGATACCGCGCCCAGTTCGCTCGCAAGCATATACTTCTGAAACATAAGCATCGCGATCAGATTGGTCATCGTGAACATGCCCAGCGTGTAACCGTCCGGCGCGGCGTTTGCCAACATTTCCACGGCGATCAACCCGGTGGCGCCGGGACGATTGTCGACGACGATGGGGCGGCCCCAGGCCTCCGTGAGCTTGTTGCCCAGCAAACGTCCAATCACGTCGGGAGAAGAACCCGGACCGCTGGCCAGAATCAGCCGCACCGGCCGCACGGGGTAAGCCGCCACCTCGCTCGCGGATGCGGCCCGCGCCTGCCCCTGCATGACGTTTAGCGCAATGGGCAAAAGCCAACTCGCAACGATAGCGGACGCGCGCATGACGATCCTCCTGGTGGCGACTTTTCGATCGATTCGACTATCGCGCCGTGGCCTCGCGCGGCCGCAGCGCACTTTTTGCGGCCGTGCGTCAGAACCGGAAATTCCCTGCCAGCGAACCACGGCGCGAGAACGTCAACCGATTTTAGGAGGCCCGGATTTACTTGTCCAACCGCGCCGTGACACGGAAAAACGCGATCTACGCAACACGCTTTACGGGGATCTACGATGTGCGACGCGCCGGGTGTTGCAACGGCTTTTCAAGCGGGAAGTTTGTTGCAGTGTGACACAGCCCATTGCGCCCGACCGCAGGTCGAAGAATGGTGATCTTTCTGCCATTGCGCAAGCTGCCGACAACCATTGGGTGCAATTAAAAAAATCCCGTGAAAACATATAGTTACGAAATTTTTCCAGGCGCCGCGCGGCGTGCGCCGCAGTTGACCGCCGCGGTTCGGATGCAACATGCCCGGCGCCCATGCGAGTGATTGCCTGCGCCAGGGGCGCGCCGCAATTTGTTATATAGTCAGCGCGCGTCGGGCGCTACGGCCTGATCGCCCCCCCTGCCCTGTCGACTACAGCATGTCCCTGTCACTGTCCCGCAATTTCGGCATTCGCGCGCGCCTGATCACTCTCGTGCTGGTGCTCCTTCTGCCATTCATCGGCTATTTGCTTTACATCGCCAAGACCGAGGCACAGACCGCACGGGAAAATGCGCTTAAGGACACACTGGTCTTCGCCCGCCTGCACGCGGCGCGGATCGACGACCAGGTGTCCCAGATCAGCCAGCTACTGCACGTCACAAGTCACACCGTATCGTTCAATGCTGACGCGACTGCCGCGAACGACAAATTCCTGCGTTCACTGACGGGAAATCTTCCAAACTACATCAGTGACCTTTCCGTATTGACGCCCGATGGACGCAACATCGGCAGTCTGTCGCCGGTT
This sequence comes from uncultured beta proteobacterium, assembly GCA_902825845.1. Classification (GTDB taxonomy): domain Bacteria; phylum Pseudomonadota; class Gammaproteobacteria; order Burkholderiales; family SG8-41; genus UBA5216. The sequence goes on from CADECM010000051.1 coordinate 12,640, forward strand.
GATGACCGTGCATCCCTCGGCGTCGGAACCTGGCATTTTTTTCAGCAGGCCCTGCAAAATCGCGGATGGACGGTTGATGGGCCGTTCCTGTCCGGCGACGGCCGCGAATTCAATATGAGATTCACGCAAGCGGTGGCCGGCGGCAACGGCACGGTGACTGGGGTGGTTTCCGCGTTGGTCAGACTCAGTGAGTTTCGCAATGTCCTCGGCCGCGGCACCACGCTGCCGGCGGGCACGGTCACCACCTTGCTCGACGCCCACGGCATCGTGCTGGCGCGCTCGCACAATCCACGGATCTGGATCGGTGAAACCCTCATCGGCACCACGGCCATTCGCCAGGCATTGCAGCAGCGCGATGGCAGTATTGCATTGCAAGCCGAAGATGACGTGCAACGGCTCGCCGGATTTTCCACCGCGTCCTTCGTGCCGTGGATGGTCTATATCGGTGTACCGGCCGCTGTTGCGCTGGCGCCGGTCAACCAGCGGCTGTGGGAACGGCTGCTCATGAGCGGTCTCGTACTGCTGGCCCTGCTGGCGATCGCGCTGTTTCTGGGCGAACGCATTTCCCAACCGCTGCGGCAACTGGCCGCCGACGCGAAAGCCCTTGGCGAGGGCGCACTGCACCATCGCACCCTGGTGACAGCCGGTGGCGAAACCGGCCTGCTTGCGGCAACGCTCAATCAAATGGCGGCGGCGATTGAGGCGCGTGCCGGCGCGCTGCGCACATCGGAAGCCGAAGCGCGCCAGGCGGAGCAGGCGCTGAAAGAAAGTGAATCGCGGCTGCGCCGCAGTGAAACGCGCCTGCGCACCATTATCGAAAGCGAACCCGAATGCGTGATGGTGCTGGGCAGGAATGGCCGCATCCAGGAGATCAATGCCGCCGGCCTGAAGATTGTGGAAGCCCGCTCGCCGGACGATATCGAACACAGTGACGTGTCACGGCTGGTCACGCCGGAGTACCGCACCACCTTCTACAGCATGCACCAGCGCGTCATCGCCGGAGAAACGGTGACCTTTGACTTTGAAATCGTGGGCTTGAAAGGCACCCGCCGCTGGATCAGCTGCGTTGCGGCGCCGCTGCCCAACGAACAGGGCGACGTGGTCGGGCAACTCGCCATTGCACGCGACATCACCGAGCGCAAGCAGAACGCGGATCGTATCGAGCATCTCGCCACGCGCGACGCCTTGACCGATTTGCCCAATCGCGCGCTGTTGAGCGACAGGCTCAAGCACGAACTGGCCAACGCGCGCCGCGACGGCAAATCGCTGGGCATCATGTTCATTGACCTTGACCGCTTCAAAACCATCAACGACTCCCTCGGCCATCACGCGGGCGATGCCCTGCTGTGCGAAACGGCCCGCCGCCTTCAACATTGTCTGCGCGAGAACGACACGGTGGCGCGGCAGGGCGGCGACGAATTCATCGTGCTGCTGCCCGATTCCGACAATCCCGCCGCGGCAATGGTGGCGCGCAAAATACTGGACGCCATAGCGCAGCCTGTCCAATTTGAAGGACGCGAACTTGTGGTGCAGGCCAGTATCGGCATTGCCATCTACCCGGAACACGGCGCCGACGCCACCGCGCTGCTGCGCAATGCCGACGCCGCAATGTATTTCGCCAAGGAGGCCGGGCGCAATAACTACCAGTTTTTCCGCGTGCAAATGAATGAAGCCGCCCAGCAACGCCTCTTACTTGAAGGCGAACTGCGGCACGCCCTGTCCGCAGGCCAGCTGCAACTGCACTATCAGCCGCAGGTAATGATTGCCAGCGGCGACGTTATCGGTTACGAAGGCCTGCTGCGCTGGGCGCATCCGCAGCGCGGGTTGTTGACCGCGGCGTCGTTTCTGTCGATTGCCGAGGAATCGGGACTGATTCTGCCGATCGGCGAATGGGGATTGCACAAAGGCTGCAATCAGATCGCGCACTGGCAGCGCAGCGGCAAACGGCTGCGGCTGGCCATGAACATTTCCACGCGGGAATTGCGCGCACGAAATTTCGCCGACACGGTTCTGCGCATACTGGCGGATACCGGCTGCGACCCGGGTCTGCTGGAGCTGGAAGTGACCGAAGACACGCTGGCGCGCCAGCATGCCGCCCTGGTCAGCGCCATGCAATTGCTCGCGCCGCGGGGAATCGGTCTTGCCATCAATGGCTTCGGCAGCAGCTATGCCAGCCTCGCGCACCTGAAAAGCCTGCCGATACGCAAGCTGAAGATCGCCGCGTCATTCATCCGCAACATCGAAGACCCGCACGATGCGGCCATCGTGCGCGCGACCGTACAGCTGGGCCGCAGTCTTTCCTTGCAGGTGGTCGCGGAAGGCGTTGAAACACGCGCCCAGATGAATTTCCTGCGCCTGGCCGGCTGCGACATGGCCCAGGGCTACAATTTTGGTGAACCGGGGATTCTCAATGACGAGCTCGGCCATTCACGGCCCGCGGTGGCCTAGGATAACGGCATTGCATCGCAAACCCATAATCGTGATCGCAACTGCATTGCGCATGCTGTGCCTGGCGCTGCCAGGCATGCTGTTATCCGGGCTTGCGGCGCAGGCGGCCCAAGCGCAATCCGACTGCACGTTCAGGGGCACGCTGGACGCCTTGTATTGCGACGACAACCGGGACCTGGTCGCCGATCCGCCGAAGGATCCAGCGCATTTCATTAATCCATCCACGCTGGCATTCAGTTATACGCCGGTGGAGGATCCCGCCATTTACGAAAAAATTTTCAAGCCATTCACCGAATATCTTGCCGCGTGCACGGGCAAACCCGTGGTCTATCAACGCCTGCAGTCCAATGCCGCGGAGATCGAAGCCATGCGCCAGGGCCGGCTGCATGTCGCCGGCTTCTCCACCGGGCCGACGAACTACGCCGTCAAGCAGGCGGGAGCGGTTCCGTTCTCGGCCAAGGGGTCGGACAAGGGCGTTCTCGGGTATCGGCTGCTGCTGATCGTCAGAAAAGACAGCGCCTTTCACAAACCCACTGACCTGAAGGGCAGGCGCGTCGCGCATGTGCAACCCTCGTCCAACTCCGGCAATCTCGCGCCGCGCACGCTTTTTCCCGCGCTCGGCCTCAAGCCGGATCAGGACTACAAGGTGCTTTACTCCGGCAAACACGACGCTTCCGTCGCCGGAGTGATCAGCGGCGAGTTTGACGGGGCGCCGGTCGCGTCGGGCGTGTTGGAACGCATGATCGCGCGGGGACAGATCAAGGAAGCTGACTTGCGCGTTATCTGGAGCAGTGGCTTGTTTCCCACCACTGCGTTTGCCCACGCCCACAATCTCGATCCCAAATTACGCGACACCCTCATCAAGTGTTTCCACGAATTTCGCTACCCAAAGGCGATGCAGTCAACGTTTAAAGGCGCGGATCGCTTCGTTCCCATAACCTATCTCGAACATTGGGCACTGGTACGCACGATCGCCGCCGGCAGCAGCGAAAGAACCGGTGCGTCTCCGCCTGAAACGGCCAGCCGTGGTAAATCCGGGCCAATGAAATCGTCGCAGTGAGGCGATGGCCATCGCACAGGATCACCGGGAACCCCGCGTTGCGGGCGAATTCACTGAAAATATTGTAACTTATTGTTTTATTGTATTTTTTTATGAGAAGGGTAGCCACAATACCCGTTACTGTCGAACCCGGTGATGGTGCGCTAGAACGGCTGGTCGCCGGCGATCGTGGTGCGATGCATGTGGCGGATATACGTGGGGTCGTCGAGCCGGGTATGGTCGGCGATATGCAGCACGCAGCGGTTATCCCAAAACACAAGATCGCCCGGCCGCCATTCGTGCGAGTAGATGAATTCCGGCTGCTGGCAGTGCACGTAAATTTCGGACAGCAACGCCGCCGAGTCTTCCGCCGCCATGCCGTCGATACTCTTGGTGAGTTGCGGGTTGACAAAGATGGATTTGCGTCCGGTTTCGGGATGCGTGCGGAACACCGGATGATGCGCAAGCAAGGACAGGTTGCGCGTGGAACTGAACAGTGCCCGCCGTTCTCCGACGGCCGCCTTCAGTCGCGCCGGCAGTCGCTCGTAGGCCTTGACCATGTTGGCGAAACCGGTGTTGCCGCCGCTGTCCGGCAGCTCGATTGCGTAGAGCATTGAGCCGAGCGACGGCTGCTGCCGGTAGGCCAGATCAGAGTGCCACAGCGGCCCGGCGTTGCGGATGCCCACATCCTTTCCGTTTTCCTGCCGGGTCGAGATCACGAGGATTTCGGGATGCCCGGCGAGATGCGCGTCGCCCTGGGACGGATGGGCATCGAGGGGACCGAAGCGGCGCGAAAACTCGATCTGTTGCCGCGGCGTCAGCTGCTGCTCGCGGAACACCAAGACATGATGGTCCAGATGAGCCCGGTGGACGCGTACGAACTCTGCATCGGCAATCGGGCGCGACAGGTCGAGGCCGATCACCTCGGCGCCAAGCGCTTCCGACAGTTGACGAATCATGAGCGGCATGGGTGTGCTCCTGTTGCATATGTGCAGGTATTTCCAAAGACTGCCCTTGCCACTGCCTACAGACCCTGGCGCACGCGCGGGAACACTTCCCTGGCCAGCAATGCCATGGTATCCAGTACCAGACTTTGCGGCATGCCTGGCCATTGGCAGCTCAGGATGTGGTGGTTGATCCCTGTCTTGCGCATATAGTCGATGATCTGCTCCGCCACTTCGTCCGCGCTTCCCAGGAAGAAGCGGTCCTTGATCAGTTCGTCAAAATCGAGACCGAGGTCATTGTCACCCTCGGGCATCACCTTGTCCTGTCCCCAGGCGTGGTACACCTCGTACTTTTTGGCGAGGTAGGGCCGGCACAGGCGAATGGCTTCCTCGCGCGTGGCGGCGACAAAGCATTCGCGCCGACCGGGAAATTCCGCGGGAAAGGGTTTGCCGGCGGCGTCCAGAGCGCGCTTGTAGACGTCGACCTGGCGCTGAATGGTATCCATCCGGTTATGCGGGTTGACATACCAACAGTCGCCGATGCGGGCCGCGCGCTCGATGGCCGGGTCCGCGTTGGCGCCGATCCAGATCGGCGGACGCGGCTTTTGCACGGGCTTAACCGAGACATTGGCATCCAGCAGGTCGAAGTAAGTGCCCTTCATCGACACCTTCTCTTCAGTCCACAGGCGCTTGATGGCTTCGATATTCTCGGTAAACCTGCGCACGATCTGATTGCGCTGAACACCGAAGGCGGCCAGCTCGACCTCGCGGTAGCCCAGCGCCGCGCCGAAAATCACCCGGCCTTTCGACATGACATCGAGCGAGGCCAGCTGCTCGGCGATTTCCAGCGGCTTATGCAGGGCAAGCAGAATGATTCCGAAATTCAGGCGCAAATGGTGCGACTCCGCGGCCATGCGTGCGTGGAACACGAGCGGGTTGAACGCCTGCAGCGGATGGGACGCGTAGTGCATGCCCTTGGTGAGCGAGGCGAAGCCGAGGCGGTCGGCAAGCCGCACCTGTTCGGCCATCTCCTCGAACCGCGTGCCCATGTCGTCACCCTGCGGAAACTGGCCGCGGATCATCAATCCAAATTGTACGTCAGGCATTCACGGCTCCTCGCAACACTTCCGGCCAACAGACAATCAAAGCTTCAGGTCCCTGATCAGCGTTGCCCACGTCGCGATCTCGGCGCGCACAAACGCGTCGAACTCGGCCGGGGAATTGCCGACGACCACGGAGCCTTCGGCCGCGAGCCGCTTTGTGATGTCGGGATCCTTGAGCATCTTGAGCGCCGCGCGGTGCACCTGGTTGATGAGGGCATCGGGCACCCCGGCCGGCGCGAACAATCCGGCCCAGAACGCCTTGTCGAATCCCGGCACGCCTGACTCGTGGATGGTCGGAAGATCGGGCGCCGCGGGCGACCGCGTTTTCGTACTCACCGCCAGCGCGCGCAATCGGCCCGCGCGCATGAACGGCAGCGCGGGTTGCAGCCCCGCCATCATCAGCTGTGTCTCGCCGCCGATAACCGAGGTCTGGGCGGCGCCGCCGCCCTTGTACGGCACGTGCGCGAATTTGACCTTCGCCATGCTGGCCAGCAACTCGGTGGTGAGATGAATGTTGCTGCCGTGCCCGCTGGAGGCAAAGCGGATTTCACCCGGGTGCTTGCGGGCCAGCGCAAGCAACTGCGGCACGCGCTGCGCCGGCAGTGAGGGGTGCACCACCAGAACGTTCGGCATCTGCGCGAGCATGGTGATCGGCTTGAAATCGTTGGCCGGATCGTACGGCAGCTTCTTGTACACCGATGAAACAAAGGTGTGACTCGGCGAATTGAGCAGCAGCGTGTGGCCGTCCGCGGCAGCGCGCGCCGCCATCCCGGCGCCGAGCGTGCCGCCCGCGCCGCCACGATTGTCGACAATGATGCTCGTGCCCAACACGTCACCGAGCTTATCCGAGAGCGCACGGGCAATGACATCCGTCGCACCGCCCGGCGCGAACGGGACGATCAAGCGGATCGGCTTGTCGGGATAGGCAGCGACCGCATACATCGGCGCCACCGCGAGCATTGCAATACCGCCGCGTAGCGCCATGCGCGCGAGTCCAGTCATGGTGATCTCCTCCGTGTTTTCTTGTGGGCGCCGCGCACGACCCGCGCGTTTGCCGGGATCGGCATTTTATCGTAACACCCCGCCGCCGGCCGCCTGTCCCCGGCGGGCCGTGCCGTCAGCGGCGGCGCGCAGTGCGAACACATCATCGGGAATGCGTCATGCGATCCCGCGCCTTCCCGGTAACGCCCCGCGCGTCAGCGTTTGCAGACGATAGACACTGGTGCGCGCCGTAAGGAACAGCACGCTGCCGTCTTCGCCCCATGCAAGGTTCGCCGGCAACTCGGGCAGGATGATCCGGCCGAGCAAGGTGCCGTCGGCCCGGCAAACCCATACGCCGCCCGGGCCCGTGCAAAACACATTGCCCTGCAAGTCGACCTTCATGCCGTCAGGCACGCCCGGATCGCCGGACGCCATGTTCAGCAGGATGCGGCCTTGGGTGAGCGTGCCGTCCGCGCGCACGTCCAGCGCCCGTATGTGCTTGTGCGCGGAATCGTCGACGTACAGTATCGACTCATCCGGCGAGAACGCCAGACCATTCGGCAGCGCAAAGTCGTCCGCCACCAGCTGCGGCGTGCCGCCGGGAACAAGGCGATAGACGCCGTGATGCGACAACTCCTTGCCGGGGATCGGCGCTGACCACCACCCTTCCGGCCGCGCCGCGCCTGGCGTGGCGGCACGCACCGCATAGGGCGGATCGCTGAAGTAGATCGTGCCATCGGATTTGACCACGATGTCATTCGGACTGTTAAGCCGCTTGCCTTGGTACTGATCGGCCAGCACCGTGCGCGTACCGTCGTCGGCGATATGCGCCACGCCGCGGCCGCCGTGTTCGGCCGCCAGCACCCGGCCCTGACGATCCAGCGTGAGACCGTTCGAGTGTCCGGTGGCAAAGGTGGTGAGTTCGGGGCCTTCCTGCAGGTGGCGCCAGCGTGCGATACGATTGTTCGGGATGTCACTGAACAGCAGCGCTGCGCCGCGCCACACCGGCCCTTCGGTAAATCCCAGCCCGCCGGCGATCCGCACTATCGGCGCGTCGGGCGCGACCAGGTCATGCAGTGCCGCATCTCGTACCTCGTACGCTGACATGTAGTGGCTCCTTTGTTATCGCGCCATGCCGCCGTCGGGCGCGGCCCCGGCATTCGTGGCCGCCAGCCGCACACCCCGCCCGGCAAACGCGCAAGGGCAGTACGAGGTTATAGATGAGTCCGTGTCGTGGCGCAACCGTGGCTGCGCGCATCGCGCATGCGTGCCTGCCGCGGCGTTGTCAACCCGCCGCCGGCCGGCGCAAAGCGCGCGCTGCACCGGCGGGCGGGCTGCGTTATGCTCCGCTCATCCCATGAAAAAATTTTACGGTTGGCGCGTGGTGGTCGCCGGTGGCACGCTGCAGTTTTTTCAGAGCATGCTGCTGAATCAGGCATTCGGCGCGTATCTTGCCGCGCTGGTGCAGGACCGCGGCTGGAGCAAGACCGCGTTGTCAGGCGCGGCGGCGCTCAAATCCACGGAAGCCGCCGTGCTGGGCCCCGCGCTGGGCTGGCTGGTCGACCGCTTCGGATCGCAGCGCATTGTGCGCGCGGGCGTGCTGCTGTTCGGCCTCGGCTTTATGCTGTTGAGCCAGACCGACACGCTGGCGACATTTTATGCCGCCTTCGTGGTGCTCGCGCTGGGCGCCAGCATGTGCAGCAACATGGTGGTCAGCGTCGCCATCATTCAGTGGTTCGAAAAGCGGCGCGCGCGCGCGCTGTCGTCATCACAGTTCGGCGCCGCGGTGGGCGGTCTGTTTGTGTTTGCCGTGGCGTGGACCATCCAGACCTACGGCTGGCGCGTCACCGCCTTTGGTTCCGGCGTGATGCTCATTGTGTGCGGCTGGCCGCTGGCCAACATGGTACACAGCCGTCCCGAAGACGTTGGCCAGCGTATCGACGGTCTGCCGCCGGACGACGCGGCCCCAAACACCGGCCCTGCCGCCGCGGACGCGGTGACCCCCGCTTCGCGCCCGGGTCCGCTCCAGGCTGAGTTCACCGCGCGCGAGGCGCTGCGCACGCGTGCCTTCTGGCTGCTGTCGATCGGCCACGCCTGCTCGCTGTTCGTGGTGTCGGCAATCAATGTGCATGCCATCACGCATATCAAGGAAGGTCTTGGCTACTCGCTGGCACTGGCCTCGCTCTACATCTCCATTGCCACCGCGGGACAGTTCGCCGGCGTGGTTTGCGGCTGGGTTATTCCCGAAACCATTGAAAAACGCAAAGTCACCGCGCTCACCATGTTGTTTCACGCCGCCGGCATGCTGCTGCTTACCTATGCCACCGGACCGGTGATCCTGGTGCTGTCCGCGCTGGTGCACGGCATCGGCTGGGGACTGCGCGGCCCGTTTATTTCCGCCATGCGCGCCGACTACTTCGGACGCAATTCGATCGGCATGATCCTCGGCCTGTCTTCCATGATCATGGTCATCGGCCAGATCGGCGGGCCGCTCATCGCCGGCGTCTTTGCCGACTGGCTGGGCAACTATCGCGCCGGCTTTACGCTGATCGCTGGTCTGGCAGCAGCGGGTTCCCTGTTTTTCTGGATGGCCAAACCACCGGTGTCACGCCGCGGCACCACACATTGATCGTAACTTATTGATTTAATTGATTTTTATATAACCGTATGGAATTGCGCAAGACCGCGCTGCCGGAATCCGCCAACGCCTTACCCCGCCGCGTTCACGGCAACTCACCGCAATTACCCTGGCAATTCCACGCGCAGCCGTGCGAGCGCCGACTCGTCGATGACCAGCCCCAGACCGGGCGCGGTGGGCAGATGGAACAGGCCGTTGACCGGCTTGGGCGGATTGGCAAAGACAGCATGCATGCGCGGCGACGGGTCATTCAGCTCACACGGCTTGGTCGCGTGCAACAGCGTCGCCGCAATATGCAGATTCGCGGTGTGGCCGATGGTCGGCTGGGTCTGGTGCGGTACCAATTCGGCGCCGAGCGCCTGCGCCAGCGCCGCACACCGCTGCATGCCGGTGATGCCGCCCATTTTCACGATGTCCGGCTGCACCATGCGCACCCCGGCGTGAATCAGATCAGCTACCGCGGCGGTGGTGTAGCTTTGTTCGCCCGCCGAAACAGTGATCGACAGTTTTTGCGCAAGCTCGCCCGTCGCGCGCACGTGGTAGTGCTGCACCGGCTCTTCAAACCACCAGTAGCCGAGTTCTTCAAGTACGCGGCCCACACGCATGGCGCCGCTGGGTGAATAGCCGTTGTTCGCGTCGAAGGCAAGAGGAAAATCGTCGCCCACCAGCTTGCGCACGGCGCGCGCCTTGGCAACGTGGTCGGCAATGTCGCCATCGAGATCGACGCGGTCATTGTCGAAGCGGATCTTGATTGCCGACGGTTTGTCGGCCAGGCGTGCCTCGACGATGCGCAGCACTTCGCTCAGGCTGCGCGGTGCGCCGTTGCCGCCGATCGACGAATAAAACGGCAGTTCGGTGCGCCACGCGCCGCCGAGCAACCGCCACACCGGCTGTCCGAGCAACTGGCCCTTCAGGTCCCACAGGGCGATATCAAGCCCCGCGAGCGCGCTGCTCAGTGCGCCCTCCGGCCCGAGCTTGACCAGCCGGTGCAACAGCCGGTCATGCAAAACCGCATGATCGAGGGGATCGGCGCCGACAATCGCCTGCGCGATGTGATGCTTGAGTATGGTGAGCGAAATAAGTCCGCCCTGCATCGGCGAGACCTCACCGAGGCCGCTGCGCCCGTCGTCACACCACACCCGCACGAAGGCACTGCGCGACGTTGGTGGATCCTCCGGCCGCCATTGCACCTGAAACGTTTCGACGCGAGTGATCTTCATCTGAATTCCTCTCTGAACAGGGGACAATTTCTCAAGCAGCCACCACGACAAATGCTATCACGGGACGCGACGGTTGCCGGGGGTTGCGCGCGGGCACGCCACGCATCGCCCCGTGATTTGACGGCTCTGCCGGGGAAGATCATCATCAAGCACGGTTGCCCAGGCGCCGCCGATTGAACGGCCACGGGGTGAGCCAGGTAAACCAGCGGAGACCGAAACATGCCAGTACATGCGCCGATGCAACGAAGGCCTGATGCAGCAGCCTCCAAGCCCGCCGCCACGCCCCGTTTGCGACACGACGCACCCCCGGCACACGGCGTGCCGCGCTACCTTTCGCATCCTGAACCGCCGGGTGAACGGCAGGCAGAGCGCGCCGAACAACAATCCGCCCCGCTGCCGGACGTGACGGCGATCGGAACGTCGCTGGGCGTTGATGCCTCGCGGGTGCGGCTGCATCATGATGATCATGCACAACAGGCGGCGCAGCGGGAGGGCGCGCGCGCCTTCACGCACGGCAACGATGTCTACTTTAATCGCGGCGAATTCAATCCATCAACCCCCGCGGGACGCGCGCTGATCGGCCACGAGATGGCGCATGTGGCGCAGCAGCAGGCGGGACAGGCGCGCGGCATTCAACGCAAAGCGCTCGGCGATGCCGGCGAAGCCGATCGCAAAAAGCTGGAACTGCCGTCTGCGCCGACAACGATTTCCGATGACACATTGAAGGAATATTTCGAAAAGCTCAAGAGCGGAGGCTGGGGTGCCTACATCCCTGCTCCCAAAGGCGTGGCAGTCGAATTGCAGGGCATCAAGGACGAATACAAGACGCCGATGACCAGCATTGCCATGCATTTGAAGAATAAAGTGAGCTATCCGTCCACGGTAACCGGCATCACCAAGGAGATGTTCGGGCCGGGAATTTCGATCACACTGAAGCTCGCGCTGGCGAAACACGGACTGGCGGACGGTAATTATCGTTTTTCATGGACCGGTGACGATCAATCGGGCGCAATCTATGTCGAAGCGATGACTGCGGGCCCCAAGGATGAAAACGCGCCGAGCGAGACGGGCGGCAAAATAACGGTTGGCGCACTCAATTTTGAAGCAGTAGGCACGTGGTCGAGCGAGCAGATGGGTTATCTCAAAAAGGCGCTGGCATTGATTCCCGCGGTAGCATTGAAACAGGTGGATGGCCTGAAATTCAAGATAGACGGCGGCTCGGGCAGCGCCGGCGAAGATGGCAAATACGACGAAACGACCCACACCGTGATCATGTACAGCGGCGCCTTTGATGTCTCCAACACGCGCTTTGGCGACTCACCCAAACCCGTGCAGGAATTTGCCCACGAGATTGGTCATGCGATCGACATTGCGCCACTCAACAAAGCCTGGCAAAAATATCAGACGAGTGGAAAAGCCGGCGATCTGACATCCGTGTCATCGCAGTCCGGCAGCAAGTGGGGGCAGGACAAAACCAAAACCTGGCAGATGGCGGAACGGATTACCAAGACCGATGGCGATTTTCGCGCTGCCGCAACCAGGGATGGCGTTGCCACGGCAAAAACCGAAATTACCGATGCCGGCGGAACCAAGCAAATGCTCACGCATCTCAAAGGCGGCATCAGCGACTATGGGAACACCAACTGGACTGAACTCTACGCCGAAAGTTTCGCCGTATACTCTACCGATCCATCGACGCTGCAACTGCTCCGCCCCAACCTGTATGCCTATTTTGCCTCGAAGTATCCCCGCACCACGCCTTGACTTCCCCGGCACGGCGCTCGCCTTGCCGATGTGAACCGCAAACGTCATTCGAGCCGGATGCCGGCGTCCTTGACCACCTTCGCCCACTTGGCCACTTCATCGTGAACGAAAGCGGCAGCTTCCCGCGGCGAAGCCTGTAGTGGGGCCGCCCCTACCGCGGCGAAGCGCTCGCGCAGGGCCGGGGTTTGCACTACGCGGTTGATTTCACTGTTCAGCCGGTTGACGGCTTCCGTGGGCAGGCCGCGCGGGCCAATCAGCGCGATCCAGTTGCCGGCCTGAAAATCAGGCAGCGCTGCCTCCATCATCGTAGGCACTTCCGGCAAGGTCGGGTGGCGCTCGCGGCTGGTGATGGCAAGCGCACGCACGCGCCTGGCCCGGATCATCGGAATCACAGAGGATGATGGCGAAAAGATCATGCTGATTTCACCGGCGGCGACATCGGCGTTCGCCTGCACCGTGCCGCGATACGGCACATGCAGCATTTTCAGGCCCGCGCGCATCGCAAACAATGCGCCGGCGAGATGCGGCCCGCCGCCACCACCACCGGAGCCGTAGGTGAGCTGACCCGGCCGCGCCTTTGCGAGCGCAATCAGATCGCGCAGGTTTTTCACCGGCAGCGTTGGCGGCACGACCAGCAAGAACGGTACCGACGCTTGCAGCGCGATGGGATCGAAATCCTTGACGATGTCGTACGGCAGCCTGGGGTAAAGACTGTTCGACATGGCGACCGAGCCCGGCACATTGAGCAGCGTGTAGCCGTCAGGCGCGCTCTTGGCGACGATGTCGGTGGCAATCTGGCCCGATGCGCCGGGCCGGTTGTCCACGACAATCTGCTGACCCAGCGTTTTGGAAATTTCCGCAAATACCAGGCGTCCAATCACATCGTTACCTGCGCCGGCGGGATAGCCGATCAGCACCCGTATCGGCCTGACCGGGTAGGTCTGGGCGTGGATGCTGCCGGCGTTGATCAGCGTCAGTACGCCCAGCGCCACGCCTGTGCGATGAAACAGCATGTTGAAGCTCCTCGGATTCTTATGTGTGATGTCGCTCGGCTTTGATGCCGTACGTAGAAAGACATGATTCATTGACCTGGCGCACTTCGATGGACGACGGTTACGCCCGTGTTTTGCTCAACCGCGGGCGCACAGCCGCAACGAAGGAGACGGGCCGTAAAACAGTTTATCAAATAGGTGGGCCGGGGGTGGCCATGGCATCAGTAGCCGTTGCGGTAGCGCAATGCAATGGCGCGCTGGTTGACGGCTACACTTGCTGCAGCGACCGCAGCGCGGCGCGGATTCGCGGCTGCGCGAATTCCGCAAAACTGCGCACATTGGGCGACAAGTGACGCGCGGAGGGATAAACCAGACTCGCCGGAATCGGATCGTCCTCGAATTTTCTCAGGATGCGCGTGAGGTGGCCCGCCTTGATTTCCGCCAGCACGTGATAATCGAAAAACTGACCAACGCCGGTACCCTGCACACAGGCCTGCACTGCGGCATCGATCTGATTGGTGACCAGCGCGCTCTTGACGGGGACCGCCACACGTTTGCGGCCATCGCGCAGATTCCAGTGTCCGGGTGACGCCACGCCGGTAAAGCTGACGCAGCGCCGGCCGCGCAAATCTTCGGGCTTTCCGGGCAGTCCCTCCGACCGCAGCAGCGCCGGGCTGGCCACGATCACGCGCCGCGTTTCGCCGAGGGCATGCGCCACCAGCGACGAATCGGGCAGCCGCGCGATGCGCACGGCCACATCCATGCCCTCTTCCACCAGGTCGACGATGCGGTCAAGCAACAGCAATTCAATGTTGACCTGCGCGTGCGCGGCGAGGAATTGGGCCACCACCGGCGCGACAAACAGGCGGCCGAACGGAACGGACGACGCAATACGCAGCCGTCCGCGAGGCGCCGCGCGCCGCGCGTTGATCTGCTGTTGCGCGTCGGCGACCGCGGCGACGATGTGGCGGCTGCGTTCGTAATATTCGCGCCCTTCGTCGGTGAGCGACATGCGGCGCGTGGTGCGGTTCAGGAGCCGCACCCCCAGCTCGCGTTCGAGCGCTGCCAGCGTGCGGACCATCGCCGGCTGCGATACATCCAGCGCATCGGCCGCGGCGGTGATGCTGCCACTATCGACGATTTTGATGAATGCCTCGATCGCGTAGAGCTTGTCCATGGCGCTCCGATATTACTGCAAATAACGCATGAATAAAATGCAATGCCATCCATTTATCCATACCGTGCGGACGCCCAGAATCCGCCCCATCGATCGGGCGCCGCCCGGCGATGACCAGCGACCCACCCACAAAGGAGCACCATCATGGCACGTGTTCAAGTCATCAATCCGCAATCCGCCATCGGCGAAACCAAAGCCTTGCTCGACGCGGTGCAGGTTAAACTAGGTGTGACACCCAATTTCATCCGCGTGCTGGCAAATTCGCCGCGCGCGCTTGAAGGCTTTCTCGGCCTCTACGGCGCGCTGGGCAATGCGCAGGTTGACAAGCCGACACAGGAGCGCATTGCGCTCGCGATCGCGGAAGGCAACCGTTGCGAATATTGCGTGTCGGCGCATACCGCGATCGGCCGTCACGCCGGACTGAGCAATGCGGAAATGGCGCTCAACCGCCGTGGTTCATCGGGTGATGCCAGGGCCGCCGCCAGCGTGGCCCTGGCCAAAGCGTTGAATCAGAACCTGGGTGAAATCACCACCGCCGAGTTTGAGGCCGCGCGCAATGCAGGGCTTGGCGATGGCGAGATCGTCGAGGTCATCGCCGTGGTGGCGCTGAATATCTTCACCAACATTCTGGGCAAGGCCACGCGCGTTGACATCGACTTTCCCAAAGTCGAATTGCTCGCTGCAACGGTGCGCGCCGCTGCATGACGTACTGGGGACGCCCGCCGCTGGTGTGGCGGGCCGCCTTCCAGTGACATCTCATAACCATCTGTTTTTATTAATTATTTTAAATAAGGTGCCATCATGTCATTTGCTTATTCCGATATCGCGTTCACGCCCGCCGTGCGCGCCCTGCAAACCCGCATGGGCAGCCGCGCCCGCTATGCAGCTTTTGATCTTGCCCCAGACCGTCACGACCGGCTGGGCGCCAAAGAGGCCGGCTTCATCAGCGCACGGGACGGTTTTTATCAGGCGACGGTCGGCGAAACCGGCTGGCCCTATGTGCAATTTCGTGGCGGACCGGCGGGCTTCCTGAAAGTGCTCGATGACAAGACGCTGGGGTATGCGGATTTTAGGGGCAATGTGCAATACATCAGCGCCGGCAACCTGACACACGACGACCGCGTGTCGATCATCCTGATGGATTATGCGCATCGGGCGCGGCTGAAAATACTCGCCCGGGCGCGGCTGGTGGCGTGGGACGAAGACCCCGCGCTGATGGCGCAGCTGGAAATGCCCGGTTATCGCGCGCGGGTCGAGCGCGGCGTGGTCCTTGCCGTCGAAGCGTACGACTGGAACTGCCCGCAGCACATCACGCCGCGTTTCACCGAATCGGAGATTGCCGCCGTCACGGCGCCGCTGCGCGACGAAATCGCGCAGTTGCAAGCGCAACTGGCCGGACGCCCGAAGCGGGATGACGCATGATCACAGCGAGCCACGCGTGACGCGACCACGGATTCTCGCGGATTTCAGGCGCATGGCGGGACCTGTCGCGCAGTGCGTTGGTGACTCGGCGATCACGCACACGCGTTTTGAGGCGCGCCGAATGAGCGCGATGTACTCCCCAACGGTCATGTCACCGAAGTCGAGCGTCCCGAATTTGGCCTATGACGCAAGGTGCCCGGCACCATCGTGTGCGGGCGTGCGCAGGTATGCGCGTGTTTGGGAACTAAACGCCTGCTGCTGTCATCCAATCCGCTCGCCACCCTGAACATGTTGAGGAACCCGATGAAAGCCCTGGTTTGGTCGCTGTGCCTTGTGCTGCTGGCTTGCTGGACGGCGGTGATGGCATTGGCCGCGCAGGCGATGCGCTGGATTGCCCAGGGTCTCGCCTCCGGCAACATTCAGGATTTCGCGAGCGGCGCCGCGCAATGGCCGGCGCCCGCAGGGCTGCCGGCGTGGATCGATCCGCAGTGGGTGCAAATGATCCAGTCGGCGCTGGTATCGTTGCTAAGCGTGTTCGCACAATGGAGCCCGCAGTTGTCGTCCATCGCGTCGTGGCTGGTGCCGCTGGTATGGGTGGCGTGGGCGATGGGACTGGTGTTGTTGTTAAGCCTGAGCGGTGTGGCGCACTGGCTGATCGGCAGACTCCGGCAGCCGCCTCCGCTTGCTGCCTGATGGCGCGGGCATCACAGCACAGTTGCCAATAATTTACGAAGAGAACAAACGCATGAATGCCGAACAACAACGAGCCATCTTGACCATTGCCCTGCTGGCGGCGTTTGCCGACGGAAAAAAAGACGAGCGTGAGCGCGAAGCGATACGCCGATTGACGGCGTCGCTGGGCGAGGAACCGGGTGCGCCCGATCTGGCAAGCCTGTATCAGGACGTGTTGTTAGAGCGCGTCGATGCGAATCAGGCGGCAGCGCCGCTGACCGAGCCGGCCCACCGGCAACTCGCCTATGAAATGGCGGTTTGCGTGTGTGATGCCGACGGCGTGGCGAGCGATGCGGAGCGGCGCTTTTTGTCCGGGCTGGCGCGGCAACTGGGGCTGGATGCGGCAGTGACCGCGCCGCTCGATCGGCAGGCCGAGGCTGTCGCGGTGCTGACCGAGGCTGCAGCGCCGGCGCAACGGCCTGCCGCCGCCGCCGCGACGCCCGCGCCCGTGACCGCGCCCGCCCGGGCGGCCGATGCCGATATCGACCGTTCGATACTCAATCACGCGATACTGTGCGGCGCGCTTGAGTTGCTGCCGCAGTCCTGGGCGTCAATGGCGATCATTCCCCTGCAGATCAAGATGGTGTACGGCATCGGCAAGTCGCACGGACACGAGCTCGATCAAGGCCATATCCGCGAACTGCTGGCAACGCTCGGCGTGGGTCTGACATCGCAGTATCTCGAGCAGTTTGGCCGCAAACTGCTGGGCGGCTTGCTCGGCAAAGTGGCGGGCGGCTTGGGCAGGGGCCTGGGCAAAGCCGCCACCGGCGTCGCGTTTTCGTTTGCCACCACCTACGCGCTGGGCCAGGTGGCCAAGCGCTACTACGCCGGCGGGCGCCAGATGAGCACCACGTTGCTGCAGGATACGTTCAAAAATCTGCTGGGCCCGGCGCAGGCCATGCAGGCGCAATACCTGCCGCAGATACGCGAGCGCGCCGGCAATCTCGACATGAAGCAGGTCGTCGCGATGGTACGCGGCGCTTGACTGAGTGTCTGGCTGGAATACCTTCCTGCTACGGCCGGATCGTGATCAGGGGCACTCTGCCCGGGGGGTGTTACGCGCAAGGCGTGACGTTTTCTGTGTGGCGGTCGGTTTGAAGCCACCCATTCCCTGCCGCATGGACATGAATTGTTGCCCCCGGTCACCGCAGAGGCGCAGTGGTGGACACAAAAGGCGCCTTTGATTTTCTCTGCGTGACCTCTGCGCTTCTGCGGTAAGGTTTTTCAGGTGGATACCCGGTGCCGACGCGTCTGTCGTAGAATCTGCACCATGTTCACGACTTGAGGAACCCACCATGCAAGTCAGCAAACTTACCCCGAACATCGGCGCTGA
Source organism: uncultured beta proteobacterium (assembly GCA_902825845.1). Taxonomy (GTDB): domain Bacteria; phylum Pseudomonadota; class Gammaproteobacteria; order Burkholderiales; family SG8-41; genus UBA5216. The sequence continues at coordinate 30,433 of CADECM010000051.1, forward strand.
AGTCACCGGCATCGATTTGAGCCGGCCCATCGACGATTCCACACGCAGGCAACTGAATGCCGCGGTGGTCGAAAACGTGGCGCTGGTTATCCGCGATCAGGCACTCACGCCGCAACAATATCTCGAGGCCATTGCGAACTTCGGCGAGGTCATGCCGCAGCATTTCACGCAATACGCGCTGCCCGATTGCCCGCTGGTGCATGAAGTGTCGAACCGCCACCAGGATAAAGCCGGCAAGCAAATCAAGCACGGCGAAGGCTGGCATACCGACCACACCAATCATGTGCGCCCGCCGAAATACACCTGCCTCTACGCGGTGGCGCTGCCGTCACAAGGCGGCGGCACGGCCATCGTCAATATGCGCGCGGGATACCAGGCGCTGCCGGATGACCTGCGGCAAAAAATCGACGGCCTGAAAACCGTCAACGTGTTCATGGGCAGTGCGGTGGCGCGCCACTCGTCGCCATCGGCCGAGGCGCAGGCCGAACGCAAGCCCGAGCCCGTGCTGCAACCGCTGGTGCGCACCAATCCAGACAACGGCAGCAAGGCGCTTTATTTTCATCCGCTGAAAACCGAGAACATCGTCGGCATGAGCCCGCAAGACTCGCAAGCGTTGCTCGATGAACTACTGACACACGCGGTGCGCGACGAATTCACCTATCGCCATCAATGGCGCAAGGGCGATGTGCTGCTGTGGGACAACCGCGCGGCGCTGCACCGCGCGCTGTTCGACTACGACCCGAGCGAATATCGGCTGCTGTATCGCGTGCTGGTGCGCGGCGAACTGCCGCACTGAACACTAAAAAATTCAATAAAATCAAATAGTTACAATATATCGCTCGCGCGCTACGCCGCCACGCGGGCGCGCATGCGCTGCCACAGATAAATCGGCACGCCCACCGCGAAGCCGATGAGATCGGTCACGGCGCCCGGATGCAGCAGGCAGATCGCTGCGCCGAACAGCACCACGCGCAGCGGCATCGCCAGACGCCCGCCGAACCAACCTTCGGTCGAGCCGGCGAGAAACCACACGCCGATCGAGGCCGAGACCACCGCCTGCGCGATTGCTGTCCAATCGCCTTTCATCAGCAGCACCGGGCTGTAATAAAACATGAACGGCACGAGGAACGTCGCGAGGCCCATCTTGAGCGCGGTCCACGAGGTCTTCCACGGGTCGGCCTGCGCCATGCCCGCCGCGGCGAATGAGGCCAGCGCCACCGGCGGCGTGATCGCGGAGAGCACCGCGAAATAGAAAATAAACATATGCGCCACCAGCACCGGCACGCCCATTTTGGTGAGTCCCGGCGCGATTACCGCGGCCGCCACCGCGTAGGCCGCGGTGGTGGGCATGCCCATGCCGAGTATCAGCGCGATCAGCGCAGCGAATATCATCGCCAGCAACTGGCTCGCGCCCGCAAGGCCCAGTATCAATTCGGAGAAGCGCCCGCCGATGCCGGTAAGCGCAATCACGCCGACGATAATTCCGGCGCATGCGCACACCGCCACCAGCTGCAGGGTATCGCGCGCGGCAAGATTGAGTCCCTCGATCGATTTGCGCCAGCCGAACAGATACGCCAGGCCGGCAATTACCATCACACCGAACGCCACGCCGCCCCAGTTCCCTGCGCCGGGAAACAGCATGGGGCCGGCCTGCATCAACGCGTAAGTGGCAATGCCCACCGCCACCATCGATACCACACGCAGCAGCAACGCAGTGGCCACCCCCATAAGCGGCTGCATCGGCACATTCCCTGGCGGCGCCTCATGATCATGAAACTTGTAGGCAAGCCAGCCTGCCACCAGCGCCGTCAGTATGCCCAGCCCGCCCGCGCGAAACGGCGAGTAGCCCGACAATAGCGCCCATACCAGCACGATGATCGGCGCAAACATATAAACGCGCTTCATCATTTCGCTCAACGGCGGCAGCTCCGCGCGCGATACGCCGCGCAGGCCCAGGCGTATCGCGTGCAAATCGACGTGGATCCAGCACGCAATGTAAAACAGCACTGCGGGGATTACCGCCGCCAGCGCAATCTGGCCGTAGGAAATGCCGGTGATTTCCGCCATCAAAAACGCACCCGCGCCCAGCACCGGCGGCGTGATTTGCCCGCCGGTCGAAGAGGTCGCTTCGATCGCCGCAGCCGTGGGCCGGTCGTAGCCGACGCGGCGCATCATGGGGATGGTCACCATGCCCGACGCCACCACGTTGGCCACCGCCGAGCCGGAAATGCTGCCGAACAGGATGCCCGAGGCCACCGCCGCCTTGGCCGGCCCGCCGCGCGCCCAGCCGAAGGCGGCGTTGCACAAGTCGTTGATGTAATCGCCCACGCGCGATACCTGCAAAAACGCGGCAAAACACACAAACAAAATAATGTACGAAGACGACACCTGTGTGGTCACGCCGAACACGCCGTATTCGCTGTAGATGTACGTAAAAAATCGGTCGACAGCGAAGCCCTTGTGCTCCAGAACGCCGGGCATCCACTGGCCCACAAAGGCATAAATGATGAATACCGCCGCGACAATCGGCAGCGCCAGCCCCGCGGCGCGGCGCGCGAATTCCAGCACCAGCAGGGTGCCGATGGTGCCGAACACCACATCGAGAGTCGTAAACTGGGCGCCGGCGCGGAACAGCAAGCCGTCGAGCTCGATGACGATGTACACCGCACAGGCGATCGACAGCAGCACCAGGATCCAGTCATACCACGGCACGCCGGCGCGCGTGGTGCGCTTGGCCGCGGAATAAAACATGAAGCCGATGGCCGCGCCCCAGCCCACGTGGATGGCGCGAAACAACAACGGCTCCAGCGAGTACACGTTAAGCACGAACAAATGAAACAGCGTAAAGCCCACGCACAGCACCGACATCAGCACCGTTTCCCAATGCAACAACGTGCGCCTGTTACCACTGAATTCTTCTTCGATCGTGGTCGGATTGATTATTTCTTCTGACGCACTCACGGCCGGTTCCTCCCCGAAAAAAAACCGCACTACACCTCGCGGCGCAGTGCGGATTATGACTTCTGTACGCTCAACCCTTGTATTCGGGCGGAATCAGATGCTTGGGCACGGTGATGCCCTTCTCCTTGAAATAGCGGATCGCGCCCGGATGGAACGGCAAAAAGCCATTGCGGTTCCAGTTTTGCAGCACCGTATCCTTGGACGCCGCGTGGCCCTTGATCATTTGCGGATTGTTCTCCAGCACCGCTTTCACCACCGCGTAGACCAGGTCGTCGGCGACATCTTTGTTGGCAATGGCGAAGTTGTAGAGGCCGACGGTGCGGTGATCCTCGGTCATGCTCTTGTAGGTGCCCTTGGGAATCAACGAATCCGACAGCTCCGGCATCGCCGCTTTGAGCTTCTTGACTTCATCGGCAGTGAAGGTGAAAAAGCGTACCTTGTTGGTGGTTTCCAGTTCCGAAAACACCGGAATCGGCACGCCCGCGCAGAACGGGAAGGCATCGATCAAGCCGTCCTGCAACCCGGTGCCCATGTCCGAGGCCTGGCCGTTTTGTATGTTGGTGTTGATGCCGAGCGCCTTGAACATCAGTGGGAAGTAGGTGCCGCAGGTGCCGGCGCGCGGGCCGATGCCGGATTTCTTGCCGTTCAGATCGGCCACTGCCTTGATCGGGCTTTTTTCCAGCGTCACAAAATGAAATGGCGTGTCATACATCGGGAACATGGCGCGGATATTGCGATACTGCTTGCCCTTCGTCCAAGCGCCCTTGCCTTCCCATGCCTGCAGCGCCACGCCCATGGTGGCCATGCCGAAATCGATTTGCTTGGAATCGGAAAGAATAATGTTCTGATTCGGCCCCTGGGTTTGCTGGGTGCTGATGTTGGTGCCGATTTTTTCGTTCACCAGACTGGCCCACACCTGGCCGTAGACAAAATACAGCCCGCCCACCGAGGCCGTGCCCAGTGTCAGATTCTTGGGCCAGTTCGGGTTGGGCTTGACTTGCGCTGCGGCCGGCGCTGCCAGCGCCAAACCCACGGCGGCCGCGGCCGCCCACTGCAACATTGCTTTAACGTTCGACATACTTGCTCCTCGTTTAGATTGAATGCGGGTATCCGCAGACGCCCCACCCTTATTCGTACCCTCGCGGCGCGCGCCGTATCGGCAACTGCCCCAGCAAGAGACACTAACGCAGGGTAGCAAACCCGGTGCACACGCGCAAATTTGCCGTAGCGGGCGGCTGCCGCAGAATGCCGGCATTGTCCCTGCCCTGGCGAGGCCTTACTGGCTGCCGCTGTTTTCGTTGCCCTCGGCGCAGTGGTGGCGTCAATAGCCTGGGCCGCACTCAATCCACTGCGTTCATGGGCCACGCGCTGGCGTCGACGGATTCCTGGTAGCCATGCCAGGTGGCGTAGCCCAGCAGCGGTATCACCAGTGCCAGGCCCAGCAAGGCGGTCGCGAAACCCAGCGCGGTCAGCCCCACGATCAACAGCGCCCACACCGCCATCGCGCGCTTGTTGCGCAGCACGGCGTTGACGCTGGTGACAATGGCCGTCACGGCATCGGTATCACGGTCACAAATCATCGGCAGCGAAAACGCGCTGAACAAAAAAGTGAGTCCGGCAAAAATCGATCCCACCGCCGAGCCGATCGCCAAAAACGGCAATAGCTGGCTGAGATCCGGATTTGCCTTGACCGGAAAGAACACATGCACCATCGATCCCGCGCGCGCCCAGATCAGAAACACCACCAGCAATCCGATCGCGAACACCATGGCGTTGCCCAGTGTTTTGCGCAGATCCACCACGCTGCGCGAGAACAAAGGCGTCACGCCCCGCTGTAGCTGACGGCTGATCGAGTACAAGCCAATAGCCAGCACCGGCGCCACGAAGACAAAACCCGACAACAGAATCAGCGCCGCCCAGTAGCTGCCATACTTGAGTCCGATACCCGTGACCAGCCAGGACAACAACACGATCAGCAAGCCGTAGGTCAGGCTTACGCGCGGCGCCCTGCGAAAATCCGCCCAGCCTTTGGCAAGCCATCGCAGCGGCGCCCGGCTGGTCAAGCGACGGCATGGCGCGGCAAACGGCAGGGCTGGTGTTGCCGGGGTTTGCGGTTCGTGCACGGACACGTCGGTCGGCATGGTTATCTCCTTGCATCGGGGAACGTACGCGCGCAGAAACGTGTGTCAGCGCGGCGCCCCCCCACAGTCAGGATGGGTAAAGGAACAAACCACCTTCATGCATACGCTGCATAGGTCTCACTGTATCGGTCACCGCGCAAGCGGTCACATCCAGGCCCTGCAATGACAAGCATTCTTATTCGACGCGCAACCCGGCGTCGCGCACCACCCGCGCCCACTTCCTGATTTCCGCCTGCACGAACGCGCCAAACTGCGCGGGCGTGCTGCCCACGCCTTCCGCACCCATCCCCTTGAGGCGTTCCTTGATGTCCGGCTGCGCGAGCGCTTTCACCGTCTGCGCATGCAATCGCGACACAATAGCCTTCGGCGTGGCGGCCGGCAGGAACAAGCCGTTCCAGCCGACAATTTCGTAACCCTTCAAGCCGGCTTCATCCAGCGTCGGCACCTCGGGCACCAGCGCCGAACGCGTCAAACCCGTCAGCGCCAATACACGCAACTTGCCTGATTTCACATGCGGCAAGGTGCTTGGGATGTTTTCCAGCATCAGTTGCAGCTGGCCGCCGACCAGATCGGCCAGCGCCGGCCCGCCCCCCTTGTATGGCACGTGCGTCATTTGCAGGCCAGCCATGGACTTCAACATTTCACCCGCCAGATGCGGCGTCGTGCCCGGACCGCCGGACCCGAAATTGAACTTGCCGGGATTGGCTTTGATGTGCGCAATGAGATCCTTGAGCGATTTGACCGGCAATGACGGATGCACCACCAATATCAGCGGCGCCGAAGCCACCAGGCTCACCGGCAGCAAGTCTTTCTGCGTGTCGTACGGCAGCTTCTTGTAGAGACTCGGATTGACCGCCAGCGTCAGACTCATCATCAGCAGCGTGTAGCCGTCGGGCGCTGCCTTTGCCGCAAGGTCGGTGCCGATGATGCCACTGGCGCCGCCGCGATTGTCGATGATGAATTGCTGCGCCATGCTCTCGGCGAATTTGTGGCCGATGATGCGCGCGACGATGTCGTTTGACCCCCCCGGCGCGAATGGCACGATAAGCCGTACGGGTTTATTGGGATACGCACTTTGTGCATGGGTGCCCGCAACACCCAACGCCAGCAACAAGGCCATCCATGACTTGCGCCAAAACATAAGAGCCTCCCGCAATGAAACAATGGGCCTAGTGTAAAGGCTTTTTGCTGCCGGGCGGTTGGCGACATCACGCCGCATGGATTTATCCCGACAGATTAGAATGGCCGTTGCACATTCGACAATCGGAGGCAATACAGTGACCGACCGCAGCCCGCCGCAGTATCTGACCACACTCGCCGAATTTGCCGCCGACACACCACTCGCCCACATCAGCGAGGCCGCGCGCGCGCGGGCGCGCTGGGTGATCGCGGATTCGATCCCGGTCATCGCGGCAGGCATGCAACAGCGCGAAATGCGGGCCTACGCCACCGGGCATCTGGCCGAAGCGGCGCCCGGCCCGGCATGGGTCATCGGCGCCGGCAAACGCGCCGGCGCGCTCGATGCGGCGCTACTCAACGGCACTGCCGGGACCTGGCTGGAATTGGATGAGGGTAATCTTTTCGCCAAGGGGCATCCCGGCATACAAGTCGTGCCGGCAGCGCTCGCGTTGGCGCAGGCGTCCGGCCATGCCGGCGCAGATGTGCTGCGCGCCGTTGCGCTGGGCTACGAAATTTCGGCACGCATCAGCCGCGCCGCACATATGCGGCTGGTGTTTCACCCGCACGGCACTTATGGCGTGATCGGCGCGGCGGTTGCCGCGGGCGTGTTGAAACGCTTCAACGCGGCGCAAATGCTGGAACTCATCAACTGCGCGGCGACCATGGGCATGGCGAGCAGCCGCCAGACGCTGCTCGATGGCGCGACCGTGCGCAATATCTTCACCGGACATTCCGGCTACATGGGCCTCACTGCCGCACGCCTGGTCGAGTGCGGCTTTACCGGCGAGATCGACGGCGTGGGAAACGTCTACGGCAAAGGCCTTTACTCCGACACATTCGACCCACAGTTGGCAGTGGCAGGCCTCGGCAGCGAGTGGCTGATCGCGCAAAGTTATTTCAAGCTGCACCCGATAGGCCGCTACGCCCACTCCGCCATCGATGCGCTGGAACACCTGTTAACGCAGGTGCCCGGCGGCCGCTTTGAGCGTGAGGCGCTCGACACCATCGAGCGTATCGACGTCGCCGCCTACATGCTGGCGGCGAGCCTCGCCGGCAAAAACATCGTTTCCAGCTTTGGCGCGCGGTTCTCGGTGCCGTTTGCGCTGGCAAGCATTTTGTATCACGGGGGGTCGGGCCTCAAAAGTTTCGACGACGACGCAGTTGCCAACCCCGAGGTGCAGTCACTGGTGCAGCGGGTCTACGTGCGCGAGGAACCGTCGTTCACCGCGCGTTATCCGCGGGAGCAGCCGGTGACCGTACGCATGACGATGAAGGGTGGCGCCGTGTTTGAGGGACGCTGCACCGTGACCAAAGGAGAGCCTGCGCATCCCCACACACCCGCGGACCTCGCCGGCAAGTTCTTCGAACTGGGGGAACCGATCTGGGGCAAGGCCACGACCCAGGAACTCTACGGCCAATTGATGGCCCTGGAGAACATCACCGACTTTCGCGTACTGGCCGGCGAAATGCTGTTGTAACCGCAAGCTGGAATCAGGACGTGCTGTCACTACCCTTGGCCGCATTCCTCACTTTGCCGCAATCACCGATCGAACGCTCGACATACCGCGGGCATCCATCCCTGTCTTTTGCCTACGCCTTCGCAATCAAGCGCCTCACCCGCGACAGCGACAAGCCAGCCGCCCCGGCGATAGCGGTCTGCGGGTGCCCACCTGCCCGCTACGCCACCGTAATCGCCTCATCCCGTCCTTTCTGCCTGAAATAAATTCAGCATGCCGCGCCGG
>CADECM010000051.1:38555-40998 GCA_902825845.1 uncultured beta proteobacterium
TCGGCGAATCGGTCGACCTCGGACTTGATCAGCGCGACCAGTTCCTCCGGCAGGCTCGGCGCGGGGAAGTTACCCTGCACTTCCAGCTTGCCGCCAACCTCGGATGTGCGTAACACCTTGCCAAAGTCCGCCGCAAGCTTGTTGATGATCGGACGCGGCGTCTTGGCCGGCGCCAGAACGCCATTCCAGTTCTGCGACGTAAATCGCGGCATGCCTGCTTCCGCGAACGTCGGCAATTTCAACAACGCCGGCAGGCGCTTGTCACCGGAGATCGCAAGGCCTCTCAACCGGCCGTCGTTAATCAGCGGGATCATGTTCACGGCGGTGGTGATGTGCACCTGGACATGACCGCCGAGCAAGTCATTGATCGCCGGCCCGCCACCCTTGTAGGGAATGTGATTCATTTTGATTTTTGCGATGGACGCGAGCAGTTCCGTCGCGAGGTGATTGGCGGCGCCGCTCGACGCGTAATCGAGCGCTCCGGGACGCGATTTGGCGAGCGCGACGAACGCCTTCAGGGTATTCGCGGGCAGCGACGGGTGCACCACGAGCACGTAGGGCGAGCGTGTCAACAGGGTCACCGGCGCGAAGTCCCGGATCGCGTCGTATGGCGTGTTGTGCAGACTCGCATTGATGGCGTGCGAACTCGATGCCGCCAGGAGCGTGTAGCCGTCAGGCGCGGCTCTGAAAACGACCTCGGTGCCGACGATCGTGGCGGCACCTGGCCGGTTCTCAATGATCACCGGCTGTTTCCAGCCTTCCTGCAACTTTTGGCCTATCAGACGCGCAACGGCCGACGTTGCACCGCCTGCCGCAAAGGGCACGACCAGCCTCACGGCTTTTGCCGGATAGTTTTCGTCTGCGCGCGCACCCTCGGCAAACAAACACAGCATGCTGATCAGCGCGAGCTTGAGCGTTCCATTTTTGGACATGGCGTATTGTCTCCTCATTTTCCCTGGTGGTCATGAAAAACGGGCAGCGCGCTTTATGAATGGGGTCAGGTCTTGCTTATTGCCTATTTCCGGATGGATTCCAGTTCCAAGTGCACCACTGTCCAAGGAATAGGCGGACATGATGGGCGATTTTCGGTGGCACTGAGTTACTCGGTTCGATATGCATACCGCAAATTCCAATGCTTTTTGGGACCTTCATTTGAGCATTGCTCCGTCGCGATGCGTCTGCCATTTCGTCTTTGCCCGCTAACATGCGGCGCATCGAGCTTACCGTTACTCGCGAAACTGCAAGGCTCGATACCAGCGCCGCCAGCTGCTGCATGAATTCCAGGCGCGTGAAACCTGTGTAGTAACTGCCAAGCGTTCTGACCTGCGAGGTTAACGATTCTGCGCAGTCAATCCACCAACGGATTGTGCACGCGCACACCCGCAAAACGGCTAAAGTCCCGGTCCGCCGACCACAGTTGCGCCACACCGTGCTGTTTGCACAGCGCAGCGATCCGCGCATCATGCACCATCGGGCCGGTGATCCGCGCCGTTAGCAGCATGTCGCGCAGCGTTTCCCAGTGCAACTCCGATTCGCTCAGCAGCACTACGCGCGGCGACTCCAGCCATGCATCGATCTGATCCAGCGCCTTGTCGATAGGCGTGGGCGGCGCGTAAATACGCGCATGTGTCGCGACGGCAAAAAATTCATGAACGCACGGCCATGGGATTGCCCAAGCCGCATTGCCCTCCGCCAGTTGCAGCACCCGCTCGTACGCGGCGGCGTGCCATTCGCTGTCCGCGCGGTGCGCGTAAACCAGAATATTGGTGTCAACGGCGATCACCCGCCGCGCCCTTCATAGGCCAGCTCGCGTATCCGCTCCCAGCTTGCGCCAGCCGCGCCCGGCGCCAAGCCGTCGCCCCTGAACGTGGCGTCACGCAGGCGATAACGCTCGCCTCGCGGCCTCTTCTGTGCCAGCACCTGACGCAGCCCCGCCTCCACCAAGGCACGCACAGTGGTGCGCTCCCGCGCAGCGAGCTTTTTGGCGTCCTTCAGCAGTGCATCGGCGATATCGATAGTGGTCTTCATATGCCTGGACATACTCGTGAATATGGCTACCCATATTATGTGGCGAGTTCCAACGACACGCAACCGCATTGCCCGTTTCCGATGGACAAAACAATATTCATTTAACTGATTGTTGGCGCGCGGTAAAAACTGACCAGCCGTGCTCGTTGAATTTTGACCAGGCACTTTTGTGCGTAGTGGGCTACGCATCTGTGGATAAGTCTACCAGACTGTGACGGTGTTTCGCCTCTGCGTGTTGTTCGATTCGTTAATGGAAGCCAGGAATGTTTGATTGCCGGCTTTCGTCTTTCAAAAGGGTTCTTCGTCTTTTTTTGACGCGGAGCGTTTGCTCTTCTGCCGCGACTTGATCCGTGCGTATTTCGCTGAAGATGACCGGCGTTTCCGATTGAACGTGACCGGTGATTCCGAACGAACG
>CADECM010000052.1 GCA_902825845.1 uncultured beta proteobacterium
TCAACCTGCAACAAATTGGGCGCCGCGGCCCTGACCGTAATCGACGGCACATCATCCACAATACTAATGACCAGTGCGCCCGTTGAACTGTCGCCATCCAGATCCGAGACCACCACGGTGAATTCGTCAGTGGTGGTGTCGCCCGCGGTGTTGTCAGTCAGTGTGTAGCGGTAAGTCACTGCACCATTGCCCGTGACCGGGTCATAGGTGAACCCGGTCACTGTGAACGTGCCGTGGTCTCCTGCAATAGTCTGGCCGGGTGCGGTAACCGCGACACCGTCCAGCGTCACGGCGCCCAGACCGTCGGTTGTCTTGAACGTAAAGGCGCCCAACACTGTCTCGCTGTCGTCGCTGGCCTTGCTGCCTTCGGGTTCCAGCCCGCGCACAGGCAATCCTTCTTCTTTCACTTCCGCAGCCGGCACTGCCAGCGCACCGCCCGAATCACCAATGGTAATCAGCAAATTGGCCGCGGCCGCATCGCCGTCGCCATCCGTAAGGATGTAACGGAAGGTATCGACCACGCCGCCCGGTGTACCGGGATCGCGCACGTAGCTGTACTCGCCGTTCGGGAAAATCGTCAACACACCGTACTGGCCGGTGATGGTCTGCGAACCGTCCGCATTCGTCACGGGTACGCTGCCGGGCACATTGGTGCTGGCAATCGCGGTCACAGCCGCATTGTCTGCACCTTTGGTGTCCGCGCCTGTGCCGCCGGTGTCCGTGCCCACGCCAGTGATCACGTTGCCGGTGGTCCCGGTGTCGCCCAGAGGAACGCTATCCGCATCGTTACGCGCGGATGGTACATCGTCGATGATGGTAATGGTCAGTACCGTGCTCGCCGTACTGCCGTCCGTTTCAGTAACCACCACCGGGAATTCGTCCTTGGTGGTGTCGCCTTGCGTGGGCTGAGTCAGCGTGTAGCTGTAGGTAACCGTACCCAATCCGGTAACCGGATCGTGGGTGAAGCCGGTAATGGTAAGCGTGCCGTGGTCACCTGTTATCGTCTGGCCGGGGGCCGTTACCACCACACCGTCCAGTGTCACGGATTGCAGGCCGTCCCTGGCGGTGAAGGTGACTACACCGGTTGTGGTTTCTTCATCGGACAGGGGCGTGCTGCCGCTGGGTAGCGCGGCCTCTTTGACCTGCTCCGGTTCCACTTTGAGTTCAACCAGCGCATCGCCGATATCGATGGCAAGGTTGGCGGCGGTGGCGTCACCGTCGCTATCGGTCAGGGTATAGCGGAAAATATCCACCACGCCGCCAGGAGAACCTGGATTGCGCGCATAGCTATAGTCGCCATTCGGGAAAATGGTGAGCGTGCCGTACTGTCCGGGAATGCTCAGTGAACCGTCCGCATTGACCGTCGGTGCGCTACCCGGCACGTTGGTGCTGGCGATGCCGGTCAGCGTCACGCTGTCCGCGCCCGGGGTGTCTGTGCCCGTGCCGCCCGCACCTTCATTGGTGCCCGCACCGGTAATGACGTTGCCCGTTGCCGGGAGGAGACTGCCGGCGGCCACACTATCGCTGTCGTCGTGCGCCGCGGGCACGTCGTCAACGATGTCTATCGTGAGTTTTCCGGTCGCCTGGTCGCCGTCGTTCTCCGTCACTACAATCGCGTAGTCGTCAGATGTGGTATCGCCCGACGTGTTGTCGGTCAGCACGTAGCGATAGGTGATGGCGCCGTTGCCCGTGACCGGATCGTGGTTAAAACCCGTCACCTCCAGCGTGCCATGCGCGCCAGGAATCAGCTGACCGGCGCTGGTGACCGGCGTGCCATTGAGCGTAACGCTGGCGAGGCCGTCCTTGGCCGTAAATGTAATGACGCCCGCGGTTTCTTCGCTATCCGCGGCCTCGTCGCTGCCCGCCGGCTCGCCGCCGCGTGCAGGCAGCCCCGCTTCACTGACTCTGGAATCCGGCAAACCGAGCTGCACCAGGGAGTCGCCGATATCAATGGCGAGATCTGCCGTGGAAGGGTCACCGTCGCCGTCGGTCAGGGTGTAGCTAAAAGTGTCGGTCACACCGCCGGGCGTGCCCGGGTTCCGCGTGTAGGTGTAGTCGCCGTTGGGGCTGATGGTGAGCACGCCGTACTGTCCGGGAATGGTGAACGAGCCGTCCGGATTGACAGTCGCGATACCCGCCGGGCTGGTAACGCCCGTGAGCGTGGCGGTGTCCGCACCCAGCGTGTCCCTTCCCCCCAACGGATCGGCCGTGCCCAATCCTGTTATGACATTGCCGCTTTCCGGTCCAAAGGTTCCAGGCGCCACCGAGTCTGCGTCGTTACGTGCGACCGGCAAGTCGTCAATGATGTCTATGGTCAGCGCCGCCGGCGCGGACGTCGTCTCCGAGTTGTCAGTCACGGTTACGGTGATGATGTCTTGTTCCGGCTGACCGGGAACGTCAGTAACCGGAACTTTCAATTCGTAGGTAAATGTTGCCACGCCCGTGACCGGGTCGAACGCGGTAATGATCATTTCGCCTATCGGCGTCGTGATCACGGTGCCGGCAAGGTTGTCCAGCGCAATCACCTGTCCGTTGATCGTGGCGAACACCACGTCGGCAACACCATCCGGGTCGCTAATGGTGAACGTGCCCTGAATTTTCTCACTGTCGCTGACAGGATTGGATCCTATGGCAAGGCCGGCTTCGTTGACCACGGCATCTGCCGGCGTGACATTGAATTTGACGCTCGCCGGCTCGTTGCTGGGATTGAGCGTCACCGTGGCCGACGAGGTGCCGTTAAAGCCGTCGGTCATCGTGTACACGAAGGTGTCGGGAACATTCAGCACCGCCGGCGGCGTATACGTGAAACTGCCATCCGGGTGCATGACCACGGTACCGCCCTGCGCCGTAACGATCTGCACGTCGCCATTGGGCAACAGGGTATCGTTGCCGCCCGCGACAACGGTCAGCGTTTCGAAGGGGCCCGCACCGGAATCGTCAACGCGCTCACCCGAGTCCAGCCGTGTCAGAACACTCGCCAGATCATTGGGTTGGCCCCTGACAATGTCGAATACGTCGTCTGACGCAAGCGGCGGCAGATCGTCGTCGACGATCGTTATCTGGGCGGTGCTGGCTTCCGGATTGATGACTGCACCAACCGCGTTGGTAATCACAATGTTGAATGTTTCGTTGGACTCGACCAGATGGTCCTGAACGATACTCACCGGCACGTCGACGCGCACGGTATTGGCGGGGATGATCACCGTCGCGGTCAGCACGCCCGAAAAATCGTCGGGCGTGGACGCGTTCCCCGGCCTGATTTCGTAGGTGACTTCCACCGGTACCGCGCTGGGATTATCAAGCGTCAGAACAAAATTGATGACTTTGGCGTCAGGATGCGTACCCTCCAGAACCAATGCGCCATCCGCCGTCACTACGGCCCCGTCGCCGCCTGGAATTTCGGGGGCGCCGGTATCAATGATGAGGTTTGCCTGCGCGCTGTCGCCAGTGCCGTCTGTCAGGGTGTAGGTAAAGGTATCGGTGACGCCGGCCGGCGCATCAACGTTCAGGGTATAGGTATAGCTTCCGTCGGGGTTGATGGTAAGGGTGCCATACTGACCTACGATGATGATCCCGCCGTCGACGACAGTGGCCGCATTGCCTGTTACAGGGCTGGTGATGGCACTGATCCGCGCGCCATCCAGCCCCGGGGTATCGGCACCTGCACTGCCACTGCTGGTATTGGCGCCGTTGATGACGTTACCGACCGCCAAGCGTCCCTGTACCGAGTCAACATCATCGCGCGCAATGGGCACAAAGGGCGAGGTGCCGAAAGGCGTGGGCGGCTGGTTCGGCACCTCAATCGCCACACTGACTGACACCAGTGGCAACGGCGGCAAATTGGGCAGAATGGATGGCTCAAACGCAAAGGAAATCGGATTGGTCTGGTAACCGGCAGTCACAGGACCGGCGGCAATGGCCTGATCCACGATGACCGGCCCGCTACTACCCTCGCCGGTAGCGCCGGGGGTATCAGGCGTGCCGCCAGCTGCGGCAGGATTGGCCACCTGGGTCGGGTCCGCGCCTGCAGCAATTTTCGCCTGGATATCTTCGATGCTGGCGTTGGTTCCTGGCCCGGTGGCAACCGCCGGGTAGCCAGCCCCGGTAACACTGTCATCCAGGGCAAGCTGGGAATCACGTCCGAGATCGATCAGCCGGCCATTCGAGAGTTGCACCTGGACGACGGCGTTTGCCGCGGTCTCGATGACTTCCCGGGCGTATACCTTGTCGCCCACGTTGCATGCGCGGACGACACCATCGACACCAATTATTCTGACATCGCCAATGACTACTTTGACGGTGCCGACTTCGGTTTTCGCGTTCGATGCGGTTGCCATATTGAGTGATCTCCGTGATCTTTACTGGTTGCGACGCTGCTGCGACGCTGGACAGGGGTTCTTACGATGGGCTGAATGATGCACTTATGTTAAGCCGCGCAGTAGGTCCTTTGGTATCGATACCAAGGTATCGAGTGAGGCACTTATCACGGTCAGTCATGCAACCTTGTGCACATGGAACGCATAATTCAGCCTTCACTGCGCACGGCGTGCTTGGCGGAGACAGGCCGCCCGGGGTTATACGGCAGAAATACCGGCTCTCTGAAGGGAAACCGTCGCGTGGTATTGGCGAGACCTTGGGGTGGCGCCGCATCACCCAAAAAATTACTCTAAAATCAATGAGTTAAACTCATTCGCCGCAACCAGTTTCGCGCGATAGTCGCGAACTTTTTCCGCAAATCCAGGGCTCGCCTTCACCGTGGTGTCGATGACGTCCGGCGCGGGTACCGAGTCCCATGTGCCTGACGAATTTCTGACATGAAATTCGAAATGCAGATGAGGTCCGGTGGCAAGGCCGGTCATGCCGACAAAACCTATGGTTTCGCCCTGCGCAACCTTGTTACCGACAGCGATGTTCTGCACAAACGCATTCATATGAGCGTAGTAGGTCAGGAATCTGTCCTGATGCCGCAACACCACCAGGTTGCCATAACCGCCACGAGGGCCGACAAAATCCACGATGCCGTCGGCCACGGCGGTGATCGGGGTGCCCATGGGTGCCGCGTAGTCCACGCCACGATGCGCGGTCCACACACCCAGGATCGGATGGAATCGCGCCAAGGTATAGTCCGAGGTAACACGCGTAAACGCCAATGGCGAACGGCGAAACACGCGCCGCGTGTTCTTCCCGCTGTCATCAAAGTAGGTATCCCTGCCCTGGGTATCCTTTGCGTAATAGGCGCGATACCGGCGCTCGCCGATATCCAGCTCCGCCGCCAGGATGCGGCCGGAAGGTTCGATAAATCCCTCGCGGTAATGCGCTTCATACACGATGGCGCAACGATAACCCTGGTGCAGTTCGCGCAGAAAATCCACTTCGCCCGCGAAAATCTCGGTCAGCTGCAACGCGATGTTTTCAGGCAATCCGATGGCGTCGGCCGCGGTAAATAACGACGCTTTAGCGGGATCAGCGCGCATGCGCTCGATCAGGCGCGGATCGCCCGCCAGTTGCCGCACCTGCAGCGTTGCGCCGTTGAACCGAATCGCATGCGCCTCATCGCCACTGACGACATAGTCGATGTCCAGCGCGTCGCCACCACGTGCGCTTGCACGCAGGTATTTGCCGGGAAGCAATGATGGGAAACTGTCCTGCCGCACTTGTGCCGCACTTGCCGGCAGCGTTACCGCAAGCGCGGACGCCACGCGCGCGAGCAGGTCCAGCCACTGTTCGCCCTTGCGCGCCCGCACTTCGATCTCGCGCTCGCCGTTTTTCAGCCTGGCGCCCGGTGCGGCACCTGCACGATCGACACCCTTGGCCCGGCCATCGATGGCAGTGGCGGCCACCGGCGCGACACGGAATGCCGCCACTTCGACAACCGGCTGGGACAGGGGCGGCAATACGCTGCGGATTTGCGGCTCTGCGGTTGGCGACTGCGCAGGTGCAGTCATCGCTGGCATCACGCCCGCCACGAATATGCAAACAAGCCACTTCCACTGCGCGATCACGGTTGCCCCGTGGTTAAGCGATGCCGCCATTCGCCGCGTGCATGCGTTAGCGCGCGAAAAGGCGTTCGCAAAATATTGCGCCAGCGGCCGCTGGTGTGGTGGCGCGGATCATGTTTGGAAACTGCCGGCGCATCGCCCCAATTGCATTTGCCGCGGGTACCGATTCAACGCCTGGATGAGCGTTGCTGATCCGTTTGGACATGGGTGCGCTCCACAGAAGGGATCGGCATCCAAAAAGCACCCTAACGCCGCATTTTCCCGCGGTCCTCGCTGCAGCAGTGACAGTATGCCGCAAAAAACAAGGGGCACACAAAGGCGCCCCTCACCACCGGCAACAACGGGCTTCAGCGCGGGAGCAATGTGGCCTGATCGGGCTGATTGATATCAAATGTCGACAAAAGAAGTCCCATCGCATTCAGTGCCGTGTACTTCTTCGACAATTCCAGGTACTTGGCGCTGGTATAGGTGCTGCGCGCCGTAAAGTACTCGTTTTCCGAATCCAGCAAGTCGAGCAGGGTGCGCTGGCCGATCGCAAACTGCTGCGCATAGGAGGCGCGAGTCGCATCGCTGGACTTGACATAGTTCTCCAGCAACGGCAGACGCTCGACGGCGGCCGAATGCGAATTGTGTGCGAGTCTCACCGCGTTTTCGACCTGGCGCGTGGTATTGCGCGATATCTCGGTAGCCTCGTCAATTTGATAGGCAGTTTCACGCATGCGGTGATAATCAAAACCGCCGCGGAACAAATTCCACTTCAACAGCACCATCAGCAGGCGATCGCGGTTGGGTCCCGGGATGCCGTCGAGATTGCGGTTGTTACTGTAACTGGCCTCCAGTTCCACGCGGGGCGACCACAGCGAGCGCGCCAATTCGCGTTGTGCCGCGGCCTGCTCTATGTCCGCATACGCAGACTTGAGCGTGGGGTGATTGGACAGCCCGATCTTTACCGCCTCATCGGGATTGCCGGGAAGGGCTTTGGGCTCCTGCACCGGCGACAGCGCTATGGGATTGCGCCCGACCACGCGCTGAAAGGCGATTTCCGCTTCACGCAAGGTGCTTTCCGCCGAGCGCACGTTGGCGGTAGCCAGTGACAAACGCGCCTGCACCTGATCCAGGTCGGCGCGCCGCCCCACCCCTCTGTCGCTGCGCAATTTGACCTGATCGAACGTTCTGGCATGTGCCTGCAGGTTCTCGCGGGCAAATGCCACGATTTCCTGATTCTTCAATACCTCAAGATAGGCTTCGACCGCCTGCAACGCGACATCCTCGGCCGCGCTATGCACCTTGTATGCGGCCGCATCCGATATGGCGCGCCGCCGCTCGACTTCGGACCGCGTGCCCAAGCCATCCCAAAGCATCTGGTTGGCTGTCATGGTGTCGACATGACGATTCAGGCGCAGCCACTGCTGTCCCGTCGAAGAATTCTGGCTGCGCTCTCTGCCCGCGGCGTACTGCCAATCCAGCTTGAGATAATATCCGCTCTTCGCCGCTTCGAACGCCGCGTCCGCCGCGTCTTTGCGCTTGGCGACCTGCCCTATGAGCGGGTTGGTTTCAACCGCGATCTGCACCACTTCGCGCAGCGTTTCAGCACTTGCCCAAGTACTGAACGCCATTGCCACCGCGCTACCCAGGAATCCAAGTTTACAGCGATAACTCAAGATAACTTCCCCTTTTGGCGTATCCATTCTGCCGTACGGACGCTGTCAACCGCGTGATTTTCGCCAAGCCGATACTGCTACAACGGGCCTTGGGCCGAATCTGGAGCCGATACAGACATTCGTGAGTGTGAACCGGTGCCAACCCGCGCGGAAAATTACGCTTTTTTCTTCTAACGCCCCTTACGCCCTTATTTAAGCAAAATTCGACGGTAAATACCATATTTATTTTTAAACCAACTACTTACCTTGCATGCTTTGCGGCTGCTGCTCTCCTTTGAGCAAGAGCACGAGCTTAAGGCGGTCGGAAACACCTAACTTCATGAATACATTAGATAAATGTCCTTTTACCGTGCGCTCCGAGATATCCAGTTCCTCGGCCAACTGTTTGTTGGTTGCGCCATGTGCAAGCAAGTTGACGATGTCGCGTTCGCGCCGGGTCAGGCCGGCAAGCCTGTCGGGCAATAGGCCCGGCGATGCGATAGCCTCGGCGTCCGGATGATCACCGCGCGCGGGTGTAGCGGCCTGCTGCGCATAGCGCCGCAGTTCCGACACCAGACGCGGCAGCAGGCTCCGTGTTACCCACACGCCGCTCTTGGTGACGCTAAGCACCTCTGCGAGCGAGTCGGGATCGATACCCCGCCGGCAGCACCCTTGCACGCCACAACGCAGTAACGCCACCTCCTCGTCCTCAATGAACTCCGCGGTCATCACGATGACCCGGCCCACGCCGGGTGTGGCAACCACGCCGCCGATTTTATCGGCATAGGGCCGCGCCAGCGTGTCAGCGTCTATCAGCACGACTTCGGGAGAAACGGCCGCGATGTTCTCGGGCACCCTGCCGATGGATTCGACCACGACGATCGAGTATTGCGCGCTGGTTGCCCGGCGGCAGCGTTCTTCAAGCTCTGGGTCCTCGGTAACAAGCAATATCGCCATGGATTGCGCTAGCGCTCGCGAAACGCCAACTCCCGGGTCTTGATGATCGGCTTGAGCAGATACTGCAGGAAGGTTTTTTCACCGGTCTGGATGTGCACGGTTGCGGTCATTCCCGGAATGATGGACAGCGTCTTGCCGCCACGCCGCGGCTGGTTGCTGGTGGTGCGTACCCTCACCAGATAGTAGCTGTCCTGTTTTTTCTCATCCAGTACCGTATCGGCGCCAATGTACTCGAGTTTGGCCGGGAATCCGCCATAGATGGAAAAGTCGTAGGCAGTGAGTTTCACCAGCGTATCCTGGCCGGGACGCAGGAAGGCAATATCCTTGGGTTTTACACGCGCCTCGATCACCAACGACTCTTCCGAGGGCACGATTTCCACGATGTCCGAACCGGGCTGAACCACGCCGCCGACCGTGGCAATCTTGACCGTCTTGATGGTGCCATTGACGGGCGAGCGCACCACCGCCCGCTCCACACGGTCCTTCATCGCCACGCCGGTTGCCTCCGTGCCTTGCTGCTCCGCGCGCGCCTGATTCAGCTCCGCCATGGCGTCTGCGCGAAATTTCGCTTCGTAACTTTGCAGCTTGTTGCGCGCCTCGGCGACCGCGCCTTCCAGCCGCGGGATGGACACCCGGTTCGCTTCCAGTTCCCCCTTCAGATCGTTGGCTTCGCGTTCTTTGGCGAGCAGTTCGATTTCCGACATTGCGCCGTCTTTCACCACCGGACGCATCATGGCAATGGTTTTGTTGAGAATGGCCAGACTGGACGTAATCTGCCTGACACGCCCGCGCTTCTCGACAATTTCCTGCGAGCGCTGCTCGATCTGCTGGCGCAGCGCCGCGGTATTGGCGGCAAACTCCGCCTGTCGCGTGTTGTACAACTCGCGTTCGCGTTGCACCAGATCCGCGTTGCTGCGCGCGACACTTGCCGGCACCGTAAACGCCCGGCCATTCACTTCCGCGGCCAGGCGCGCGATTTTGGCCACCAATGCGCTATCCTTCGCCGCATTCTCCGTGGCGGACGACTTGTAGCGCGTATCGTCGATCACCAGCAAGACATCATTCTTGCGCACCATGTCGCCCACTTTGACCTTGATCTCGGAGACGATGCCGCCTTCCAGGTTCTGCACCACCTGAAGTTGTCCCGAGGGAATGACGCGTCCTTCGCCCACCGTCGTTTCGCCGACATTCGCATACGCCGCCCACACGAAAAAGGCGATGACAAACAGCAGCGCGCCCCACAGCACGACATGCGAATGTGTTGGCGGACCCTGCAACGCCGCTGCCGAGGTTTCGCTCATAAAATCGAGGTCCTGCTCGCGAGCCAGCGGCTGGCCGATCCTGCCCGGACGCAGTTCGGCGAGCATTCCTTTAAAAAGGGACCAGCCGCCCGCCGGACGCGGCAAGGCAGCCAGCGCCTCGGGGGCTGGCGCCGCGGCAATGGGCGCCGGCGGCGGGCTTGCCGCGGCGGGCGTATTTTCCATTCTGATCGCCGGCGCCTTAGCTTCTTGCGACATTGATCTTCCCTCCCGCCAACGCCTGCATCACCTGATCCTTGGGGCCGTCGGCGACGATCTTGCCGCCGTCCATCACCATCAGGCGCGGCACCAGCGTGAGCAGCGACGCCCTGTGCGTCACCAATACAAACGTCTTGCCCGCGATGGCGGTGCCAAGGCGTGTCTTGAAATTTTCCTCCGAACGATTGTCGAGCGAATTGGTCGGTTCGTCCATCACCAGCACGGGTGGATCCAGCACCAGCGCGCGCGCGATGGCCACCGCCTGCCGCTGCCCGCCGGACAGTCCCTCCCCGCGCTCGCCAATCGGCAGGTCGAACCCTTGTTCGGCCGGATGAACGAATTCGGTCACCCCCGCGATTTCCGCCGCACGCAACATGGCGGCATCGTCCGCATACGGCGCCGCGTAAAGTATGTTGTCCTTGACCGTGCCGAAAAACAGCACGATGTCCTGCGGCACATAGCCGATATTGCGGCGCAACGTCGCGGGATCAATCTGATTGACGTCCACGCCGTCCACCAGGATCGATCCGGATTCCGGTTTGTATAACCCGAGAATCAGTTTTTCGATGGTGGACTTGCCCGAACCGATGCGCCCGATCACGCCTACTTTTTCGCCGGCCGCGATTTTGAACGACACATTCGACAGTGCCGGGACCTTGTGTCCGGGATAGGTAAACGTGACCTCGCGAAATTCGATGCTGCCGGCGATCGCCGGGCGGTGCACGAAACTCTTGTTGGCCGGCCGTTCCACCGGCAGATTCATGACATTATTGAGCGTGCGCAGCGACGCCGCGGACTGGTGATAGCGCGCCAGCAGCCCGGCGACCTGCCCCAGCGGCGCCAGCGCGCGCGCGTTGAGCATGGTGCAGGCCACCAGCGCGCCCACCGTCAACATACGGTCACCAATGAGATAAACGCCAAACACCACCAGCGCGATATTTGCAACCTGTTGCGCCAGCTGGGACGAATTGATGATGCCCTGGGACAGCGTGCGCGATTTGAGGCTCAGTTTGGAAACCTGCCCCACCAGCTGCTCCCAGCGCCGCTGCTGCACGCTCTCGGCGGACATTGACTTGATGGTTTCGACCGCCGTCAGGCTTTCGATCAGCACGCCCTGCTTCTGCGCGCCGCAACGAAAGCTCTCCTGGATCACCGCGCCCAGCTGGCGCTGCAGAATCAGGCTCACCACAATCACCACCGGCACGGTGACCAGCGGCACGATCGCCAGCCAACCGCCAATCATGAAGATCGCAACAATGAATATGATCACAAACGGCAAATCCACCAGTGCGGTAATCGTTGCCGACGTGATGAACTCGCGAAATGA
Organism: uncultured beta proteobacterium; assembly: GCA_902825845.1. Taxonomy (GTDB): domain Bacteria; phylum Pseudomonadota; class Gammaproteobacteria; order Burkholderiales; family SG8-41; genus UBA5216. Next base: position 11,441 of record CADECM010000052.1, read on the forward strand.
CTCGAACTCCTGCACGTTACTGGCAAAGGAGCCCACCGACGGCGGCCGCGCCTCCATGCGTATGCCGAGTGCGCGCTCGAAAATATTCGCGGACAGGATCACATCGATGCGCTTGCCGGCAATATCGGTGAGATACCCGCGCAGCATGCGCATGATGAAATCGAACGCCATCACGATCAGCGCACCGACCGTCAGCGCCCACAGCGTTTCAGTGGTGTCGTTGGGCACCACCCGGTCATACACGGTCATGACATAGAGCGGCATCACCAGCGCGAATACGTTGATCAGCAGTGATGCCAGCAGCACTTCGGCGTAAATCGGCCATGCCTGGCCCACCACCCCCCAGAACCAGTGATCAACCCGCGGCACGGCGGACAACTCGGTACGCACGTCAAAGCGCAGCTTGGGATGCACCAGGATGGCGTGGCCGGTGTATTCGGCGTTCAAGTCGGCAAGCGTGGTCTGCGTGGCCCCGCCGGTGTCCGCATTGATGATCTCGCAGCCGCCGCCTTTGTTTACCGAGCGCAGCACGCAGGCACGCTGTCCGCTGAGCAACAGTACCGCCGGCAGTGTCAGCGGCGAAATCTTGTCCAGCGCGCGGTGCACCAGTTTGGCGTTCAATCCCGCGCGCTCAGCAGCGCGGCTGAACAGGTCGGGGGTCAGGCGGCCTTTGTCGAGCGGCAGACCCGCGGACAGGGTTTCTTCAGAAAACGGATGATTGAAATACCGCGTCAATAGCGTCAGGCACCGCATCAACGGGTCGTTGGACGACAGCGCCAGCGGGGGTAGTTGCCACCCGTCGGCGCTAATATTCTGTGCTTCCGCCACGCCGGTTCCTTCCTGCGCGAAAAGTTGCCGTGCCCAGTCCTGGGTCATCGGATTTTCGACGAAAAACCAACTATATCATGCCATTAAGATAGATATTTATAGATACGTGACAATCACCGGAACCGCCGCCTTTCAGCAAAGCAAACTTCGACAGGGTAAATGACGCGGCGCACCTTCCGCCGGGTTCCCTGCGCGCTCCCGAGGCACACGATAACGGCCGCAAATTTTCGTGATCACAAAATGGCTAGCGTCGCGCAACGATGCTGTGGCCGCATGTTCGCGCTTGCAACTGAATATTCAGCAACGTCCGGGCTGGAACGTCTACTCGAAGGTACTGCTCGATATCGAACCGATCGTGCCTGTCGACACATTGCGACAGCAGTTGTCGCTGCGGGAAACACTGGCGCGCCCGAGACGATTCGAACGTCCGACCCCTGCCTTCGGAGGGCAGTACTCTATCCAGCTGAGCTACGGGCGCGTGGCCCCGATTTTAGCACGCGCACCGTGCCGGCTTTCGCCGCGGACACGCATCACGATATAATCCCGCCGTTTACCCAGTCCAACAAAGAGCCTTCCATGAGCAATCCCCATTCCAGCAGCCCTGTCGCCGAAAGCGAAGGCTTGATCAAGACGCCCGCGCAACTGCTGGTGGTAGTGGTGCTGGCATTCGTGGTCCCGATTGCCGTGATATTCACCATTATTCATTTTCTGTCGGGTAGCGACAAATCGCGTAACACACCGATGATGTCCGACAAGGCGGTCGCCGAACGCATCCAGCCGGTCGGCAGCGTGCCGGACATCGAAAAAGGTCCCTCGCCGCTGCTGCCGGCGCCCGCCCCTGTGACGGTCGCCGCGGCCGGTGATGCGGGCAAACCCGCCGCCGCGGACGGCAAAGCCGTTTACAGCGCCTCCTGTCAGGCGTGCCATGCGGCCGGTCTTGCCGGCGCGCCCAAGTTGGGCGACAAGGCCGGCTGGGCGCCGCGTGTGGCCGCGGGCGCCGCGGCGCTGACGGCAAGCGCCATCAAGGGCAAGAACGCCATGCCGCCCAAGGGCGGCAATGCGGCCCTGTCCGATGGTGACATCAAAGCGGCGGTCGACTACATGGTGTCGCAGTCGAAATAGCCTTGCGACACCCCCGCAGACCAGGCGCGGTATTCCGCGCCTTTTTGTTCCTGTAAGGCGCAATGGCGACCTACGCGATCGGTGATGTACAAGGTTGCTACGACGCACTGCGCCGCCTGCTCGACATCGTACGCTTTGACCCGCCACGCGACAGCGTGTGGTTTGTCGGCGATCTGGTCAATCGCGGCCCACAGTCGCTGGAAACGCTGCGTTTCATTATCAGTCTGGGCGGTGCGGCGGTCCCGGTGCTGGGTAATCACGATCTGCACCTGCTGGTGGCTGCCTCCGGCCACACCAAGGTGCATCGCGGCGATACCTTCGACGATATCCTGCGCGCGCCCGACCGCGAACAATTGCTGCATTGGCTGCGCCAGCAAAAGCTGATGCATGTGGACAAGGGCTACGCCATGGTGCATGCGGGTCTGCTGCCGCAATGGACGATCGCGCGGGCACAGACGCTGGCGCTGGAGGCGGAGACCGTGCTGCGCGGCGCCAATCATGACGATTTTCTGCGCCCGCTGTACGGCAATCTGCCCAGCCGCTGGCGCGACGATCTCAGCGGGGATGATCGCCAGCGGGTGATCGTCAACGCCATGACGCGCATGCGGCTGTGCACGGCCGACGGTGAAATGGAATTTCACCACAAGCTTGGCCCGGTCGACATGCCGCCAGGCTTCATGCCCTGGTACGAGGCGCCCGATCGCGCCAGCCGCGGCACGCCCATTTTGTTCGGCCACTGGGCCGCGCTCGGCGTGTTATTGCGTGACGACGTAATCGGGCTGGATTCCGGCTGCGTGTGGGGCCGCAAGCTGACGGCGCTGCGCCTGGAGGACCGGCGCACGTTTCAGTGCGGATGCACGCGTACGGGCGTGGGCGGCGATTAGCGACTGCCGTCGCCACCCCCATCTTCACGGCGGGCACACTGCCGCTTACACCGGCAAGCCCAGCCGCTCCACAATCATCGTGCGCGCGCGACGCGCAAGTTCCTTTCGGTGCATGCCCGCTGCGTCCAACGGCGGGAGAAAGTGCACGTGGGCATGAAACTCGTGCTGGGTCAGCATCAGGCGCAGCGTATCGAGCGCGGATTTTTCGCCGTCGTAGGCGGCTTCCGTGCACAAGGTTCCGTCGCTGCGGCGATATTGAATGGCCACCGGATAGACGGGCGTGTTCGCCAGTTGCGCGGGCCGCAGTAATGAACTGTGAAACGGCAGCACCACACTGCCATCCGTGGTCGTCCCCTCCAGAAACACGCCCATGCCCGCATCATTGCGCAGAGCGTCGGCGACCAACTCGTCCAGACGCGCCAGATCGCGCCGGCGGCCGCGCTCGATGAACAGCGTATCCGCTTTCACGCACAGCCACCCGACCAGGGGCCACTTGCGCACTTCGGATTTCGCGACAAAGCGCGCGGGCACCGCCGCGTTGATGGCAAAAATGTCCAGCCACGATACATGGTTGGCCACCAGCATGAAGGCCGCGCCGTCGTGCCGTGGCGGCTCGCCGTGCACCGTGAGATGCGCGCCGAGATGGCGGATCAATTGCGCCGACCAGCGCTGCAACGCGAGCCGCCGCCGCGCCGGCGCCATCATTGGGTAACCCATGCCGGCCACGCCGGCTGCGTGTACGAAATGCGCGGCAACCCGCGCCAGACGCCTGGCCCGGATCAGTCGTGAAGTCGGACGCAGTGCTCGATTCAAGTAGGTGCTATTCCAAAAATACTGTTTAAAATCATTAAGTTATATAATTCGCGCCGCACATGACAGACGCTACCACGGCGCGCTGCCAAAATTGTCTCGGTAAAGTTCGGCGATCGAGTCGTGCGTGAAGCGGTGATTCTGCGGACCGCGCTGCGCGATCTTGAGCGCGCCAATCAGTGAGGCGAGCCGTCCGGTCACTGCCCAATCCATGCGGTGGGTAATGCCATAAAGCAATCCTGCGCGAAACGCGTCGCCACAGCCGGTTGGATCCAGCACGGCTGCGGGTTTGACGCATGGGATATCAATCTTCTTGCCCCCGGCGTGAATCACCGAACCTTTGGCGCCCAGGGTGACGATCAGCGCTTGCACCTGCGTGGCCAGTTGTTCCAGTGATTTGCCGGTGCGCTCCTGCAACAACTCGGCTTCGTAATCATTCACCGTCACGTAGTCTGCGAGGTCGATGAAACCGGACAGCTCGTCGCCGTTGAACATCGGCAGGCCCTGGCCCGGATCGAAGATGAACGGTATGCCGGCATCACGGAACTCGCGCGCGTGCTGCAGCATGCCATCGCGGCCGTCGGGCGCGACAATGCCCAGGGTAACCCCCTTGGCGTCCTGCACATGATTCAGGTGCGAGAAGTTCATCGCGCCCGGATGAAATGCGGTGATCTGGTTGTCGTCCAGATCGGTGGTAATGAACGCCTGCGCGGTAAATGAACCCGCTGCGAGTTGCACATGTGTGCGTGCCAGCCCCAGCTGGTCGAGGCGCGTACTGTACGGCGCGTGGTCATCACCGACGGTCGCCATGATCAGCGGATCGCCGCCCAGCATTTTCAGGTTGTAGGCGATATTGCCGGCACAGCCGCCATATTCACGGCGCATATCGGGTACCAGAAACGCCACATTCAATATGTGCAGCTTGTCGGGCAGAATGTGATTCTTGAACTGGTCCTGAAACACCATGATGGTGTCGTAAGCAATCGAACCGCAGATGAGCGTAGACATTTTGTTGACCTTTAAGTTTCGCGCCGGGGATTATACCGACCCGCAAAGGTACGGTAGAGATGGCTTGCGCGCGAAGGGAAAACGGGCATAATCCGCGCTGGACTGAGTCCAGCGTGTTCGACCCCAACAAACAGTACTGCAATTAACAAGGAGGCCTTACCATGCTGAAGGAGTTTAAGGAGTTTGCGTTAAAGGGCAATGTGCTCGATCTGGCGATTGGTGTTGTGATCGGCGCTGCATTTGGCAAGATCGTGGATTCACTGGTCAAAGACCTCATCATGCCGATCGTCGGTTTGCTGACCGGCGGCGTCGACTTCTCGAATATGTTTGCCGTGCTGAAGCAGGGTGGCACGCCAGGTCCGTACGCATCGGTTGAAGCCGCGGCCAAGGCCGGCGCCGTCACCTTCAATTACGGCGTGTTCATCAACACGGTTATTTCCTTCATCATCATCGCGTTTGCGATTTTCATGCTGGTCAAGGCCTATAACAAAGCGAAAGCCGCCGAACCACCACCCGCGCCGGCAGCCCCGCCGGAAGACGTGCTGCTGCTGCGTGAAATCCGTGATTCGCTGAAGAAGTAACAGTCCCAAAAGGCACAAAGGCGCGGCCCCGGCCGCGCCTTTTTTTATCCGCAAGCCGCGCTCAGCCCAGCAGCACCAGCGACCAGACCGCCAACACATTCAGCAACGCCAGCATCACCGCCGCGCTGCCGATATCCTTGGCGCGTTTGGAAAGCCGGTGCTGTTCCAGCGATATACGGTCAATCGCGGCTTCCACCGCAGAGTTCAATAGTTCGACTATTAGCACCAGTAACACGCTGGCGATCATCATCGCCCGGCCCACGGCACTTGCAGGCAACAGCAGCGCGAGTGGAACCAGCACCGCCGCCAACGCGACTTCCTGGCGAAACGCGTCTTCATGACGATACGCCGCCCGCAGTCCGGCCATCGAATAGAACAACGCATTCCATACGCGACGCAATCCGGTCTTGCCCTTGTGCGGGCTTTCCTCGGGCCGCGTGCCGGGATTGTCGGGATCGTACATGGCGTCAATCAGACGTGATATAACCTGTTGTTTTTAAATAATTATTTCAAGAGGCATTCAGGATGTTCACCGCACAGCCGTACAAACGGTTCAGCCCAGCGCCTTTTCGTAGCCGGCGGCATCGAGCAGCGCGTTGAGTTGCGCCGCATCGCTCAACCGGATTCGGAACAGCCACGCCGCGTACGGATCAGCGTTAACGGATTCGGGCGCCTCGTCCAGTGCCGCATTGACTTCCGTTACCACGCCCGTCGCCGGTGCATGCACGTCGGCGGCGGTCTTCACGGATTCGATCACGCCGCAAGCCTCGCCCTGCGTCACCGTGCTGCCGACGGCGGGCTGCTGCACATACACCACATCGCCCAGTTGCTCCTGCGCGTGATCCGTAATGCCGACGGTGGCAATGCCGTCCGCGCCGGCTTTCAACCAGGTATGGGATTCGTGGTATTTCAAATTGCCTGGATTGTTCATGGGTCCTGTTTCCTTTCATTCGTATCAGGTTTGCGGCGCGGCAATCAGCAGCAACTGAAAGCCGCCCGCCGACAATTCACTTAGATCCAGATCGACACGCAAGGTGGTGGTGACGCTGGCCGCGATCACGGTTTTGCGTGCGTCGTCTCCGCGCAGATAGTCCGCCGGCAGGAACACGCGCCGCGCCACCGCGTGTTCGAAACGATCATTCAGCACCAGATCAAGCGCCGGATACGCCACGTCCAGCGCCGACTGATTTTGCAATGTTACGATAAGTTGCACCCGGTGCGGCTTGGCCTTGTCGAGTATCAACAGGTCGGATGCCTGTATCGCCAGCGCCGACGGCCGCTGCAGCGGCGGCACGTTGCAGTGCGCCCATGCGCACAGCTGCAGCAGGGCCGGTTTGAGGCGCGGCATATAGGCCGCGATTTCACTGCGCAGGCCGTACAGCAGTTGCGCGCACAGTGCCACGGCAGCGAGCGTTGCCGCGACGCCCCACAGCCACTGCGCACGGCGCGGCCGCGACACCGGCGCCACAGTAGCTTCCGCTGCCGTTGACGTATGCGCTACCGCCGGCGCAGGCCGCGCGCCGGATTCCACATGTTTCGCGCCTGCGGTCTCAGGCACTGTGCGTAGTGCAGGGCTGGCGGGCCGCGGCGGCACAGGCACCACCGGTACTTCCGGCACCATCGGCCAGTTCAGCGGCGCGAACCCGTGGGGCGGCAGTGAACTTGCCGCGGCGGCGCGCGCCGCCGCTTGTGCCCCGGCGTCAGCGGTTTCGGCGAGCGGCGGCGGCACGCCCGCCTCCAGCGCCTCCATCGACGTGAGTTGCACCAGCCCGTCGAATACTTCGCGGCAATGGCCGCAGCGCACGCGCCCGTCGCGCGCAAACAATTGCTCGGGCGTTACATTGAACGCGGTGCTGCAATGCGGGCACTGGGTCACCATCGACATGACGGCGGTTGCCTAATCCCCGCCCGCCGCGTGGCGCGAGCCGGAGAGCAATACCCATTCGTCTTCACGTTCGGTCGCGTTCATATCGAACCACGGCTGATAGGCGGCGCGCACTTCGTCCGCCTGCGGCGCGAGAATGCCGGACAGCACAATGCGGCCGCCGCGCCGCGTCAGACCTGCCAGCAGCGGCGCGAGGACCACCAGCGGGTTGGCCAATATGTTGGCGAGTACGACGTCCGCCCGGGATTTCACATCATCTGCCGCGGCGTGGAAAACCGCGGGGGTCTGATTTTGCAGGGCATTGTGGCGCGCGGCAAGCAATGCCTGCTCGTCGATGTCAACGCCCTCGGCACGCGCGGCGCCCAGCTTCATCGCCGCCACCGCGAGGATGCCCGAGCCGCAGCCGTAGTCGATGACCGTGGCCCCCGGCTGCAGATGCGCATCAAGCCAGCGCAAACACAGCCGCGTGGAGGGGTGCGTGCCGGTGCCAAAGGCAAGTCCGGGATCGAGCCGGATATTGATCGCGGCCGCATCGACGATGTCGTGCCATGTGGGCACCACCCACAGGCGGGACGTGATCTGCTGCGGCGTGAACTGCGCCTGCGTCAGACGCACCCAGTCCTGATCGCTCACCGCATCAATATCGTAACGCGTGTGCTCGGGCAGTGACGCGGCGCGCAACGCCTCGGACATCCGTGCGGCAACCTGCGCATCTTCGGCAAACAGCGCCACCACGCGATTGAGCGGCCAGCTCACGGCGGGCGCGCTGCCGGGCTCGGCAAACACCGGCTGCTCGCGCGGCGTGCCCGCGGCTGCGTCCGTAACGTCCACCGACAGCGCGCCGGCCTCCAGCAGTGCGTCGGAAAACGTCTCGACGCAGCGGGCGTCAACGATCAGGGTGGCGGCAAGCATTTGCGGGAATTGAATTGTCGGAATTGAGACGCAAGTAACGTTGGTTTAGCTGGCGCTTAAGCCTCAATCCTGACGTTTACTCCGCATTGACCAGCTTTGCGAGCTTCTCTTCCAGATAATGAATGCTGGTGCCGCCGCGAAGGAATGCCGCGTCGCGCAGCAAGTCCTGATGCAGCGGGATATTGGTTTTGATGCCCTCGATCACGATTTCGGACAGCGCGATGGAGAGCCGCGCAATCGCCTGCGCGCGGGTGTCGCCGTAAGCGATGATTTTGCCGATCAGGGAATCGTAATTGGGCGGCACGGTGTAGCCGTTATACGCGTGCGAGTCGACGCGGATGCCGGGCCCGCCCGGCATGTGCAGCGAGGTAATGCGCCCCGGCGACGGCGTGAATTTGTAAGGATCTTCGGCGTTGATGCGGCATTCGATGGCGTGGCCCGCGAGCTCGACTTCGCGCTGGCGCAGCGCCATTTTTTCGCCGGCCGCGATGCGAATCTGCATTTGCACCAGATCCAGTCCGGTGATCATCTCCGTCACCGGGTGTTCAACCTGCAGCCGCGTGTTCATTTCGATAAAGTAGAACTCGCCGCCTTCATACAGAAACTCGAACGTGCCGGCACCTTCGTAGCCGATCTTGCGGCAGGCCTCGGCGCAACGTTCGTGGGTGCGCACCCGCGCACGCTGATTGAGCAGGGGCGCAGGTGCCTCTTCGATGATTTTCTGGTGGCGCCGCTGCATCGAGCAATCACGGTCGCCCAGACACAGCGCATTCTTGTGCTTGTCGGCCATCACCTGAATCTCGACATGGCGCGGACGCTCAAGAAATTTTTCCATGTAAATCATGGGGTTATTGAATGCTGCCTGCGCCTCGGCGCGGGTGGTGTTGACGGCGTTGAGGAGTGCGGCTTCGGTATGCACCACGCGCATGCCGCGTCCACCACCGCCGCCCGCCGCCTTGATGATCACCGGGTAGCCGATTTCGCGCGCAATCTTGATGATCTCTTTCGGTTCATCCGGCAGCGCGCTGTCGATGCCGGGTACCACCGGCACCCCAGCCTTCTTCATGGCGTTTTTTGCGCTGACCTTGTCGCCCATAAGGCGTATGGTTTCGGGGCGCGGCCCGATGAATACGAACCCGCTTTGATTTACGCGCTCGGCAAAGTCGGCGTTCTCGGACAAAAAGCCGTAGCCGGGATGGATTGCCTCGGCGTCGGTGACTTCCGCGGCACTGATGATCGCCGGCACGTTCAGGTAGCTGGCGCCGGAGGGCGGCGGACCGATGCACACCGATTCGTCGGCGAGCTTGACATACTTGGCCTCGGCATCCGCCTCGGAATGCACCACCACCGTCTTGATGCCCATTTCCCGGCAGGCGCGCTGGATGCGCAGTGCGATTTCGCCGCGATTGGCGATCAGAATTTTACCGAACATGAATTGTGAGTGGCAGGTAAGGCGCGCGGTTTCAGCCGATGACCATCAGCGGCTGGCCATACTCGACCGGTTGGCCGTTCTCGACCAGAATTTCCTTGATCACACCCTCGGTGCCGGATTCGATTTCATTGAGCAACTTCATCGCTTCGATGATGCATACCGTTTCATCGGCCTTCACCGCCTGCCCGACGTCGACGAACGGTTTGCCGCCCGGCGACGAAGCCCGGTAAAACGTGCCGACCATCGGCGATTTGAGAACATGACCCTGCGCTTGCGGTGGCGCTTCCGGCGCGGCCACAGGGGCCGGCTGGGCCAGCATTTCCTGCGTGGACGCCAATGCGTGTGAATAAACCATGGGCGCAGCCAGCGGCTGATGCGTCACCGCGCCGCCACGGCTGATACGCACGCGCTCCTCCCCTTCGGTAATTTCAAGCTCAGTAATATCCGATTGCTGGACCAGATCGATCAAGGTTTTGACTTTTCGCAAGTCCATGTTTTTACTCCATTTTTACTTGCCCGCCCGCGGCTGATTCAGGGCGTAAGCCAGCGCTAACTCGTAACCCCTGGCACCGAGGCCGCTGATAATGCCGACTGCGATATCGGTGAAGTACGAGTGGTGCCGAAACGCCTCGCGCGCGAACACATTGGACATATGCACTTCAATAAACGGGATACGCACCGCCGTCAGGGCGTCACGCATGGCAACACTGGTATGCGTGTACGCCGCAGGATTAATGATGATGAAATCCACATCTTCGTGCACGGCCTGCTGGATCAGGTTGACCAGCTCTGCTTCCGCGTTACTTTGAAAAGCAACCAGATGGGCGCCGGCATCCTGCGCTTGTTGGATCAGGCGCTGTTCGATCGCGGCAAGGGTGTCGCCGCCGTATATTTCGGGTTCCCGCGTACCGAGCAGGTTCAGATTAGGCCCGTTCAGCAGCAGAATGTTCTTGTTGTTGCCGTTCGCCATGGAGCGCTCGCCTCCCTACCGCCGATAAATACTGCCGCTGCAGATACTAACACTTTATTGCATTTTAATGAATTTTAAAGCACCAAAGCTGAAATCTATAATAGCGGCCGAATCCAATCGTCGAGCTTTTGCTCCGTCAGCCCCCCCAGCACGGTTGCCGCGATACGTCCTTTGCGATCGAAGATTAGCGTAAATGGCAACACGCGCTTCTCATTTCCTGCCTGCCGGGAAACCTCAATAGTGTCGAAAGTACCGATTAGCGTGGGGTAATTAATATTGAAGTTGGTGGCAAATTCACGCGTTTTATCGGGTTGATCGATGGAAATACCGACAAATTGCAAACCTTGTGACGCATACTGCTGTTGCAGTTTTACAAACAGCGGGATTTCTTCGCGACACGGCGCGCACCAGGTCGCCCAGAAATTCACCACCAGCACCTTGCCACGCCACTGCTGCAGGCTCTGCACCTGGTTCTTCAAATCAGGAAGGTTGAGCGCGAGCACAGCTTCAGCACCGCTTGCGGGCGCCTGCGATGCTTTGTCCCGGTTAACCCACCATCCCGCACCGAAGGCTGCCAGTGCCACGGCGGCGAACAACAGGGAACGCAAAGCATTCTTTTTCAATTTTGTCTACGAATGATAGAAGTTAGGAGGCGTTGAGCACAAATAGCGAATATTCTGGGTGGAATCAAAACTGAATCACCTCATCCAGCACGCTGCTGAATTTTTCAGCACTCTGAAAGCCGATAACGCGTAACCCATTGATTTCATTTCCATTTTTATCAAAGAAGATAATTCCCGGGGGGCCGAACAGGCGAAACCGCTTCAACAGCGCCTGATGCTCGGCGTTGTTGGCCGTGACGTCGGCCTGCACCTTGACCATGTGCTCCAGGCGTTGCATGACTTTCTGGTCTGCAAACGTAAATCGCTCCATTTCCTTGCACGATACACACCAATCGGCGTAGAAATCGAGCATGACGGGCTTTCCGGCAGCGGCCTTGATCGCTGCGTCCAATTCGGCGCCCGTGTTGACGCGCTTGAAGAGGGTCTCGCTCGCGCCTGCTGACGCTGTGCCGCCGGTGAGTCCCGATAACGGCCGCAATATATCCTGCGCACCGGATAGCGCGCCAACAAGGTAGGCCGCGCCCGCCAGCAGCGCAATCAAGCCCACGCCCTTGCCGAAACGCTGGAAGCCATGGGCATGCTGCGGCAGTGGGTCGATCACCCGCAGAAACACCGCGCTGACAATCAGCAACGCCGCCCATGCCAGCATCTGCGCCGCCAGCGGGATCAGGGATGAGATCAGATAAATGGCCACCGCCAGCAGCAACACACCGAAAAAGCGCTTGACGGTATCCATCCACGGGCCCGCCTTGGGCAGCAACGCCCCCGCGGACGCGCCCACCGCCAGCAGCGGTACGCCCATTCCCACCGCCATTGCGAACAACGCAGCGCCGCCCAGCACGCCATCGCGGCTCTGGCTGATGTACAGCAGGGCGCCCGCCAGCGGCGCCGCCACGCACGGCCCGACGATCAGAGCCGACAACACGCCCATCGTGAACACCCCGGTGTACTTCCCGCCCGGCAGGCGGTTGGACGTTTCGCTCAACCGCGATTGCAACTGGGGCGGCAGTTGCAATTCGTAGAACCCGAACATCGACAGCGCCAGCAGAACGAACACGACGGCGAAACTGCCCAGCACCCAGGCGTTTTGCAGCGCTGCCGCCAGCATCGCGCCACTCAAGCCCGCGGCCACGCCCGCCAGGGCGTAGGTAATCGCCATGCCCAGCACATAGGCCAGCGACAGCGCAAAGCCGTGCCCGCGCGTCACCGGCTGGCCGCGGCCGACAATGATCCCCGACAGAATCGGAATCATCGGCAGCACACAGGGCGTAAATGCAAGCAGCAGGCCAAAGCCGAAAAAGCTCGCCAGCAGCAGCCAGAAACCGCCGCGAAACAGCGCCGCGATACGTGCATCTTCGGCATTTGCCGCATCCCCCGTCGAAGTGGCATTCGCCGCCTTCGCCGGTTGTCCCGGATTCAGCAATCGCGCCAGCGGGTCAGTGTCGCGCTGCCCGCTCAGGCTGCCCGCCGCGACGCCACCGCCACCGGCCATCGCCAGATTCACTTTGCTTTCCATCGGCACATAGCACACGCCCACGTCAGCGCAGCCTTGTGAGGTCGCCGTCAGCGCGATGGTGCCATCACCTGCCTGCGCCACCGGCACGATGATGGTCAAGTCGCCGCGATGCGTTTGTACCTCGCCGAAAAATTCATCTTTCTTTTTCTTGCCCTCGGGAATCCGTGCAGCGCCGAGCTTGACGCCGGCCGGTGCGGCGGCAAAGGCAAACCGCTCCCGATACAGATAGTAGCCGTCGGCGATCTGATAGCGCACCTCAATGTTCGACGCATCCAGCACGCGCGCAGAAAAACGAAATGCCTTTTCCGGCTCGAGCAGATCCGGCTGGGCCGCCAGACCAACCGTGGGCATCCCTAAAAAATACAATAAAAACAGATATTTATGTAATTTACCCATCACCCATTTCCGGTTTCACCGGCCACCCATTGCAAATAACCCGGCAACCCGCGCGCCACTGGGACTGCAATGATTTCGGGAAGTTCGTAAGGATGCAGGCTGAGGATCAGTGCCTCCAGCGCGGCATAGCTCGCCGCCGTGGTCTTGATCAGTAACGGGAATTCCGCCGCACTCTCCACCTTCCCCTGCCAGCGGTAGACCGAGGTGCACGGCTCCAGCACGTTCACGCACGCGGCGGCGCGGGCGTCAATTACCGCATTCGCCAGTTTCATCGCTGCGTCGCGATCCGGCAGATGGGTGATTACCAGCAGTGTTTCGGCAGCGGTACTCATGGCAGCCCGCCGCCGCGGATGGGCACACGCACCCCATCCAGCACACTGGGAAAGCGCAGGCGGAATTTCAGCTCGCGCTTGATGCGCCCATTGGTGAGGCGCCGCGATTCGCTCATGAACGACAGCAGATTGCCGGGAATGATGAGCTCGGCCTCGCTGCGCGTCACGCGCGGCGGGCGAGTGAGCCCGTGGCGGTCGGCCACCAGATCAAAGTACTCACCCATCTTCTGCGGCAAATCATCCACCGCGTTGTAGGCGCGTCCCGGCGACGCGCGATTCAACGCCGCGATCACCAGCCGTGCCAGATCGTCCGCATGCACGTGATTGACGTAGCTGTCTTCCGCATCGAGCAGCGCCGGCGTGCCGCGTGCCAGGCGCGCCAGCGGCAATCGGTCGTCCGCGTAAATGCCCGGCACGCGCAGAATCGACACCGGCACACCACACCGCGCGCCCCAGGCACGCAGGCGGCGCTCGGCGTCCACGCGGCGCCGTGCGCGCGCCGTTTGCGGGCGCGCCGGGCGTGTCTCGGGCACCAGCGCGCCGCCGCAATCACCGTAGACGCCGCTGGTACTGATGTAGATAAAGTGCTGTGGTAGACTGCCCGCACCGTTTCTACTTCGTCGCTTCCCCAGGGCCGCTATCAGATGCGCCGTGCGCGTATCGCCGAGGCCTTGCGATGGCGGCGGCGCCAGATGAACCACATCATGGGCAATCCCCGCGATTGCCGACAGCGATTGCGGCCGGTCCAGATCTCCGATGATCGGCGTCGCACCGAGCGCGCGCAGCGCCGCACAATGCGCCGCATCGCGTGTCAGCGCGTACACCCGGTAGCGCGCGCGCGCGAGGGGTATCAGGCGCATGCCAACATCGCCGCAGCCGACAATCAGTAACCGTTTCATATTCCACGCTATTTTACGCCATGACCTGTCAAGTCACGATCAAGCCGAGCAACCATGTTTTCACGGTTTCGGGCGACGAAACCATCCTCGACGGCGCGCTGCGCGAAGGCTTTTTCATTGCTTACAGCTGCCGCAATGGCGCCTGCGGCAGCTGCAAGGGCAAAGTGCTGGAGGGCAAGGTCGACTACGGCGAGCATGACGAAGGCGCCCTGCCCGATAGCGACAAGCAGGCCGGTTACGCGCTGTTCTGCCAGGCGCGGCCGCTCACCGACGTGGTGGTCGAATGCCGCGAAATCAACGCCATCAAGGATATTCCCGTCCGCACCCTGCCCTGCCGCGTGCAAAAACTCGAACGCGCGGCGCCTGACGTGATGATGATTCAGCTGCGCCTGCCCGGCAGCGAGCGCCTGCAGTTTCTGGCCGGACAATATATCGACATCCTCACCAAAAGCGGCCTGCGCCGCAGCCTGTCGCTGGCCAACGCGCCGCATGACGACGCCATGCTTCAATTGCACCTGCGCAACTACGGCGGGCCGTTCAGCCAGTTCGTGTTCAACACCCTCAAGGAAAAAGACATCCTGCGCTTTGAAGGGCCGCTGGGCACCTTCTTTCTGCGTGAGGACAGCGACAAGCCGATCATTCTGCTCGCCAGCGGCACCGGCTTTGCGCCAATCAAAGCCATTATCGAACACAGCATCCACAAGAACATCCGGCGCCCGATGACGCTGTACTGGGGTTGCCGGGTGCGCAGCGACCTGTATCTGAACGACCTCGCCGAAGGCTGGGCGCGCGAGCACGGCATTCGCTACATCCCGGTGCTGTCCGAAGCCCGGCCCGAAGACCAATGGACCGGCCGCGGCGGCTTTGTACACAAAGCGGTGATGGACGATTTCCCCGACATGTCCGGCTACCAGGTCTATGCCTGTGGCGCGCCCATCGTCATCGAATCCGCGCGCCGTGATTTCTCCGCGCAGTGCAACCTACCGCCGGACGAATTTTTCTGCGATTCGTTTACGCCGGCGACACCCTGAACGGCGGAACTCGCATCCGCTCAGTGCACCGCGGCACCGGAGAGTTTCACCACCTCGGCCCACTTCGGCAGCTCGGCCTTGATATGCGCCGCCAGTTGCGCGGGTGTGGAGCCGGCCGGTTCCACACCCATCTCGTCGAGACGCTTCGCGATGTCCGCGGCTTTCAGGGCGTCCACCAATGCACGGTTGAGGGTGTTCACCACCGCCCGCGGTGTGCCGGCCGGTGCGAGGACCGGATACCAGGTCGATGCTTCAAAACCCGGCAGCGTCGCCTCGGCCAGGGTCGGTACGGCGGGCAACACGGTTGAGCGCTTCGCGCCCGACACCGCCAGCAATCGCATTTTGCCGCCGCGGTAATGCGGTAACGCCCCCGGCAAGGTCGGGAAAAACAGCGCCACCCGGCCCGCGAACAGATCGGTGTAGGTCTGGCCGATGACCTTGTAGGGCACGTGCGTGAGCTGGATACCTGCCTGACTGCGAAACATCTCCATCGTCAGATGTCCCGACGTGCCCACACCGGTCGACCCGTAATTGATGCGGCCCGGTTGCTGCTTCGCCAGAGCGATCAAATCCGCCACGCTTTTCACGGGCAGCGCCGGCGTGGCGGCGAGCGCGTTCTGGGTTGAGGCCAGCAAGGTCACCGGCGCAAACGACTTCACCGGATCGTACGGCAGATTGCGGTAGATGGCCGCATTGACCACCAACGACGCGCTGGTGATATGTATCGTGTAGCCGTCGGGCGTGGCCTGCGCGGCCATCTCGGCGCCCAGGCGGCCGCCCGCGCCGGGACGGTTGTCGATGACCACGGTCTGCCCGAACAAGGCTCCGGCCTTCTGCGCCACCAGCCTCGCCACCAGATCCACGCTGCCGCCCGGCGCAAAGGCGACGATGAGTCGGATCGGACGCGACGGGTAATGTTGCGCGGCAGCCGGGAGCGCAGCCGCCATTGCGCACATCAACACCGTCGGCCAGGCATGGCGCGCGCGGACAGCAAGCCGCTTCGGAATCATGTTTCCTCCCTTATTATTTTTCGACCGTTCGCCGCACGACGCGCAGGCGGGCCGGTTGGTCGAATATCCGGCGCGACTATAGCCGAATATGCACGGCTTCGATCACCGTGGCGCAGCGCGCCGCACTTGCTGAATCACCGCAACCGCGACGCGAGTACATTCAACACGTGCCTGTAGTGGCATCTTAAAATATTGTTTAAAAACAGATACTTACATTATATCCCTTGCGCCCATCCGCGGTACACCGCGCAGCACTGGCGATCCGCGGCCCGAAGCGCGATTGGCGCAGGGAGAACGCCATGCCTGTCGACCGGCATGCCAATGGTATGGTTGCCGACACGCGTCAGCACTACCGTTTGCACGATGCGCCGCCCGCGCGGCCCGGCTTTGCACTACGCGATACGTTTTTCACCGCGAGGACACGTGGCCCGAGGCAATCTTTTCATGGTGCGCGGCGAAATGGCCGCGGGCGCCTATCGCACGCGGCACGACCATCCGCTCGAGGCGTTTTATCGCGGCCTGAGCGGCGAAGTCATCATGGACATCGAAGACCAGCGCTTTCGCCTCGGCGCGGGCGATGTGGCGTGGACCGATGTCGGCACCAGTCACGCATTTCGTCATGACGGGCAAGCGCCGTTTCGCTGGCTTGAAACGCAAACGCCGCAGTTTCCCGCGCACCACGTCACGCGCAACTACGCGGAATGGGAAAAACTGCGCACGGACCGTTAACCGACCGGTCGTTGCCCGCCTATTGCGCCGGCCTTCGGCCAGGCGCCATGGACGCAACAAAATGCATTTGGCGTGGCGTTCCGCGCCGCGAAGTCTTAGACTTGTGTCCTTTCGAATCTGCCGCGCGAGGAGCGACGAATGGCCGTCAACTACCTGCCCGATGTGCTTGAGACCACCGAAGCCGAGCGCGTTGCGACCGGTTTCACCTTTACCGAAGGTCCGCTGTGGCATCCCGATGATTACTGGTACTTCGTCGATCTGCGCCCCAACCGCCTGCACCGCATCCGTATCGGCCAGGCGGCGGAACTGGTGCGCAATACCGAGGGCGGCAACGGCACCACCTTCGATCTGCAGGGCCGCCTCATTGTGTGCGAGGGCGACGGCCGCAAAGTCACGCGCACGGGTGCGGACGGCAAAGTGGAAACGCTGGTGGAGCGCTACAAGGGCGGCCGCTTCAATCGGCCCAACGACGTGGTGTGCCACTCCAACGGCTGCATTTATTTCACCGATCCCGAGAAGCGCCGGCCGTTTCACGAACGCGAGATTCCCGGCCGCGAGGGCGACAACAACCTGTGGGATGGCGCGGCCGTCTATCGTCTCGCGCCCGACGGCAGCCTCAGCGTGCTGGCGCATTGCGAATATCCGAACGGACTGGCACTGTCACCCGACGAGCGCACCATGTATGTGGCGAACACGCGCTCCTCCAAGTACGTGCACGCGATCCGGCTGGACGCGGCCGGGCATATGGTCAGCCGCAGCATCTTTGCCGACGCCAACGAGGGCGCGGAACCGGGCATCCCCGACGGCCTCAAGGTCGACAGCATCGGCCGTGTGTATTGCACCGCGCCCGGCGGCATCTGGGTATGGAATCCCGACGGCAAGCGCGTGGGCATCATCCGCTTTCCCGAGCAATCCGTGAATTTTGCCTTTGGCGGAGCGGACATGCGCACACTATTCTGCTGTGCGCATACCTCGGTCTATACGCTGCGGGTCAAAGTGCCGGGCAATCCGCATCCGTGGTACAAACTGCGCAAGTAGTAATCAACACAGGGAGTCACCCAAATTGAATAACAGATCCTTCCTTTTCCCCGTTTTACTTGTCGCTGCCGCGACCTTCACGGGTTGTGCCAGCGCGCCATCGTCGTCCTCGGAGTCGCCCGCCGCATCCGGCTGGACCACGCTGCTCGACGGCACGCGCGGCATGGAAAACTTCGACGCGGTCGGGGATTCCAACTGGACCGCCGCCGATGGCGCGATTCAGGCCGACAAGCGCGGCAAGGACACCGGCTTCCTCGTCTCCAAAAAATCCTATGGCAATTTCCAGCTGGTGGTGGAATTCTGGTCCAGCCCCGATGCCAACAGCGGTGTGTTCATCCGCTGCGCCAATCCCAAGGCGATTACGGACAAAAGTTGCTACGAAGGCAATATTTTTGACGAGCGTCCCGATCCGTCATTCGGCACCGGCGGCATCGTGCATCACGGCAAGGTCATCAAGCCGCAGAAAGCCGGCGGCAAATGGAATACCATGGACTTCACCGCCTTCGGCTCGGTCATGGTGGTCACGCTCAACGGCGTGAAGACCGCCGAGATCGATCATGACCAGTTCGCCAGCGGTCCGTTCGCGCTGCAGCACGGCAAGGGCGTGATCAAGTTCCGCAAGGTGATGATCAAGCCGCTCTAAGCACGCAACTGAAATCCCGCAGCGCAGCGGCCACGTCGCTGCGGGGAGCATTTGCGCGGGACTACAAGCCCTCGTCCGCCGCCTGCTGCGCGTGATACGTGGCATAGACGATCACGGGAATCCCGAGGTCGCCCAGGTGTTGGGTCAGCAACGGCCTGACGTCGTTCCACTCCAGCCCGCCGACGCCGGTCGCCAGACGCGGCAACGCCATGCTGGTGAATTTTTCAGTATCGGCCAGGTGCCGCAGCGCCTTGAGCGCATGCCCCACGTGCTGCACCGTGGCCCGTCCGGGCCGCGCGCCGGGGTGATAGGCCGATTCCTGCGTAAACAGGTTGACCACGCGCTTGCCATCCGCCCCCATCCATGCCCACAGCGTGCCGGGCTTGGGGTGCTGGCTCTGGCAATAGTGGCGAAAATCCTTGTACATGGCCGGCCAGATGCTGCGCAGCTGCTGCGCAAGGCCATTGTTGAACGGATCATTGGGCGCTATGCCATGCGCAATGCATTGCGCCTTGCTCAGCAGAATGTCGCCGCTGACCTCCTGAATCATGATAAACCTCCCGATGTCACAGTATTTGAGAAGTCTGGCATCCCGCATCGCGCGAGCGATTGATGTAGCGCAAATACGCGCGCGAAATTGAAAATCCGGGTACGCCGGTAACATGCCGCATCACGCGTACAATCAGGCATCTGCCTACCTTCGACGAACTGCATCATGGAATACACCACCCTTGGCCGTACCGGACTCAACGTCAGCGTCGCAGGACTGGGCTGCGGCGGCAGCAGCCGCCTGGGATTGGGCGCCGGCCACAGTGAAGCCCATGGTGTGGGCATCGTGCGGCAGGCGCTCGATCTGGGCGTCAACCTGATCGACACCGCGCAGGTTTACGGCACCGAGGCGATCGTGGGCGAGGCGCTGAAGTCGGTGGCGCGCGATGCGGTAGTGGTCTCCACCAAGTGCAAGGTGGCCGAAGGCAAGCGGCTGCTGTCGGGCGCCGAGGTCGTGGATGGCCTTGACGCCAGCCTTAAGGCGCTGGGCACGGATTACGTCGACATCTACCTGCTGCACACGGTGCTGCCCGGCGCCTACGCCCATGTCGCGCGCGAGGTGATACCCGCGCTGTTGCGCGAAAAGGAAAAGGGCAAGTTCCGCTTTCTCGGCATCACCGAAATGGCGCCGCAGGATCCCGGCCACGACATGCTGCAAAGCGCGTTTGAAGACGATCTGGTGGATGTCATCATGTTCGCGTTTCACATGCTCAACCAGAATGCGCGCAGCCGCGTGTTTCCGGCGGCACAAGCGCGCAACATCGGCACCCTGATCATGTTTGCGGTGCGCAGTCTGTTCAGCACGCCCGGCCGTTTGCAGCAGGACCTGCAGGCGCTCGCGGCCGAGGGCAAAGTGCCCGCCGCGCTCGCGCAAAAATCGCAGCCGCTGGATTTTTTGCTGCACGAGGGCGGCGCGCACGACGTGATCGAAGCGGCCTATCGCTACGCGCGTCACCAGCCGGGCGCGAACGTGGTGCTGTTCGGCACCGGCAACCCGGCGCATGTCGCCGGGAATATTGCGTCAATCCTGAAACCGCCGCTGCCGGCGGCGGATGTGGCAAAACTGCACGCGCTGTTCGGCGCCCTGGAAGGCGTGGGGCTGGATCTGCCAAAGCGCTAGCGCCATGCGCGGCGGCATTTCATAAGTATTTGTTTTTAAACAATATTTATACAGGTCAATACCATGAGCGACGCGGCCAGCGCACTCGACATCAACGAAGCGTTTCGCAGCGGCGGACGCGCGACGGCGTTTCTCGACCAGATCAACAAGGCGTGCATCGTCATGCTGCACGAGACCGGCATCGTGCCGCGCCACCACGCCACGCGCATCGCGGCGGGCATCGCGCGAGTGATCGAGGATATGCGCGCCGAGGCGCTCAGCAGCGGCGTGCCGCGCCGTTCCGCCGACTATCTCGACTACGAACCGCGGCTCACCGCGGTGGTGGGGCCTGACGCCTCGCGCCTGCACAGCGGGCGCAGCCGTCAGGACATTGCCTCCACCATCGCACGCATGAATCTGCGCGATGGACTGACGCAGGAAATCGATGCACTGATCGGCGCGCGCGACACGGCGCTGGCGCTGGCCGCGCAGCACACCGAGACCCTCATTCCCGCCTACACCCACGGCGTGCAGGCGCAGCCCACCACCTTCGCGCACTACCTGCTGGCACTGGTGTCGGCGCTCGCGCGCGAAACGCAGCGCCTGCGCGAGGCTTATGCGCGTGTCAATCTGAACCCGCTGGGCACGGCGGCACTCGCAACCTCCAGCTTCCCCATCGATCGCAAGCGCCTGGAAGCATTGCTGGGTTTCGAGGGGCTGCTGGAGAACGCCTACGACGCCAATCACCTGGCGCCGGTGGACAGCGCGCTGGACGTGGCCGGCGCGCTTTCCATCGCGGCGGTGCAGATCGGCCAGTTTGCGCAGGATCTGCACACGCAATACGCCGACACCCAGCCGTGGTTTCTGCTTGCCACCGGCGAACTCACCGGCGTGTCCAGCATCATGCCGCAAAAGCGCAACCCCGCCGCGCTCGAACAACTGCGCGCGCAGTCGAGCATCCTGCTGGGCGAACTGCACACGGTGTTTCTGATTTCGCACAACAACCGCACCGGCATGTTCGACTACCGCATGTACGATCCGGTGCCCTGCGGCCGGCCGCTGCAGGTGTTCAAGCTGCTGCGGCAGGTGCTGGGCGGCATCGTCGTCAACAAGGAACGCGCGCTGGTGGAAGTGCGCGCGGATTACTCCACCACCACGGAAATCGCGGACGCACTGATGCAACGCGCCGACGTACCGTTTCGCATTGGTCATCACTTCGCCTCCCAGCTCACCGACTTCGGCCGCAGCCGGCAGTTGAAGCTGGCCGACATTCCCTACGGCGAAGCGCAGCGCATCTACCAAACGATGACACAGCAACCGCTGCCGCTGGATGAAGCGGCCTTCCGTGAAGTAATCAGCGCCGAGTACATGGTGTTCGGACGCAAGGGCATCGGCGGTCCGCAACTCAGTGAAGTGCAGCGCATGCTCGCTGCAGAACGCGCCAGCGCGGCGGCGGATCGCGTCTGGCTCGAACAGCGCACCGCGCATCTGGCGCAGGCCGATGCCGCACTGGCGCAATCGTTTGCGGCCCTGGCGCAAAGCGCGTAGCAGGGCGAAGGATAAACGTAAGTTATTGTTTTTATTGAATTAAATTATTCCGTCACGAACGCCATTCGCGGAGGTAATCAACGTGCTGCACGACATTCAGGCACTGACCGTCAACGGCGAAAGGCTGTGGCAGTCGCTGATGGACATGGCGCACATCGGCGCCACGCCGAAGGGCGGCGTCAAACGCATTGCACTCACGCCCGAAGACAAAGCCGGCCGCGATCAATTCATTGCGTGGTGCACGGCGCAGGGACTTTCCCTCACCATCGACCGCATGGGCAATATTTTCGCGCGCCGCGAAGGCAGCGATCCCACGCTGCCGCCAGTGATCAGCGGCAGCCATCTCGATACGCAACCGACCGGCGGACGCTTCGACGGCTGTTACGGCGTGATGGCCGCGCTGGAAGTGTGCCGCACGCTTGACGATCACGGCATCCAGACCCGCCACCCGATCGAAGTCGCGGTGTGGACCAACGAGGAAGGCACGCGCTTCACGCCGGTGATGGAAGGCTCCGGCGTGTTCGCCGGCAAGTTCAGCATCGAGCATGCGCGCGAACAGAAGGACATCGACGGCATCACCATGGGTGCGGCGCTCGATGCCATCGGCTACGCCGGCGACGCACCCTGCGGCGGGCGCCCGGTGGCCGCGTATTTTGAGGCGCACATCGAGCAGGGGCCGGTGCTGGAAAACGAAGACAAGGTAATCGGCGTGGTGAGCGGCGGGCTGGGCCAGCGCTGGTTCGATGTCACCGTCAGCGGCATGGCGGCACACGCGGGGCCGACGCCGATGCACCTGCGGCGCGACGCGCTGCAGGGCGCAGCGCCGATCATTGCGGCCATCGATGCCATCGGCCGCGCGCACCCCGACACGCGCGCCACCGTGGGCCACATGCGCGTGGAGCCCAATTCGCGCAACGTCATCCCCGGCAGCGTGCATTTCAGCGTCGATTTGCGCGCGCCGGCCGACGCCATGCTGGCCGCGATGGAAGCGCAGTTGCGCGAGGCCGCCACGCGCGAATGTACTGCGCGACGGCTGGATTACACCATGGTGCAAACGGTCTACTTTCCGCCGACGCCGTTTGCCGACGTCTGCAAAAACGCCGTGCGCGCGGCGGCGCAGCGCTACGGCTACCCGCATCGCGAGCTGGTCAGCGGCGCGGGACACGACGCGATCTATCTCGCCTCGGTCTGTCCCACCGGCATGATTTTCGTGCCATGCAAGGACGGCATCAGCCACAACGAGATCGAGGACGCGCAGCCGCCGCACATCACCGCGGGCTGCAATGTGCTGCTGCAGGCGGTGCTGGAACTCGCCGGGGTGGCGTAACATTGGCGGGATCGCGCGCCCTCTCACGCTAACGGTTCATGCGCACTCAAGTCGCCATCATCGGCGGCGGCCCCGCGGGGATGCTGCTGTCCGAAATCCTGCACCAGCACGATATCCGCTCCGTGGTCGTGGAAAAGCACGGCCGCGCGCATGTGCTCTCGCGCATACGTGCCGGCGTGCTGGAGCCGTCCACCGTCGACGTTCTGCATCGCCACGGGCTCGGCACGCGCCTGGCGCGGGATGGCAAACCGCACGACGGCATGCGGCTGGTGTGGGCCGGGCGCGGCGACCTGTTTGTGGATACGCTGCGCCACACCGGCCAGCGCATGACCACCTACGGCCAGACCAGCATTCAGGAAGATTTGTTTGCCGCGGCGGATGCGCGCGGGGCGGCGCTGATCACCCAAGCGCAGAACGTGCAACTTCACGGCATCGACGGCGCGCAGCCCTGCGTTACGTTTACGCACGACGGGCAGGCGCAGCGCCTCGACTGCGATTTCATCGCAGGCTGTGACGGTTTTCATGGCGTCACACGCAGCGCGATACCGGCGGCGATGACACGCGAGTACACCCTGAGCTATCCCTACGCCTGGCTGGGCGTGCTCGCGCCCGTGCCGCCGTTGCCCGACATCACCTATGTGCACCACCCGCGCGGCTTTGCGCTGGCGTCCTCGCGCAGCGCCACGCTCAGCCGTTACTACCTCCAGACACCGCTCGATGCACGCATCGAGGACTGGCCCGATGATCGCTTCTGGGACGAATTGCGGCAGCGGTTTCCAAGCGACTGGGCGCGCCACATCGTCGCCGGGCCGGCCACCGAAAAGTCGCTGACCACGTTGCGCAGTTTCGTGGTCGAACCGCTGCGCCACGGCCGGCTGTTCCTCGCCGGTGACGCGGCACATATCGTGCCGCCCACCGGTGCCAAGGGACTGAATCTGGCGGTTTCCGATGTGTTCTATTTGTCGCGCGCACTGTTCGCGCATTACGCGCGCGGCGACGACAGTGCGCTGGCGCGCTACGGCGAAACCGCGCTGCGCCGCGTGTGGCATGCGGTGCGCACGTCGCGCTACCTCACCACATTGCTGCATATCGATCCGGCCGCAACCGCGTTCGAACGTCGCGCCCAGGATTACGAATTCGAACACCTGCAGACATCGGTTGCGGCGCAAGCGCTGCTGGCGGCGCAGTACGCTGGCTTGCCGCTGGAAGAGTTAACATAACTCATTGATTATATTGTATTTTCAAAAACCGCAAGGCATGCACCGATCCGCTACCATTGCACGCTTGCCGCTACTTTGTTCAGGAGAAAGCATGATCCGTTCGTTGTACCAGCTCACCGTTGCCTGCGTCATCGCGGGTCTGTCGTCCAATGCGCCCGCGCAGGAAGTCACCCTCAAGGTGCATCACTTTCTGTCGGCGTTGTCGCCCGCGCACACCCAGCTGATCACACCCTGGTGCGACAAAATTGCCAAGGAATCCGCCGGCCGGCTGAAGTGCCAGATCTATCCGTCGATGCAACTGGGCGGCGCGCCGCCGCAGCTCTACGATCAGGTGAAGGATGGCGTAGCCGATGTCGTGTGGACGCTGCCGGGATACAACGCCGGACGCTTTCCGTCCGTCGAGGTGTTCGAGCTGCCGTTCATGATGACCGACGCCGTGGGCACCTCGCGCGCGTTGTGGCAATACGTCGAGAAGCATGCGAAAGATGAATTCAAGGACGTGCGGCCGCTGGCGTTTCACGTGCATGGGCCGGGCTACATCCATATGCGCGACAAGCCGGTGCGCACGCTCGCCGACCTGAAGGGCGTGAAGGTGCGTGCGCCCACGCGGCTCACCAACAAGCTGATCGCCGCCCTCGGCGCGACACCGGTCGGAATGCCGGTGCCGCAGGTGCCCGAGGCGTTGAGCCGGGGCGTGATTGACGGCGCGATGATCCCATGGGAAGTGGTACCGGCGGTGCGCGTACACGAACTCGCCAAGCACCACACCGAAACCGATCCCAAGCTGCCGGCGTTGTATACCTCCACCTTCATCTTCGCCATGAACCCGGCGCGCTACGCCGCGCTGCCGCCCGATCTCAAACGCGTGATCGATGCCAATTCGGGCACCGGGCTGTCGGCGCAGGCGGGCAAGGTCATCCTCGACGCGGACGGGCCGGGGCGCAAGCTGGCGCAACATCGCGGCAATCAGTTCTACATGCTCAACGCGACGGAACTTGAACAATGGCGGCGCATTGCGCAAAACGTGCGCGATGACTGGGTCAAGGACATGAGCGGCAAGGGACGCGACGGCACGGCGCTGCTCAAGGCCGCGCAGGGCCTGATCGCGCAAAACGTGAAATAGCCGCGTGGCGTACTCGTTGCGTCTGCGCGACTGTCGCGCTGGCCGGCTTCCGCGCGCGCGGGCCGCGGCGTGATTGCCGCCGCCGCAAAATGGCTCGCACTCGCTGGCGGCGCGATTTTTTCCGCCATCACGCTGATGTCGGCCGCCTCCGTTGCCGGGCGGCTGGCGGGGCGGCCGATTCAGGGTGATTTCGAGCTGGTGCAACTGGGCTGCGCGGTGGCGATTGCGTGCTGCCTGCCGTACTGTCAGGTGCGGCGCGGGCACATCATCGTGGATTTTTTCACGCTGCGTGCTGCGGATCGCACCCGCCGCGCGCTGGATGTCCTGGGCGCGCTGCTGCTGGCACTGGTGATGGCGCTCGCGGCATGGCGCACCGGCGCCGGTGCGGTGGCGATGAAAGCCAGCAATGAAACCTCGATGATCATGGGCCTGCCGGTGTGGTATGCCTATGCACTGATGACGCCCGCGTTTGCACTGACCGCGCTCGCCGCCCTCGACACCGCCCGCCGCGACTGGACCGCGCGATGACCCCGCTCGCGGCCGGGATCGGCATGTTCGCGGTCATGCTGGGCCTGATGGCGGTGCGCACGCCGATCGCCATCGCGATGTTCATTCCCGGCGCGGTGGGTTACGCGCTGCTGGCCAGCCCCGACGCGCTGCTCAATCACCTCAAGGGCGCAGCCTTCGCGCGCTACTCGTCGTACGACCTGTCGGTGATTCCGCTGTTCCTGCTGATGGGCCAGTTCGCCACCCATGGCGGCCTGTCACGCGCGCTGTTCGGGCTCGCCAACGCGCTGATCGGCCATCGCCGCGGCGGCATGGCGATGGCGGCCATCCTCGCGTGCGCGGCCTTCGGCGCCATCTGCGGCTCGTCGGTCGCCACGGCGGCAACGGTGACACAGGTGGCCCTGCCGGAAATGCGCCGCCATCACTACTCGGGGCGGCTCGCCACCGCCACACTCGCCGCGGGCGGCACACTGGGCATCCTGATTCCGCCCTCGGTGGTGCTGGTGGTGTACGGCATCCTCACCGAACAGAACATTGCGCGGCTGTTTGCGGCGGCGTTCATCCCGGGGCTGCTCGCGGTGGCGCTGTATCTCGCGGCGATTTACCTCTACGTGCGCCGACACCCCGATCACGGCCCGGCGTCTGCCCGTCACAGCGGCGCTGAGCGGCTCGCGCTATTCAAGGCGGTGTGGCCGGTGGCTGCGATTTTCGGGGTGGTGTTCGGCGGCATCTACGGCGGCGCGTTCACGCCCACCGAGGGCGCGGCCATCGGCGCGGCGGGCACGCTGATCGCCGGGCTCGCGCGGCGGGAATTGAATGCAAGGGCAATCCGCGACAGCTTTCTGGGCACGGCTGAAACCGCCGGCATGATTTTTCTGATTTTTCTGGGCGCCGACATGCTGAATGCGGCGCTCGCCCTGTCGCAGATGCCGGCGCAACTGGCACAAGTCGTGGCAGGCAGCGGCTGGCCGCCGCTGACGATCATCGTCGCGATACTGGCGCTGTACGTACTGCTGGGGTGCGTGATGGATGAACTGTCGATGATTGTGCTCACCATTCCGATCCTGTTCCCTGCGGTGATGGCGCTTGACATTTACGGCCTCGATGCCCCCGCCAAAGCGGTGTGGTTCGGCATCCTCGTGCTGTGCGTGGTGGAGGTCGGCCTGATCGCGCCGCCGGTGGGACTCAACGTTTACGTCGTCAATAGTCACGCGCGCGACGTGCCAATCGCGGAAACCTATCGCGGCGTGCTGCCGTTTCTCGCCGCCGACGCGGTGCGGGTGACGCTGCTGGTGTTGTTCCCGGCGATCAGCTTGTGGCTGGCGCGCATGCTGGTGCCGTAGCGAAGCCACCGGCCGGTGCTGTGCGTCAGATTACATCCCGTCTATTGCGCCGAACGACTGAAGGGATCAGGGATCGGTAACGGGTCCGGAGTCATCGCCGCCAATGCCATAGTCAGTGATGATCTGCCTCACCGCCCGACTGATTTTGACGGTGAGGTCTTCGCGCCAATCGTCGGCGGATTGGCCATAGAGGATCACGCGCCGCGTCGCCAGATCGATGGGGATATCGGCCGCATTGCGCGACAGGATCAGCACCGGTTTCGCGAGCGTGTGGGCGATGCCCAGTTCATACAGAACGTTGGGATTGCGCCCGGTGATGTCGGCGACAATGAAGTCGGCCGCGTGGATGGCGTTCCAGATATCGTCGAGGATATCGGTTGGCGTAAACAGATCGTCGCCGCGCACCGCGCGCACATCGGCTTCCACGCAGGTATTCGCGATAACGCGATGCACCTCGCCCGACCACGCCTCGCTGAAGGGCATGACAATGAAGCAGGACGCCTTGCGCTGCGCGGCGGGCACAACGGGCGGCCCGAACAGGCGCTCACGGCCGAGGAACAGCACGTCGCCCCTGAGTCGCGCCGCCGATGCACGAAAGTCATCCAGGAACGCGCCCAGTCCGGTTGAAGCAAGGGCCGCGCGAATCCGCGGCGGCGCGGCATGCCAATCCGTCGATGCGAGGCGTTCCCGATGGGTGCGCGCCACATACTCACGCAAAAAGGTGACGGTGTCGTCGAAGCGATCCGTGATCCACACCAACAGCATCACCAGTGCGACCACGAACAGCACCGCGACCAGTGACTTCCAGGCCACTGCGACCGGCAGAAGCCACACCAGCGGCGACAACAGGGCGGCGCCCAGGGAAATCAGGATCAACACGCCAGACAATCCGGAGCGGCCTTCACCTGCCGCGTCGGGTGTCGGCGCGACGATTGGGTCGGCGCCATCGCACGGAGAAGTCCCCGGCATCACGGCCATCGCGGCCAGAATCAGAAATTGCCCGAACATCCATACCGCGTCGATCAGTTCCGGCACATTTCTGACACTGTAGGCCATGTCACTGGCCATCAGGACCACCGTCCCCACCAGCATCCAGACGACAATGCCGCGCTCCTTGAGCAGCATGCACAGCAGCCCGGTGACCAGAACCAGATACTCCAGTGCGGCCGTCACA
Source organism: uncultured beta proteobacterium (assembly GCA_902825845.1). Taxonomy (GTDB): domain Bacteria; phylum Pseudomonadota; class Gammaproteobacteria; order Burkholderiales; family SG8-41; genus UBA5216. Next base: position 39,980 of record CADECM010000052.1, read on the forward strand.
CCATCGAGCCGGCCAAGCGCGCTGCCCATATCGCCCGCGTACTGCTGGTAGTAAAAGCTGGCGAAGATGGCGCCCAGCCCCGCCATCAGCGCCACGAACACGAGCAACGTCAGCGGCGAAAGCTGCCGCTGACGCCAGCGTAACAAGGCAAGGCAGGACCACGCGCACAGCAGCGCAAAGACGCTAAAAGCGTAAATCGCATCTGAAATCAGATCGAGCGGATCATCGCCGACGACCGCCGTTTTATCCGGCGCGCAAGCCGACGGCGCGCCCGTCCCGTAGGTCAGCCATACCACCGCCAACAGCAGGAACGACACCCCCTGCAGCGCGAGGAAACCCCGGTACGGGGCGCCGACACGGCGGCACGCCAGCAGCGCGGCCACCGCAGCCGCGGCCGCGACGCTGGCCTCGTCCCAGTTGTAGTGACAGGCGCCAAACGCCTTGTCACCCAACACCAGCCAGCTACCCAGCCACAGAACATAAAGCGCTGCAAACGCACCAACCTTAAGATCCGGAGATTGCACTTGGGGTCAGGTCTTTTATTATCACATTCGTCATCGCCGGGCGGCCTCATAGGCCTTTACCAACCGGCTCACCGTCGTGTAATGCACATCGAAGTGTGCGGCAATCGCCGCCATCGTAT